>NZ_BOPH01000129.1 GCF_016863655.1 Virgisporangium ochraceum
GGCAAGCCACGCGGACCGTCACAGACAAATGCTGACCAGGGGAGACGTTTGGTGATCGAGCAACTGGTTGGAATAGGACACATGGCTGCGGCGGGCAGTGATCATTGAGCGGGACGATTGCCACGCACTCCTCGATATGTCCGTCAGGGCGCATGGTGGTTGTAAGGGAGCGGCGAGTTCGTGCCGCCTTCGAGCGAGCCGATTGGTTGAATGCAGGGATGGCTGACACGGACCTGGACGCGTTGCTCAGTGAGCGGATGCGGCCGGACATGGCCGATGCACTGGCTGCGGCGAATAAGGAACGGCAGAACGTTGTCGAGCGCTTCCCGCTGGCGAGTTGGCGGGGGCTGCCGCTGGATCGCTATGCCCTGGGTACGGGCGCGACCGAGATGCCGTTCTGTGCACTGCTCGAGTTTCATACCCAGCACCTGGGTGGTATGCGCGGCGGGAGCGCCCGTAAGCACATTATTTACCGGCAGCGCGATGGTGAGTGGTGGTTGTCGGGCACGCTCGCGGGTTTGCCGGTTGACGAGGCGTGGCACCGCCTGCGGGCACAGTTCGTGGAGGCATTCGACGCCGTCGCGGCCGGCGACTTCGACCGACTCGACGAGCTCGACCTGCTCCGTCACGGTCAGGCGCTGGTCACCAAGGCGTTGGCGACCTATTTTCCGGACCGGTTCATGCCGATCTACTCCGCGGACCACCTTCGGCACTACATCCGGTTGTTCGGCGCCGAGCCGGAGGCCGTGCCTGCGTGGCGGTTGAACCGGCAGTTGAGGTCGCTCGTTGCGGGGCATCCCGTTGTGTCGGGCTGGGAACCGCTTGAGGTGATGCGGCTGCTGTACGACAACGTTCGGCCGGGCACATCGGCGGAGTCGGTGTGGAAGATCGCTCCGGGGGAGCGGGGCCGGATGTGGGACGACTGCCGGGCTGGCGGGTTCATCTGTGTGGGCTGGCCGGAGGTCGGTGATCTGGCCGCCTACCCCACGGAGGCGGACCTGGTGGAGCGGCTGCGCATGGAATTCCCGGATTCGGGACGCGCGTACCTGACCCGGCTCGCCCGCGATCTCCTTCGTTTCCGCGACCTGCCGCCAGGCGCTCGGGTGCTGGCCAACCGCGGTCAGTCGCAGGTGCTCGCCGTCGGCACGGTCACGGCCGACGGGTACCGGTACGCCTCGGAGCGGGAGCATCCGAACCTGGTGGGAGTGGATTGGGACGAGTCGTTCGCGCAGTCCCTGCCGGCTCCGCAGGCGGCGTGGACGTCGACCTTCGCGCCGGTCGGTCAGCAGTTGTGGGCGTCGATCAAACGCAATCGAAGCGGCAGCCCGGTGGCCGTCGAGGTGTCCGGTGCGGTGACCCGGGTCCGGGATGTCCTCGACCGCAAGGGTCAGGCGATCCTCGTCGGTCCTCCCGGTACGGGGAAGACCCGGCTGGCACTGGATGTCGCCCTGGCCATGGCGGGGGAGACGGACGCGCTGACTGCTGTGCCAGCAGTTCGGCAGGACCGAGTCCGCCGGTTGCTGGCAAGCGATACAGCGGCCGGCGGTCAGTCGGTTTGGTTGTTCGTGGCCAACCCGAAACAGTGGAGCTGGGACCGGCTCGAACAGCAGGGGATGGTCACCTTCCGCCGCGGCCGCATCGAGAACAACTACGCCCGGATGCGCCCTGGGGATCTGGTTCTCGGATATGAGGCGACGCCGGTCAAGAAGGTGATTGCCGTGAGCCGGATCGTGGCGGTCGATACCTCGGCTGACGAACCGGTGCGCCTGCAGTGGCTGCGGTCGATCGATGGTCCCACCTACGAGGAGTGGCGTAGCGATCCCATCCTGGCTTCCAGCGAGCCGGCCGTTCACCGGATGCAGGGCACCGCCTTCCGGCTGACCGCCGAGGAGGCTGCGGCGGTCTTGGGAGACGAGGCGCCGGCCGCGATCAACGACGACGTGCCGACCGTGACCATGGTGACCTTCCACCCTTCGTACGGCTACGAGGATTTCGTCGAGGCGTTCAAGCCGATTCCGACGGCAACCAGTGGACTTAGCCTGCGTCTGACGGATGGCCTGTTCACGCGGATCTGTGCCGCGGCCGACGCGCACCGCGACCGCACCTACCTGCTCATCATCGACGAGATCAACCGTGCCGATCTTCCCCGTGTGCTGGGCGAGCTGGTCACTCTCCTGGAGCCCGACAAGCGCGACGTCCCGGTGCTGTTGCCGGTGAGCGGTCGCACGTTCCGAATCCCGCCGAATATCAAGATCATCGGGACCATGAATACGGCCGACCGCAGCGTCGCGCACCTCGACGCGGCGGTGCGCCGCCGGTTCGGGTTCGTACCGGTGCTCCCGGACCCGACCGTGCTGGCCGCCGCGGTCGGCCCGGTCGACCTCGGCCGGCTGCTGGTGGCGATCAACGAGCGGATCGCCGAGCACCTGGACGCCGACCACGTCCTCGGGCACTCCTTCTTCCTCCGCGACGACTCCCCGATCACCGCCGAGACCGATGTGCACGCCGCGTTATACGACGACGTGGTCCCAATGCTGGAGGACTACGCCATCGGCGACCACGAGCTGCTTGCCGCGTTACTTGGCGACGAACTTGTCGACAGCCGCACCGGGACGGTGGCGGTCCTCGACGCCGAGGACCTGCTCGCGGTCCTGGCCAAGGAGTTCCAGGTCGGGCTGGCCGACGATGCCACAAAGGCGTGATCGACGGGCCGCGCCGGTCGACGTGACCCTGGTGGAACACCAGGTCACGGAAGTTGCGGACGGGTTGCTCAGCGATGCCGATCTGCTGCGGATCGACCGACTCGCCGAACGCAGAGTGCTCACCTGCCGTGCCACCCGGACGGGTTACGAACTCGCTGCGGGGTCATTCGTAGGCGTTGTCAGGCTCGACCGAGTGCGGCTGCAACTGCGGCCCAAGCTGTCCATCAGCGGCGAGCAGCTCATCGCCTGGCTGAGCTACGCGATCGGCGTCGATCCGCTCCGTCCGGAGCTGCGGCGCGGCTGGCATACCGCCGACGACGGTCTGGCCGATCTTGTGGTGGCGGCCCTGGTCGACGAATGCCGGGAGTTGATCCGTCGCGGGCTACGGCGTGACTATCAGCGGGAGGACCGGATCGAGCCGGTCCTCCGTGGACGCCTGGACCTGCCCGCGCAGATCTCCCGCCGCTACGGGATGGTCGACCGGCTTCACGTGCGAACGTTCGATCGGCGCAGTGACGTGTGGGAGAACCAGGTCTGCCATGCGGCGTTGACGGCCGGTACCCGGGTCGCGCGCAATGCCGATCTCGTGCGAGCCGCCGCCGCGACCGCGCACGCGTTCCCAGCACACCCAGGTGGGACCTACGCGGCCTTGCGCGATCTTCGCCGGGCCCACTACCACCGCATGAACGCCGCATACCGCGTCGCACACACCTGGGCGGCCCTCCTCCTTGGTGGCGGCGGCCCCACCGATCTGCTTCGGCCATCGGACGCCATCGCCGGCAGCCTGCTGATCGACATGGACAGGCTCTGGGAGTCGCTGGTTCGCCGCATGGTCGGTGACGCGGCCGCTGAGATGGGCGGGACGGTTGTGCCAGCGGGCGGCCAGAACGCGCTCAAGGTCACCGTGGACGACGACTACAGCACGACGTTCCGGCCGGACGTGCTCATTCGATACCTGGAGCCGACGCTGGTGGTGCTGCCGGTCGATGCCAAGTACAAGCACGCTTCCACGCGGGCGATCGACAGCAGTGACCTGCACCAGCTACTCACCTACGCCGCCGCATACCCGATGCCGCCGCCGCCCCGCGCGATTGTCGTCCACCCCGCCGACCTGGGCTGGACCCGCCGGCGGGTGGCCGTGGCCGGACCCCGCGGCCCACTCGGTGAAGTCCTCGTCGTCGGTGTGGACATCCGTCAGCATCCGTGCGATGGCCGGGACCGCATGCGTGCCGAACTCGATCGATTCCGTGACACCGCTCGTCGGGCCGGGTAACTCGGGTCCGCAGCGCCCATGGGTCGTCTATGCGGTGTGAAAGTGTGGCCGGCTCGGACCAACACCCCTGCTCGCCAGGTTTGGGCAAGTTTGGTCGAGCCGGGAGGCGTTGCCCACGCCTCGGCGAGTCCGGCCGTAGTGACGGCCGCGCTGACACTGAGGTCGTGATCGGCGACGCCTCCGCTTTCGTTTGCGAAGGCGAGGGACATTTCGACGTGTGCCTGCTCGACGCTTCGGGCGAACTCGTCGCTCGGAGTTCGATCGACGGCCAGGTGCTGGCGCATGCATGGCGATTCGGCCTGGTGCAGTTCGGCCTTCGGTGACGACTTGATCTTCCAGCAGTCTTCCTGCCAACGCTTCAACGTCCGTTGGCAGGAAGACTGCGGTAGGTCAGAATCTTGTTACTGACAGAATGGGCCCCTACCGGGGGGAGCAGAGTGGTCAAGACATCAGATGAGCGCCCAGCCGTCGTCCTGCTCAGTGGTGGCCTTGACTCCGCCACCGTCCTAGCGATCGCAAAGAATGAGGGTTATACGCCCTATGCGTTGAGTTTCCGGTACGGCCAGCGCCACACGGTGGAACTTGATGCCGCGGGCCGAGTTGCCAGTCAACTTGGCGTTCGCCGGCATGTAGTCGCCGACGTCGACCTGCGGGTCTTCGGCGGTTCCGCGCTTACCGACGACTCCATTGGCGTTCCGCATCACGCGACGGCCGATGACCTCGGTTCGGACATCCCGGTGACGTACGTCCCTGCTCGTAACACGGTTTTCCTGTCATTTGCGCTCGCGTGGGCCGAGACACTTGGGTCGAGTGATCTCTTCATCGGGGTGAACGCGCTGGACTACAGCGGCTATCCGGACTGTCGGCCCGAGTACATCGAGGCGTACGAACGGATGGCGAACCTGGCGACGAAGGCTGGCGTCGAAGGCCAGCAGAAGTTGAAGGTCCATACGCCTCTGATCAATTTGACCAAAGCACAGACGATCGAACGTGGCTTGGCGCTTGGCGTGGACTACGGCCTTACGCACAGCTGCTACGACCCGATCGCGGCAGTGGCCTGCGGCACGTGCGACTCGTGCCTGCTCCGTCGGCGGGGGTTCAGCGACCTTGGGCTCACCGACCCCGCTCCGATAGCGGCCGGTGAACAGGTATGACGTACAAGGTCAAGGAGATCTTCTATACGCTGCAGGGAGAGGGCCATCACGCAGGTCGGCCCGCGGTCTTTTGCCGATTCAGCAGTTGCAACCTGTGGACCGGGCGGGAGGCGGACCGGGCTCGCGCGATCTGCCAGTTCTGCGATACGGATTTCCTCGGTATCGACGGCCCAGGCGGAGGACGTTTTAGAACTGCGGCTGACCTGGCCTCCGCCGTCGCCTGTACCTGGCGGGGAGAACTTCATGCGAGGAGCCGACCGTACGTCGTTTGCACCGGCGGCGAGCCGCTGCTCCAGCTCGACGCTGCGGCCATCGAGGAGTTTCACAATGAGGGCTTCGAGGTCGCAATTGAAACCAATGGCACCAGGCCCGTACCACCCGGAGTCGACTGGATCTGCGTAAGTCCCAAGGTGGGCGCGGAATTCGTGTTAACTCGCGGTGACGAGTTGAAGCTCGTCTTTCCTCAGCGAGGTCTGGACCCTGAACAGTTCTCAGACTTGGATTTCTCCTCCCTTCGGCTCCAGCCCATGGATGGACCCGAGCTACTGGCCAACACCCGGGCCGCGGTCGAGTACTGTCTGGCCCACCCCCAGTGGCTACTAAGCGTGCAAGCTCATAAGCTCATTGGCATCCGGTGATGGAGATATTTTGCGATTTTACTTTTGAAGCTGCCCATCGACTTCCCGAGGTGCCGGACGGCCACAAGTGCGCTCGGCTGCACGGCCACTCGTACCGGGTAGAGGTGCATGTTCGAGGCGAGGTCGACCCGTCAACCGGCTGGATCATGGACTTCGCCGACATGAGGTCAGCCGTCAAGCCCGTCCTGGACCGGCTCGATCACTACTACCTCAACGAGGTTCCGGGACTCGAAAACCCGACGAGCGAGAATCTGGCGGTGTGGATCTGGGATCAGCTAGCGGTGGCCCTGCCGTTGTCGAAGATCGTGGTGCGCGAAACATGTACGTCTGGCTGCACCTATCAGGGGGAATAGGGTGGACGCTCGAAGACGTGCAGCAACGGCTGCGACCATCGTGCAGCCCGTCGACCCGTTGGTGTGTCGGGTGCATGATCAGCAACAGTCTCGTTGCCCGACCGAAGACGTTGGAGCATCTGCCGCAACTCGCCCAGACGCTTCCCGAACCGGTCTTATTCTCCAGAAGCTGGCGGCTGGCGCTTCGTCAGTCGCCGCTTGGTCGACGACCCCGGCCTTCGGCCACCTGGCTCCTCCGGACGCGTTGGGACTTCGGCCACAACGTCGATCGTATGTACTGTGAGTTCGTCGGAGGAACCGATGACCGCGAAGACTAGCAATGTGCTTAGCCGTCGGGCTCTACGGATCATGCAGAGCTCGCGGTCACCGCTGTACTTGTTCGGCCTGACCGCCCGAGAGATTTTGCAGGTCGCCGACATCTCCCGCGTCAGCCCCGACATGGGTGGCAAGCTGATCGGCTACCAGCGCCGCGAGGTTCGGCAGCACGTGCAAGAAATTGTCGACTACCTCGACGGCGATGACGTCCTCTTTCCCAACTCCATCATCATCGCCCTGTCGTCGTCGGTGAGGTTTGTGAGCAGTCGAGGGCCGCACGTCTCAGACGGTGTTGCGACGGCAGGGAATCTTGAGATTCCGCTACCGCGGTCGGACGAACAAAAGCCTGGGTGGATCGTTGACGGTCAGCAACGAGCTCTGGCACTGGCGAAGTGCGTCCGCGGGGATTTGGTCGTACCGGTCAACGCGTTTATCACCGACTCTGTCGACCTGCAGCGAGACCAGTTCATTCGGGTCAACAACAGCAAGCCACTACCCCGCGGTTTGGTTACGGAGTTGCTTCCCACCCTCCAGCCCTCATTGCCGCCGCGGCTATCGCTGCGACAGAGTCCGTCCGCACTGTGTGACCTTCTGAATCAAGCGGAGGACTCGCCGTTCAAGGGCCTGATCAAGCGGCCCGCAACCGGCTCCAAGGAGCGACGGACGTCAGTCATCACCGTCTCCAGCATCATCAACATGCTGGAGGAGAGCCTCGGATCGCCCACCGGCTGCCTCTTTCCGTATCGCAACCTGACCACCGGCGAGACGAACTTCGCCGGTGTGTGGGCATGCCTAGTGCTGTTCTGGGGAGCGGTGCGAGACACCTTCCCAGAGGCTTGGGGCAAGCCGGCCACCCAGAGCAGGCTTATGCATGGAGTCGGTATCCGCGCGATGGGCCGGCTCATGGACCGCATCATGGTTGTCGTCGATATCGACAATCCGGAAGCACAGCAGCAGGTAACGGAAGAATTGGCCCTCGTCGCCTCCCATTGCCGATGGACTAAGGGAAATTGGGAAAAACTCGGCATGCGCTGGAACGATCTCGAGAACTTGTCCCGCCACCTCAACGAGCTCTCGAGTTTTCTCATCCGCACGTACGTCCAAGCCCGCTCGACGTAGAGCAGGTCCCTCATCAATTATGATAAGGTACTACTTTCCCGATAGCCGGGACCGGATCAGTTCGACCTACGACTTGGTCAACGACGAGTATTCCCCGTTTCGAGTGCACGAACGCGACGATCTTTATGCCCACGAGGCGCTGGACCCGCCGCCTTATGACGGAATCCTGGTTAGCAAGGCGATCGTCGACGGATCGGTGCGTAGTGCAGGAAAGTACACCGGCGCCCAACGAGAAGGGCTCTACAAGTTGGGCGTTCGGTCGTTCTTCCGTCTCCCCCGGAACGTCGACACAATGGGTGACTGCGGAGCCTTCAACTATGCGGGCGAGTATGATCCGCCGGACACGGTCGACGAGGTTCTGGACTTCTACGAACGGTGCGGCTTCGACGCCGGAGTCAGTGTCGACCACGTCATTGTCCAATACGACGCGGCGGCGACCGAAGCCCGGGCCAATCCGGACTGGGTCCGACGGCGTCAGATCTCTTTGCAGTACGCGGAAGAGTTCCTCCGCGCTTCAAGGAGCAGGAGGAGCCGTGTCCAGCCCATCGGGGCAGCGCAGGGATGGAGCCCGGCAAGCTACGCCGACAGCGTCTACCACCTGCGTCGGATGGGATACGAGCGGGTTGCCCTCGGGGGGATGGTTCCGCTGAAGAGCCCGGAAATCATTGCCTGCCTGCGGGCGATCGCCGAGATGGACTTCGACCGCCCGGAAATCCACCTGCTGGGCGTCACCCGCGTCAAGGACATGGCCAACTTCGCCGCCCTTGGTGTGACGAGTTTCGACAGCGCCGCTCCCTTTCGACAAGCCTTTATGGATGACCGCGACAACTACCAGACCGCGCGAACCACATATGTCGCGATTCGGGTGCCGCAGGTCGACGGCAACGTCACGCTCAAACGTCGAATCCTTGCTGGCCACGTGACCCAACGAGAGGCACTTGTCGTTGAGCGGCAATGTCTGCAGGTCCTACGTGCGTACGACGGCGGCAGAACGGAATTCGACGCGGCGCTTGCGGTACTGGGTGAGTATGAGCGCATCCTTGACGTTAAGAAATCTCATCTAAGCGACTATGCGCGTACGTTAGCCGATCGACCCTGGGCTGAATGTACGTGTTCGCTCTGTCGCGAGCATGGTATCGAAATTGCGATTTTCCGAGGCACCGAGCGAACCAAGCGCCGCGGATTCCACAACCTTGCTGTCTTCGCCGAACGCGTGCGTCAAGTGGGAATTTGATCGTCACGCTGAGAAGTTGTGGCTGACCCGCACGAACTGGTTTTGCGAGTCGTTATGCGTATGCGGTATCGGCCTGTGGAATTGAGGGTTTGGTGAGTGGTCGCGGTCCTCCAGCTCGCGTGCCGAAGCCCCAGTCCCTGCGGAATACCGTATGAAGAAGTATAGACCCTTCGAGGCAACCGAGCATAAGCTCGGCACGGCCGAGAGGTCAGTTATGGAAGGGGGTCACGTCTGGACGAACGTATGGTGCCGTCTCCCGAGCAAGCTAGCTGAACTAGTCAGGGCGGGATACTTGCTGAAGTTGATTGCTGGATGGTCCGGCTGGCATCCGCTGACCGACCGGGCCGCTCGTCTCGGAACCCCGCGCGGTCCAGGCCTGTACCGGGTGAGAGCCGTTGGTGATACGGGGCTCGCTTACGTCGGTCAGACGAAGAGTCTGTCCAGACGGCTCAACCACCTGACCGTCCTCTACCAAGACGAAATTCCTTACAACGACCCGCACACGGCGGCACCGTGCTTGTGGGTGATGCGCACCGTCCATGGGGCCGAGTTCGAGTTCTCGGTGGTTGAGGTGGCGGGCGACGTCCGTGACCGCATGGCAGCGGAGTCCGTCGTGGTGTCTGAGCACCGGGCCGAGTTCGGGCGGTCGCCGACGGCCAGCTTTGGGCGGATGCCCGACGGATGGGTCAAGTCGTCCGGCAACAACAAGCGGCTAGCGCAAGCGGGCCGCCTGGTCCGCGGTTACCCGGATTCGCGCAAACGCCGCTCTGGCGATCACCCCTCAGTTCTCGACTCTGGCCGTGACCCGACCGCGCCGGACTGGGCAGCAATGCCGTGGAGCCGGTGGAGTTCCAACCTCATCACCCGACCAATCGCTGGGCAGATCCTCGGTGTCTACCGCGTCCGTCGCTCCGGTGACCACACCCTTCTGTACATCGGTCAGGGCCGCGTCAACGCTCGGCTGACCGCCCACGTCCTCAAAGGCCGTCGCGCCAGCCGCGACCATCATGCAGCATTCGCCGGAGACCTTGAAGCTTCCTGGGTAGCCCTGCCCGGCTGCACCCCCGCCCAACGGATGGAGGTCGAGTGCGACCTTATCGCGAGCCACATCCTCAGGACGAAACACGCTCCAGAGCTCCAGTTCCTGGGATGAAGTCTGCCCAGGCAAAGGGGCACGCCGGGACAGGCGGTGACCCAAGCGCCGGTAAACGAACTCGACGAGGCCGCGACGTATGTACGTATGAAGACGGCTGGACAACGGCCAGGCGTGATCGCGGTCTGGCTCTGTTCCCATTTCTCCAGAGGTCCGGACTGCGGGTTCATGAGGCCCTGGAAGTGTTGTACAGCCGCTTTACCTCGGCTAAGTCTTGAACCACAACGCCGACCTCGAGGTTGCGGGGCAGCGCCTTTGTTCGGTGACGTTGGCGCTGCTGGTCAGGGCCAGTGTGATGGTCGACCGTGAGCAGTTTGGCGTGGAGGGCGGCCCGGGAGTTGCCGACAACGGGTCGCCGATGCGCGGGCCAGCGCCAGAACGTGGCGCGGTGCCGCAATCAGCGTCCTACACGAAACCCTCTTCGAGAAGGGTGGTGCCGCCACACGTGATGTCGTGGCGCTGTCTGGATCCCCCAACGACGCGGCATCAGCTATCCGAATTTGGCTTGGCCACGTGACCGTCCCCGTCGAGGCGCAACGAGAAGCCCCCGTACATGCCCGGTACCGGGAACCAGATCGCGGGTGGGTCGAGTTCCAGCGGAGCCTCGAGTTCAGGAAGCCGCAGGGCGCTCTCGTCGACCTGCCGCGCGGCCCGCTCGCGGATCAGCGCATGGAGGTAGGACTGGAGTCGTAGGAGCACACCGGTGGGGACCTGGCATCGGTAGGCCGGCTCCAGTTCTAGCAGCAGCGCATCGTGACCCAGCCGGGCGGCGACGTCGTAAGGCCGTTCGCCCCCTGGCGTCGCGGATCGTGCGCCACGCGCCCCGCTCCACGAGCTCGCGGACCACGGCGATCGGCGCGTTTCCGTGCGCCGCCTGGTGCAGCGGCGTGTATCCGGATCTGCCGCCGGGACGGACCGTGTTGGCCAGCTGCGGATCCTCGTCGAGGGTGGCGAGTACGGCGGGCCAGCGATACTCGCTGGCATCGTCGGCGAGCCGGTTCCGTAGCTCCTTGTGCGAGTCGGTCAACGATTCGGTATTGCCGACGCCGTCCCATGATGGGGTGTCCATGGGCTCCTCGGATGTCAGGTGGCGGAGACGAATCTCGTGGGTTCCTTGAGAATGGCGGCGGCACCATCGAGGTCGGCCAGTCGGGCGGCCAGTGTGGCGATGGCGAGCCGTTCCGGTAGTGCGGCGTTGAATTTTAGTCCTTCCAACGCCTTATGGTCGGGTTCGGGTAGGCAGAGCCGTTGTGCCGCGTCGGCGGTCAGTTGCCGCCATTCCGACGGGGTCAGGTTGTCGCGGAGCCGGATCTGCCGGTCGTCGTAGCGCTGGACGGGGTCGATGACCTCGGTCAGGGTGGCGGCGAGGGTCGCGTTGGCGCGGTATCCCGCCCAGGTCCACCAGCGCAGGTCTTCGCCGCCGTCGCGGAGGATCACCGTTCCTCCGGGGTGGACGGTGCTGCTCAGTTCGTCCCGTTCGGTGGCGAGCCGGTCGGTGGCCCGGCGGGTCATCCGGACCGGCGGGTCGGCGCCGAGGAGCACTTCTCGCACTGCGCGGGTCAGTTCGTGGGAGGTGCCGACGATCGCGCCGGCGGGTGCGGTCCAGCGGGCCCGTCCACCCGAGTCGGCGGGTTCGACGAAGCAGCGGCGGCGTCGCCAGTCGATGTAGGTGACGCGCCAGCTGCGGCCGGCGAGCAGGAGCAGCCGGTCACCGCGGACCTCGTCGGTGAGCAGGCCCGGGTCGACCCTGCCGAGTTCGTCGCGGCCGGTGAGCACGGTGAACTCGGGTGCGCCGGTGAACACGGCAGTCATGTCCATGAAGTGGCGCCGGCCGAACCGCCGTTCGGCCTGTGGGCCGATGAACAGCATGCCCTGGTCGCTGTCGAGGAAGCCTTCGGAGACTAGGTGGCGCACGAGGACGTCGGCGCCGAAGGGCCGCAGCCCGTTCCACCATCCGGCGACGACGCGGTCGCCGATGCGGTGTTCCTGCAGCGCCAACGCCAGGATCTGCTGGGCGACGATGTGCCGCGGCTCCGGCGGCGCCTCGACCGGTTCGACCCAGCCGCGCCGCCACAGCAGCAGCAACGCGGCGGCTTCGGCGAGTGCGTCGCCGCTCAGAGTCAGGAACAGGCAATTGCGGGTGGTGCCTGGACGGCGGCCGGTGCGGCCGAGGCGTTGGAGGAACGACGCCACGGTGGCAGGTGCGTCGATCTGGATGACCCGGTCGAGGTCGCCGACATCGATGCCGAGCTCCAGGGTGCTGGTCGACACGATGACACAGTCCCGTGCTTCGGTAAACGCCTGCTCAGCGCGGCGTCGCTCGTCGGTGGACAGCGACGCGTGCGAGAGGAACGTGGTGACGCCTTCGGCGCGGAGGAGCTGTCCGAGGTGCTCGACGACCTGCCGGGACTCGCAGAAGACCAGCCGCTTCTCGCCGGCGTGCAGGGAGGCGATGACTGTGGCGGCGTTGGTGAGCGACCCGACGAAGTCGAGTTCGACCTCGGCGTCGACCGGGCCGGCGGCGGATGTGTCAGGGGCGACGATCGTCGCGGTTCGCGTTCCCGCGGATGAGCCCTGGAGCCAGTCGAGCAGTTGGGTGGGATTGCCCACCGTCGCCGACAGTCCGACGCGCTGGATCGGCCGCCCGATGAGGTGGGTGAGGCGTTCCAGCACGGCGAGCAGGTGCCAGCCGCGGTCGTCACCGGCGAACGCGTGGACCTCGTCGACGACGACCGCCTGCAGGCCGGCGAAGAACGCGCGATGGTCGACCGTGGTGCTGACGAGCATCGACTCCAGTGACTCAGGCGTGGTGAGCAGGATGTCAGGCCGTTCGAAGAGGATGGCGCGGCGGCGGCTGGTCGGGACGTCGCCGTGCCAGACGGCCGCCCGCCGGCCGAGCCATCCGGCGTAGGTCTCCAGCCGGGGGAGCAGGTTGTTCAGCAGCGCCTTGAGCGGACACACGTACAACACCGACGTCGCGGTCCACCGCTGTGCGGCCATCCGGGTCAACAGCGGGAAGACGGCCGCCTCGGTCTTCCCGCCGGCTGTCGGCGCGAGCAGCAGCGCGTCGTCGCCGGCGAGCACGGGCGTCACCGCGTCGGCCTGCAGGGGACGCAGGTCGGGCCAGCCGAGGCTGTTCACGATGTGGTGCAGCAGCACGGGATCGAGGTCAGCGGCCGGCATCAGCGCATCACAGCGGCAGGTCGATGTCGTCCGCCGACGCGGCCGCGTTGCGCTCCACGTCGGTCAGTTCGTCGGAGCGCAGGGTCAGCGCGTAATGCTGGCGCGGGTCGTAGTCGGGGAACTGGTCGACCCGGTCGAGGACGTCGGCGACGAGCTTCTTCAGGTAGACCCGTGGCGCGACGCCGACCTTGCCGCCCAGCCTGCCGGCGACCGCCGTCGCCAGTTCGGCCAGATAGGCGTCGTCGACCCGCGCGTCGACCGCCGGACTGCCGTAGAGGCCGCGGACCTTGCGGCCGAGTGCGGTGAGCGACTCGACGGTGAAGCCCGGCAGCCGGATCTGCACCGCCCGGGGGTTGTCCCAGCGGGCGTCGGGGCCGAAGTCGGTCGCCAGCCGTTGGGCGAGCGGGGCGAGCCGCTGGGCACCCTGCGGGCCGTCGTAGAACGCGGGCGTGCCGGTGATGACGAGGAACAGCCCCGGAAACCGTCCACTGTGGACCTCGTCGACCAGCTGGCGCAACGCGTTGAGAGCCTTGTCCCGCGCGTCAGACCGCATCCGTTGCAAGGTCTCGACCTCGTCGAGCACCAGCAGCAGCCCGGGATGGCCGCTGTCACGTAGCACGGTCAGCAGCCCTTGGAGGAAGCTCAACGCGCCGAAGTGGTCGAGGTCGCCCTTGACCCCGGCGGTGCGCCGCACCGCCGCTGCCACGTGTGGCTGCCCGCCGAGCCATGCGGCCAACCCGTCGGCGGTGGCAGGGTCCCCTGTGGACACCGCCGACCGGTACGCACGCAGTGCCGCCGCGAACGCCGACGTGTCGCGGGCGACGCCGGCGAGGCGCTTCTCCATCAGGTCCCCGACGGCCCGGTCGAGCGCCTCGGCGTCGTCTTCGGCGACCTGACCGGTGGCGAGGACGTCCTCCTCCAGCGCGAAGGTCCACCCGTCGAGGACGGGACGCAGCGCGCTGGGCGGGAACTGCTCGGTGGACAGGCGTTCCACGAGGCGCCGGTACACCGTCTCCATCCGGTGCAGCGGCGTTTCCGTCTCGGAGATCTGGACCTCGGCCGCCGCGAGACCGCGCCGCTTCGCGCGTTCGGCGAGCCACCGGGTGAGGAACGTCTTGCCGGCGCCGTACTCGCCGCGCACGGCTTTGAAGACGCTGCCGCCGCCGGACACCCGGTCGAGGTCCTCGTCGAAGGCGGTGACGAACCGGTCGAGACCGACGGCCAGCGCGTCGAGGCCGTTCATCGGCACGGCTCCGCGGCGCAGCGCGTCGATGATGTCGCGCCGCCGCCGGGCCGACACGTCAGCGGTCATCGGCCAACCCGAACTGTTCGACCAGTAGATCCCGGTCGAGTTTCACGGTGTGCCCGTCCGGGTCGAGTTCGAGGACCGGGTATCCCTCGACCTGCAGCAGTTTCTGCAAGGCGGTGACGGTGAACCGGATGCGGTGCGCCGGCACCTCCGCTGCGGCGGCGAGGGTTTCCAGCGTCGCCCGTCCACCGCGGGTCAGCAACGCGGCGACGAGCGCGGCCACCCGGGCGTCGGGAAGCGGGGCACGGGTGCCGCGCCGCTGCCGGTACAGGTCGCTCGCGAGCAGACGGTCCACAAGGGACGGTGGCGGTGCCGTCGGTGCGGCGGCCGGTTCGGCGACCAGGTCGAAAAGGGTGTCGCCCGTGGGCTGCGTGGCCTTGTTCGCAGGGCGCCGTCCGGCAGGCGGCGCTGGGGCTGCAGCGGCGGTGACCGGTTCCCGCCACCAGTCCGGGCTCGCCACCGGTGCGCCCGACCAGCCGGGCAGCACCTTCTCGTCGTGGGCGGAGAACACCAGTAGCGGGATGACGGCCTCGGCCGCGGATGCCCCGCCGTGGTAGCCGGACTTGCGGGGTCCGTACCGGATGTCCTCCCGCCACGGCAGGACCACCGTCCCACCTCCGGCCGCGACCCGGCTGCCTGTCACGAGAACCTCGCCGTCACCCGGCGGTGGTGTGGCAGGCCGCCACCGGTTCTCACTCGACGGGCTGGGCAGCGTCACCGCGTCCGGGCCGCGGTCGATGACGTGCCCGTGGTCGGAGACCACGATGACGACCCGGCCGGTCGCCAGCGCGAGCAGGTCACGTACCGCGGTGACCGTCTCGGTGCTCCACACGACGGTGCCGGGCTCGCTGCGGTCGAGGGCGTCGTCGATGGTGTTCACCACTGCGGCGACCAGCGGCGTGGTCTCGTCGGCGAGCGCGGCGACCACGTCGGGCGCGAGGGCAGCGCCGGCGCCGGCGCGCAGGTCACCCTTGTGCAGCAGCACGGCGGACGGGAACCGGGCGGTGAGCGCGGCGATCTCCTGCTTCTGCTGGCCGACCGCGATCCGGCCGCTGAACAGGCTGCACCGGCTCACGTCGGTAACGGTCGGTAGGGCTGCCAGGACGCCGGTGCGTGGGCCGCCGTCAGGCGTGAGTTCCAGCCATGTTCCGCCGGAGGTGACGGACTCGGCCAGTTCGGTCGCCGCCGCCACGCTCATGCCGTCCATGACGAGCAGCAGCACCCGGTGGCCGCGCTTCATCACCGGCCGGACGAGCCGTTCGAGCAGATCCTCCACCCGCAGCAGCGTCCCCGGCGGCTCGTCGGCCTTGGTGGAGGCGGCGAGCAGCGTGGCGAACTGCTCGTCGTGGCGGCAGCGGCGCGTGTCGACGGCACGGTGCAGCAACCGGTACGCCTCAGCCACGGTCGGGTCGGTGTCGCCGGCGAAGATGTCCAGCCGGGCACGGTCGACCCAGCCGTCGACGCGCACCTGGCGGTGCAGCGCGTCGTGCAGGGTCCGCGGCTTCGGATCGTCCTCTGTGGACAGCCACCGCAGCAGCCGCAGCGCCATCCGCGCGGTGCCGATCCGGCCAGTGTCCGACGCCCGGTGACCCTCGACCAGGGCGAGGGCTTCCTGCGCGCGGGCGACCTGGTCCGCGCCGGGCCGGGAACCCGAGACCGCCAACCGCACGGCGGCGGCGAAGTCACGCATGCGGTGCGTGAATCCGCTGGGCAGGATGGAACTGCCGCCGAGCAGGCCGGTCATGTCCAGGTCGGCCGCGAGCGTCTCGGCGCGGGCGTGCAACCGGCTCGCCTCGCCGCGGCTGGCGGGGTCGTCGGCGATGCGGTCGATCCACGCCTCGGCTGCCGTGCGGAACGCCTTCGCCTCCGGATCGGCCAGTCGCCGCCCGCCGAACTTGGCCTCCAGGCGAACCCGGGCCACGGCGATCTCGGTCTGCTGCGCCCGCCGCGGGGCCGGGTCCGGCCAGAGCAGCCCGACGAGCAGGCCGAGCGGGATGACGTCGGTGCCGTGGCCGGCCCGCACCGCGGCCAGGATCGGTACTGCGGCCGGCCCGGCGACGTCTGACAGGTAGCTGCCCAGACCGTCGGCGATCGGGTCCGGCAGGCCGGTGAACCGCAGCAGCGCCGCGGCGCCGGTGGTCCACTGCAGCAGGCCGGCACTGTCGATCTGGTCGGGCCGGATGCCGAGCAGCGCGGTGACCAGGCTACGCAGCGCGTGGTCGCGGGTGATGACGGTCCCGGCCGGTCGCGGCCAGCCGCTGGCCGGGGCCAGGTCGGTCAACGCGTCGCAGACCCAGCGGCCGGTGCGGACCAGGGTCGGGTCCAGCGCCGCGCCACCGAACAGCTGCCGGACGACCTCCCACGGGTCGACGCTGCGCACGGTGCACTGGCTCACGTGCGCGAGGATGCCGTCGCCGAGCTCGGCATCGGACAGATCCGTCAGCAGCACGATCCGCTCGTCCTCGGCGCGGTCATGCAAAGCCGCCCGGGCCGCCAGGGGAGTGGCGCACGGCACGATCCGGACCTTCACCGAGCCGATCGACACGACCGGCTCACCGTCCCACACCGGTGTCGCCCGCAGCGCCAGCGCGACCGACTCGTCGTCGGACCGGTCGAGCCACGCCTCGACCTTGCGCCGGATCGCCGCGGGCTGCGCCACCGCTACTGAGCTCGCCACGTGACCATGATGCGGGCACCGTCGGCCATGAGTTCACGCAGCTTCGCCGACAGCACCTCCAGGTCCTCGGCGGTCGCGACCACCTGCTCGTAGTCCGGCCGGGGCGGTGGTGGAGGAGGCGGGGGAGGAGGCGGTGGCGGCTTGACCAGCAGCTTGGCCGCCTCGGCCGACGCGACCTGCAACGCGTCGACCAGGTCCCCGGCACTCTGCTCGTGCCGGGCGTACTCACGTAGCTTGTCGAGGATGTTCCGGGCGCGGTCGTCGTCCATGGACGCGATCGCATCCAGCAGCGGCCACTGCGCCCCGTCGATCGCGGCCTTCACCCGGGCCGCCTGCTTGAACGACGCCGCGGCCACCTCCGGATCGACGCCGCCGAGATCGGCGCCGGCGACCAGTTGCACCAGCACCACGTCGTCGCGCTCGCTGGCGATGTCGGCTAGCAGCCGCGCCGTTCGCCGCGCGGTCGCGAGCCGGCCGGTGGTCGCCTGCGGTTCGAGTCCTAGCAGGTCGGTCCGTGCCTCCAGCGCTGGCACCAGGTGCGTCGCCGAGCTGACGCATTCACCTGCGACGGTCCGAATCGTGCCGGCGAGTATTGGCAGATTCGCGGGGCTACGCCACTCTGGCAGCGGCTTGCCGAACAGGGGCCGTCCCCGCTTGACAGCGGCGTCCCACTCCTCCGGGGTCGGCATCGGCGGCGGCCGCAGCTCCCAATGCCCCTGCACCGCCTGGACCGAGTTCACCGGGACCTTGACCGATCCGTCGTACCAGGCGAGCTGATGTTCCAACCCAAACACGATCATGATCAGGTTCTGCAGGTCGCGGTCGAAGCCGCGCGGGTCGGGCTGGTCCATCTGCTCGCGCAGGAACGCGACCGGGTACCGGTCGGTCAGACCGCGTTGCGCCGCTCGTTGCGTGAAATGCCGGCTCCACCAGCACGTGCCGGTGGTCAGCACGTACCGGTTGTCGGCCAGTTCCCCGAGCTGGAGGTGGTTGCAGATGCGCTGCACCGTGCGCCGGTCGGCCTGCTCCACCACCACCCCACGGGTCGGGTCGGCTGCGGCCCGCTGGGCGTAGGTGAGGACCTTCGCCATCTCGCCGCGGGTGACCGCCTTCTCATCGTCGGGCAGTGCCGGCTTGCCGGGGTAGGACCAGGCGAGCAGCACGCCGGTCAGGTGCCGCAGCGCGGCATCCAGGGTGCCACCGATCGGGTCGCCTAGGTGGAGTCCGTCGGCGAGGGCGTGGAGCACACCCTTCGTGTCGTCGACCACGTCGGTGGACTCGGCACCGGCCTTCGCCGCGCCGTACGCCTGCTTCAGCGCGGTCAGCAGCGAGTCGCGGAGCTGGTGCTGGCGTTGCTGCAGGTAGACTCGGCCCTGCTTGCGGTCGGCCACCGACCAGTCGGCGGCCAGGGACTGCAGGCGGTCGCCGCCACCGTCGGCGCCGAGCAGGTAGTTCACCTTCGCCAGCAGCCGCACCCGGCCGATCATGTCGGCGCTGAGGAAGTACGGCTGCCAGAACACCGTGCGCGACCCGCGCGGGAACAGTTCGATGCGCGCGAAGTCGCTGCCGCGGTCGTAGGTTCCCACGTCGAACGGGTAGTCGATGTTGATCCGCCAGGTCTCCGCGTCAGCGAGCAGGGTCGACTCGGGCAGGTTGACGTCGTCGCGGACGTTGCCGAACCGCACGTGCACGGTGTGCTTGCGGCCCCGCCACTCCCGCAGGTAGCTGATCTCTCCCAGCGTCCCGTCGACACCGGAGAGCCCCATCTCGCTGCACACCAGGTCGCGCACCAGCTGCTGCAGTACGCCGTCGCCCGTCTCATTGCTCGGCACGAGATCGAGCAGCTTGTCGTAGTCGACGGCAGACAACTTCAACGACACCACCGGGTCCGGATCCCTGGTGATGTGCAGTTCGCCGGCGTCGGCCTGCAACTTCTGCAGCCGCCCGAGCACGATCTGGTTCTCGTAACCCGGAATCGGCGACGCGATCGACCCGAAGTTCAGCGCGTGCAGCTTCGACGCCGTGAGATTGTGCAGCGCCGGCACCTCCGGCACCAACGCACCGAGCAGCAGCGTCTTGACCAGCTTGTCGTCGAGCTGGAACGGCTCGTGCCCGGCCGCCTGCTCGGCGGTGATGCCGTGGTGAGCAAGCAGCAACGGACGCAGCTTGCCCCGATAGGTTTCCCTGGCGGACTGGAACAGCTGCTTCAGCTTCGGCCGGTCGGGCAGCTCACCGGTGAGCACCAGCGGCTCGAACAGCTCGGCGACCCCGATCAGGTCGTTGACCCGCAGCGTGTCGCGTCGGTCGACCAGAAGCTCGGTCATGATGCGCAGCGCCGTCCGCTCGCGCTGCAACGCCTGTGACAGGGCGACGAGCGAGGCGACCAGCGCCGGCGAAAATGGGTACAGGCTGCGGAACGCCGCCGCGTCCGAGCCGATCCCCGCGTCGCCGTACTGCGCGCCAAGCAGGAGGATGTCCCACACCGCCCGGTTGCCGCGCACCGCGGCGAAGGCCCGGTCGATCGTGGCCTTCGCCGCGCCGTCGTTCGGTCGGAGCAGACGCTCGGCGGTGATCTCCGGCAGGTTCGTGTCGGCCAGCACGATGTTGCCGAGCCGGCCCTGAACGCTGGTCATCATGTCGGCCAGCGCCTGCCGCTCGGTGCCGCCGACCTGCGGGCCGAGGAACTCCTCCAGGTTGCGCTGCCGGGCCACGAACGAGGCGATCGGCAGCGGCCGGTACGCGTCGGCTGACTCGACCAGCTTGTTCAGCTTCGCGCCCTCGGTGTTGACGAACGTGTGGTCGGTGATGTGCGTCGACAGCCACAGGATGAACTCGTCGAGGAACAGCACCAGCGCGTCGTAGCCCAGGTCCTTGGCGTGCCGGGTCACCACCGCCAAGCCCGCGTCGAGGTCGAGGTACTCGCCGCTGCGCACCGCCCCGGTGAAGAACGCGGTCGTGAGCGCGCTGACCAGCCCGTCGCGCTCCTTTGTCCCCGGTGGCTGTGCGGCCGCCGCCGCGTACGTCTCTGCCGTCCACCCGGCTCGGCGCGCCATCATCGCCGCCAGGCCCACGGTCGCCGCCGGTGCCGCCCCGGCGTCGTCGCCGGGTGGACCGCCCGCGTCGGTGAGTGCGGCGAAGAACGCCTCGTCACCCATCCGGTCACGCAGCCGCGCCGCGTCACCCAGAAGAGCATCAGACCGGTGGACGGCGGGAAGCGGCGCCTCCGGGTGCAACGCCATGATCTGGTTGAGGTAGCCCTCAAGGACCGCCTGCTCGACCGAGCGCGCGTCGAGCATGTGGAAGGTCAACGTGAGGATCTTCTTGCCGCGTAGCATCGGGTCGATTTTCGTGACCGGGTCGGCGATGTTCTTCAACGCCCGCGCGTCAGGGTTGTGCCGCAGCAGTTCCCGCAGCACCGCCATGAAGTGCGATTTACCGGAGCCGAACGATCCGTGGAGGAACGCCGCCTGCGACCGGCCGGTCTGAACCGCGTGCCCCACCAGCGACAGCGCTTCCTCGAAGTTGGCCCGCAGGGCGTCGGTGACCACGTACCGCTTGAGGTCGGCGCCCTCGGCGGCGCGGACCACGAAATCCCCTTCACCGACCGACGGCGGGATGTCGATGAGGTCCCGCAGCAGCGGCTGTTGCGACAAGGCGATCACACCGTCCCGTGTTGTCCGGTTACGACGACCGAGGTTAGTTCAACGGTCGCAGGTCGGGGTGTATGGACAGGCCGGAACGGTGCTCTCGACGGACAGAAATGGACCATCGGCCAGCGAACCGTGAACGTTCAGGAACAACCGGGGTCGAACGCCGAGGGGATTGATCGTCATCCACCGATAGCTTGCGGGCACCTCGCGACCGAGGTCTTCCTGGGGAGGAACCACATGAGCACGACACAGGAGATCCAGCAGGCGCTCCAGCAGACCGGTGCCGGTGTCAGCCAGGCCCTCGCCGCCGCCAACGCGGCCAAGGCCAAGGCGGAGCAGGCCATCGCCCAGTCCGTCGCATTGGGCGGGCGGGACGTGATCGCCGAGTTCACGGCGTTGAAGAACGCGATCAACGAGTTGATCGCGAGCCTGAACGGCAGTCGGGAGAAGGTGATCCAGGTGGCTGCCCGGGCGCGACCCGCCGGCGGCGGCGGTGGTTGAAGCGCGGAAGGCGGCCCGGCAGGCGACGATCCACCGGGAGGACCGCCGGATGGTTCGTCTCGGCGGTCACGGCGACGAACTGGCCAGCGCGATGAGAATCTCGATGCGGCCCGAGACGAGACCCCTCGCCGACCACCACCGCGTGAGCTGGTGAACGTCGAGTTGGCCGGCCTGGTGCTCGCGGGTGGAAACGTGGTCGCCTTGGCGACACAGTTCATCGTTCCGGTGGCGGTGAACTTCACTGCGAATATGTCTATGGCGGTCATCGGGGGGATGTCGGCACTGGCAGTGTTCTGGCGCAGGCATAGACAGGAGAGGCAACGGGATGAGGATCGACCCGAAGATTGAGCCGCTGGTCCGTCAGGCGTTCACAGCGGCGATCCGTGTCAAGCCTGAGGAGTTCGCCCAGGCACTGGAAGCTTTCGATGCCGCGAATGGCGGGGAGGCGATGGCGCTGACCGGTGCGATCACCCTGGCGGTGCTGCATCACGAGTACGAGGGCGGGCCGACGGACGTCGATCTGGCGGAGGTCGCCTCCGATGTCGTGCGGACGGCACCGTGGTCCGCGCTCGACGAGCAGGACGTTCACGGGACGCTTCGAGGTTTGGTTTTGGGTGGACCTGCGGTCGGTGTGGATCCACGGACGGCCTTCATTTCCCTGCTCGTGACGGCTGCTTATATGTTGGCGTCGAGCACCGAGCCGCCCAAGCGCTGGTGGACCTACCTGGATGAGGTCGAGGCCCTTCTCGAGCGGCAATAGGAGGGCCGCGACGGAATCAACCGCGTCGTGGCCTCACGTGGTGGAGGCTGACAGGAGAGTTGAGCCGCTGGTCCGCGCGGTCCTCAACGGGGCGGTGAAGACAGATCATAAGCAGTTCACTGCGGCGATTCAGCGGTCCCGGGTCGAAAGGCGGCACAGTCCGATCGGCCGGGCATTCAGAATGCATCGACGCCGCGGATGCGGTTCAGCTCCGTGCGGTCGTGGCCGAGCATGGACAGTTCGGTGTCGATCAGGCTGGTGAAGAACTCGGCCGGCGTGCCGGGGAAGCCGGGCTTCGGCTCGTTGTGCCACTGATGCAGCCACGGCTCCAGTTCGACCAGGCCGGCGAGCAACGGCAGCAGCCGGTCGGGCGACCAGCCGGCCTGGGTCTTGCGGTCGATATAGACGGTCGCGAGGGCCTGCGCCTGGCCGAGATGATCCCAACCCGCCCAACCGAGCAGGTCGGTTGGGTCACCGTCGCGCCCGGCGCCCGGGTAGGAGACGAAGCGCTCCTTCGGAACATCGAGCTTGCCACGGTTCCTCCAGTAGCTGTTCTTGACGAAGTCGGCCGAGGCATACTTTGGCGGCACCGGAATGTCGAGCTTCTCGCCTGCGTCCTCCCGACGTTGCAACGCCCAGGTCTGCTCCCACTGCAGGCGCTTGCGGAGCCCGGACGGCTTGTACCGCAGGGCCGGCAAGTACGGGACGTTTTCCTCGGCGATTAGCTTGCCGAGCGTCTTCGTGAGGTCGTGCTGGTCGTGGCCCACCCACAGGTCGAGCACCGAACGGAAGCCGGTGTCGTGACGCACGCGGTCGGCCATCTGCGCGACCGACATCGGCGTAGTCGCCCCGCCCCACAGCGACTCGTCTTCGAGCCGGTCGAGCAGCCAATCTCGAAGTGCCCTGCTCTGCATGGCGTCCCAGCCCTCAGCGGACCAGCGACGCTTGCACTCCGGCCGCTCGATCAGCTCGATGTTGCGGTCCGACTCGATGACGGCGATGCGCCGCTCAACCATGGCGCGGTACTCGTCGGGCCAGTGCGCCGGCAACTCCGTGATCGGCGTGGAGTTGTGCCGGGCGAACCACTGCGTCTCGGTTTCGCCGTTCTTGACCTTGCGCGCGAGCACGATCTCGAAGGCACGCTCGCCGAGTTGAAGTTCCGGCGGGTCGGGGACGGTAAGGTCCTCGTCAAGGAGGCCGTACAGGCGGTAGACCTCCCAGTCGAGTTCCTCCTGGTGCGCGATCATCTGCGTGCGAACCGAGTGCCACCTAGTTTGACTAGCGATCAACCTGGCTCGCGTGGGAACACTCGCTTCGGCAGTCGCAGTTGGGGTCACAGCGGCTGAGGACTGGGCGAGCCGGTCGATAATCGTGCTCCGGCGAAGTGGTAGCTCTGCCGGTACAGGGAATTGTTGTAACCGAGTTCCATTGAATTGGTAAAAGCGTTCCCAGTCGTCGCTTGTGAAGCCTCCGCCTTCCCCGCGAATCCCCTTGTCATGACACACTTGCTTAAGCCAAAAGCATGCAGTCGAGCTATTTAATAAGCCAACTAGCTCAAGGTGGTCATTTTCAGTCGAATCCTTGGGGAGCTTGACCACTGGTGCGGTGCGGTTGAGTGCCTTCCCGCCTCGGTCGAGCACGAAATGGTTGTGAGTTGCGACTTCACCGAATGTGATGGAGTACGGGTTGCGGTAGCGGTCACGAATCCACCTGTACCAACCCCACCACGGTTCACCGCTGCCCGATCGAGTTTCACCGGCGAATCCGACGACTGATCGCAACGTGCGTCGCAGATACCACAGATGGCGCGCCCAGGTCGTTTGTTCGTCCAGTGGCAGTAAGCGGTGCTCGGCGTCGTAAGGCGTGAGGGCATACTCTGACGACGTGATCGCCCAGTCTCGAACGGCGTCACCGGTCACGAGCTCGCGGTACACGGAATCGGAAATGCCGCGGCGAAGAAAGTGGGACCTTGGCGCAAAATACGCATCGTCCTGGCCTGGGAAGCTTGCGAATCCGATTGCTCCTTCGATTCTAGTGTTAAAGCGTTTCGTGGATCGATCGATTGACTCTCGGAGATCGGCGCGGCCGCCGCCGCTCAGGCTCCATGGATGCCGAGCTAATTGATCGCGGGGCCAGTCGATTGAGCTGACCCACGGTGATTCCGACCCAGGCCTGTCGATCTGTCCGACTATAGCGGCCCAAACAAGGCCAAGTGACGGCTCAGCTGGCTGAGTCGGCTCCCCGCGCACGCTAAGCACTGATCGAATCGTGTTGCTGTAGCGTTGGCTAACGACCCGGTTCCGTCCAATAAGCACCACGGTCGGCGTTCCATGGCCGGGAATGAACGCACCTGATGTGTCAACAACCTCCGCTAATTCAACGCTGCCAGCGAAGAATTCGTTGATCAGTTTCTTGCCGAACTCGCGTTTCATGAACGAGTTGGCGGTGATTTGGCCGACCCAGCCGGCGCCGACCCCGTCGGCGTCTCCACGCTTCGCGAGCCCGAAGATCCGCTGGGCGAACGGAACTGTCAGGGCGTACTTGCCAGAACAAGCCGAGTAGAGGCTTCGGTACCTCTCGTTCTGCGCTTTGTCCTTAACGGTGATATATGGCGGATTGCCGACCACCACCGTGTACGTGCTCGGTCGTAGGTACTCCTTGAGTAGGTCGAAATCCTCGGCCGCGTAGGCGAACTCGACCTCGCCGTCGCGGATCGACAGCAAATCGGTCTGCTCAATCCCCTTGCCTTCGTCCTTGCTCCACGGCAGCAGCGAGTCCCCGGTCGCCACTCGGACGTCGAATGCGGGTGCCTTCTCCAACGACGTCAGTCCGCATTCGCGCAGAGCCGCTACCATCAACCGGAACCGCGCGATCGCCACCGCGAACGGGTTGATGTCCACGCCCGTCACCTGGTGCAGCGCTTTCTGTACCAGTTCTCGCACGTCGTCGGCCGGGTGCCGGTCCTTCCACAGCCGTACCAAACGTCGAAACGCGCCCAACAGGAAGTGTCCCGATCCGCAGGTCGGGTCGATGACGCTCATCTGCGCCAGTCCGAATTCCTTCAGCGCCGGCTCGAACGTCCGGTCGAGGATGAACTCCTCGACGAACTCGGGTGTCTGCAGCAGCGCGTAGGTCGACCGGGCGTGGGCGGACAGGTCCTGGTACAGGTCGCCGAGGAACCGGGTCTCCAGCTTCTCCGACACGAGTGACACAAGTCCCGGGCCGCGGCGGAAGAAGTCCGACAGTGCCTCGGCCGCGTCGCCGGAGATGGCGAAGCGCCACACCGGGTTGTGGTGGTCGAACAGTTTGCCGGTGGCCGGCAGCCGGCGCAGGTAGGTGAACGCCTCGCGGAGCCAGTGCATGTCGTTGTTGCGCGCGGTCTCCTCGCGCATCAGATACGCCTGCCGGTTGTGGACGGCGCGCTCGGCGGGTGCGGCGTCGGCGGGGCCGCCGATCCACAGTGGAGAGACGAGCCGGTTGTCCTCGCAGAAGCGCACGAACACGCAGCCGAGCACCCAGGCGACGGCGGCCTGGTCGAGCACGTCCTCCAGCCAGGTTTCGAAGGTGGCGGCGGTGCGTTCGGCGCGGCGGGCTTCGCCCCACTCGGCGCGCAGCTCGCCGTACAACTTCTCGTCCTGCGGCACGGTCTCCCGCAGACTGTCGACGAGCGTGCGGACCTGTGCCTGTAACGGCTTCAGGGGAATCATCGGGCGGTCGTCTCCACGGTGGGCGTGATCCAGGCCGGCGGCAGCCACAGCGACTGGCTGGCCGGGGAGGTGAGCGGAAGTTGGGCGCTGTCGAGCTTGGCCGGATCCGGTTGACGGGCCGGCACGAGCAGGAGGCGGGCGGCTGGGCGGGGTCGGGTCGGGTCGGCGAGCTCCTGCAGGATCCGCAGTTGCCCGTACCGGGCCAGCGGTGCGGCCTCGGTGATGAGCACCGGCGTCTCGACTGCCAGCGCCTCGGCTACGGCCGGCACGACGTGGTGGCGCACCAGGTCGGCTAGGCCGCGGAAATCGGCGCTGGTGGGGTCGCCGCTGTCGGCGGCGACGATGACCTCCCACGGGAAGCCGAGGGCGCGGAGCTGGGTGAGCATGATGGCGGTGGCGTCGACCTCGGTGAGCCGGTGCCGGGTCAGCAGCGCGCGGCGCGCCGGCTGGAGGCGGGTCAACGGTGCGAGCAGGGCGAGGTAGCCGCGTCCGCGCAGGGCCGTCGTCAGCTTGGCGTCCACTTCGGACACGGCCTCGGGACCACCGAGCGGGCCGAGAACGCTGGCCATGCGGGTGCTGGTGGGAGGGCGCAGGCTCGGCGGTGCGTAGACGCCCTGGGTCGGTTCCCACGCGAGCGGGGCGCCGGCGGCCTTCAGGAGGTCGGTGAGGTCGGGGCGCGGCGGAACCGGCTTCGCCCGCGGGAACCGTGCGCGTACCCGCGCCTGGATCTGGTCGGGAGGGAGCCGTTGGCCTGTGATGCTGCCCATGGCCAGCTCCAGGGCACGCTGTGCGGGCATGCCGACGGGGTAGAACTGCCCCTGCGCGTTGACGTCCGCCTTGTCGCCGCTGGCTTCGGCAGCGAGACGGAGCAGGCGCTGATCGTCCACTGTGGGCATGTCATCCGGGGCAGCGATGCCGCGCAGGGTTTCCAGTGCCCGCTGCCGGGTGGGAAGCGGGTCCTGCCGGGCGAGATCGGCGGCGGCGCGGCCGAGTCGTACGGCGTAGGCGAGCCGCTGCGCGGCGGTCGTCTCGGCCTCGGGGTCGTCGGGTTCGCGGCCGACCAGCGCGGCGCCGGAGTCGCGTAGCCGGTACATCGCGACCCGGGCGTCGCCGCCGCGCGCGAGTTCGGCCTCCACTGCGGCGTGGATCAGACCGACGGCTTGCGCGGTGCGCTTCGGTTCTTCGGAGTACGAGCCACGGGCGGCGAGGAACGCTTCCGCGAGTTCGGTCGCCGACATCACCGTGCCGCGGTTGTCGAGCAGGGCGACCAGTTCGTCGCGCACCTGGTGCAGCGCCTCGTTGCCGAGCCACTCCTTGGCCCACTTGCGCAGCAGCGTCGACACCTGCGGCTGGCCGAGCCCGGTCGCCGCGGCGCCCTCGGTCTGCGAGGGCCAGCGGAGGAACCGCCCGTCGTTGCCCGGCTCCTGCCCGAGCAGCACGGCCAACGTGCGGCGCTCGCGCGACCCGCGGCCGGTCGCTGGCGGGAGCAGCGTGGCGCAGACCGCCTCGATGCCGCGTGGAATCGCCCGTTCCGGTGCCGGGCTGGGCGCGGGGACCGGGATCTGGCCACGCAGCGTGCGGATCTGGGCGAGGATCTCCTTGCGGGTCGCGTCGGGCACTCCCTTGGCCCGGGTCAGCGCGGATGGTTCAGATCCGAGCAGTTCACCGACCGTGTGGATGCCGAGGCGGTCCAGCGCCGAGCGTGCACGGGCGGTGAGGCCGGTCGCGGTGAGCGGAGAGTCCCGGTCGAGCGAGGCAGGTGACGGCCCGGTCGGAGGCTGGTCCGGGCCGGGCTTCGGCAGGTCCTTGAACATGGCCCGCCACGCGTCGGCCATGTCGTCGACGGTGCCGAACCGGGCTGTCGCGTCGCGGGCCAGCGCCCGTTCGAAGAACGCAATGAGACGGTCGGCGAGCACCGGGTCGAAGTCAGCCGGGTCGAGGGTGACCTCGTCGCTGATGGCCGCCGGGTTGGCGTCGTTGCCCCAGCGGGGCAGCGTCCCGGTCGCCATCTCGTAGAGGGTGACGGCGGCGGCGAACCGTTCGGCGGCGGCGTCGTAGCGCGTCCGCCGGGGCGGGCCGAGGAACGGGTCGAGGTACGGCACCGTGCCGGCGGTCAACTGGTCGGCGGCGGTGCGGGCCAGCGAGAAGTCGAACACGCACAGGTGCGGCTCGCGGTCCTTCGGCCGCGGACGCGCGGCGAGGTTCGCCGGCTTGATGTCGCGGTGCCACACCCCCTGCCCATCGAGGAAGACGACGATGTCGAGCAGGTCGCGGCCGTAGCGCTCCAGCAGGTCGATGACGAGCCGGCCGCCCTGCAGCTCCTCGGCGAGCGTGTGCGGGCCGGCGCTTTCCAGCAGCAGCGCGGTCCGGTGCCCGACGGTCACCGGACCTTCGACGAGCGACGCCACCTGCCAGTGCCGCTGGAGTTGGCTCAGCGTCTCGGCTTCGGCCTGCAGCCGTGGCGCGTGCTGCTCGTCGCGGGCGACCTTGAGCACCAGCTCCTTGCGGTCGCCTGTCCGGGTGACCAGCAGCGCGGTCGCGGTGGCGCCGGACCCCAACCGGCGCACGACCGTGAGACCGCCCTCGAGCACGTCGCCCTTGCGCGCCTCCAGCGGATCGATCACCGGTTCGGGCTCGGGTGCGGTCAGCTCGTCCCAGACGTTCCCGAGCGCCTCCCGAAACGCCGCGACGCTGTTTAGCCGTCGAGTCGGATCGCCCCGGGTCGCGTCGTAGACCAGATCCACCAACCGGCTCGGCATCCCATCGACGGCGGCGGCCAGGTTGAGACCGCTATCGGCGACCGCCCTCACCAGCTCCTCGGCCGTCGCAGCCGGCGGCGAACCGGTGAAGATCCGGTACGCGATCGCGCCTAAGGAGAATACGTCGAGCTGGCTGCCGGGCAGGTCCGACCGGATCGCCGCCTCGGGCGCCTGGTACTGGCGTACCTCGTCGTCGAAGAACAGTTCCAGACCGGCACCGCTGTCGCCGGACGACGCGAGCCGGGTGAGCTGAGTGCTGCCGGGCAGCCGGCCACCGGTCTGCCAGTCGCTGACCACCAGGCGCGGCGTGGCCGTCTCCGGGGCGGAGACCACCACCGCCCGCGGGTGCAGCGCCCGGTGCGCCAGCCGCCGCGAATGGGCGTAGTCGATGATCTCGGCCAGATCCTGGACCAGGCGGAGCCGCTGGGCGAGGGTCAGCCTGTCCTCGCGCTGGGTGAGCCACTGGTCGAGCCGGACGCCGCCGGTGTCGTGGTCGAACACGACCGCCGGACCCCACGGGTGCTCCACCAGGTCGTGAGCGCGGGCGATGCCCGGGTGGTGGATGCCCTGCAGCAGCCGGAACTCCCGCTCGGCCGCCCGCCGGATGACGGGCAGGTCTTCCGACGAGGCCCGGCTGGTCAGATAGAACCGCACTCGGCGTACCAGCGCCGTGTCCATGGCGTGCCCGGCGAGGAAGTCCTGCCAGCCGATCCCTTCGGCGTACGCGCGCGGGTGCAGCAGGAGCTGGCCGATCTTCCGGTCGGCAACCGACGGGCGGATCTTCGCACCTCGCACCAGGTCGACGATCTGCCGGCCACGGGCCGGGTCGATCAAGTGCGCCGGGTTGTGGGGACGTCCGTTCAGAAACTCCTTCAGACTGTCTAGGCCGGACGGGTGCCGGTCGAGGCCGTAGACGTGCTGGCGCCCGATCGCGTCGAGCCGCGACTGGGTCGTCGTGGCGTGCATGAACACCGCCGCGCCGACGAACGGCGTCAGGTGCTCCTTACCCTGCTGGCGGGCGTAAAAGTTGATCACGCTGGCGAGGCGGCGGGCCTTGCGGTTGGCGAGGACGTAAGGGTTGTCCTCCGGCATCAGCCGCCCGCCCGGCACTCGCCGGACCCACTGGGTGCCGTCACCGCTGATCTCGCCCTGCCAGTGCTTGAGCTCCAGGACGAACAGGCCGCGCGGCGTGAGCACCAGGGCGTCGACCTCGTTGATCGACCCGTCGGTGCCGACGAACTCGACGTTCGCCCAGACGTGGAACGGGTCGGCGTCGTCGAGGTAGCTCGCCAGGATCCGCAGGCCGTCCTGCTCGTGGGCGTACGGGCTGGGATTGATCTGTTCCCAACGCGGCGAATCCGACCGCACCCCGATGCCCCCTGACCTCGTCCCGCCTGCCCGGGTCATTCTGCGCTATGCCGGTCGCTGTACGTTACCCGCCGGCCGCGCGTGATCCGAGGTTCGACTGGACGGAGAGGAATTCGACCGATCGGATGACGCAGTGGGCGCCGCGTGGTCGGCGTTGCCACGCGAGTATGAGATGAACACGTGCACAGGTTCCGTACCCGGGGAATTACCGCGACCGTCCCTAAACTCGCCCACCCCGTCCGGGACTACAGCCGCCGTCATCCGGTTCGGATCGTCACTGTCGACAGTCCTGTCATCGATCTCGGTGAGCCCACGCGATGGTCAGCCGGGAGTATCTCCGGCCACCTGGCGGCATGTCGCACGACGGCAGTGCTTACCCAACTCCGTCCACCGGAATGTCTCTGCCGGGTATGACCGGGAGGCTGCGCTGGAGGGGAACGAGAGCGGCTGCCGCTTCGGCAGCCTGGCGGCCGATGGTGCCGATGAGGTGCACGTACGTGTCGCTAGTGATCTTGATTGAGCTGTGCCGTAGACGTTTGCTCACTACAGCGATGTCGATGCCGGCAGCGATCTGCAGACTCGCGGCCACGTGCCGCAGGCCGTGAAGGGTGATCTTCGGCAGCCCATGGCGGGCTATGAGAGTTTGGAAGTACTTGCTTACATAGTCCGGGTGCAGCCCTCGTCCGTCAGCGGCTGTGAAGACGAGCCCGCTCTCGCGCCAGCCCGGGCCGGTAACCAGCCGCTGCGCTATCTGGGTACGGCGATGGCGATGCAGCACGGCGGCGGTGCGTGCGTCGATGTCGACCCTGCTATCGACGTTATCCGTCTTGGGCACGGCGGCGACCACGGTGTGCGCGGCAGTCGTGCGCTGCGCCGCTACCTCGATGAGCTGTGCGCGGAGGTCGACGTCGCGCCACCGCAAGCCACAGAGCTCGCCGCGGCGCAGCCCGGCGAACGCGGCGAGGTGAAACAGCGCATACAGCGGCTCGTTGACGATCGCGTCGAGGAACCGGCCGAGCTCGTGGGGTTGCCACACCGCCACCTTCGGCCGGCGGGCCTGGGCAACGTCGGCGAGGGCGGCGACGTTCCGCGGAGCAAGTCCCGCCCGATACGCGGCACTCAGAGCACTGCGTAGCGTCGCCCGCACCCGCTGGGCAGTTGCCGGCCCAAACGGCCTCGGCACCGCAACACAGCGACGGGGTGAGCGGATTGGCGGGCCTCCGCCCTTCCGCGCGGGCGTCATCTGGCCCACGACCTTGCAGGCATCGGCGGCGTTAGCGGTGATCGCGTCGGCGCGTCGACGGTCGTGTTCGTCCCGCACGGCGATGAGCATCTGCGTGACGTCCTGCGGCCGCAGGGCGGCGAGCGGCAGGTGGCCCAGGTGCGGAATCAGATAGTTCTCCACATGGCCGCGGTAGGCCACTGCGGTGGTCGGCCGGATCGAGCGGGAGTCGATCTTCCGGCGGAGCCAGTCGGTCAGCCAGTCAGCCACGGTCGCGGCTTTCCCGCGGGTCAACGCGCCGCCTTCGAGGGAGATAACAGTGGCCCGGGCCGCTGCCGCATCTAACGCGGTCGCGAACCCTCCCTTGGTGCACTGCCGTCGTCCGCCAGGACCAGGCGGCAACTCCACCAAATAGGACCACAGATGCGTGTAGCACGGCTCGTCACGCGGCGGACAGGCCGTCGTGCACCGCTGGAAGACTCCGATCCGGTGTTCACTCGATCTGCGATACATCCGAGATCACCAGCCGCTTGTCGATGGCTACGCCTGTACCGACAACCTGAATGGAGCAGGACGCGTCACGGCTCAACGACACGGGAGCCGGACGTCGATCCTTTCGGACTAATCGCCCATGGCTCAAGGTATGACGCCGGACGTGCGAGGCAATCCAGCTGTGCACTACGGCGGTCTCTTGACGTTGGTCGTTCCGGGCCGATTGGGGCCGCCTGACCCCGGTGCGTCAGATCCCGTGTGGGGGACCGAGGGCTTGCAGCGCTGCTACGAGGTCGGGCGGCACGGTGAAATGGGTCGCTCGGACTCCGTAGTCGTAGCCGGTCTGGAGCGGGTACTCCACTTCCTCAGGAAGTCGACCTTCTTCGATGAGGGCGGCCGTGATGCGGTTTGTGGGACGCGTCAGGCCGCGCAGTGTCCGGTCCGGTGTAAAGTCGGCGATCGCGTACACCTGTGCCCGCTCCAATCGACCGTCCTGATGCGCTGCTGTACGGATCAGGGCCGCCCGTATTGGGTAGAGAGCGTCGAGCTCGGTCATCAACTGAGCAGCCGCCCGCGTTGACCAGCCTCGAACGTCGCGTGGAACCCGCTCGACCTGGTCGTCGATCATGGGTCGCGGCTCGGGTTGTCTCCGCGGCCGGGGCTGCGCCGGAAGGTTTCGTCGCAGGAATGAGGTGTCGGCTGCGTCGGTTCCGGCGTCGTATTGAACCTGTTCGTCGTCCTGAGTCTCGTTCTCGTCTGGTGGCGGGGGCGTTTGTACCGGCTGGTACCGCAGTTGGACCAGCCGATCCTCAAGAAAGAGGCTGATGGTTTGCAGGAGGGTGCCTCTGGCATCGGCCGCGCGCCGGCGTTCCTGCTCAGGCACGGACAGCAGCCAGGTCTCGAGTGCGCCGGGAAGACCGAACGATAGTCGGAAGGCGTCAGGGTCCGCCGCGGGGGTGATGGTCCAGTCCCCGCGAGTTCCCTGGCGTCCGAATCGGATGTCCACCGGGATGTCCGAACCGTGTTCGGCGACAAAAGTCTCGAAGTCTTCCAAGCTGTCCGGGTGCATGGCCAGGATGAACGGAGCTGCGGGGAAGCCCAGGATGAGCCCCTCACCGATGGCGGAGTCCTGCAGTTCAGCGGTCACCCGAGCGGCCCAGGACACCAGTACGTCTTCGGACAGACCCCCATTCGTGCTGTCGGTGACTGCGCGGGGTGTAGATACTTCGGCTTCAACACTTCCGAAGGCAGTTCGGAGTGCCAGTCGTGCCTGTCGAACAGGGAAGGAAGGGAGATTGATCGCGGCAGCTTCGGCGAGGATCAGCTGTGCGGCCCTCTCCACGGTGGCGATGAGGGGTTGGAACGCAGGTCCGGACAGGTCGACGAGTGAGATCTGCTGGGCGAGTGCGTAGCTTTGCGCTTCCCTCTTGAATCCGGCCGCCGAGAACAGAGCATAGCGGTATTGGTATCGGCGGAGCGGTTGCCGGTAGGACGCCGACAGCGCGGTCGAGTAGTGCTGGTTGACGTCGTCGATGACACCGTGGGCGTTGCGTACCTCTGCCAGACCGACTTTGGAGCCACGGTTCTTCGCCTCGACGAACAGCCGGACCGGCAGGGAGAACGGTGTAGGCATCAGCAGGTCGCCCAACACGTCAGCTTGGTGATCGGCACCCCTGCCTCGAACGAGCAGACCATGTCCCGCCTGACGCAACGCCTGCTCGTCAGCGTCGGACTGCTGCAGGAGTCGGTATCCGTTCGAGCTGAGCAAGAAGGCGATCGCCTCTTCGAGAAGGAATCCGGCCAGGGCATCGGCGGAGATCAGCGCCATGGCCTGATGCTCGCACGTTAACTCTCACCGTTGCCGGTGCGACCCAATTTGCGCTGCGTGTCACTGCCGCATGCTAGGCCGCGCACGGCCCGACATGAGGCAGGATCAGTCGAAGATCATCGTGACGCTGGATGACGGCCCAGATGTCGCAAAGATTCTAAATGGCCAAAACCGGCTTGATCACCTTTGCAAGATGTTGGGAACCCGCGTCACTGTCGAAGGCGAGCAGTTCGTCGGCGAACCGTTTCGCCAGATCGGGCGCGACACGAGCCATCACGACGAAGCAGCTATCCCAGCCACCCACGATCAACGCCCGACACAACAGCGAACGTTGTGCGTGAGCGGGAGATGCCGCTGCGAGCACGGCGAGCGCAGACGCTTGAAGGCCAGGATCCTCGAGCGACTGAGCGAGCTTCTCTGCGGCCGTGAGATTTCCTGCCTGCGCCGCAGCCTCAGCTAGCCGCTTCTGGATGTGCGGCCGCCACGATCCGATGACACCGTCCAGGACGCGGGTCGCCCGTTCGACATCGTCCTGCTGGATCATCAGCCCGAGAATCTCGGCGATGTCCGATGCGGTGGAACTCAAGGAAATTCGCAGAGTGCCACGTTCGCCGAGTAGCGCCTCCGCAAGATCGAGCCGCCCTGCCTTCGCCGCTGCGACGCCCACGATAACAATAAGCTGGTCCCGCATCAGCGGGTCGACACGTGCTGCAGCAGCCGCTCGCTCGAGGAGCTGCTCGGCCATGCCGGGCAGGCTGCTCGCCGCTGCTGCCGCAGCGAGCCGCCCGAGGGCATTCACCCTCGCGTACCCCGTTTCCAGGGTGGTCGCCAGATCCTCGGCCTCTGCGATGACCTTTCCGACTATGTCGGCGTTTCCGTCCGCCGTCGCGGTCTCCGCGATCTGCACGAGGGTCGCCATCCGAAGGTCGGGGGAGCGGATCATGCCGGCGACGCGGCGGGCGACCTCGAGGTCATCCAGCCGGCACAGCACAGTCGGAAGCCAGGACAGTGCCTGGTCACGGTCGCGCGATTCGATGATCGCGTCCGCGATCGTGTGAGCAAGCACGACCAGTTCGTTTGCCTGCTCGGGCTCGCCCGCGGCAAGGCGTTCGTCTGCGAGTTTGTGTCAGCGCGCGGACTCTGTACGGGACGACGGGGAGCGACAACGCGATTTCGCGAGCGCGGCTGGCGAGACCTGCGCGTCCAGCGGCGAGTGCTACCGCGGTGATCACGCCCGGATCTCCGGAAGGTTGTTCGATAGTGCGGGCGAGCCGCAGCGCTGCCGCCAGGTTGCCTGCGGCAACCAGCGCCTCGATCCCGGCGATCCGCAGCGACGTACCCGGTCCGACCGAGTCAAGCAGGCCGACAATGGATTCAAGGCGTTCAGCCAGCGCAGCCGCCCGGTCATGATCGCCCAGAAACAGCATGGCGTTGATAGCCGCGACCAGCGATGCGGTCCTGGCCTCGGCGGTGTCGATGGACTGGGCGATCTGCTCTGCCTGATCGGCGCACCTGGCTGCCTCGTCGAAGGCACCGTTGCAGGCGAGGCTCACGGCGACTCCAGCCAAAGCCTGCGCCCGCCGGAACGGGTCGTGAATCATGCCAGCGAGCTCGCACAAGCGCTCCGGGCTGGCATCGCCCGATCGGCGAAGAGCATCCTCGAGCACCTGGTCGTGTAAATCAGATTGGTCGAGCTCCTCCAGCAGGCGTCCAAACCACACCGTGTCGATGGTGGCTACCAGCCCGGCGACCCAGGCGAGTTGGGCGGCACCCTCACGCGGCTCAGCAACGGACCGCGCCGCCTGTTCGGCCTCGCTGACCAGGGCAACCGCGTGACCGACTCCGTTTACCGTGATCACTGCTTCCGCGCACCAGCAGAGCACCCGAGCACGCTCCGCGTGTCCGAGTTGCCGTGCGATGGCGACGGCGTGTTCGATCATCTCGGCGGTGCGTCGGGCGTCGCCGAGATCCGCGAACCCTATCGCGACCAGCGCGCACTTGTCGGCGCGATCCTGCGCGTCGTCGACCGTCGAGCCTAGGTCAGCTGCTTGCTGCATCCACGCAGCTGCCCTTTCCCTGTCGCCGTGCCGAGCTGCGGTGTGCGCGAGCACTTGCAGCTGCTGTATCTGGGCGGACGGACCGGATGAGTGGCTGAGTAGCCGCACCGCGCGGTCGGCATCACCGGACTTCACTGCGGCGATGCCTGCCACCTCGAATTCTTGCTGCCGCATCCCGGGGTACAGCATGGCTGCGGCGCATCTCTCGGCCTGGTCGGCGAACCGCGCCGCCGCAGCACGATCGTTGAGCCGAGCCGCCGCGACCGCGAGCTGGCCGTACACCCCGGCCTGCTGCAAGTCGGGACTAGCGACCACCTGGCCGGCCGCCGAGTCAACCAGCCTGCGCGCCCGCGCTAGCTCGCCGGCCGTAACCGCATGCGCTGCGACGGCGAGCAGCGCTTCTACCTGGCGCCGTCCAGCCGGGATCGAGCCGGCCAGGCGTTCGGCCTCGTCGAACTCGGCACGCTCAGCCGCGATGCCCGCCAACGTGGCGAATACCACGGCGCGGTCGTCCATGCCTGTCAGTGAATGAGCAAGTGCTTCAGCCCGCGCGATCTGGCCCAAGCGCGCCCGAGCCTCCACGAGCGACCACGGAACGTGGTTGTTCCGTCGACGGATCCACTCCCGCAGCCAGGCCAGCTGAGCGACGTCGGGTAGGTGATCGTCGCCAGAACGGTGCAACGCGTGCTGGGTATCACGGATCTCGACGAGGGCAATGTCGTCCCCTCCCGTAACGACCCGCAGCCAGCGGTGTCGATCGGTGTCGGCGGCCAACGCGTACATCGCCTGAAGATCCCCGGCGCTCTTCAACATCCGGAAATAGCCGCGAATCAAGTAGCCAGCTGGTGTTTCCAAGGACCATCGCAGCTGTCGGTACCTATCCGCCCACGTGTGGAGGCGGCCCTGAAAGTCCGCGATCGTTGGCGACCCGAGTCGGTCGAGAGCCTGCACGTGCAGGGTCTCGTGGGTGAACAGGTATACCCGGCCGTCGGCACGCCGGTCTGTACGACCGGCCACGGTACGGCCGAACACGCCGCGCAGGAGCCGCTCGATCTCGTACGCCGGCCGACCGGTCAGCGCCTGAAGATCATCGCGGGTAAGCCCGCCGCCACTGGCAGCGACCAGGCCGATCACCTGGAATCCGAGCCCATGATGACGATCGGGGTCGACCGCGAGGATTTCGTCCAGTTCACGGTCGGCAAGCTCGGTGACCTGACGAGCGTGCAGCGAGGCCGACAGAGGGCGTATCCGGGCGGTGCGTAGTGGGTGATCGGGGTCTACATCGGCCGGTATCGGCGGGTCCGGGCGCCCCGCGACAATAATTTTGAGGCCGTTCAGGCGCTTGGGGAGTAGCGAGGCGATGCTTGCCTGACCCGACCCCGGCGATGATCCGCAGTCCTCGTCAAGACCGTCGACGAGCAACACCAGCCGGCACCCGGCCGAGGCGGCCTTTTCCACGGCATCCGCAAGGAGACGCCGGCGTTGCCGGTCTCGTTGGGCAACCGAGGTTAGCGGCGGCTGATCGCCGGTGATCGCCCTCAGCTGGTCCAGCAGACCTTCGGTGAAGGCCGCGCTGTCTGCCTAGCTCGCCAACCGCGCTGTGACGAAGAACGACACCACCCACACATCCGGCGGAGGGTTCAGGACGAACCGAGACATCAGCGCCGACTTGCCTGCCCGGGCCGGCGCCTGCCACCACACGTACGCCTCATCAACGGCGCACCAAGCAGCGAGTTCGTCGAGCTCCTCATCACGGTCGAGGAGTTCAATCGGCGCCAGATCGGCGAGCTGCTCACTGTAGCCCGACCGGTGCCACCAGTCCGGACGTTGCCGTCGGACCGCCGCCCCGTCCCGCTCGACGCGAGCCTTCACGAAGAGCTGTCTTCCTCGTTTCAGTTCCGCGTCGGTCGCGCCGAGTGCACTCAGAAGACGCTCGGCCTGGATGTCGTCCGCGGGCCATCCAATGCCACGCAGGATCTCCCCGATCCGGCTTGGCGATGAGAGCTGCATCCGACCGGCGAGCGTCCGCAAGCTAGGCAGCCCGTTCTCACGATGGATCCGCACGCACAGGTTCAGCCAGTTGCGCCACGGCCCCTGCGCCGGCCACCGCGACTGGTCCACCGGTTGACCCCGCCCGCTGATCGCCATGCCCTCCTGAGCCTTCTGCTGTGCGCTCAGCGTACGGGCGGTGTGCTCCTAATCGTTGCTCCGGTCCTGGCCCGAGGCCCACGACCGAGCACGTTACGGCAGCGGACAGACCGCGACCCGGAATCAGGGCGAACCTGGAGCCGCAACCGATCCTATGCACGAAAGGCCGACCACCATGCAGATCTGGACCACCGTGACCACCGTCCTCGGCGACCTGTTCACGCTCGCCAGCGCCGCCCTCGGCCTGGTCGCGGCGGTAAGAGCAAGCCACCGTTCGTGGCGCCGACGCCGTGCACCTCGCCAGCGACGGAGGGGTGGCGTTGAGTAGATCACCTGGCCCGCCGGGCTGGAACCGAGCTCCCAACCGCGACGGCCGTCCCAGGCTGCGTTGGGCGGTCGTCGGACGGCGACGTGACGATGGTGGCCGGGGTCGGCGGGCCGGCCAGTGGCAGGGTGGGTATTCCAGGGTGATCGACGGTTCTGATGCGGTCCGACACGGTACAACAGGCCGTGGCGCGCGTTTGCGCTGACTACTTCCACGATCGGGCAGGAAACGTCCTGAACTGAAACCAACCAACCCGCACCGATATAGCCTGATTCGTACTTCCAATTCACTGGTTGAATCCTCAAACCGTAACGCGCTCCGCCTCCAGAATTGGGAATCTCAAAAACCGCAACATGCTGTGGGCGACACAAGCGGGTCGACATCAGCGCCAGCCCCGCTGCGACCGACGCGTTCGGCTGATATGCGGCCACTCCAATTCAATGCCGCTGGCGGCCAAGTTTCTGGAGTTGGGAGGCGGCCATGACCTCGCTGCTCGCGGCCACGGATCGTCGAGTTCCGGCTCGGATGGAGATGGAGTCAGCCGCCTCTCTCGGAACCCTGGCAGATCGCGAGGCGGGTGCAAATTGAAAATGGCCGAAACGACGGATCAGAGACCGTACTCGCTGGCTGGGACGCTGAGGGAGTAGACGCGCTCGAAGATGCGTCGATGCTCGGCGAGTTCGTCGGGCCGTTCCAGGTAGCGGGCTCCGGTGTGTGTCTCGACGTATACAAGGTCGGGATCATCCGGGTCGACGAACTCGAGGATCGTGAAGCCGCCGGAGCGCACCGTGGAGTGAATCCCGCTGCTCGACGGTAGGTATCGGATGTCGATGTGGACGTGGTGGGCGAGTTCGACGAGAAGTTCGATCTGCTCGCGAATAGCCTCTGGGGTGCCGAAGGGCCGGGTCAGCGCGTTCTCGGCGAGCACCGCGGTCAGCCGCATCGGTGGGATCCGCTGGGTCAGTGCCGCTTGACGCTCCTGGCGATGCTTCACGAAGTCATGGACGGCCGTCTGGGCGGCGCTGGGGTGGACTGCGAGGTAGTGCGCTCGGGCGCAGTCGGCGGTCTGGAGAAGGTCGGGCACCTGTCCCAGTTCGTAGATGTAGAGATGGTGAGCGGTGGCCTCAAGCCCGGCGTAGAGCCCGGCACGGGTGGACATGGGTTGGTCGAAGTCTTCCCACCAGCCTGGCTCTCGACTGCCGACCGCCCAGCGGGTGAGCATGTCGGTGGTGGCGATGTCGGCCTCGTAGAGCCAGCACAGACCGCGTACGTCGCCGACCTTCACCACCACCTGACCGCTTTCGATGCGCCAGAGCTTGACCGGCGACGCCAGTCCGGCTTCGCGGACATCGGCCAGGGTCTTGCCCGCAGCCTCGCGGAGTTGCCGGAGTTGTCGTCCCAGTTGCCGTCGGAGGACGGTGGTCATGCGGTGGCCTCGGCGACGGCGGCGACCGCGGGCGGGTGGTGGACGACGTGGTCAGCGCGCTCACGTGACGGCCGGACGAAGGCGGCGGCCGCTGTCCGCGAAGCAGCGATGATCGGGACGTACGGCGGTTGCTCGCGGGTCACATGCGCGGCCACGTGGTCATCCCTCGTATGCGGCGCGGAAGAACTCCGTAGCGGACGAACACGCCCTCGGCTCGGTCGCGCTCCTGACAGGGCCGGCCCGAAGCGCAAGGGACGCAACTGATCAAATGGCGATAGATGACCTCATGCGCCTGCTCGAGCTGATCGGCCAGGGCGCCCGCGATGTATAAGGCGCTCATAGCGCCGGTCTCAGCGCCGCTGTGCGGACCAGGGTCGTGCAACCGACCAATGCCCCGTCGTCGGAAGCGATTCCGGCTCGGCCAGCTGGGATCCGGACCCTGCCGCTCTGCAGATGGACGGACGGGCGCTCGGCGATTCGCACAGTTACGTCACCGTGGCAGGGGAAGCGGTCAGCCTCCTTCATGGTGACGGCGCCGCCTACGTTGATCGCAGGGACCATGGCGACCCTCCAGATTTGCTAGGTCGGTCGTAATTGCATCGGCGGTAGATGAGCATCGTCGGCGGGCGCCTTCCCATGCGGGGCGGCACCGCCACTTGCTGTCGACGCGACACGGACAGATCGGTCGGTGTGGTCGATATGCCGGGACTCAGGTGCCGTCGGTGCGCGACGGTCCGCTGCCCGTCCGCGCGTGGCCGTGTCCAAGAGGTGCGGGCGCGAACCTCATGAGGACGAAGTCCTGGGTCCCGTCCCCGCCGAGCGTGTCGACGCCGGTGATGCCGTAGCGCAGCAGCCCGAAGTCGATGTCGTCCTGTGCTGCGTTCCTGGCGACGAGCGAGTCGGGAAAGATGTCGACGTCCCAGTCACCGCCGCCGTTGCGTTCGACGCGTTCGAGCAACTCGCGGAGCTGCGCGACCGTCAGCAACGGCCGCACGCGCTTCGCGGTGCCGGGCAAAGTTGATCCGGCGTTGGACACCGAGATTCCTTTCGTCAGTACGTGATTGGTCCGGCCGTTAGGCCGCGGTACGGGTCAGCGGTCGGAGCCACACGAGTTCCGCGTCGTGGAGTCGAGCGGCCCGCTCCGGATTCGTGCTCAGCGTGACGTCGGACGGCGGTCCGTCTCGCCAGTCGACGGTGACAGCCGACCCGTCGGGCAACGTCATTCCCCACGCGACCAGCGGTCCGTGAGGTGTGGCGTCGGCGTCGCCGATTGCGTGGAGTGCGAACGGACGGGGTGTAAGCCGGCCGATGTCCGTCCGCAGCCCGGGCACCATGCGCTCGCCCGCTTGCCGAGAAGAAACCCGGCGACCACGCCGACGACCGTCATGACCAGGACGACCACGAGCCAGAGCATCGGACCTCCCGCGAGTCCATGAGCACGGAACTCTTGCGGATCAACGATGCGGGAGACACGGGCCCTGGGAGAATCCCGAGTTGCAGTCCGTTCCGATGTACCGACTTCAGGTCCGACCAGGCTCTGACCTGCGGCTATCGAGGTCGTCAACGGCGTCGAGTGCGCGATCCCACCGATACGGCCGGCGTCCCGTGCCCTTCGCGACGGGCTCGTAGATCCCGGGTCCGATAAGGACCACCGCACCCGCGGCCCGGAGTTCGTTGACGCTGCGGGCGAAGGCGGGATGGCCGGCCTGGCTGCTGTTGAGCGCGGGCGCGATCACGAGCGGCGCGCGGGTGCCGACCGCCTCGGTCAGCAGACCGAGGGCGAGGTTGTCCGAGAACCCCGCGGCCAGCTTGTTGATCGTGTTGAAGGTGGCCGGGCAGACGAGGGTCGCGTCCGCCGGCGGCAGGCTGGGTGTGTCAGGGTCGCGGCGGTAGGCGTGGAATACCGGACGTGCGGAGAGCGCCTCGAGCGCCGGCTGGTCGATGAAGTCAAGACCGGCCGGGGTGGCCACCACGACGACGTCCCATCCGCGGGCATGGGCGAGCCGGATGCCGTTGCCCGCTTGTCCCGCCCGGGGCCCGCCGCAGACGATGAGGTGGAGAACCCGCCGGGGCGGCGTCGCACTCATGCGGTGGCGCCGGCGTGGCAGCGCGCGGCCAGTTCCCGAAGCGGCAGGGGAGCGGCTCCGGGACCTGCTGCGAGCAGGTCGGTGACCAGGCCTGCGGCGGCCGGGCGGCAGCGGACCTCGTCAGCGGCGATGCTCTCTGCTTCGAGCAGCACGGTGGTGGCCGTGTGGCGGTCGCGTCTCAGCGCGTGCGCGCGAGCGATGTCGACGAGGAATGCGGCGTGCCGCTCGCGGGGGAGCATCGCCAGCCCGTGCGGCGTCGCGTCGGCGGCGGCGTCGATCGCAGCGTCGCCGTCCTGGAGGTCAACGAGAGCGGCGACGCGGTGGAGGACGACGTTGGTCGGTCCGAACGCAGTCCAGCGTTCGTTGCGGTCCGCGCCGAGGCGGGAGGCGATGCGGGCGCCTTCGCGGTGCCAGTCGGAGGCGAGGGTCGAGTCTTCGGCGCGGGCGGCGATGACGCCGCCGAGGAGGAACAGCATCCCGTACAACGACAGGTAGGCGGGGCCCGCCGTCCCGAGGCCCGGCTCCAGCCGATCGACATCCGCGCGCAGCAGGTCCAGCGCCTGCCGGGGCTGCCCGTTGACCGCTAGGCCCTGCGCGACTCGACGGGCGGCGTCGCTGATCAGCAGCGGATCACCGGTCTGTTCGGCTAGCGCCAGCCCACGTTCGGCCGCCAGCCACGCGAGATCTCCCTCGCGGACCTTCCACAGCGACGACGCCGTGACCTGGTACACCATCGACAGGAGGCCTGCCGCGGTGTGGCGTTGGTCAAGGTCGGTGGACCGGTGCAGGTCCTGAGCCACGCGCAGCAGGTCCGGGAGACGGGCGCCCAGGGCGGTGTAGCTGCCCCGCTGGAAAGAGGTCCAGGCGCTGTCGACCCGTGCGCGGAGGTCGACAGCCGAAGCGGGTTCCTTTAGTGGTTCCCGTGCCAGCACCGTGGAGATCGCGACGTAACGCTGGAGCGAGCCGCGGATCGCAGGAACGTCGACCATGGGAATGACGGTGGAGTCAGCCTTGGGCGCATCGGTCCGCCGGGGAACGAACAGCCCGAGTTGGGAATCGCTGAGGGCCCCCAGAGCGCGTCGAAGTCCGGCACGCCGTTCGGCACTGGGCCACCGGTGTTCGCCGCGTTCGAGCTTCCCGACCCACCGGGCGTCGACGTACTGGGCGGTGAGTGACCGTCCCGGATAGAGGAGGTCGAGCGCCGCGTTGACGGCGTGGGCCAGCTCGGCGCGAGACATGCGTTGCCTCGGCCGCTGCGGTGAAGGGAACCGGAGCCGGGCGTCACGGAGCTTCGTGTTGGCGGTGACCGGGACGTCCCTGCGCCGTGGCATGACGAGCCTCCATTCTCGTCCGACGGTCCTCAGAATGCGCGCGTCGGGTCACGTCTGGCCAGCGGAGGCTACCTGTAGCTTTGCGGCGGCCGATCGAGGGGACGGTGAACCAGGGCACGTCTGCGGTGCGATGCTGAACGTGCATGCCTGAGCCACGAGAACCGCGAGGCCCGGGAGGTGATACATGAAAGATCGGGGAAGCGTGCCGAACCGGCTGCTCGCCGACGCCCGCAGGCGAATGCGGCCCCCACACGGGCGGGGCGGCGCGCCCTTGTCCCGGACCGAGCTCGCCGACGCCGTTAACGCGGCACTCGACCACCTCTACCCGGCCAGGCAGGCGGCGGCCCACTACGTCGACCACAGCTGGGTCGGCAAGCTCGAGCGCGGGGAACACCGGTGGCCGAGCGCGGAACGCCGAGCCGCATTGCGGCGGGTGCTCAACGTCGACAACGACGAGGCGCTGGGCCTGACTCCATCTCGTCGGCGCGACGATCGAGCGGGCGAAGTGTCGGAGGATCCGGTCGCGATCACTGACTCGGAGGTGGACGACGAACTCGCCGGTGAGGTGCCCGACACAGTCGAAGCATGGCTTCATGAACTGGACGACCTCACGTCGTTGAACCGACCTCACACGTCCGATTCCGTCCGCGGCCGGGTCCGCCGACACCTGACGGTTCTTGAGCGCCTGCGCCGTGGCGCTGCCGATCGGTCTCTGGCCGGCGTCGATGCCCGCTGGTCCGAGTTCATGAGCTGGATCTCCGACAACACTGGAGATCCGAACGGCGACGTCTGGCTGAGCCGATCCCATCGCCGGGCTTCCGACGCGGGCGATCAACCGCTCATCGCTTACACGCTCATGCGCCAGAGCCAGCGCGCCCTCGACCACGGCGACGCCCGTAGAGCGATCGAGCTGTCCCGACAATCGCTGACCCTGGCCGCGGTTCCTCCCCGGACGCGCGTCCTCTGCCTGTCGCGCATGGCAGAAGGGCTGGCGTGCGCCGGCGACGACGACGCGTTCCTCGCGATGTCGGCGGCCCGCCGGGAACTCGGCAGCGCGATGATCGACGCGCCCGACACGTTCGCCCAGCACTGCGACCTGCGGTACGTCACCGCCGTCGACGCTCGCTGCCGGCAACTCCTTGGCGATCCGGCCACCGCAGCGGAGATTCTTGAAACCCTTCTCACCGTTGGAGGAGCGACCTCGCCGATCGACACCGGCGTCTGGCACGCATACCTCGGGGAGTGCTACCTGCCGGTCGCCCCGGAGCGAGCGGCACAACACGGCGAACAAGCCCTTCAACTCGCACGGACTGCCGGCTCCTACCGCGTGGTCCGTGCGACCCAACCTCTGGTGCTCGGCCTGCGCCGGCACGGCGCGCTCACCGGCGTTCGACCATTCCTCGATGCGTACCGGGTAGCGCTAACGGGCCGGTGACAAGATGATCCGGTGGACCTGATACCGACCACCACGACGACCGACGTCAGCTCCCGGACCCCGACCGTCGCAGTCCTGCCGATCGGCAGCTACGAGCAGCACGGGTCATTCCTACCGTTGGCGACCGACACCATCGTCGCCGCGGCGATCGCGGCCTCGATCGCCGAGAAGTACAACGTCCTATCGCTGCCCCCGATCACGATCTCGTGCTCGCATGAGCACTCCGCCTGGCCCGGCACCGTCAGCATCAGCCACCAGACCCTTTCGGCGATGATCGACGACATCCGGTCCTCGCTGGCGCGGAGCGGCGTTACGCGGTTGGCACTGGTGAACGGCCACGGAGGCAACTACGTGCTGAGCAACATCGTGCAGACCGCGAACGCCGCGGAGCCGGACTCGATGACCCTGTTCCCGACGCGGACCGACTGGGAGACGGCGAGGGACGCTGCCCAGCTGGAGACCGATGGCCACCACGACATGCACGCCGGCGAGCTGGAAGTGTCAGTCCTCCTCCATGTGTGTCCAGACGCGGTGGGCGAGGACTTCGTGGCAGGCGACCATGGCGCCGACGACCGCCCCATGCTGCTGGTGCACGGAATGGGCGCCTACACGAACACCGGAGTGATCGGCCGACCCTCGGCCGGCACCGCGGACAAAGGCCGAGCGCTCCTGGCAAGCCTGTCGGCCGCGTTCGCTGTGCATCTCTCGGCGTTGTCGGGCGGGCAGCGATCAGGCTAGGGGCCGTCCGTTCCGCTTGAGGGCAGGTGCGTTGCGGACCAGTGCTGAAGATTCGTGGCGAACTCCGTCACCACCTGGGCGAGGCCGACGCCTGCGGCGGTGATCTCGTACCGAGCACCCTCGCCGGCCTCGGGGTGCGCGACGAGTCCCTGCTCCTGAAGCCGTCTCAACGAGTCGCGCAGCGACTTCGCGTGCGGTGTCGGAGTGATCGCCCGCATGAGGTCGTTGAACCGCATGGGCCGCCGTCTGAGCTCCTCGATGATGTCGAAGGCCCACCGGTGCCCGTACCTGCGGGCCGCGTCGTGGAACAGGCGGGCGTCGACGGCCGACGGCGGAGCCAGCGTGGAGCTGTCGTCTGTGCGCATGCGGAGTCCCTCCTCGGTGTGCCCAGCGCGAGGCTCGTGAACAGCGACGGGCGGCCACCCGCGACCGGTCGAGCAGACCCGCCAGCGATTAACACTGGTTGATATCTACTGGTGGTGATCCTAGACTGACGGTAGGTTGCTCTGTCAACCGCTGTTTATCGCTGTGGACAACGGTCGACGTGGGGGGAGGGGCGGATGACCGACGACGGGCCCGCGGTCCCGCCCACGACCCTGGCCAGACGGCTGACCGTCCTGCTCGACACCGTCCGTCCGCCGGGCCGCGACAAGCGTTACAGCGACAAGGAGGTCGCGGCCGCGATCAACGCCCGGGCGGAGGCGCGCGGAGAGGGCGCGACTGTCACGAACGTCTACATCTGGCAGCTGCGGACCGGCCGTCGCGACAACCCGCGGCTCGAGGTCATCCAGGCGCTTGCCGAGGTCTTCGATGTTCAGCCCGCGTACTTCTTCGACACCGCCGAGGCGGCGGAGATCGAACGCGACCTGCTTGCGCTGAAGGGCATGCGCGACCTGCGCGTAAGAGCGGTCGTCGCCCGTCTCGGCGAGATGTCCGACGCGAAACTCAGCGCGATCCGCGACATCGTCGAGCGCGTGTACAACGCCCCCGAGCCCGATGCGGGCCGGCACTCGAACGGGCCGGCTGAACCACCGTCCTGATGATCGTCGCCGTGTGGCGCTCGGTCCGCTCGAACCTGGAAGCCCGCGAAGGAGTGAGAATGAGTTCGGCGGAGGTTCTTCGTCGGTGTCACGAGCGGCTCGCCGAGTTGGAGGCCGCCGGACTGCGGATCCCCGATCCGTTCGACGCCGTTGAGCTGGCCGACCGTGCCGGAGGTTGCCTCGGCCACCGGATCCGGCTCTGCGGTATCGCCATGCCGGCCGGTGCTCCGTTCGGCTTGACTCTCTTCACCACTGACGGCGGGCACATCATCGCCTACGAGCAGAGCACCAACCGGCTGCACCGCGACCACATCATCAGCCACGAGCTCGGCCACATCCTCCTCGGTCACGAGCCAATGCCGATCGACGAACCGGACGCCGCCAGGCTGGTCTTCCCGAGGTTGTCGCCGGAGCTCGTCAACCGGGTCCTGAACCGTAACGGCACCTACGGCGGACGGGAGGAGCAGGAGGCCGAGACGATGGCGACCATCCTCATGGAACGGGTCAGCCAGGTCCCCGACGTGTCCGAGGTGCCCGGGCAGAGCATCGAAGACGCGGCCATCGCCGCCCGGCTGAGCAACCTCTTCGAGCGGCCGCTATGAGCGGACCGAGCTACGCGACATGCGCCGTCATCAGCTTTGTCGGCCTCGCGTTCACGCTCTACCTCAACCGCCGCCGGTGGACACCCGGCCGGGCCGGAACCGCGTTCGCGTTCACGTTCGTCGGGGTCGGAATGACGTTGTCGGTGCCGACCGTCGGCGCTGCCCTCGACCGGGCGACAGGGGTGAACGAGCTGTGGCGGTTGATCGCGCACCTCTGTGTCATGGGCCTCGTCGCGTGCGCGGAGGCGCAGCTCGTCATGCTGGCGTACCCGCCGGAGCTGGCACGCAAGCGGATCGCACTGCGGATCTGGGTGTCGGTCGCGGCCGGGGCAACCCTGGTGGCCTTCCACGCCGTGGCGAACAGCCGTACGGACTCCGTGACGTTCAACGTCGAGGACGCCCGGATGCCGGCGGTCAGCGCGTACCTGCTCGTCTATCTGGCGGCGTTCGTCTGGTACACGGTCGACATCGTGCGCCTTGCGTGGCGGTTCGCCCGCGCCACTCCGCGGCCATGGTCCCGTCGCGGCATGCGGCTCGCGGCCGTGGGGGCCGGGTTCGGCTTCCTATACTGCGTCAACAAGGCCGCCTTCATCGTCGGTTACTGGGCGGGGTTCAGGCCGACGGGAGAGAAGAACATCAGCGCCGTCCTCATCCTGTTCAGCTGTATCTTCTGCGCGGTCGGGTTCACGATGCCGGCATGGGGGCCGGCGATCGACGGGGCGCGGCGTTGGGTCGGCCGCAGGCAGGCCTACCGGCGGCTGTACCCGTTGTGGCGTGATCTCGTCCGGTCCAGTCCGAATCTGGTCCTGGACCACCGGCTCGACCACGGACGGGCTCCGTTGCGCGGGGTGGACTTCGCGTTGACGCGCCGCGTCGTGGAGATCTGCGACGCACGACTCGCCCTGCGGCCGTGGATCAGCTCTGACGCGGTCCCATTGCAGGGAAACCCGGCCGAGGAGGAAGCTGCCCGGATCGCGCGCGGTGTCGACGCTCAGAGGGATGACCGCAGGGCGACCGATCCCGACACGACGCCGATAGCCGATCCGCCCGGCGGCTACGACGGGCAGGTCGCCTGGTTGGTGGCGGTCGCGTCGGCGTACCGACGGATCGGCCGTGATCGTAGGACCGCTGCGACGGCGGTCACGTCCGCCGTGACGCGCGGAGGACCTTGAGCACCATTGCGGGCGTGAGGAGGCGTGACGCGGGCGCGATCAGGTGCTGCACCGACGTGAATACACGGCGTACCTCGGTCGAGCGCAGGGCGGCCTGCTGGACGCGCATCGAGTAGCGGTTGAGGAGGTCGATGCCTGGAGGCTTGGCGCCGGTCGTCTCCGGATACAGGAAGTCCGCACCCGTGGCGAACCGCCACGGCACGGACACGATCTTCGCCGCAGCGGAGAAGTAGCGCTTTGCCATCGCTGGGCTCGCCGCGCCGGAGCGGTCGATCGCGGCGCCGAGTGCCTGGGCCTGCAAAAGCGCGGCGGTCATGCCCTGTCCGTAGATGGGGTTGAAGGTCGCGAACGCGTCACCGACCACGGCGAACCCGGCTGGGACGCGCTTCAGGCGCTCGAAGTGGCGGCGGCGGCTGGACGGGAACCGCTGGATCTCGATGTCGGTCAACGGTTCCGCTTTGGCCAGCAGGTCGGCGACCGGCGGATGCGGCAGCGAGCGGGCGTACTCGGCGAAGTCGTCCGGATCCGCTGAGGGCCCTTCGCCGTGCCATCCGCCGAGTGCCATCAGCCACCGGTCGCCTTCGAGGGGTAGGACCAGGCCGACCCTCTTTTCGTGCGGTGGTGTCGCGACGATGTACAGGGCGCCGCCTTCGGTCAGGTCGCCAGGGTTGCGCCGCAGAGTCCGGCTGGCGTAACTCACGCCAATCTTGACCTCCGACGCGGTCGGCGTGGGGAACCCGAGCGCCTCGAGCCACCGGTCCGATCGGGTGCCGCGTCCGGTGCAGTCGACGACCAGGTCTGACGGCAGCGTCTCACCCGAGGCCAGGACGACGCCGGTGATCCGGCCGCCGCCGCAGGCGAGGCCGCTAACCACCGTCTCGTCGCGGATCTCCACGTTCGGTGCCGCGGCGAGTCGTTGCCGCATGGTCAGTTCCAGCAGGGGACGGCTGACGCACAGCAGCCGCACGCCGGTGGACACGAACGGCCAGCGCTCGCCGAACCGGTAGAACGTCAGGTTCGTTCCGGCTTCGAAAACGGTGGCGCCGTCGGCCTCCAGGCCCTTCTCGAAGCCGGGGAACAGCTCCTCCAACGCATTCAGCCCCGCCACGAGCATGGTGTGGGGATGGGCGCCCTGGGGAACGCCCGGTCTCGCGGTCGCGTCCACGGGAAGCAGGTCACGTTCGAGGACGACGACCTGGTCGAACCGGTCGGCCAGCACACGTGCGGTCGCGAGACCTCCGACGCTCGCGCCGATCACCACGGCCGTCGTTTCCACCATCGACTGCAACCTCCGAAGTTCGTAGAGACGGTCGCCAATCTACTTGCCTTGCGGTAAGTGGGGTTCCGTGGTGTACGCATAGACCACAACCGTTGTTTGTGCGTGCGGGGAGGTCGGTGGATGCGGGCGGAGACGCCGCGGTGGTGGGAGGCCGGCGGCAGGACGACGTCGGCGCTGATCGCCGGCCTTCTCGTGCTTTCGGGTTGCGGTGCACCCCGGCGGGACCGGTCACCGGAACCGCCGGCGGTGTCACTCGCACCCGCCGCGACCCCGACGCCCGACCCGAGCACCAGCGCCGTGACCGCCGCGTTGGCGGCCTACCGGTCGATGTGGACCTCGTACATCGAGGCCGGACGTACCACCGACCCGCAGGACGATGCCGTGATCGGCCGGTACGCCGACGGCGACGCCCTGGCTGCGCTGCAAGCCGGCCTGGACGTCAACAGGCGCGACGGCGTGATCGTCAAGGGCGACGTGACCATGAGCCCGAAGACGACGGCGATGACGCCAGGGAAGGTAGAGGTGCTCGACTGCCTCGACACCTCGGCGTCCACGCGCGTGAAGGCAACGCCCGGCGGAGCACCGTTCACCGACTCTCCCGGTGGCAAGCGGCGGGTGACCGCGTCCGTCAGAGATCTCGCCGGAACCTGGAAGGTCATCAGCTTCGTGCCGTACGAGGTCGGATCATGCTGAGGCGCCTCGTCACCACCGCGGTGCTGGCGGTGGCGTCCGGACTCGTGTGGACCGGGAGCGCCATAGCGGATCCGGTCGCTCCCGCGACCTGCGACGAGAAGCCCGTGCCAGGATGCGTCGTCGAGGCACAGACACCCGGCCGCGATCGGGAAACCAGCAACAACACCCAGGCGGACTGCCACGACCGCAACGGCGCCGTCGTTGCCTGCTTCAAGGAGGGACGCGGCTCCATCGGGTCGGACGGGTGCTACTACGACCGCATCGATGGCGGGCCGCCACCACCGGGAGCCCAGGGTCCAGGAGCCTGGTACCAGCGCAGTTGCTCGGCCGATGATCTCAACGGTCCGCTCGGCGTCCCGCTGGTCGGTTCGCAGGTCTGGCTGCCGGACGGTGCGGTCACCGTCAGCCCGGAGGTACTGGCGCAGGAGGCCGTGTCACGGCTCGACATTCCGCTTCCGGTGATCCGGCTCAGCCCGGCACCGCCGGCTCCACAGATCGTGTTCCTGCCGACGTGGGTATGGCTGGACGAGGGCTCCTGGGGTTCGCGATCGGCGACGGCCAGTGTGCCCGGCCTGTCGGTGACCGCGACCGCGACTCCGAGGCGACTGGTCATCTCGCCTGGCGACGGGGCCACGGTGACGTGCACCGGCCGTGGCGTCGCCTGGACCTCCGGCACCGATCCGGAGAAGGCGTCCGACTGCGGTCACACCTACACCAGTCTGCCGTCCGGCGGTGCGTACACCCTGCGGGCGACGGTGACCTGGACGGTGTCGTGGACCGGCGGGGGCGCAGCCGGCACTGTTCCGGACCTGACGACCACCGCCGCTGTCGACGTAGAGGTCCGCGAGGCAGGAGCACTCAACGCCGGCGGCCTCCGGCCATGACCGCTGCGGAGGTCGACCAGCGGCGCGCGGTCCAGGCTGCACCTGTCGGTTTGCGGCGCGGGCGGAGCCTGCCGCACATCCTGATGGGGAGTGTGCTGGTGCTCGTCTGCGCGCTCGCGTTCGCGGTGACCGGTCTGCGGGTGGACCCGAAGGCGGCCGTGCTGGCGCTGGCCGGTGCGATTCCGGCGGGCCATGTCCTGACCGATGCCGACCTGACGGTCGTCCGGGTCGCCGCGGACGCGTCGGTGTCGACGGTGCCGGAGTCGGAGCGGGCGTCGGTGGTCGGCCGGTCGGTCCGGTTGCCGTTGGCGGCGCGGAGCCTGCTGTCGGCCGAGGCGCTCGGCCCGGCGGCATGGCCGCCGGCGGGGCAGTCGGTGGTTGCGGTTCCGGTCAAGGCCGGACGGTCACCTTTCGGTCTGGTCGCCGGGGTGCAGGTGCTGGTGGTCGTCGTGCCGGCGGTGTCGAACTCGACAGGGCAGGCTGCCGGGCCGGTGTTGCAGGCGCGGGGCGCGGTGGTGGCGGTCGAGGCTCCCGACACGACAGGGACGACGGTGGTGTCGCTGCTGATGGAGTCGGCGGACGCCGTGCGGGTGGTCGGTGCTGTCGGTGATGTCGCGCTCGTGGTTCAGGGGTGACGAGGTGCTGGTCGCCATCGGTTCGGTGAAGGGGGCGCCGTACGTGACGAGTCTGGCGGTGGCACTCGCCGTCCGGTGGCCTACGCCCGGTGCGCTGGTGGTGGAGGCCGATCCGGCCGGTGGTGATCTGGCTTTCCGGTTCGGTGCCCGCCGGGAGCCGGGACTGAGTGAGCTGGCCGCCGACACGCGCGCCGGAAGGCGCGGAGGTGATCTGGCGGCCTATGCGCGGCCGATTCCGTTGGGCATCAGCGTTGTCTTCGCGCCTGCGGACCAGCATCACGGTCCGGCGATCGACGCTGCGGGTCAGGCGACGCAGGCGATCCGCATGGTGGCCCACAACTGTGTGGATCTGTTGCGGGCGGCGGCCGCCCGGCGGGCGGTGATCGTCGACCTGGGCCGGCTGGGATGGGACTCGCCGTCCTGGTCGCTGGCGGCGGCAGCCGATGTGTTCCTGGTGGCGATGCGGTCAGGGGTGGAGGCGGTCGACGCGGTGCAGGTGCGGCGGGACAGGCTGCGGTCGGTGCCGGGTCTCCGGTCGGCTCCGCGGCTGGTGGTGGCCGGCCGTCCACTGTGTACGGAAGGCGAGATCGCGGGGGTGACTGGCATGGCGGTGGTGGGGACCGTTCCCGACGACCGCCGCGCCGCTGACGTTCTGGCGGGTAGGGCGGAGCCGGGGTGGGGCTGGACGAGGCTGCCGTTCCTCCGTGCGGCGCGGGCTCTGGCCGTGTCGTTGCAGGTGCATGCGCCGCACCACGTTCCCGCCGCCGTTCCTTCGTTCGTCGGCCCGGCCGGTCGGCCGTGGCAGGCTCCGGTGTACCGGCCGTGACCGCCGTCGACACCGTGCCGGACCCCGCTCTGGTGTCGGCGCTGCGTGCCGAGATCGACCGCCGGTTGGTTGCCGACGGGGAGGCCGGCCGCCGTGTCCCGGTCGCGCTGGCGGTCACCGACGCGTTGGACGCATACGCGCGGCACGCTCTGAGGGCCGGGCGACAGCCGTTGGACCCAGCGGCGGAGGACGGCGTGCGGCGTGCGCTCCTCAACATCTATCAAGGGGTGGCAGGCCTGCAAGCGCTCCTCGATGACCCGACAATCGAGACGATCAACATCAACGGGTTCGACAACGTATGGGTGCAGCGCCGCGACGGAACCAAGGTCCGCGTGCCCCCGGTCGCGACGTCCGACGCCGAGTTGGAGGCGCTGCTACGGGACCAAGGGGTGGCGGCGGCCCGGCGCGGCGGGCACGAACGCCGGTTCGACCGGGCCGAGCCGGAGTTGTCGGTCCAGCTGGCGAACGGCGCCCGTCTCCATGCCTTGATGGACGTGACCGACCGGGTGTCGGCGTCGATCCGCCTCTTCCCACCCGGTGCGGACCGCTTGGCGGACCTCGTGGGCAAGCGCGAGCTGACGCCGTACATGGCCATGCTGTTCGAGGTGTTGGTCCGGGCACGCCGCAACATCGTCGTGTCCGGCGGCCCGGCGGTCGGCAAGACCACGCTGCTCGGCGCATTGGCGAACGCGATCCCGGTGCAGCGGCGGGTGATCGTCGTCGAGGACGTCTCGGAGCTGCGGTTCGCCCACCGGGAACACCGTGACCTGACGAGGATCCAGACCCGGCTGGCGAACACCGAAGGTGCGGGGGAGTTCGACATGTCGCGGGCGGTGCGGTCGAGCCTGCGAATGAGCCCGGACGTGGTGATCGTCGGGGAGGTCCGCGGAGCCGAGGTCGTGTTCATGGCCAAAGCAATGAGCATCGGGATCGACGGGTCGATGTGTACCGTGCACGCCAGCGACTCGGCGCAGGCACTGTTGCGGATGGTCGCCTACGCGATGGAACCACCTGCCCTGTATCCGCGAGGCGCAGCGGTGGCGTTGCTGGCCTCGGCGGTGCACTTCGTCATTCACCTCGACGTGACTCCGGACGGGGTTCGGGTCGTGTCGTCGGTGCGCGAGGTGACCGGGACCGACGGGGAGCACATCGTCACCAACGAGATCTACCGGCCTGGCCGTGACAACCGGGCCCGGCCGGCGGTTCCGCTGCGGGCAGAGACCGTGGACCGGCTCGCGGCGGTCGGTTTCGACGCGACGACTCTGCTGCAGGACCGGTGGTGACCGTGCCGCTCCTTCTGGGTGCCGGATTCGGCCTCGGGATTGCAATCATCGTCGCAGGGCTGCGCCGAGACTCCCGTCCACTGTGGACAGGCCGTGGCGGACGGTGGCTCGCCGCGATGCGTGGGCTCGGGCCGATTCGGGTTGCTGCCGGTCTTGTCTCCGCCGCGGTGGTGTGGGTCGCCACCGGGTGGCTCGTCGGTGGCGTCCTCACCTGCCTGGCCGAGTGGGCACTGCCGGGCCTGATCATCGGTGCGGAACAGGCCCGGCAGAACCGGCTACGACGGGTGGAGGGCATCGCGACGTGGGTCGAGTCGCTGGTCGCCACCCTCGGCGGCGCCGCCGGCCTCGAGCAGGCGATCATCACGACCGCGCCGACCGCCCCGGCGCCGATCCGGCCGCAGGTCACCGCGATGGCCGACGCGTTGCGCGTCGGTGCCCGCCTACCCGAGGTCCTGCGCGGCTTCTCCAGCGAGGTCGGTGACCCGTTTGCCGACACGGTTGCCGCGTCGCTGCTGCTGGCCTCGACCCAGGGCGCCGGCCGGCTCGCGGATCCGTTGACCCTGTTGGCGTCCGCCGCCCGGGAGGAAGTCGCCGCACAGCGGCGGGTGGAGCGGGGACGAGCGAAGGCCGCCACCGACGCCCGCCTGATCATCGCGACCACGCTGGCGATGGCGGTCGGCCTCGTGGTGTTCAACCGCGGTTACCTCCGCCCGTACGACACCGTCACCGGGCAGATCGTCCTGGCTGTTGTGGGCGTCCTCTTCGCGATCGGGTTCCGGTGGCTGTCACGACTCGCTCGGCCCCAGGAGCTACCGAGGGTTCTCGAGGTGTCGGTCGAAGCGGGTCGGCGATGATGGCGGACCTGGTCGCCGGTGGTGGTGTCGGCGCCGGCCTGGCGCTGATCGTGTACGGGCTCCGGCCACCGCGGCGTCACCTGGCCGAGGTCCTCACCGCGTTGCGCAACCCGCCGGTGCGGCAACCGACGGGACGGCACCGCGCGTACGCGATGGTCGCGCTGCCCGCGCGGAGGTTCGGCCTGCCACGCGCACGCGTCCGGCAGGACCTCGCCGTCGTCGGCAAGGACGCCGTGCAGCACCTGGCCGAACAGACCGCGGCGACACTGTTCGGCGCTCTGGTCATCCCGGCGACCCTGGCGCTGCTCGGCTTCGGCGGCCAGGTTCCTCTGTGGCTCGGCATCGTCGGCGCGGCAGCCGGATTCCGGTGGACCGACGCGGCTCTGCACTCGGCGGCGGAGAAGCGGCGGGAGGAGCTACGGCACTCGTTGGCGATGCTGCTGAGTCTGTTGACCATCAGCCTCGCCCGCGGTGCCGGAGTGGAGCAGGCCGTCGACGAGGCGTCGGGCATCTGTACCGGATGGGCCGCCGACCGGCTCCGGCAGGTGTTGGCGACGGCGCGGCTGCTGCGGCAACCACCGTGGCAGGCCCTCGGGGAGCTCGGTGATCAGACGGGGGTCACCGAACTGTCCGAGCTCGCCGCGGCGATGGCCCTGGCCGGTACCGAAGGCGCGCGGGTCCGTGCGTCCTTGTCAGCGCGGGCGGCGGCCATGCGGCAGGCCGCGACCGCCGCGATGGAAACCCAGGCGGAGCGGGCCTCGTCGCGGATGGCGGTGCCGTTGCTCGTCCTCGGCATCGCCTACCTGATCTTCCTGCTGTACCCACCACTGGTGGGGATCGCCGAGACGTTGTAGGTGTCCTGTAGTCGCCCGAGCGGGGGAGGCAGTTGTGTCGAACCGTATCAGTGCGGTGGTCACGGTCCGGGTCATCGAGATGGTCCGGAAGGTCCGCCGTACGCCGGACGCGGGGATGGAGACCGCTGACAAGATTCTGTGGGCGGCGGTGGTCACCATCGTCGTCGGGGTCGTCGGTGGGATCTTCCGTGACAAGCTCCGTGACTTCGCCAACGGTCTCACCGTCACCCTCAACTGGTGACGGCGGTGCGGACGCTGATCCGGCTCCGCTGGGGCGTGCGCGTCGTTCTCACACTCGGGGTCGCCGCGTCGGTGACGGCCAACGTCCTGCACGCTGAGCAGCACCCGATCAGTCAGGCGATCGCCGCCTGGCCACCGGTCGCGCTGCTGCTGACGGTGGAGCTCATCTCACGAGTTCCGGTGCACCGCCGGGCTCTGGCGGTGGTGCGAATCCTGGCGACGGTGGCGATTGCCGGGATCGCGGCGTGGGTCTCGTACTGGCACATGGCCGGTGTTGCGGCCAGGTACGGCGAGACCGGTGCCTCGCCATACCTGCTGCCGCTGTCCGTCGACGGGCTGATCGTCGTCGCCAGTGTGTGCCTCGTCGAGCTGGCCGGCCGCATCACCGTGATGAGTGCCGCGCCGGCATCAACCGAACGGGATCCATCCAGTGTGGACAGTCGGTCTCAGGCGTCCATGTACCTGCCGGTGAGCGAGGAGGACGCAGCCATGTACGCCGTCTGGCAGCGCGGTCTGGCCGACGGGCGGGAGCCGTCCGGCGCGGAACTGGCCCGAAGCGTCGGCCGGTCCAACGACACCAGCGGCATCGGACGCAAGGCCGCCCGCCGCTACCGGCAGAGCACCGTCTCTCGACACAACGGCTTCCATCCGCAGGAGGTGGCGACATGAGGAGGGTCGGACGCCGCCTCGCGGCAGACCGGGGGTCGACCACCGTCGAGATGGTCGGCTACACCGCCCTCATGTTCGCCGCACTTCTGGTCGGGGTGCAGGCGGTCGTCTGGGGACTGGGGGAGCTTGCCTGCCGGTACGCCGCCAGCCACGCTCTGCAGGTCACGCGGGTTCAGGGAGGGACCGTTGCGGCCGGAGAGGCCGACGCCGCAACGGTTCTGGCCGCGGTGGGCGGAAACCTGGTGTCCGGTCCGCAGATCACCGCCACCCGGAATGCGACGACGGCGACCGTCACCGTCAGCGGCTATGCGGTCCAGGTCGTCCCGTTCCTCAAGATCCCAGTCGGATCGACGGCGAGCGGACCGGTGGAGTCGCTGGGATGACTGTCCACAGACGACGTTGCCGGCCGCGACGCACCGACCGCGGGTCGGTGTCGGTCGAGATGGCGGTGCTCGTCCTGCCGATCGCGGCCGTCATGGCGGTGTTCGTGATCTTCTGTACCCGCGTCGCCGCAGTGCGACTGGACCTCAACTCGGCCGCGTCCGCTGCTGCCCGGGCCGCGTCGCTCGCCCGGACCGAGGCGGCTGCGTACACCGCCGCCTCGGAAGCCGCCCGCGCCAACCTGGCCGGTCATCGACACACCTGCGATCCGCTGGTGGTGACCGTCGATGGCGGGGACTTCCGCCGGGGCGGGCGGGTGGCAGTCACGCTGTCCTGTCGCATGGCTACGGCCGAGCTCACCGGCCTCGGCCTACCAGGCTCCCTCACCTGCACGGCGACCGCCTACGCGGTCATCGACACCCACCGCGTCACCGGGCGCGGAACATGAGTCGGCTGCGAAGCGACCGAGGGTCGGGAACCGCATGGGCTCTCGGTGTGGTGGTCGTGCTGGCGCTGCTGGCCGGCGCCGTCCTCGACGGCGGAAACGCCATGGCCGCCCGGGTGCAGGCTCTCGACGTCGCGCAGCAGGCCGCCCGGGCCGGTGCCAACCAACTCGACCTCGCGGTGCTGCGGACGCAGGGCCTCCTGCGGCTCGATCCGGTCGCCGCGCGAGCTGCGGCTGCCGCGTTCCTCGCAGACGCCAATGTGTCCGGCACCGCGACAGCGACCACCGAACAGGTGACCGTCACCGTGACCCGATCGCATCCCACGCTGATCCTGCAAGCGATCGGCGTCGACGCGATCGCTCTGTCCGCCACAGCGACCGCCGTGCCCGAAACCGGCCCCTGACCGCGATGGAGGAATGGTGAGCACCCTCGTCGCCCTGGTCAGCCGCCTCGCCAGGACCGGTCTGCTGATCGCGCTACTCGTCGGGGTGCCGTACGGGTTGCTGAGTCAAGTCGGGTCGCCCCTGCCAGATCACCTGCCCGACACCGACAGGATCGGCCGGGTCCTCGTCGAACCGGCGTCCGACGAGATGGTGCTTCAGCTGCTGGGTGTGGCGTTGTGGATCGTGTGGGTCGCGTTCGTGGCCAGCGTCGTGGTCGAGGTCGTCGCCGCCCTCCGCGGGGTGCCGTCGCCGCGGCTGCGTCCCATCGCCCCGATGCAGACCTTCGTCGGATGGCTGGTCGCCGGCCTGCTCATCGCCTCGCCCGTCCTGGCAGTGGTTGTCCAGACCGCGTCCATTCCGCGTGTCACCGCGACAGCCGATGACCGCGACGGCCTGACCCGGGTTGCCGTAACAGCGCCAGAGCCGGTGTACCACGTTGCCAGGGGCGACTGGCTCGGTCACGTCGCCGAACGCTTCCTTGGCGACTTCAACCGCTACCCGGAGATCCAGGATCTCAACACGAACCAGATCCCGCATGACTCCGGGCCGGACGGTCCCGACCACATCGAACCCGGCTGGCAACTCGCCCTCCCCGCCGACGCCCACGACCGGGGAGCACGCCCTCATGCCACCGGACAGGTCACCTCTACGCCATCCGGGACACCGTCGCCCGAGCCGCCCAGCCCGGGTCCCTCCACGCCGTCCCAACCCGCGGAGCCCGACCCCGACGGCGTCGTTCCCGAACCGACAACGCCTGCCACGACGGCGCCGACCACCACCACTGCGCCGACCCGGGAGCCGCCGGCGGGCCCGCAGACGGCACCCGAGGCCGATACCGGCGTCGAGATTCCCGGCGGCTGGCTCACCGTTCCAATGGCCGCCGCGATCGTCGCGGCCGCCGCACTGGTATGGCGCCGACGACGGAGCCGATACCGGCACCGTCCCATCGATGCCGGCGACCCGACCGACCCGGACCTGCGACCGCTTCCTCCAACTGTGGCGCGGATTCGGAACACTGTCCGGGCACAGGCACCCGATCTGCTCGATCCGCCGACGCCGCCACAGCCCACCGTCACCGAGTATGCCGCTGGCGACGGCCCCGACCTTGCCGAGCCTGGTCCGAGCGGACCGGAGCTCGCCGGCATCGGCGAACCGTTGCCGCCCGGAGGCATCGGACTCACCGGCCCCGGCGCCGACCCGGCGGCCCGCGCACTCCTCGTCGCCGCTCTGTCCAGCGGTACACCCGACGACCCGGACGCCCGCGGCCAGGTCATCATCCCCGCCGACGCGTTGACCACCCTCCTTGGGACCGGGGCCGTCGACCTCGGCCCGATTCCGAGGCTGCAGGTGACGACGAGCCTGTCGGATGCTCTGACCCGCACCGAAGAATTGCTGATCGAACGGCGACGACTGCTCGAGGACCATGACGTCGCCGACCTCACCGGCATGCGCGAGGCCAACCCGCTCCACCCGCCGATGCCGCCGGTGCTGCTGCTGTGCGAGCCGCCACCACCTGAGCTGAGTGCCCGGCTGACGACGGCCCTCCACCTGGGCGCACCGCTCCAGGTCGGCGCCGTCGTCCTCGGCGCGTGGCCCCGGGGAGACACTCTGACCGTCCGATCGGACGGGCGCACCGACGGCGACCGCCGTCTTGCGGTCCTCGACACCGCGACCGCGACAGAGCTGCTCGACGTCGTGCAGGAAGCCCAGACCGGTGAGCCGGGCCCCGCCGCGGAGGCGCCCGGCGCGGACATGACGACGCCGCCGTCGGAGCCGCAACCCGGGCCGTCGCAGACCGCGTCGGTCCGGGTTCGACTTCTCGGCGAGCCGGCCATCTTCGACCGCGACGGCGTTCCGGTGACCGGGTTGCGCCACCACGCTCGCGAACTGCTCGTCTACCTTGCCGTGCATCGGTCTGGCGCGAACCTGTCCGACATCATGGAGGCGTTCTGGCCTAACGCTACCGTCCCCCGCGCTCGTGAACGGCTGTCCACTGAGACGGGTGACCTGCGGAGACGGATCCGCCAGGCCGCCGGCGACAGATCCGTGCAGCCGGTCGTCAACACCGGCAGTCGCTATCACCTCAACCCCGATCTTCTCGACCTCGACGTCTGGCACCTGGTCGACGAGCTACGTCGCGCCTCCGCCGCCACCGAGCCGGACGAGAAGATCGCCGCCCTGCGCCGCGCGATCGACGCTCACACCGGCGTCCTCGCCGAGGGCCACGACTACGACTGGATCGAGCAGCCCCGCGAGCAGGTGCGTCGGAACGGTATCCGAGCACGCCTGCATCTGGCCGAACTTCTTGGCCCGTCAAACCGGCACGCCGCGGTTCAGCTCACTCAGGAGGCCGTTGCCATCGATCCGCTGAACGAGGACGTCGCACGGCGGGCGATGCGGGCGTTGGCCGCGGTGGGGGAGGTCATGGGTGTGCGGGCTCAGCTGGAGCGGTTGCGTGCCGCGCTCGACGAGATCGACGAGGAACCGACCGCGGAGACGCTCGCGTTGGCGGCGGAGATCCAGAGCCGGAGGGGCGCTGCAACGCATCGTGCGAACCGTGCCAATTGATCATCACTGTGACGATGCTGCGGTTCGCGTCCACGAACAGAGCCGAGGCTCACTAATCTGCCGTTTACAGGATGTCCGATCAAGCCACTCGGCGGCCCTGAGAAAATGCAATTAATGGCAGGCAGAGACTCGTCGCATACGCTACTGTCAAGCGCCGTGACTAGCGTTGCTGTTCCCGACAGTGCAGTGGTGAATGCGCCGGCATGGCTTTGGGGCGGCAAAGTCGACAAACTCTTCCGGACGGCTGGGTTTCGCGTTCGCCGTGAAGGGTCCGGAGGCGATCGTCGCATTCGCACCGTCGAGATGGAGAGGCGAGTCCGGCCCGATCTTCTCTCGATTGAAAATCTGGCAGGCCCCGGGATTCCTTTGCCCAGATTTCATAGGATTGTGGACGTTGCCCGGCGCGATGAATGGGAGGCCGTCGACAAGAGTATCTTCGAGGGACTCAGCACGAAGCGGCGAGCGTTAAGCTCGCAAGGCAACGATGTAATCGACGCTTTGAATCGCCTGCAAATCCAAATCGCAACCTCGTCAGCTGCCCAGTTGGAGCAAGTCGCAGGTGACGCCTACTCGTTGCTGCGGCGGATGGCCATTGAGACCGATTCAAAAGTTCGGCCATTCGCTAATGCTGGAGTTCATCTAGTAAATAGATCGGTTGAGCTTGTTCACCGCCTCAAGACCATCGGAATGTTCCTTCGACTCGAAAGTGAACCACAATTGGCGAGGGGGCTACTGGGAGCCGCAAGCAAGGCTCTTAAATCTGGGGAACATATCTTCGCTTCCGCCTTTGGCTTGACAAGCGGAGTAGTTACTCTCGATGCGTATCTTGGTCCACTAGTTGGAGCTTTGACTCCGTTCGTTTGGGCCGTGGCGCCGACTCGGACGTTCGGCTCCGTGATGTTTACGTTGGGCCAGCCGATCGTCGGTACCGCAAGTTCCGCTGCGGAGCCACTCAACCTTCTACTTTCGCGCGGTCCAACTGAGGCGACTAAGCTACCGAGGATTCAAGTGGATTCCTCAAGCGCCGCCGCCAACTGGTGGATTGAGCGTCTGAATCTCATGTTCGGAGTGCTGACGAATCCTGGGGTGCACTCGACCAGCGGGGAAAGATACTCGGCAATTAAGCATCTCCAAAACGCTGCGACCGTTGAGCAGCTATTTCGGCGAGTTGGCGCTATTCAGGCTGTTCACCGCGATCGCGATGCGCGTCAAGTCTTACTTTTTACAGTCCTCGACACTCTGGAAAGATTGACCGGTCAACCGATTGAGCAATTGTGTCTCCTTTCGAATGCGCGGCGCGCGTTGGTCCGTTGTCGGGCAGCTATTCCTTCCGGGGCAGCTGACGTCTTGATGCCTGCCGCGGAACGCTCCGTGGTGGCTTTGGAGGACGCTCAGAATGGATTCTATCTGCGACGTCAGCTTCGTCAAGCCAACGTAGAAATCCTGCTCCCGAGTGGCGCAACGCGTTCTTTGGAGCCAGAAAGGGCGGTGGCAATGTACGTGAAGGTACTTCGAAACGCGACCCACGGCCACGGCGCCAAGCACGCAAATAAGATTGAAATCACAAACGCACTGCTAGCGCATCACAACGGGGAACTTCCGCATGACCTGGGGCTCGTTGGATACCTGTACCTATTGGATCTGTTAGGAAATCCGGAGGCGTTGGCTGCGCGGCTTTACAGGGGAGGAAAGGATTAGGGCTGCGTAATTGGAAAAGCGGACGCGAAAAGCGGCTGTGTCGCGCGGACCGGTTGAGTAGTCATGCAGTCACCCGGAACTGGGCTTCCGAACGAGATGTCGTTCGCGCTCCTGCATGTCAACATTATTTGCAGCAATCCGATGAGGCCCGCGAGTACCGTCGAGGCCAATTCGATGCATGTCCAGCGCCGCGAACAGCGGCGTCGTTTCTCTGTTGCTCTTCGGCCGGCGTGGTCCTATCGGCTCGACGAACCATGGCCGCCTGGGCTATGGCCACGCCTTTCTCGTTCAGCCTCGCGGACACTCCCGACTGTCGAGCCAGACACCTTGTGCGATCCAATCGAAGTGTCGAGTTCGTGACGGGCTGCGTGCCGAGTTGGAGCGCAACCATCGACGGACCGGAGGCACGGTCCTGCCATGAGCCGTTCGGCCGTGCAGATCCGGCGTCCCGGCTAACGCGCGCAGCCGTTTCGCATGGGTAGTGCCTCCATCTGCACGAGGACCGGTTCTTCGCTCCGGCCGGCCTGTTCGGGGTCTACGGTGATCGTGTGGATCTCTTTCAGATGCCTCGACCGGAGCACTTGGCACAGCCGGCATGGGATTCGATCGAACTTGCGCTAAGCAGGCTGCGGCGCGCCTGGGAGTTCGATGATCTGCCGGACGTTGTGGGCAAGGCGAAGGAATTGGTGGAGACCGTCGCGAAGGTGACGGTTGAAGCAGCTGAAGGAGCTGTGGCCGACTCTGTTGACTTCCAGCCGATTGTGAAGGCCGCGCAGAAGGCACTCGGGCGCCAGCCGGGCAATGATCTTTCGCAGGATCAGAACCTTCGTGCTATGGCACAGGCGGCCCAGACAATTGCGATGAGCCTGGCGCCGATCCGGAACGGATACGGAACGGGACATGGCCGCGCGCGCGTCCCAGATGTTGTCGTGGAGATGGCAACGCTCTCGCTAGAGTCGGCCCTGATGTGGTCCAGGTGGGCTCTGCGGCGACTTGGACACTTGCTCGCCGACTATCCGAACGAACTCATTGCCGCCGTCCAGACGGGTACGAGTCGGACGGTACTGAGGGAGAAGTTCGACGCGAGTGCACTGGCTCAGCAACCGAGCGAAGTGCAGCACCGGATCGGCGTTGTGTTTGGCCAACAGTCGGCTGGCGGCTTCGGCAACGCAACTGAGGTCGGCGTGGACCCAGTGGTCGAGGGCGGATACGACGAGTATCCCGTCGATTATCGTCGCGGAGTCCTGGAGGGAATGCTGTTGACCGGCGGGGGCTTCATCGGACTCACTGACTTCTACGCGTCGCGGTTCGTCTCCGTCCTGTCGTCACTTCCAGAGCGCGAGATACAAAGCGTGCTCGAAAGTCTTCGCGAGAGCGTGACCGGGGCTTCGTGGATTGACACGTGGCGCGGCACTACCAAAGTCAAGCCGGCAGATGTCGTTTCAGCCCTACAGAGCGAGGTCGCGCGGCTTCCTTCGGAATGCGCGGAGGCTTTCCAGAGTCTGTGTTGTGAACTCCTGGCCACGGGCGGGTCGGCAGAACTTTAGGACGAAGACTGAAGGCCAGCCCTCACCGAATCGCACCCTCATGCCGCTGCCGGGACTCTCGCTCGCCACGATGATCGTCGCTGCTCGAGCTCGCCAGTTGCTTACGGGCATTCTGTTTCGCGCCGTCGTCAGACAGACAGAACCCAGCTCTCGTCTTCAATGAGCAGGTCGTACCGACCGGTCACCGAGTAGACCGATCGCTCCTCTCCGGCTGCAACCTCCACCGGTTGATCGTTTTACGACTACTGTCGATCCGCCTGGGCACACGAGCGGGGCGCCAGGACGGCAACTCGCATCCAGTAGCCACACAACGCCGACTCCGGCAGTGACTAGATCCGCCGGTACCTTGAATCTCCAAGCCAACCACCGCCGCCGGCGCGCATTCGCGTTGGTCTCGGCGGTCCTCATCTGTTGGCCGATGGACTCTCGTCGAGTGGCGTTGGCTGATCGGCACGCCTCGGCAAACTTCGGCGTCTCTCGAACGTTGTACTCGGGTTCTTCCGTGGCGATTGCTTCTTTCTCCGCCGACTCCGCCGCGGCTCGGTCGGAGTACCACTCGACCGTCATGGAGGCCATCCGTGCTCGCCACAGCTTCTCCTTGCGATGGTCTCGCCAGCGCTGCTCAGGATTGTGGCTCGCGCCGATGTACAACAGGCTCCCGGCGTCGTCATACAGGCGGTACACGGCGCAGCGGTCACCTGGGCTGAAATGCCGGGCACTGCTAATGATTGACTCCAAAATCAGGCTTGAGGAAGGGACCGAGCCGAGAAGAAGAGAGCGCCGCGGACGTGGGCAGAGGAGTTCACGGGTTTACCACCCTGGCTTCGAAAGGGGATTTGTGACACTTCCTGGCATCGGGCAGCACGAGCTTACTCATCTGCCGCTGTCCAGGGGCGCCGGTTCAATTAGGTCGCTGCGTGTGGATGACCGGCCGGTCCGGCGGCAATTCGGCCGGAACCTGGTGCTCAGGCTCGTCGTAGGCCCCGCTGCCCGGCTCCCGAGTCGGTGCGACCTCGTCCGTAGAGCGTTCTGCCTCCGGTTCGCGACCGCCGCGAGAGGGTACGTGCGACAGCGATCGCCGACGTGCATTCGTAGGAAGGTTCCGCGTCGAGATTGCGGCGCGGTCCCGCTGGAGAGAGTGAGGGCAGCGATGGCTGGCAAGTTCGAGGTGTACACCGACAAGGCAGGCAAGTTCCGGTTCCGGCTCAAGGCCTCTAACGGGCAGGTCGTCGCGACCGGCGAGGCGTACGAGACCAAGGCTGCGGCGAAGGACGGCTGCGAGGCCGTACAGCGCGCGGCGAACGGCGCACAGATCGTAGAGACCGACGCCTGATCTTACGCCCGTCCTCTGGGGCCCGGATCAACCAGACAACGAACCAGGGCCGCTGCCCGCGCGCATCCCGTACCGGGCGGCGGCCTTGTCCGTACTCCGCTCCGCCCAAGATCGAGGCACTACGTTCGACCTACTTGCGCTGCCGCGCATCATCGTCGCGGCCGGCATCCGGGCCTGCGACGACCTTTGCTTGATCACGCGCGAACATCTGCCGCTGGGCGCGTTGTCATGCGTTGGAGCCCACTCGTCCGTCAGCGGTCGACGGGCTAGTTCGGCCGCGTAGTGCCAGAGATGCGCGTTGTGCCGGTGATGATCGCGGCGGTGACACTCGGCATATCCACCAACGAGCGTGATCACGCAGCCCACTCACCACGCGCCTCGGCCGCCTCTGCCGCAGCCTGATTGAACGGTGCGTCCACCCGACGATCATCGCTCCAATAGCGTGATCGCTCGCACCGCCGATCGAAGAATAGGACTCCGACGCTGCCTCACCCTCACGTCCGGATCTGGCTAGTCGCGCGGCCCATCGGATTGGTCGCACGATCGGCGGCTGCCCACAGGTCACCACTAGGGCCATTCGTCGGTGATCTCGTGTCGTGTCCCCCGATGCCGGGCAGCGAGCGTGTCGACGCCGATACCGGCGCGACGACCGAGCCCGCAAGAACCTCGACCAGCACGCCAACTACATCCTCGCCGTCTTCATGGCCTCGGGAACACGATCGGCTCACGGTAGTCAATGAGCCCGCACTCGATCATGGCCACGAATGGGTGACCCGGTCTAGCCCTCGCCGGGCAACTCATCTTGAATGCATGAGAAACAATCTCATTGGGAGGACGGATCATGAATCGGTTTCGTCGGCTGTCGACAAGGTTTGCAGGTACCGTTCTCCTTGCTGCTGTGACTCTCGTGGGTTCCCCGGCTCACGCGGCCACGGTTCCCAACATGTACCACTGTTCGAACTACACGAAGCAGTGCTGGCAGACAAATCCTCCGCACGTCGCGTCGATTATCAATAGGTGCTATTGGTACAACACCTACGTCTACAACGCCGCATGGGCGTCGACCACATGTGACAAGTACACGCCGCGGTAACAATCGCGTGTTCTGCGCTGCCTACAGATTTGTGTCACCAGACACCCAATCTCCGAAGGACGGGAACAGTCGAGTGCAAGACCCGAGTATCTCTTGCTCATTTGCATTCAGACGCTTACATCCGCCGCGGGCAGCGCGGCTCTGCTGATCTGGCCCCGAAGAGCGTGGCTCTGCCGATCTGCTGCGCTACGCGCGCTGAACTGATCTGCCGCGATTGGCTCGGTCGCCTGAGGGTCCGGGGGAGGGTTGGCCGACGGGAGCGCCGATTCGTGATCAAGATGGCGGCGCCGCTAGGATCTGTGAAGGAGCCGGACTGCCATTAACCCGCAAGGATGGCGTTTGGTTCCTCGATCATGCTTCGTTACGGACATCCCACATTGGTCGCTTAGCGGCTACGAGGCGCACGGGCGTCTGTCCGCCGCCGGCGTCCTGCTGCACATCGAGACCGACCGCTTCGGCCACACAGCGCTGTCCTGCTGCGCGAACATTCCGATTACAGGATGTCGCCGATCGTGATGTCGTCCGTCAGGAACACTACGACACCCAATTACATCGCAGGGTGTAGATCATGAAGTCTGAGTGCAAGACTGCCGCAGCAGAGGGTGCAGTTGGCGCGTGGTTGAGCGGAGGCGACGATGAGATCTATCCGCTGGGAAGAAGTTGGACGGCCCTTGTCGCTTGCGGTGACCTGGGCGGCGCGATCACTTCGACAACCACCTGCACCGCAGCGCAAAGAGCGCCTCTCAATCGCGTCTGATCCGACACCAGCCGCCATAATTCAAGATCATGTAGTCGCTTTGATCCACGCCGAATCGATACACATTTCGGAACGCCACGACACCGTAATGCAAGGTCAGGAGCGGACGCTGGCTCTTGTTGTAACGGCCGTCGGCGCGACTCTCGCGTTCGCCGCAGGCGCAGATTATCCGGAGGTATACTGCGCTTTGCCTATTGCGCTATCCCTAATATTCACTTTTACCCTTCATCTGTATGCCGACGCGGCGGCGAAAATTGCCTATCATGAGTATCTTCAGACGCTGATAAACACTGCAATCTGGGCGTCAAGAAGCAACTAGTCGCTGACAATCCCACCGCTTTTGCCGATACGGCCGATAACTCCCTCCTCCGCTATAAGGCTGTGAGCGCGACCCGTGCCCCTGAGGTAAATCTAAGCCAGCAGCTTACGGTTCTCGCGCATGGCCTGATCGTGGTCATCCTCTTTTGTTGGGGCCAGTGGATCGCGTTGCGGAGTGACATATTTCCTGCCTGGGTCAAGTGGATCTATCCCGTGATAGCGATCAGCTTGTTGACCGTGGTGACACTGGCCGCTAAGGAGCTTAAGAGTGCTGAAGTACGAGCACGCCGAGCGTGCGGGATTGGTCGCTAGGTTCGACTCGGACACACTGGCCGGGTAGCCTGATCACTCCGTGTCTGCGACCGGACTCTCGCCACGTGGCCGAGGGTTTCGGCGCAGCTCCTTGGCCGCTACCGCGACCAGAGTTGCCATCACCGCCTTCGACCTCCGGATCCACCTACCGGTGCGGCGGGCGCTCGGACCCGCTGGAACGTTCGGTCCACCTGGTTCGAGGGGGTGGTGTACGTCGAGACCCGCGCGGCAGCCTCTACCTGGAGGGCCAACACGGCGGTGTTCCAGCATCTTGTTGCGGCGCGATCTCGGCATCGCCAGGTCCGCGGTCATCGCACGAATCGAGACGCGACCGACAACGACCCCATGCCGGTGATCGTCTGGCCGGAAGGATCGGACGGACCGTTTCGGTGCTGGTAGACGGCAGGCGTGCACTGGCTCGCAGCGGCGATACCACCGCAGCGGATCTTGGCGTCCGGATTTGCCGCTGACCGCTCGGCGTCAGCCGGTCGCGACGGAGTACGAGCGGATGTCCGCGCCATGGTCCGGCGCCACGAACCCGTACCCGACCCGCCCTGATCGAGGACCGACGGATCATGTCGAGTGCCAATGGATTGCCGCGAGAGCACCGAGCAGGATGAACGGACCGACGGCTACATGATCGCCACGTCGGACGCGGCCGGATGCCAGCATCGTGAGGGTGCAGGCCGCGGCGATGGCCGCGGTGGCCAGGGTCGACGTGACGAGGGCGTCAAGGCCTAGCCATCCGACGTTCATGCCGACCACGACGGCGAGCATTCCATCGCCGCGGCCCATGCCCATCGCGGACCACAGGATGGGCACCAGGTAGAGCGCGCCGAGCCCGACACCGCCGACGATCGCCCGCCCCAGGTGAAACGCGCTGCCGGTCGCGATAGCAGCGATTCCGAGCAGGCCCAGGCTGCCCACGCAGGCAGTCACGGTGAGAGTGTCGGGCAGACGCATGACTGCCACATCGACGAAGGCCAGAGCAACCGCCAGCAGCGCTGTCCACGTCCATGCCGCCAGCACCCAGCCCGACGGTGCCGCAACCGCTATTCCGACCAACACTGCCGCGCAGGTCAACTCGACGACGCCTGGCGTCGGACCGAGCGGCGACCGGCACAGGGGGCACCGTCCGTCGAGCGGTGCGGCGATAAGGAGGCCCGCCCGTGCGCCAACGGCAATCGCGCCGCAGGCCGGGCATCGGCGTCGTAGCGGCTGACGGTAGGCGACGGAATGAGCGAAGATCAGGCCGCGCAGCCACGGCCCGGTCACCAGGGCAAGCGCAGCAGCGAAGATCCCCGCGTCAGCGATCGTCATCCTGACCTGACAGGACCAGCAGTCCGCGGAGGTTGCTGCACGTTCCCAGTATCGGTTGGAGCGCTTCCTTACGGGACCCCGCACAAGCGAGGCCGACGTGAGGCTTGGCTGGAGTTCAGGTCAGCGGGGCGGCGACGGACGCCATGAACGGGACCGGGTCGATAGCGCTCGCCGACGTGTGGTCCCCGTCGTGTACCTCATAATGCAGGTGCGGCCCGGACGAGTTGCCCGACGAGCCGACCACGCCGATGACCTCGCCGACGGCGACGAGCTGACCGGGTGTCACGTACGGCTGCGTGAGCATGTGGCAGTAGCGGGTGATGATCCCGGCGTCGTGTTCGATGTCGACGTACCAGCCGCAGCCGCGGATCTGGGGTGAGCCGTCGACGTCGCAGCCGTGGCTGGCGGGGGAGACGTTGCAGCGGGCGGTGGTGACGGTGCCGGCGCTGGCGGCCCGGATCGGGGTTTCGCGGGCGGCGGCGATGTCGACGCCATGGTGGGTGGGGCGTTGTGGTGTGCGGAATCCGGACACGACCGTCCCGTTGACCGGTTGGGTCCACGTGCCGGTCGCGGCGGGGCCGCAGTCGAGCTCGGGCAGGTCGGTGCCGGTGATGGCGTGGACCAGCTGTGTGGCGTCGGGTTCGTGGCGGGCGTAGGCGTCGGGGTAGGCGCTGCGCTGGACGGCCTGGGCGGCCTCGGTGAGCGGTAGCTGCTCCCAGCCGTCGAGGGTGAGCAGCTTTTCGTAGAACCTACTGGCGGCGTAGGCGGGGTCGAGCAGCTGTGCGGCGGTGCCCCAGCCCTGGCTGGGGCGTTGCTGGAACAGCCCGACGGAGTCGTCGGGGCCGCTGGGCAGGTTTCGTAGGTCGGACTCCTGGATCGCGGTCGCCACCGCGATGATCCATCCCCGCTCGGGCACGTCCATTTGTGCGCCGGCGGCGACGATGGTGGCGGCGTGGGCGACCTGCTCGTCGGCGTACCGCCCGACGGTTGCCGGTGGGGTTGTGGCTGAACTGCTCGGGGCCCGGCTGCTGCAGCCGCTTCCCGGTCCGCCGCCGAGGATGAGCACGACGCCGGCTGCACAGCTGACGATGAGACCGAGGACGCCTGTGATGACGCTTCCGATCACTTTGCCGTTCATGTCGACCGGTCGGCGTGGGAGTCGGTCTGCGGGTGGGTTCGTGGTTCGGTGGTCACAGAATTCTCTCCAGAAATGCAGAAAGGGCGCGCTGTGCGCGCCCTTGAGGACGGATGAGTGGACAGGCGAAGTCCGCCGCGGTCAGTGATCGGGCGTGCTGGGCTCGCTAGCGGGGTTCTGGGTGAGCCGTTGGACCGGTGGGACGGGGGAGTCGAGGAGGCCGAGCTTGCCGGCGCTGCGGATGAACTCGACCTGGCGTCGGCTGAAGTCGTGTCGGCGGTTGACGTCGCGTTGCCGGATGGCGGTGGCGACGTGCAGCGAGCCGTCGGGGCAGACTTGGTGGTACGTGCGGATCGCGGCCTCGACGGTGTCGATGCCGAGGAGCAGTGCGGTGCGGTAGGCGCCGTAGGTGTCGCGGGGCGCGCCGAGGCCGGGGGTCCAGCGGCGCCAGCCGAACGCTGGCATTGCCCGGTTGCGGCGGCCGGTCTGACGTTGGAACCAGCGACGGAACCGGCCGAGGACGGCCTCGAGGAGCGCCGGCCCGGCGAGGGACATCAGCGGGAAGAACCAGATGGCGTCGGGCGCCGCGCCGGGTTGTTGTCCGTGGCGGAGGTTGGCGGTCGCGCTCGCCAGGGCGAAGCACCAGACGAGGACGCCGAAGACCCCGGCCGGTTCGCCGCGCCAGGCGCTGTAGACGGTCAGGAGAACACACACGCCGGCGGCCGCGTCGAGGCTGATGAAGACGGCCATTGGCCACGGGTCGGGCAGGTTGAGGCCGCTTGGTGCTGCGGCCCAGTCGATGAGGTCCTGCGACGACAGGGCGATCGGGGTGACGATGACGATGGCGAGCAGGACGACGACCATGGCGAGCATGGCGCCGATGGCGAACCGTGCGATGGCGGGCCGCTGTGCGCGTCCCGGAGGCTCATGTTCTCTCGACGGAGTCGCCGGCGGCCGTTCGGTGGCCTTCACAGGGAGACTGCCCTTCTGCGTGACGGCGGTGCCGGCGCCCGTCGGCGCCGGCACCGCCTGGTGTGCGGGATGCCGGTGCTCGGCGCGCCCTGGTCGATCAGGACCTGGCCGCGCCTACCCGGGCGAGAAGTGGATTGGTCAGGTGACCGTCGGCGGGCGGGTCAGCGGGTCGTCAGCGAGGAAGACATGCTCGTCGATGCGGTGCGCCGGCAGTCCGTTGACGAGCGCGGTGACCAGGAGCCGCGCCATCCCGTACTCCGGGTCGGCGTCGAGGGCGCGTTCCAGGGCGATATTGGCGACGGAGCCGTTGCCCATGCGCCACGCGGCGAAGGCGAGCAGGGTCGCCGGTGCGGCGGCGAGCGCCGGTTCGGCGCGCCGGGTCAGGTCCGTCCACAGGGTGACATGGCCGTCGTGGCCGTGGGTGCGTCGGAAGACGTAATCGCGGACCGTGACGCGGGTGAGCAGGACGGTGAACCAGGCGGCCTCGTCGTCGGTCAGCCGGTCGCCGTTGTTGTGCCGTTCGTACGCGGTGGCGGCGGCGTGCCGGCCGGCCTTGTCGACGATGTCGTCCGGGTCGTCGGCGCGGGCGGTGATGTGCCGGAGCCGGTGCCATGCCCGCAGGGTCGCCGCGTGCATTGCCGCTCGATCCTGGCCGGTGACCGGTTTGAACTGCTCGACGAGGGCAGCCCGGTTGGGTAGGGCGGCGGATCCGGCGTGAACCATGGCGGCGACCGTCGTGGTGGTGGCGTCGAACGGGATCCCGTCGGCGACGCCTTCGGCCGGCTGTCGGGGGTGGTACCTACCCTCGGCGACACAGATTGCCTCCACGACGGCGATGTCGTGGGAGGTAAGGAATCCGTGCAGCGTGTCGATGGCTGGCGTCATGTGCTGGAGGTCGCCGTAGCCGATGACGGCGGCGGAGTCGATGTTGGCGTTGCCGATCGGCCCGGCGAGGTCGTCGACCGCGGCCTGCAGCTCATGCGTCGTGGAGAGGTCTCCGAGAGGGCTGCCGGCGGTCATCACGATGTTGCTGGCACGCATTCCGACGACGATGACGTCACCGGCGGTCGGTACGAAGCCGAGCAGATGAGGGACGAGGGCGATGAGGTCGACGGGTCCGCGGATCGTGATCTGAGAGGGTTCGGACATTGCGTTCCTTCCGGATGTGGGCATGCCGGTGGCCCGCCACTGGGAGCCCAGGGGCGGGCCGGGCGATGCTCGTGGATGACGTGCTGGTGTCGCGCTACTCGGATGCCGGTGCTGCTTGGTAGCGGTCGGGCCGGTGCCGGGTCTGGACGGCTTGTCCTACGGCGACCCAGTGCCGGCAGGCCTTGCTGATCGGGGCGCGTGAGTTGGGTCGCCGCAACACGTTGGCGAGTTCAGCGGGGCTGAAGTCGGTGTTCGGATGGGTACGGAGGTGGTCGAGGACGGCTTGCCGGAGTGCGCCTCTGGGTAGCCGAGATTGCTCGCCGGCCCGTCTGTCGGTTCGCGAACTGCCGAGGTCGGCTCCGGCGCGGCGGTAGGGTCGCGCCCTCATGATGTCTTCCCGTCGGTGATCCGGTCAGCCGCCATGATCACCCTCGGTCTGGCAGATGGAGCAGGCAGAGCCGCCGATGCTGCCCGGGGAGGCACAGCTCGAGTCGTCCTGTTGGGGATCGACGACCCGGCCCAGCCTGGCCGCAAGTCGGCTGTACTCGGCATGACGGCTGCCGGCGTTGAGGTCTCGGGCCAGTGCTACGGCTTGGTGGACCAGGCGCGCGTCGGTGATGGACAGCAGGAAAGTCAGCAGATCGTCGGGCTCCGGATGCCACGTGTCATATCCAGTCGATGGGTCGATGTCGCGTCGGCGTAGGAGTGGCCGCGTTCCGTCAGCGTTGGGCTCGCCGTGCAGGGCCGGGTCCCAGATGCGGATCTGGTTGCCGCCGGCCTCTTTCGCCGCGTACATCGCGACGTCGGCCCGGGTCCGGGCACGTCGCGCGTCACCTGCGTGGCCGCTGTTGCTGGCGATTCCGATGCTGGCTCGTGGCTGCACCCGGCGGCCGGCGATGACGGCCGGGCCGGCCATGGCCGCGCCGATCGCCGTCGCCAGGCCTTCGGCGTCGGTACCGGGCACGACGATGGTGAACTCGTCCCCGCCTTGGCGGACCAGACATCCGCCGGCCGGAACGGCTCGGGCGAGCCGGTACGCGACGGCCGACAGGTACCGGTCGCCGGCGGCGTGCCCGAAGTTCGCGTTAATGGCGTGGAGGCCGTCGACGTCCGCCAGCGCGACGGTGACCAGTTCGCCGGAGCGGGTGGCGTCGTCGAGCCGGGCCTCGACGACGGCCCGGGTCGGCAGTCCGGTCAGCGGGTCGCGCAGGGCGCGGTCGACGCGGGCGTGTGCCCAGGCCCGCCAGTGGACGGTCGCGATGACGAATCCGGACGCGAACGCGGCACCACCGGCCGCGACAGGCGTACACACCGGCCCGCCGTAACCGGTCATGATGGCTGCGCCCGCGACCACCGCTGCGATACCGGCGACGGCGATCTCCACCAGCGCCGTGGCCCAACGTGTTGTCGATCCGGTTTCGGAGCGAGCCGCCTGGGCCTTCACCGGTGGCTCCCTGCGATCGCTGGCACCGTGGCTTCTGGAGCTGGTCTGGTGTTCGCGCCTACGCCGAGGCCGAGTCGGCCTCCGATGACCGGTCCGAGCCGGACCGAGGCGACCGCGGCGGGCAGGTGCCGACGTTGCCAGCCGGTCAGTGCCCCGCCGAGATCGGCGCCGTACTTCGCGACCTGGGTCAGCGCGGCGACGAGCCCGGCTGCCTGTTCGATGCCGTTGTTGACCCCACGTGCGGTGTGTGGTCGCACCGGAGCCAGCGCGTCGCCGAGCAGGGCGGCGTAGCCGTCTCCGACCGGCCACACCATCTGCCGTGGAGGCTCGATGTCGGCGACAGCGACCGCCGTACGCACCGTGGTGGTGTGCACGACGGCTGCCTGAGCCGCCGTCAGGGTGCCGGCAGCCGCGACGTCGACGTGATCGCGTGCCTCAGGTCCGACGTGGTGAGGCAGGACGAACGGGCGCCGCTGCGGCGAGGCGCCGAACAGGCGGGTGTACTCCGCCGGTGTGGCGTCGAGGTAGAGCGTCCAGTCGGCGCCGTCGGGCAGCGGCGCGACGTTGAACTGTACGCCGGGGCAGGGTTCGAACCGTTCGAAGTGGGCCAGACCCGCGACGGTGGGCGCCGTTCCACGGTGTGCGACGTATCCGGCGTAGCGCATCCGCCGGTCGGGTTCCAGCAGCGCCCGGCCGGTCGAGGCGCGACCGTCGGCGAACACCACGACATCGGCCCGACTTACCGAGCCGTCCGCGAAGTGCAAAGTAGGCATGCCGTGGTTCGTGCGCAGGTCCGTCACCCGGTGGCCGGAGTGGACGACGGCCGGGGGCAGGCGGCGTGCGAGTGCGGTGTGCAGCAGCGGCCAGGTTGTGTAGCGGCCCGGGTAGACCCGATGGGTCGTCTCGGTCCGGCCGTCCCGGATCCGGGTGTGGACAATGCGTTCGGATCGGACGTGGACGAACTCGGACTGGTCGACGCCGAGGCGGTCGAGCACGTCCAGCGTCGAGTGTTCGACGGTGAGCAGCCCACCGGTCTGCGGGCGCGCGTCGGGGACGGCTTCGTAGACCGTCACGTGCTCGAATCCGGCCTGCAGCAACAGCAGTGCTGTCGCCGGGCCGGTCAGGGATCCACCGACAACGGCGACTGACAGTCGTCGCGGGCCGGTGGGGTGATGGTGTTCGGTGCCCATCTCGGGCCTCCTTCGCAGATGAAGGAACCCGGGCAGGCCAGCGGCCGTGCCCGGGTTCACAAGAGGGTTGTGTGCCGGGTACGGCCGGACCGCGCCATTTATGGCCGATCACAGCGGTACGGGTCGTGCGGTCGGGACGTCAGCCGGTCAGGTCAGCGCCTCGTGCGTCTGCTTGACCGGATGGGGACGGGTCAGGTGTTGCGGAGTTCGCCGTTCAGGTCGGCCTTCTCCGGGTCCATCAGGTAGGCGTCCGGGATCGGGTCGTCCTCTCGGTGGACCCAGCCGTAGCCGTCGAGGCTGCCGCGCATGATGCTGCGGAATGTCGCGTCGAGCGTCGGCGTCGGTTCGCCTTCGGTGGCCGCCTCCATCGCGCGGAGCTGCGCGTTCAGCGTCTCGGCGGCGGCGACGAGCTCGTCGGTGGACAGGGTGTAGATGCGGCCGTGCCGGGTGATGGCCAGTGTCCGGGCCCGGTCGACGGCCTCGCGGACGAACGCGGGGAAGAACCCGGCCATGGCCTTGGCAACCTGCGCGTAGTCGGTGTCCGGGTCGAGTTTCCGATCGCCGACGACGGCCTTGATCAGCCGCTCGACACCGGCGGCGTCGAGGGCGGCGATCTCGATGACCGCGTCGAACCGGCCGGGCCGCAGCATGCCTTTGTGGATGCGGTCCAGGTGGTTCGTCGTGACCACCAGCATGATCTCCGACCCCTTGGACGTGGCCCCGTCCAGCGCCTCCAGCAACCGCGACACCTTCTCCGTGTCGCCGGTCGAGGTCTCGTTGTCGATGTCCTCGATGAACAGCACGGCCGGCTGGTAGAGCCGGGCGGTGCGCAGTGTGTCCTCGATGGAGTCCCGGCCGGCTTTGGCGAACACGGCCGTCCAGCCGTGCTCGACCGCCAGTTGTGCGGTCACCAGTCCGGCCGAGGTCTTGCCGGTGCCATACGGGCCGTGCAGGAGGACGGCCCGCTTCAACGGGATCCGTTCGGCGCGCAGGTCGTCGGCGTGCCGTAGCGGCGCCCACAGCGTGTTCTCCAGCAGCCTGCTGGCGGCAGTGGAGAACACGATCTCGGCCGGGTCGAACCCGGTCAGATCGATGAACTGCGGCGCGTTCGCGCCGACGATGGCCGAACCGCGGTAGATGCTGCCGCCGGCAAGTTCGGAGTCGATGTCGGCGAACAGGGCGTCGATCTCGGCGGCGAACCGGCGCGGGCCGGTGACGACGAGTCCGAAGATGTTGCCGTACTCCCGTTCGGAGGCCTCGTGCGCGATCAGCGACACGCCCTTCAGCGCAGGCAACGACAGCCGGCCTTCGGGCACCTGCGCCTTTGCCGTCGTGCTGATGTCGATGGTGCGCAGCTGCGGCGGTTCGCTGCCGAACATGTGCATCGTCCGTTCGCCGAACGCGCCGCCGTAGCGGCGCTTGAGCACGGACAGCAGGGCGTGGGCGCCGTCGTTGAACCGGTACGGGTAGACGCGGTGCCAGCGGGTCTCGGTGCCGGCCTCCCGCTCGGCCCGGTCGATGATGTCGCGGGCGGCCTCGTAGGTGGTGCCGGTGGGGACGAGGATCTTGGTCCCGTCGTAGAACTCGACTCCCTCCCCGGCGACCATCGCCGTGCTGCCGCTCATCCGGTCGGCCAGCACCTTCAGCAGGTCCTCCGCGCTGACGCCCAGGTCGGGCATCGTGGTGTTCCGGTCTGTCATCGCTGGTCCTTTCTGTTGTCGCCGCACGAGGTGCGCGGCGCGGGATTGTTCTCGGACGCAGCGCCGTCGGTGGCGGCGTCCGGATCGGCGGGGGGCAGGGTGCATGGCCCGCCGAGTTGGGCGATCTGGATCGGCAGCGCACTGACGTCACCGACCCGACGCGCGTAGTCGATGTGTTCGGCGACCGCTCTGCGGGTGGTGGCGTCGACGGCGCAGTGGATGAGGTGGCGGCAGCCGGCCTGGGCGGTGCGGTGCGCCGCCGTGTCGAACCTGCTCCAGTCACTCATCGGATCGCCCGCCTCAGCCGCGGGTGCGGTGGCGGTGGTCTTCGACCCGTCATGATCAGGACCTCCATACGGAAAGGGCCACACCGCAGCGGTGTGGCCGGCGACTGGCATTGGGCGGCGGGCCGTCCGAGGCCTACTGCGCGTTCGTTCAGGTCTGCGTGCGGGTGATCATTCGGGCCGGTCCGGGGCGGACCTGAACGTCGAGGAGGAACAGCCACCGGCGACGGCCGCGGTGCACGGCGATGCTGAGGTCGTCGCGGTGCAGCTCGGGATCGATGAGGGAGTCCGACATGTTGTCCGCTCGCCACTGCAGCCGGATGACGTCGCCGACCCGCAGGAACATCGCGATCGAGTGCCAGATCTCGTCGAGCTCGGCCGCGCTGATCCTCGCGAACGCCGTGGCCCCCGGCAGGTGCCGGTCGTGCCACCGTTGTCGGTCGTCGAAGCCGGCGATGTCGCCGCTGACGTCGATGCGCCGACGCCGGTCGAGCGCGTCCGCGTCGGGGAACAGCCGCTGCTCCATCGCCGTGTAGAGGCGCGGCTCGGTGATCGAGGGCGATTCCAGCCCGGCGTCGATCCACGAACCGGTCGTGCTGCTGTGGAACGTCACGTTGTCTGCCCGTGGTAAAGCCTGCACATCTCCGACGAACAGGGGCCTGACGGGGTCGAGGTCGTCGCCGGACAGCGTCCGGTGATGGTGTTCGACGGGTCGTTGGTCGGTCATCGATGCATTCCTCTCGTGATGGTCACTGGCGGATGCGCCAGTCCTGGCGGAGCTTGTGCCGCAGCTCGGTTTCCAGGTCGTCGATCTGGGTTGCGGAGATCGCCTCGTAGTGCGTCCGCATGTCCGCCAGCGCGGCGGGTCGCAGGCCTGCCTGACTCCACATGCGCGCGTACAGGCCGGCGGCGTGGGTCGGTAGTGGCACCTCGAGGCTGACCTCGGACAGCACCGCACAGCACTCGGCCGCGGTCCCCGGCCGGGTGTCGTCGCCCGTGGCGAGCCGGTCGAGGATTTCGACGCAGTGCGCCCGGTACAGGTCCTCGGTGCGAAACAGCGAATGTGTCGGCGCGAGCAGCCGGAAGCTTGCGTCGACGGCAGCGGCGGCGTCGGGATGCCGCGCCGCCGCGGCGGCAATCTCTTCGTCTGCCCACCGCAGTGGACCGGAGAGCTCCTGCATCGCCTGCTGGACGTCGGAGACGAGCGCCTGCAGGACGTCGGAGAGCTCGGTCGGCTTCACCGGGCACCTCCGTCCGGCAGCATTCCGTCGGGCGGGGCTGTAGCGACCGGACGTGCGCTGGCGGGATGGACGTTGGTGGCGGTCCGGATCAGGCGGATGCGGATCCGGTGACTCTGGATCGGATGGTTGCGCGATGTGCGCATGGTGGTTGGACTCCTTCCGTCGACTGGGACGCGCGTCGCTGAACCCGAATCGGGCATTGCCTGCGACGGCTGCGAGAGGACCCTGCATCGTGGTGCCGGTGAGATCGGCAGGCGTCGTCGGCGTTGGAAGAGCCGATGAGATGCTGGCGGTACTGCGTGGGCGAGGCGGGCGGACGGGGTACTGGTCGCGGCCGACCGGCCTGAGACGGCGGGTGGGCGAGTTGCGACTGTCCGGTCCGGCGGGCCATGGCCCGGGTGGAACGAAATGGTGTCAAGAGACGCTACGACCGTAGCCGGTCCACCCAACTGGGCCTCGCCGCCGCAACAGTCCTGACCTGCACGGTTGGGCTCTGCCGCCGCCCTCGGCCGTGCGAGTTGGGCCAGTTGGGTGACGGGACGCCGGCGGGATCCAGCCTGGCCTACTCGGCGGCCGGGTCCTGGTCCAGGAGGTACAGCGGATCCTGGTCAGCGGTCGGCGGCCCGGGATCGAAGGTGCCCACCGCGCCCGCTACGCTCGGCAGGTCCGCCAGACCGACCCTGTCGGCTCCGCCGCCGACCACTGTCCACACCGGACCGGCCGGCCCGACGTCGGTGGCGTACCGCCGGTTGGCCGTGGCGACCGGCACCACGGGCGGCGCCGTCGACGCCAACCGGGCCACGAGGTTCGCTTCCCGCGCCGGTGTCGGCAGCCAGAACAGCACCGGCCACGCGGGACCGCCGACGAGTCGCAGCCGCTCGTACGGGGCCACCTTGGCCGCCAGCACCGACTGCGTCTCGTTCCCGAGATCGGTCTCCAGGAAGAACGCGACCTGCCGGCCGGCGTCTCGCCATACGCCGTGTCCGTCGGGATGGACCCGCCGCCCGAACGCGGCCGCTGTGCGAGGCCCGGACCACCACCGGGCCAGCCGTGCGTCCGGCCGGCGGCGGGACAGGGCGATCAGGTCGACGAAGAACTGGTTGGTGGCATCGACATGCGCCAGGTGCGAGGTAGCCACGACCCGGTCCTGCATCTCCCGCACCGCTTTGGTGGTCGGTGGCCGTCCGCCGTCGCGAAGCGCGACGTAGCGGGCCGCCAGCAGCCCGGGCAGCCAGTGCGTCGGCAGACGGCGTCCTCGTCGGATCGGCACGAACCAGTCGACGAAGCCGAGCGTGCGTAGCGCAGCGAGCCGGTTGCGGCAGGTTCGGTCGGAGGTGAACAGGATCGCCGCGATCTGCGCCGTCGTCAGCGTGCGGTGCTCGTACAGCAGCGATGCGATGACGAGGTCACGCGGCTCAAGCCGCCACGACACCGCCCGCAGTGACTCGGTGAGCCGGGCGCCGGACGTCACCGGCGGCCGGATCGAACCGCTCTCTTTACGCCTCCTCCCCGGTCGGGAGGTAGTCCCCACAGGGATATTTCGGGGCGGGCTCGGATCGGTGACGTCGGCCTCCTACCTGTGCGTTCGCTTCGTTGAGCGTCGGTGGTTGCGGCACGGGGTCAGACCCGGGCCGGTGCCTACGGGTCTACCCGGGGTCATGCCCCTTACCGGATCGGCGTCTGGCGAGCTGTTCGATGCCGGTGGGCTGGTGCGGCCCTGTCCGGGTGACCGCTTGCCGCAGCGTCAGCGCCTCGCCCACGATCGGCAGGGGTGGCCGGGTGCGCATGGTGAACGCGGCGGTCTGCCGTGATCCGACGACGAGACGAGCGGCAGCGGTGTACGCGTCCAGGTGCGCCAGGTCGTGCGCGTCCAGCTCGGGTTCTGTGTGGCGGGCCAGCTGGTTGGCGTCCTCGGGTGAGCACGCGAAGTAGAGCTTGTTGCGGGCGTTCGCCGACAGCGCCAGTTGGGTCTCGCGGGGCAGTTGGCTGAGGTTCTGGTGGGTCAGCACGAGGGACAGGTGGTACCCGCGGGCCTCGGCGAGCATGTCGGTGACGGAGCCGGCGAGGTTGAGCACGTTGTGGGCTTCGTCGATGTAGCAGACGGCGTCGCGGCGCTCCTTTTCGGGGGTGCGGGCGCGGGCGGTGGCGGCCTGCCACACGGAGGCGAAGACGAACGAGCCCATGAGCTTGGCGGTCTCCTCGCCGAGTTGGCCTTTGGGGAGGCGGGCGATGAGGATGCCGCCGTCGAGGATTCGGCCCATGTCGAAGCTCGACTTGGGCACGCCTAAGGTCTGGCGGACGAAGTCGCGCAGCAGGAACGCCCGCAGCCTTGCCAGGACCGGTCCGATGACCTGGGCCCGCAGTGGTGGGGGAGTGGACTCGTACCACTCCCAGAAGCCGCGCAGGCCTTCCGGGTCGTCGAGGTCGGCGGTGAACCGGGCCCGGAACTGCTTGTCGTTGAGCAGCGGCGGGACCAGCGTCAGCGTGGCGTTGGCCTTGCGCATCAACGTCAGGCACGCCACGCGGAGGACGTCGTCGATGCGGGGTCCCCAGTGCCGTTGGAAGATCTTGGAGAAGATCGCCACCACGTTGTCGACCACCAGATCGTGGTCGTGCCCGGCGAGCGGGTTCAGGGTGGCGCCGCCGGGCTGGTCCGGGTCGATCAGGACCACCTTGTCGGCCAGCTTCGCGGGGATGCGGTCGAGGACGTCGAGGGCGAGGTCGCCTTTGGGGTCGATGAGGACGACACCGCGGCGGTTCTTGATGTCATCCATGATCATGTGGCAGAGCTGGGTGGACTTGCCGGATCCGGTCGACCCGAGGACGTGGATGTGTTGCCGGGCGTCGACGATCGGCACGGCGACGGCGTGGTCGCCGACCTCGGCCCGGCCGAGGACCTTGGTGCCGTGGCCACCGGTCGGTACGGCGACCGGTGCGGGGACGGCGCGGGCACGGGCCCGGTCGAGGCCGGGCACCGACAGGTCGACCGGGAGCCCGGCGACGACGGCGAGCTCGTCGACCGACAGCAGGAACCCGCGGGACAGCCGGCGTCCGGAGAGGACGGCTGCCGCGTGGCTCAAGGTGCGTCGCCGGAAGCGGTTGCGGCCGGTGTAGGTGCCGAAGGAGGACGCGATCGCGTGCGCGACGGTGGCCAGACGTCCCCCGGTGATGTCGGGCCCGCCGGACCGGTTGGTGGTGACGGCATATCGGATCGCGGTCTCCCAGTGGGGCCGCAGGCTCTTGTCGACAGCGGGTCGGGCGTCGCGGTCGCGGATCGGGTCCGCCGTCGGGGTACGGCCACCGGTGGTGCGGACGCGGCGGGGAGGTCCCGGAGTGGCGAGTTCGGTGACGATCTCGGTGATGAGACTGAGAGCACCGCGCAGCAGTCCGGTCGGATCCAGGAGCCCGCCCGACGGTTGCCCTGTGCGTAGCCCGGCGGCGGCGCGGCGAAGCCTTGCCGACCGTCGTGGGGTGGCGGGTCGGGTGAGGATCTGCACGCAGGCGTGTTCGCCGGTGCGCAGGCCGCCGAGTGCGGCGACGAGCGCCCGGGTCGGGTCGGTCGGGTGGTCGACGGTCAGCGGATACCAGGCGGGGAGCGCGGGGTGGAGGGTTCCGCCGACCACGTGGGCCGTGTTCGGGACGGGCGGGGCCGCGTCGGTGACGGTGACGGCGGCGCCGGGCCAGGCCGCCCGCACGGCCGCGGCGACCGGTGCGGCCGGAACGGTGCCGGGCAGCCAGACGACGATGGTCAGCTGCCGGCCGGTCCACCGGTATTCGACCGCGACGTGCGGCGTGCCCGACACGATCCGACGGCCCGGAGCGGGTGCGAGAAGTTCGCTCAGGTTGGTCCACCACGCCGCGGCGCCGGCCGGGTCGACCTGCGCCGGTGGCGTGACCGTGATTTGTTGCGCGCCCTCGACGAGGCGTCGGTGGCGTCGGCTCCGTACGACCGATTGAACGGTGGCGCCGGCGACAACGGCGGTCACCGCGACGGCGGCAAACCAAGGCCGCCCGACGATCGCCCAGGCCAGGTGGTGAGCAAGCTCCAGCACAGGTGGCTCCTCAATCGGTGTCGGGGTCGAGGTCCGCGACCCCCGCCGCGAGGCCGTGTTCGCGGCCGGAGGCGACGGTCTGGAACGCCACCCGGTGCGATCCGGCGAGCAGGAGCGCCTCACCCCGGCCGGCGGCGAGGAGCATGCGGGCCTCGCCCGCGGTGAGGGCGAACGTGGCGGTGATCCGATCGATGGCCTGTGGTGCCTGGCGCATCAGGATCTGGGTGGCGGCGTTGGCGATGACGGCCTGGCCGAGGTCGCTGCCGAGCAGGTCGGCGGCGTCCTGCGTGACGACCGCGACGCCGGCACGGCGTTTGCGAGCGGCTTTGGCCAGCCGGTACAGGAACTTGGCGCCTTCACCGTCCTTGAGCAGCGTCCACGCCTCGTCGACGACGACGAGCCGACGGACGTCGACATCGGCACGGTCGACGTCGCGCCAGATCGCGTCGAGGGCCAGCAGCATCCCGGCGGCGCGGAGCTCGTCGGACAGTTGCCGGGTGGACCAGACGATCAGGTGCCCGGCCGGTGCGGCGCTGGTGGGTCCGTCGAACAGCTCGCGGAACGACCCGTCGACCCACGGCGAGAGCCGCACGGCGAGGTGTCGGGCGGCTTCGTCGTCGGTGGTGCCGAGGGTCGCGGCGAGGTCGCGGAGCAGTGGTGCCGGCCGGGTCCAGGTGGCGGGGTCGTTGCTGATCCCGGCGGCCGCGTAGGTGGCCGTGATCGCCTTGTCCAGGGCGGCCCGTTCGCCGGGCGGGGGCTGTTCGCCGAGGAGGACGGCGATGAGCGTGTGCAGGAACAGTGCCCGTCGGGTCAGGGCGTCGGGTCGGGTATCACCGGGTGGGACGTCGAGCGGGTTGACCCGCACCCCGGGCGCGCCGAGTTGGATGGTGGTGCCGCCGACGGCGGCGCACAGGCGCAGGTACTCGTCTTCGGGGTCGATGACCGCGACCTGGACGCTGTCGTAGAGGCTGCGCAGGACGTCGAGCTTGACGAGGTAGGACTTGCCGGCGCCGGAGCGGGCGAGGATGACGGAGTTGTGGTTGTCCTGCGCCCAGCGGTCCCACCACACGACCCCGGCCGTCGCGGTGTTCACCCCGTACAGCACCCCGCCGGCCGGGACGCCTTCGCCGGGCAGCGGCGCCGGCAGGTCGGCGCACGCGAGCGGAAAGGTGGTGGCGAGGGCGTCGGTGTCGAAGATGCGCCGCATCCGCAGCAGGTCCGCCCCAAACGGCAGGGTCGACAGCCACCCCGGGAGCTGCCGCCAGGTGACCGGTTGGGTGTCGAGCAGCACCGATGCGGCGGCCGCGCGGACGTCGGCGACCGCCTCGGCGAGGTGCTCTTCGGTGGGTGCGTGGACGCACAGGTAGTGCCCGACGCGGAACAGACGGGCGGCGCCGCGGGCGAGGCGGTCGGCGAGGTCGGCGGCGTCTTCGGCGGCGGCGTCGGTGGACGGGTCGTTGAGCCGGCCCTTGTCGGCGTCCAGCCGACGCACGGATTCCAGCCGGGCCCGCTGTTGGCGCAGCCGGGTCGTGGCGGTGGCTGCCGGGACGGGTTCGATGTGCTGGACGAAGTCGATCCGGCCGGGCAGTGACAGCAGCACGTCCGGCCAGCCGAGGCCGACCTCGGGTGGGTAGCCGGTGATGGCGACGACGGCGGTCCAGCCGTCCCCGACCTTCAGAAAGCGCGGGGTGACCTCGACCGCAGCCGGCCCCACGACCTCGGCGAGCCCGGCGTCTGGGCGGCGATGCTTCATGACGACCTCGCTGCGGTGACCGGATCGTTCGGCGGCGTGCGGGGCCAACTGGCGTCGGTCGGTGCGAACGGGTCGACGGCGGCGGTCACGACGGCGGTGGCGGTGGCGGCGTCGAGAACGGCCGACCGGCAGCCGACCGCCGTCAACGATGCCGCGGTGTGCTCGGCCCGCCGGACCGCCTCGCCACGCGCACCGGCGGGTGCGACGCAGGCCACGGTGACGGTGCGTCCCAACGGATCGCGGTGCTCGGCCAGTTCGTCGAGGAATGCGGCGTAGTCGAGGGCGGCATCGGCCAGCGCCGGGTGTGGGAGTTCGTGGGCCGCGTCGGCGATGCGGGTGGCCTGGCTGGACAGATCGACCCGCTGGGTGGACACGACGACCTGGACCGGGCCGGTGAGGCTGTTCAGCCACCGCCCGTAGGCGCCGACGATCGCCGCCTGCTCCGGCCCGGTCCGCAGGTCCACGTTGACCGTCGTCGCGACGACCAGCGCCACCGAACCGGTGTCGGGCACGGCGATCGAGCCGTCGTCGTCGATCGCGGTGGCGGGCAGGCGCAGCACCGCCGGTAGTGGACGCCGCTCCGATACCGGTCCCCATCCGGACGGCTCGACCGGCTCGGTGGGTACCGCCAAGCGCGGTCGGCGTCGGTAGCGGACGGCGGCGAGTAGCCACGCGTCGAGCGGAAGCCCGTCGCGGCGGCCGAGTGCCAGCACCGCCGCGGCACCGGCCACCGGCACCAGCACGGCCGCGGTCACCGCGAGGGGTACGCGGTCGCCGATCGCCCGCCACAGCAGGTACGCGATGGCGGCGGCCGCGGCGAGGATGGCGATCTGGCGGGCGGTCAGCCCCCACAGGATGCGGTCCGGGGCCTCGACATCGGCGGGCACGCGCGCCGTGCACGGCAGGTCGGTCATCGGTTCGGTCATCGTGGCCTCCGGTGGTTGCGGTCGATGCCGGTGGTCGGCGGCCGGACGGGCCGGATCCGGGGCATCGCGGTCGCCGGGGTCACCCCGGCCGGGATCGACGGTCGGGGTCCGCGCGGTGTGTTCGGCTGGACGCCGGCGGCGCGGATCGGTGGACGGGTCGACACCGGCCTGGTGACCGGAGGTGGTGCCGGGCGGCGGGGCACGGTGCGTGTGTACAGGTCGACACCGGTGGCGAGTTCGTCCCTGGTGTACGGCCATACGGTGCGTCCGGTCGGCCAGGCGATGCCGACGCGGCCCTGTCCGGCGCCGCGCGGCGGCGGAAGCTGCGTCCCTGCGTTCGGAGCGCCGCGTGGCCGGGACATCCGGGCCGGCACCGGTGTGCGGCCGGTGGACGGGACGCGCACCAGCCCGGCCAGCCGCTGCACAGTCACCATGCGCAGGGCCATGCCGATGAGGTTGGTTCCGGCGCCGCCGTGGGTGACGTAGCGGCGGATCAGGGCCGGGATTCGGATGGTGGCCCACAGCAGGCAGATGACGATGAACAGGCGGACCGTGCCGGTCGGGTCGTTCGGTATGCCGAGGGCACCGGTGTCGGCGTTCGGGTCGAGGAAGATCGTCATCGTGGTCGACACGGCGAGGACCTGCAGCACCACCGTGGCCAGCGTGCCGAGCAGGGACCGCCACCACAGCCGGGCGGCGGGGTCGGTGAACGGGGTGGCATGGCAGGCCAGCGCTACCGGTGAGATCCCCACCAGGACGATGAGCAGCCCGACCCGGATCAGCCAGGTCGCCAGCAGCATCGCGGTGAGGACGGTGAGCATCGCGACGGCGATCAGGCCGAGGAGGGCGTTGGTCTGGTCGGTCAGTGCCGGCCCGACCAGGGTCCGCAGTTGGGCGATGGTCTCGTCGGTGTCGACGTCGCCGAAGGTCAGGGCTTCGGCGACGGCGTTGGCGGCCTCGATGAGGGCGCTGCAGATGGGGATGGCGAAGTTCGCGGCGATGAACCCGATCACCAGCCGGGGCGCGAGTTCGCCGAGGCTGTACCGGGTCTGCACCGTCCCGTAGCTCATCACCAGCACCCCGATGGTCAGGACGGCCACGATGAACGTCACGTTGACCACGCCCTGTGCGGTGGAGGCCATTGCCTCGACCTGCGCGATCGTGGTGACGTCGGGGGTGGTGAACGCGGATGCCGCTAGGTCCCAGAGCAGGCCGAGGATCGCGGCTAGCAGGGCGGTCAGGGCGGTGAGGATGCCTTCGAGGAAGCGGCCGGCCATGTCAGGCGGTCCCGAGGATGTTCTTGAGGATGGTCAGGATGACCGGCGCGAGGAGCGCCAGTGCGTAGCCGATCCCGGCTGATTTCAGTGCTCCTTTGGCGCGTTCGACCTCGGACGGGTCGTCGCCGGCCATGAGGTAGCGGGCGCCGCCGATGGTCAGGAACAGGGTGGCGACCGCGGCGAGGATGCCGGTGATCCACCCGGTCATGTTGTTGATCACCGTGGGGAGGTCGTTGACCGGTGGCGTCGACGGTTCCGGCTGAGCCACGGCGGCCGACACCGCACCGAGGACCATCAGTCCGGCGACGCCGGCGACGGTCACCAGGCGGGTTGCTGTTCTGTGCATGACTACTCACACCTCCGGCCCCGGGGGCGGGGCGGGTCGACTGGGAGGCGTCGCCGCTGTGGCGACGTCGGGGAGACGCGAGCACGACCGCGGGTCTGCTCGGTTTCCTTGCTCACCAAGGGCTTCGGTTGGGCACCCAACTCGGCCTCCGGAGGCGGGTCGGCACCCAACGGGGCCAACTGGCGACCGGTCAGGTGCCCGGGGCGGCGGCGAGGAGGCGGCCCCAGTCCAGTTCTCCGCCGCGGATGGCGTCGGTCAGGCGCCGTTCGGCGGCGTAGCGCCATGCGGTGGCGAGTTCGCGGGTGATGCCGAGCTTGTCCGCGACGGTCTGCAGGTCCACCCGGTCCAGGCGGGTGGCCGAGATCAGCAGGCACTCGTCGGGGTCGATGACCGCGGCGGCGACGGCCCGGCTGAGGACCCAGTCGGGGTGGTCCCACGGATGCTGCGGCGGCAGCGACCACGATCCGGCCACCCGGACGAGGTCGACGTCGCCGTCGGCCGCGTCGTCGTCCCGTCGGCTGTTCTTGACGCGGCGCGCACCGGCGTCGATGAGCTTGCCCACGATGCGGGTCTGGGTCAGGTCGATGGTGCGCAACCGTTCGACGAACCCGACCAGCAGGTCGGCGTCCCGGTCGGCCGAGTCGCCGCGGCGGCCCCGGCTCAGCAGCCCGGCCATCGCCCGCAGCCCGGGCAGAGCGAGCCCGGCTGCGGCGACGACCCACGCCGACCCATCGCGCCGGGTCCGGGTGACGAGTTCGCGCCACACGGCGTCGCGGACCGGTCGTGGGGTGCTGTCGGCGATGAGGACCGCTTTCAGCTCGTCCAGCGGCAGGACTTGTGCGGGTAGGCCGGGGAACGGGCGGCAGTCGAACGCCAGGGGCGCCGGCGGGCACACGAGTAGATCGAACGCGCGTTGCACGGCATCCAGGGGAGTGGCCGGCCACACAATCTGCACGAGGGCCTCCAAGGCTTCAGCGGGTGCGCCTGCCTATGGGTGCGGAAGGCGCGGGACCTGCCCATCTGCGCACGCGGACCCAACCGGTTGGCCAACCCACCAACCGGTTGGAATCGCGGTGACAGCCCCACGGCTCGCCGCGACGACGACCGGATGGGCCGGATGGATCGGATGGAAATCAAGGACCGGCAGCAGGGGTTGCGGCGGTTGCTGTGGGAGTGGGATCCGATCGGCTCGCCGAGTTGGCCCCCGACGACGAGTACGACCGCCTCGTGCTGCCGCTTCTGGGCCGGCTGTACCACGGCGCCGACCGGGCCGCGATCAGCGCCTACCTGAAGACCGAGGTCGGCGACCCGTCCGACCACGACATCGACGCGATCGCTGACCGCCTCGTCACGTGGTGGGCGGCTGCCCGCACGGACGTCAGAGACGTCCGGCCCGACGCATCAGGTCCTGGATGACCGCCTCCAAGTCGGCGCGTGCGTCGACCGGGACGGCGCCGTAGCCGAGCCACCGGCGCACGAAGTCGTCGTGACCGGTGCGGGCGGTGGTCGCGGTGTCACCGACCTGGCCGAAGTCGTTGCCCCTGCCGGGGCCTGACAGGCGCGCGACGGCGGTGTCGGCGTCGAGGTCGAGGAGGAACACCGCGTCGAACCGGTCCAAGAATTGATGCGCGTTGTCGGCGCGTCCGCAGACCCAAGCCGCCGGCACACCGGCGGTGGCGGCGTCGGTGAGGACGGCGTCGAGCCGGTCGGGATCCCACCGCCACTCGTGACCGGCCAACCAGGCCGTATCGGGGTGCGCCGGCCGGGGCACCGGTCGGCCGCTGTGGTCGGTCCAGGAACACAACCGGTCGTCGCCGTCGGCGCTGACCGCCCACTGCCCGGCGGCCGCCAACCGGCGGGCAACCGTCGACTTGCCCGCTCCCGATACACCGGTCACCAGGAACGCCCGCACCGGACCAGCCTCCCACCGGCCCGGGACCGCCGGTCGGCGAACCGCCGAGCAGCGGCACACGCCCGTACCGTGCGGTCCGGTGAGCGGTACCGGACAGTCAAGCCCGGCACCGCCCGGGCGTCGCTACGGTCCTCGGTCGGGACCGGGCACCGGCGACCCCGTACCGCCTGCGGACCGGTCGGCCGCCGGTTCCCTCGCCGCGGTACCTCAGAACCGACCGGCGCCCGCGCACCGGTTCTGGTGCGGACCGCAGTCCGGCCAGTTGGGTACCCAACTCGCCCGTTGACAGTCAACCAGCCAGTTGGGCACCCAACCGGCGACAACTGACAGAGACGCCGTGGGGCGTGGTTGGGTCGGTTGGGTTCGTCGACGGTACGGCGGGCCGGCAGTTGGGTGCCGGTGGGGCCATGGGTAGGCGTGAACCCATCCGACCCCAACCCGCCAGACCCGGCCGATCTCGCGTCGTTCGCCGGCGTCGACGGCGAACCACCCGTGCCGGTGACGGTGTGGCACGTCACCGACCTGCGCCGCCGCGGCGAGACGCGCAGCGGTGACGAGTTCAGCCCGGCACTGGCCGGGCTGCTCGTCGCCCTATACACCAGGCCCGGCGACACCGTCGTGGCCCTCGGCCACGACCCCGCCCTTGCCGGCGCCGCCGGTGCGCAGGGCTGCACCTATGTCGCCGTTGACGACCCGGCGGACCTTGCCGACCTCGACGCGGTCGCAGGCACCGTCCGGCTGATCGTCGTGCCACCGCGGACGACACACCGCATCCGCCACAACACCGCCGCGGCCGTCGACCTGTTCACCGCATGCCGCACCCTCACCGTCCCGGCCGGCTGCACGATCGTCGCCCTCGCCACCCTGCCCACCGGCGCCACCGCCTACACCGACCTCACACCCCTGCTCATCCCAGCAGCACGCCAGGCCGGGCTGGAATGGCTGCGGCACATCGTCGCCGTCACCGGCGCCCTGACCGACACACCCGAGTCGACGTGCACACCGGCCGAAGCAGGCGTGAGCATCCACGTCGATCTACTCGTGCTAAGCGTCCGGCAGGACACCCATGGCTGACCGGCGCGACGATCCAGTCGACGCGTCGCATCTCACAAACGGCGTGTCGCGGCCGTCGGTCCTCTCCGTCGGCCGGCGCGGTCTCGCCGCGCAGCGACGGGGACGGTACGTCGCCGGGTCCGCCGGTCACCCCGCCCGGACGGCGCCCGATCTCGCCGCCACTCTGATCGGGGAGTACACCCGACCCGGGGACGTCGTCCTCGACCCGATGGCCGGAACCGGCACGACCCTGGTCGAGGCCGTCCACGCCGGACGCAACGCCGTCGGCGTGGAGATCGAACCCGGGTGGTGCGCCCTCGCCCGGGCGAACCTCGCCCTGGCACGCGGCCAAGGCGCCGCCGGACACGGCCGGGTCATCCGCGGCGACGCAACCCGCCTACCGGCCGGCGTCCCGGTAGAGCTGCGAGGCCAGGTCGACCTGGTCCTCACGTCGCCGCCGTGGACCTCGACGATGTCGACCCAGTCCGCGCCCGGCGGCCGGGTCCGGCTTGTGGAGGGCACGACCGCGGTCCTGGCCGGGTGCGTCCCGCTGTTGGCGCCCCGCGGTGTGATCGTCGTGGTATCCAGGCCATCGCGGCAAAGCCGCACCCTCGTGGACCTGACCGCGGTGGTCGCCGAAGCGGCTGCTGCTGCCGGGCTGGAGCTGGTCGACTGCCGCCGCGCCATCCACGCCGTTATCCGCGACGACCGGTTCGTCGCGCGACACACGTCCTGGGGGTCGACCGGTGTGTGCGACGGTCGCGCGACGTCGATCAGCCAGTGCCTGTACGACGACATCACAGTTTTCACGTCGCGAAGGACGCCGTGAACCGTCGGTCCGACGATGCCGCCGAGGGCTTCCCCGGCCAGGAAGAGTCGGGCTATCGTCCCGCGGCTCGGGGCAGGAGGCCCGCACCCGAACCGCCCGCCGTGCGCGTCGAGATCGTGGTCGTCGATGGCCCGGACGGTCGCCAGCTCCGAGCCACACAGGTGGCGGCGATCCGGAGGGCGTTGCGATGGTTCACCCAGCACAGGTCATGACCGGGCCAGCGGAGGAGCAGGTCAGTCTGCTGTCCTGGCTTCGTGAGGTGGCCGACCAGAACGTTCCGGACGCGTTCGGCCCGGCGGCGGTTCCGGTGGCCTGGGTGGCCCGGACCTCGACCGACGACATGCAGGACCCCACACTGTCCCTGCCCCGCCAACTCGACTCTGTGCGGCGCGTGCTGCCGGACGGGTTCGTCATCGTCGCCCATTTCTACGACGTGGAGTCCGGCCGTACTCCGATGGAGATGCGCGGGCGTAGTACCGCCCACCAGCAGTTCGACATTCCGATCCCGCGTGACGGTGGCCTCGCCGACCTGATGGAGGAAGCGAGGAGACCGGACCGGCGGTTTGTTGCGGTGGTCTGTGAGTCGGTTGAGCGGGTCGCCCGGACGATGTACGGCGGCACCAAGATCGAACACGAGCTTGAGCAGGCTGGTGTCGCGCTCCTGGCCGCCGATGAGGGCATCGACCGTGCGGCCGTCCCGGCTCTGATGGCGGGGGCGGCGCCGGCGAAGCGGGCCACGCCGACGCTGACCCGGCGGGTGAAGCAGGCCATCGCCGAGTTCTACGTCCTGAACATGCTCGAACTCTCGTGGGGTGGGCTGAAGGCGCACACCGACCAGGGCTACAACATCGGTAAGCCGCCCTACGGCTATCAGGCCGACCGACTGCGCCACCCGGTCAAGGCGCAGGCCGCCCTCGGCAAGGTCAAGCACAGGCTGATCATCGACCCGACACGTGGGCCGGTCGTCACGCAGATCTTCCAGTGGCGGGCGCTGGAACGGCTCAGTTACGGCGACATCGCCGAACGCCTCAACGCAGACCCCGACCGCTATCCACCGCCGGATCCGATTCCGGGCCGGGGGAGGCGGCGGATCGGGGCCTGGACCCAGAGCAACGTCCGTGAGGTTCTCGACTACCCGAAGCACACCGGGTACATGGTCTGGAACCGGCGCAAGAACCCGCGTCAGAGTCGCGGGCTACCAGGAAGGGTGAACCCGCCGAGCCAGTGGGTGTGGTCGTCGAGGCCGACTCATGAACCTCTGGTGACCCGGGCGCTGTTCGAGGCGGCCTCAACCATCGGCCGGTTCCGCAAGGGCTCTCGTAGCGGCTCCGGCCGGAATCCGAACCCGATCACCACCCGCACCTATGTCATGCGCTCGTACGTGGTCTGCGATCTGTGCGGGCGGCGCATGTGCGGCCAGATGCGCAAGCACTACACCTACTACCGGTGCGGAGTCAGCCAGAGCAACCACGGCCACCAGCCCTGGTACGCCACCCACCCGACCAACGTCCTCATCCGTGAAGACCTGATCGTCGAACCCCTCGCGAGGTTCTTCGCCGAGCGCATCCTCGGCCCCAACCGCGCAGCGCTCCTCGAAGCCGCACAGCCCGACGAGCGTGAGAACCAGCGGCTCCACGCCCTCCACGCCGAGATCGCCGAACTTCGCCGCCAGCGGGCCAACGTCGCCGAGGAGCTCCAGACCTACCGCCCCACCGGCGACCGAGACGTTGACAGCGCCTGGCGGGACACCCTCCGCGGCCAGTTCGCCGCGCTGGTCACCGCAGAACGGACCAAAACCGACCTACTAGCCCAGCTGGTCCGTGAGGACAACAACGATCAGGCAACAGAATTGATCAACGAGATCCCGCAGTCCAAGATCGACATCACGGCGCTACCAGAGGCCGACCAACGGCAGCTCTACGACGCGTTCCACCTACAGATCCGCTACGACGCCCACCACCACGAGCTGATCTTCCGCGTCGCCCTGGACGCCGACACGGCGGAAGCGCTGGCAAGCCTCATACAAGAAGAAGTTTGCGATGCTTCGCGTGCCCCCGGCAGGAGCCAGAGCAAACCTGGACGGTCAACCAACGCGCCTGACCTGCCGGGTCGACCTGCCGTGACTGATGTGGATGTATCGTCGCCTGCCGGTGCGCTGCGACCGATGCGGCGATGGGCTAGGGACCGGTTCCGCGGCTACGCGGCGATTAGGTCGACGCCCACTTTCCTAGATCTGCGTCAACCACTTGATCGCACCTGGGCCGGCCTGCGGAGCGAGCCGGATCGCGGCGACCAGCAGACGCCCGCTCATTCCGCTGAGCAGGCCACGGGTCACCATCTGCCGGGCTACAGCCTCGTCGTGTGTGGTGGCGACCTCGGCCATGTCGCCGAAGATGCCGGCTCGCTGTCGTCGCGGCACCCTACCTGCGTATTCCTCAGCCAAGTCCCATAACCCGGCCTGGGCCGCGGCGCGGGCGAGGGCTCCGGCGTCGGTCTGTCCGGCTGCTTGGGCCTTGAGCAGCCTGGTCGCCTTGTCGACACGCCGACTCTTCGCGGCGGCGATGGCCAGGTCCGTCAGGTTTGGACCGGTCACATGCTCGGCGAGCAGGCTGTCGACGATCCGGTCGGCCAGTTCGAGCTCGTCCAGATTGTAGGCGACCTCGGCGACCTCGACCGCCGCGTCCGGACCGGCCCGGCGGGCGTCCCGCGCCGCCTTGGCGCACAACCGCGCTCCGAGAACCCGACCGGCCGAATGTTGAGCGAGTAGCAGGACGGCCGCGCAGCGCTCCTCGGCGTCTGCTGTGCGAAAGGCAGCACCGACCGCCAGCCGGAGGGCCGCTGAGGCGACCTCCGGCAGCTCCAGCTGGTTCGCGACCTGCGCGGCGTCCGCGAAGATTCCAACGCGTTTGTGTCCGCCATTCAGGTGAGCGGTCTCAGCCAGCACCTGGCGGAGCACAGCGGCCGGGTCGTCCCTTTCGTCGCCGGGCGTCATCGCTGCCGCCACATCGACCAGCACGCCGAGGCGACGCGCGTCGTCCTTGATTCCGGCGGCGATCCCGGTCGCGACATCGATATAGCCGATTTCGGCGAACGCCCTAGCCGCCATCGCTAGTGGCGCGAACGGGATCATCGGGTTGTACCGGCAGCGGCGCAGCAACTCCATTCCCTCATCGACTGCGCCTGACCGGATCGCCTCGTAGACGGCGGTGGCGTCCACGACGTCACGCTCGAAGTTGGACCGGTCGCTTACCAGCTCGACAGCGTCACGCCAGCGCCCCTCCTGCGCCCACAGCTGACCGATCGCCTCGTGGACACCGAGGCCGACGTTGCGATCCGTCCCAGCGAGTAGCCGTTTCGAGGTGGTGACGTCACCGGCTCCGGCCATCCCCACCGCGAAGCATCCCGTGATCAGTGCTTGTCGTTGCGGCGATCCGTCGAGTCGGACCGCGTCGAGCGCTTCGCGCTGGCGCCCGTGCCGCCACATCTCCTCTACCGCCCGGATCAAATCGGCGCCACCACCCCGCACGCTAAGATCCAAGGCGGAGTTTTGCTCAGCACTCTGCTGCGCGTTCTTCCGCCAGTAATCCTCCGCTGCGTATGCGAACACCGCCGCGCGTGATCCGTGGGCCAGGGCCGCCCCGTGGGCGAACTCGGCGACCGTGTCGACCCAACTAGTGAGGTGGTCGAGGAAGCGGACGGGATGAGAACGGAAGTTGGCCAGCAGGTGAGCCGCGTCGCGGGAATCGCCGCGTTCCAGAGCGGCTTTGATCCGGCCTAGGTAGATCCGGTCTGGGTCGCTGCCCGCATAGGAACTGATAGTGGACAGCGCCTGACGTCCGTGCACCGCTGGCGGCGAGAACACCGAGTGGCCGGCGATCGCGTCATCGAGGTGCCTGCGGCGGATCTGCTCGTCGCTACTCAACTCTTGTCCGGTCAGGCCGCCCATCAATGCCTTGGCATGGCTTTGATCGCCGAGGATGACGGCTAGGCTGGCCGCCTCCAATACCACCGACGGCAGCAGATCGTCCGATGATCTCGCGATCAATGTCGCGATGGAGTGGTTCAAGCTGGACGCCAAGCTGATCTGGCCGATCCGGTAGGCGCTCAGCCCGAGGCGGGCTGAAAGCCGCACTACGGCTCCCGGCTCCTCCGGTGGGGGGTCTTCGGTCAGTTCCGCGGCCGCCTCGGCTGCCAGCAGCAGCAGCGTGCGAGCCTGGAGGCGGTCGATGCGCTCGAGTGGCTCTGTGAGGGCCATCAACGCCTCGGCCCGCCGATCGGGCCGGGTCAATTGCTGAGCTCGCAGTTGCGCATGCTGAAGCTCACCGGCCAGGCCGAAGGCGAGAATCAGGTCGTGTGGATAGTCGTCGAGGCCGGGCGCAACCTCGCTGAGCCGCAATGCGACGTCGATCAGCGCCGGCCATTCTTCGAGCCGCACGGACCCGGCCGCCGCGAGCGAGCGTCGTAGTACGTCGGCCGCGCCGGGCAGAGCCCCGGTCTGCCGCTGGTGTTGCTCCAGCCAGAGCGGCGAGGTCACGGTCGCGATCAGCTTGGCCAACGCTCCGTGAGAGGCGAGCATGACCGGATACTCAGTTACCAGGAAGGCCGGTGTGGTGGTCGGCCAGCCGGACGTTGCGTACTGCTCACCAAGTCTGATCATCGACTCTCGGTAGTCCTCCGGCGGCGTGGCGCTGCGCGCCAAGACGATCTCGCGCAGGTTCTCATGCGCGAACCAGAGCAATGGAGGTTCGGTCGACGGCATCGGCACCAGAATCCGCCCGCCGGGCTGTCCGGCAAGTGCTTGGCGAAGCCGGTCGCGATCCGCCGGGTCCATATCGAGCGCCCGGCCGAGATCGGCTTCGGTCAGCCGGCCGACCGCGGCGACGCATTCGCAGGCGCGCCATGCCGGGCCGCCTTCGTAGTACAGCGCATCCAGGTCGAGCGTGGCCCGTTCGCGGATCTGCTGTGCGTACGGACTGGGCTGCAGGATGACGTCGTCTCGCGTCTGGTCGCGGCGCAGCGCGTGGTCCGGGCTGACCAGCGTGGTCACGTCAGGCGATGGCCGGCTGAACAGCAGGACGGACAACCCCTGCGTTGGCGAGTTCGGCAGGGAGCCCAGCAGGCGCTGCAATTCGCGGCGGCGGGCGATCTCGTCGAGGCCGTCGATCAGCAGCAGGATCTGTCGGCCGTCGCTCTGCTGGGCGATGCGGGCGCGGTTAAGGAGATCGTCAAATTCGGCCGCCGGGTCGGGCGGTCGCGTCTCGTCTAGCAGCGCGGCGACCTGGTCGGCGATCTTGGCGAGTACATCGTCGGCCGAGGTGGGATTGCCGCCCTCGGAGAAGTAGCACACCACATCGACATCGGCCGGGGGGTCGACCGCGACGGCGGCGGCGATGGCGCTCTTGCCCGACCATGGTTCGCCGGTCCAGACGGCGTACGGGACGTCGCCGGTTATCCATTGACGCAGCCGGTGCAGCTCAGCGTCACGGTCACGCAGCGGCTGATGTGTGCTTGTGACGTTGCGAAGCGTGGTTTTGTAGGGCTGGCGATGAGTGACGGGGCAGGCCATGTCAACCTGATGGTCCGCTAGTACCTGCCGGAACCGTTCGATGCTTTCCGGCGGCTCCCGGTAGCTCGTTGCCGGCGAAATCTCTCCGCCGAGCAGCGAGCCTAGCGGTAACGCGTCGAAGGTGCGGCCGTCGGACGTGGTGGTGGTGACCACTCCGACCAGACGCCGCTCGAAGTACAGCGGCGCGCCTGAAATTCCGCGCCAAGCACTTCCTTCGGCGACATAGTTCCCGCTGATGCCGACGGTGATCCGCCCGGTCCGGGCGTTCGCCTCGCGCACCGTGCCGGTCACGGTCAGCGTGTCGCGAATGGGCCGGCCTTCCGCCAGCCATCTCTCCTGCACCTGCGGATAACCGGTGCAGCTGACGTCCTGTCGCCAACGGGGTCGCAGGACGGACCCAGGCGGGGTTCGCAACCGGCCGATACCAGGCGGCCGTACTATCCCAAGTCCGAGACCCGTTACTTCCAGCAGAGCGATGTCGATCCCGGATGCTTCGGCGGCCCAGACGACCTGCGCTTGCAACCAGGTATCCGCCATGATGCCCCGTCGCACCTCGACGCTTATCAAAGCCGGTGGAACGACGTGCCGTGCGGTGAGCACCAGCCGCGGCGCAAGCAAATAACCGCTGCCGTAAGACCACTTGCCCTCCGGCCCGGATGCGGCCAGCACCTCGACATGCTGGTCGAGCTGGGCACCGTCGGCGGCGGTCACCCCGGACGCCCGGCCACCTCGTCGCTGACCTCGAGGACCGAGCCGTCGGCGAGCCTCGGCGCCAAGGTCAGTCTGAGCCGCTGGGTGCGGCCGCGCTGGGTGCGGCCGTCGATCCCGGCGTCGACGACCCAGAATTTGATGCCTGCCTTCGCGCCCACGTCGCGGGTCGAGGCCACCTCGACCTCCAACTCAAGCTGTTCAACCTGCAGGCGAAGCTCGTTGCCGGCACCGGCCTGTTGCGCCTCGGACAACTCGGCGCGAAGGGAGTCGAGCCACTCGGAAAGCGAGATAGAGAGACGGTCGGACACAAGTCCTCCTGCTGGTGGCACCGTACTGGTCACTCTCTGACCACAATCGCAGCACTCACCGCAGTTTTCGATAGCCAACCCACTGTCAGCGTTATGACACCTTCAGTGTCTGGACAATCAGGTCGGCGTAGGGATGGTGTAGACCGTGTCGATACGGAGCCGCCATGCCGAACATGATCATCCACTATCCTCCGGCCGAGCGGCGATGGGCCGAATGGCTCGCCGTCGAGTTCGAAAGTTGCAGCCTGGACGTGGCCTTGCGGCGCACTGACCGGATCGATCCATTCCGCGGCTTCGTCAGGCACACTCCCGATGCGGAACACGTCCAGCTCGCTCCAACCTGGACCGGCCAGCCACCCCGGGCCGTGGTCGACATTGCGTCCGACCGCGTGCCGGTGGCGATTGTCCTGGTAAAGCCGCCGCCCGCGGGCGTTCGAGTGCACGATTTCGCGCTGGACCTGTCCGACGCCGACGACGAGGAAACGGCCCGCGCCGCGGTATGGGAGCATTTCGACCTTCGGCCCGGCGACGGGCCGCCGACCGCAGGTCTCTTTGGCCTGGAGCGGCCGGGGTTCCCGCCGGACCTCTCCCCAGTGTGGGGGATTGGCCCGCGCCGAGCTTCACGCGACAGCCTGGATCTGCTCGAGCGCGAGCTGGCCGCCAACGGCACGGACGAAATCGTCCGAGTGGCGATCGGCGGACCGCCCGGATCGGGCCGCAGCACACTCGCCGCCCATTACGCCCACCGGAACGCCGACCGGTACGCCGGCTGCGTCGCGATCGACGCGGCACTGCCGGAGACATTGCCGCTTCAACTGCGGACCGTCATGAAACCGCGCGGCGTTTTGCAAGAGGACGTTGACGTCTGGTTGCTCGTGATCCACAACCTGGCTGATCTCGCACAGCAGCCGGAGCTGCCACCCGGCCGCTGGCACGTCCTAATGACCTGCGAAGAACCTGTGGCCAATAGCTCTCCGATCCCTTGTGTGATCCTTTCCGCCGACGGTACTTCGCCCGCACCGATCCTATCGTCGACCGCCCACTCGCTTCTGCAGCTGCTGAGCGCCTTCGCGCCTGCACCGATTCCGCTGACGCTGCTGGCCGCCGGCGCCGCCGCCGCACCTGGCGACCTGGCCGAGGTGCTCGATTCGCCGCAACGCACCAGCGAGCTGGTCACCGAACTGTGCACCGCCGGGATCGTTCGGCGTACCCCCGAGACCGTGCGGGTCCGTCCGTCAATGCGCCCGCAGATCAACGATCGGTCGACGGGACATGCCGCGGCCGTAACCGCGCTTGCCTTGCCGGTCCTGCTGCACGACGGCAGTCACCCGGAAGACTGGCTCGTCGCTGTGCCCCATCTCGTACGCTGCCTCGACGTCCCCATCGAGCAACCGCGGCACGCGACCCTGCGAGAGTATGTGGACGCATGGGAGGATGGTCGCCCCCAACCGGTTCCGATGGCGGCCGCCATCGAGGTGGCCTCCGGCGTCCTGTCAGAAATGGACGCACCGGAGTTGGTCCTGCGGCTGGCCGAGCGCGGCGCGCAACAGACGGCGGAGCCGGGTAAAACTTCAGAAATGGCCCGGATCCGATCGCTGACCGTCCTCGCAGGCAGCTTGCTTGACAACCGCAGACCGCACGAGGCGCTCAACACTGTGCTTGAGGCCGAACGGATCGCCACGGCCGAGATCGATCCCGATTCGGGCTCCGACCGGGAACTGCCCTACTCACCGGCTTATCTGTCTCATATGAAGGCGCTTGTGCTGGCCGCGCTGGGCGAACACGACGAGGCACTGGAGACGCTGAGGATGATGCGGCGGATGGCTGGAGTCGGCGGTCCGCAACTTCCTGCGGACGACCGGGCTATCCGGCGGCTGCACGCGGAACTGTTGCTTCACGCCGGCCACACCGCCGAGGCGGCCGATGTCTTGGATTTCGGTTTCCGCGACGATCCGAACGACGACTTCGAGGCTGGGCTTATTCGACTAACCCAGGCCAAGATCCTGCTAAACAGCGATCCGGCGACCGCTCGGGAGCTGGCCGCCGACGCCCGAAGGATCCTCATCGAACACGGACGGCGTCGCGAAGCAGTGGACGCACGACTGGTCGAGTCTGGCGCTGCGATGCGCCTGGACGCCACCGCCCAGGCGGCCGACCTGGTGGACGATGCGCTTCTCGAGGCCCGCGAACTCGACGATGAACACCTGATCAGCGAGGCGCTACGCCACTCCGCGGAGTGCCGGGTAGCCAGCGGCGATGACCTGGGGGCCTATGAGCGTTTCGACGAGGCGGCCGCGCAGGCCGATCGCCGCAGCCTGGACGCCCGTCACCGAATCCAGCTCGACCACCATTTCGCTAAGTTGTTGCTGCGAACCAAGCGCCTGGACCGCGCCGCCGAACTGCTGACAAGATCGGTGGCCGGGTGGCGGGATGACCCGGACCGGATCCGCCCATTGGACCGCTACAACATCGCCGAAATGTTAGCCGCGGTCGAGCATGCGCGGGGACGGATGGACGCGGCGGCGGAAGCGCTGAAGCTGGCCCTGGACTCGATCGACCCGGCCGAGGCCGATGCAGCCGAAGCCGAGGGCAGGACCAGACTAGGGCTGGCGCAGCTACTCCTGGCCGCCCACCGCCCAGCGGAATCCGAGGCCGTCGCCCAGCGGATCCCGGACGGGTGGGCCGGACGCGCGGAACACGCGGCCGACATTGCGCAGCTGCGGCTCGCGCGCGTCGAAGCACTCCACGCCGAGGGCCGCACGGCCGATGCACAGCAGGCCACCGATCAGTGCGTTGACGAGGCCGCGCAACTACTCGGCTGGGCCGACACCCGGCTCGGAGACATTCTCGCCACTGTCGTTGACACCCTCCTGCGAGTGAATGAAATCGAGCAAGCTCACCGGTACGCCCTCGCTGGGCTCACGCTCGCCCGAAATGTGACCGGCGACGCCTCTCCGCAGATCGCAGTCGCCCTGGACAATCTCGCCCGCACGCTCGTCGCACGCGGCGAGGCAGCTCAGGCAGTCGGCATAGCCGAAGCGGCGACCAGGATCGCAATCCAGTGCTACGGCTGGAACCACCGCGAAGTCGCAGTTCGAATGTTCAACCTGGCAGACACCTACGGACATCTCGGGCGATGGTGCGAAGCCGCGGACCTCCTGACGCAGGTCGTGGAGATCGACCAGCGAGCTTACGGGCCGCAACACAGCGAGGTCGAGTTGGATCGTCGAGCACTGGCCAAGGCCAAGGCGATGTGCCAGGGGGCGTGACCCGAGGCGCTCATCCGGTTGGCAAGTGCGGGTTCGAATCATCGATTGGCCCGACGCTCCACCTCCGTCCGCTCTGACATACGAGCGTTTGGCAGGCACAAGGCTTGGAAGGTAGAGGGCTCACGTGTGGGTTCGAAGCCTCGGCAGGAGCCAGAGCAATCATTGACCGCCAGCCAACACGCCTGACCTGCCGTGTAGGCCTGCCGTGACTGACCGCAGGTAGACCCGCAAAGCGGCCATCTGGCGGGCGCGGGTCAACGGCGGGCATCACGGCGCTCCGGGCACCTGATGCCTGGTCTGAGATCCTCCCTGGTGACCCTAGAACTCATACCAATCTTGAATGGAGATGACATCCGACCGCGTCGTGCGGACAGTCGTGCCATCCGGGAACAGGCCCAAGTCTGTCAGTGGAGCCTGAGGATCGTCTGAACATCGTCGCTGAGTCCCCCGATTCGATTTTGCTGGATCGCGCTCTGCTGTCCTGGTCGACATGATCTCCCGCTGGGCGATGCGCTGGAAACCAACGTTGTCGGCCTTCCCTATGACTTTCGAAGGCCGACTCTCTTAGTTCGCAACCGGATTCAGCCACACGATCTTCTTGACAGTCGCGCCGCTGGCCGAGACCGTCCAGCACCACCTTAAGATTCGCACGATCGTTAAGCCGAACGGGCGCCGTCCAAGTGGGCCGCAGCCCGCAGGGCGTCACCTGCGGGTGTCGCGTGGCCTTCGTTAGTCATACAGGACATCTCGTCATGCGGATGGAGCGGGTGAAGGAAGGCGTGGGTGTTGCCTCGGGCCCTCGGTGCCACGCCGAGACGTCTGGGGCACGAGTCGTGAAGCTTAGAGCCTGGGTCAGGACAGCAAGCGCGACCACGGCACTATCACCAATTTCAAACGACGTGCTGGGTTTAATGCCGACTCGACGTTCTCAATTTCACCACGATTGGAAGGACAGATCACGTGTTATCGACCAGTGACCTGCAGAAAGATCAAGAACCCCGGCGCTTGGGTCGGCAGGTACAGAGGGTCGCAAAGGTGCTACCTTATCATCGGCAGATTCTCGTCAACTCTACATTCTGGACAAAAGGTGCTATATATTTCAGGGCTTCTATGCGTCGCGCCGACTGGCTGACCATCCTCGGAGCGGCTGTCACTGGGGCGCTGTCGATCAGTCTGATCGTCGCTGGCTTTCTGTCGGAAGGGAATGCCTTAGGAGTGCTTGTCGGCCTCGGCGGCACTGTGGCTGTCGCATGCCTGATATTCGTGGTGCAAGTTATCCACATTGTGGCGCGAGAACGCCAGGCGCCGGCGGCGCCAAGCATTCCGTCAGAGACTAGCCGTGCCGAGACTCCATCACCTGGAGCACCCTCCTCAAATGAGGAACAATTTGCCTCTAGGCAAAGCGTAAATGCTTGGGATCCTACGAAATCTGCTTCGTCGGTCGTATACAGAGCTGTATCTGCAGCGCCATCAACGACCGATCTCATTTCACAAGCCGAACGCGAAGTTCTTGCAATGGTAGTGTCTGGTCGGAACTTCATCCAGCCAAAGCTGTATCACACCGTCCTTGAGAAGATGAAAAGTCCAAACGACCGCACCGTATTCCGTCTTCTTGCCCTGAATCATTTCTCCGATACCCAGTTCGTTGATGCGCGAAACCGCATGATGGATATGAGACGGGGCGCCGAATTCGTGCCCATATATCAAAAGAATTTTGAAGAATTCAGAGAGTATACGTCTCAAATTACCGGCGAAGATCCCACTCGCGCACGGTTCGACGTTCGATTCTACAGCCATATGCCGACGACCTACTTCTACATCATAGATGATGTCTTGTACCTCAGCTTCTTGCTGTCGAAGCCGGTATCGAGTTCTCCGATGGTTGTAGTCCGTCCGATTGATGCCGAGTCAAGGGCGGCGATTTCGGCGTTTCGCTCCCACTTCGAACATTACTGGAGCTCTTCCCGGTTCTTCGTGACTCTAATCGGGCTGACCCCAGACGGCCAAACTCTATTGGTTAGAAATCGAAAGCGGGGTCTAGAATGGCCGACGGGGTTTATCGAGCCCAATGAGAATCTTGCCACAGGCGCTGCTCGTGAGTTTCAGGAGGAAACCGGATTCAAGGTGGGTCACCCAATCGAGATTGGGAAAACACCGATGGGCTACTTTTTCGCCGGTCGAATTGGTGATCGGGTTGGCGAGGGTTCCGCGCGCGAAATATCAGAAGCGGTGTTTGTTTATGATCTTCCTGAACGGCAGGAAATGTCCTTTAACCAAGACTACGGTGTCTTTGTTCAATTTCTTCAGATGGCCCGAAGTCGCTTCTCCGCGCTACCGGAGCCCTAAAGTATATTGTTGCAGCGCATTAGCTTGAGACTCAATTGAACGCTGGGGTCGGGGTGGCAGATCTAGGGAGTCAACGGTTTCTGTTATTGTCAACTGAACCGGAAGTGTCCCCTCGCTCCATAGACTTAGAACATCCGCTATTCCGGCTAGGTCGTGAATCTCAACGCGATAGACTGACGGGCCCGTCAGTGATAGATCGAGGGCGACTGGTTGACCTCCAGAGGAGGCATGCATGTGATTGGCGAACACAACGTGGAGAACTTTGAGATTAGAAGTCGCTAACCACTCTGCCGCCGGTGACCCGAGAATTCTGTTCCCGTCTCCCTCAATAACGACGGTCGGGAGGTTCGAGAACCTGTTGAATCCAACTGCTACGGCTGCGGACATTCCCATCGCGCCTTCAAGAAGTATCGCGGGAACATCTTCAAGGAGGTTTCCGACCCGGCGGGACAAGTCGCCGTTTCCAACGATTAATGCGGCGCCCGCATTCTTGATCGCGTCCCCGATTAATAGAAGTGCACGATCCCGCCGTTGGGAAGCGTCCTGCGCAGTCATTCAGAGCTCCCAACATGTGTGGGCTCATCGAGAACGATCGCATGAAGCTCACGGTGCCGAATTCTTGTGGCGATCAAGTCCGTGATCTGCGCTAACGCGTTGGAAGAGACGCGCATGGATGGTATCTGCAATGCGCTAAGTAGCGGTCCTAGTGTTTGTTGCCAAACTCGATGATGTTCGGGTAGGAGTTCATGTTGACCGGCAGTACTGACCAACAGAGTGAGTGGAAGCCGAGAAGTCTTGAAAGTTGTCAGTAAGGCGTCAAGGCAATGTCCGAGACCGGCATCTTTCATGAATACGCACGCACGCCGGTTGGCCAGGACCGCTCCAAATGCTGCTGCTACAGCAAGATCCTCGCGGGGCGCTATATGTGGCAGTCGTCCCGCAGCCGATAGACACTCTAGAATCGGTGCTAAGCGTGAGTCTGGGACGCCGACCCAGTAGTCGACATAATAAGGTTTGTCGATTGCCAGGATTAGGTTCTGAGAACTGACCATCGGCGTCATTACGGGAACTCTATCTCCGATCGAATCTGAGAGAACGGACGATAAGGGCCGTCGAGCGTCCTGTCTCCGGATAAAATTTCGTCCAGTAGTTTCACCCCTTCGAGTACTCGCTGAATGGTAAGAATGTTGGGAATTATCAGCGTATCGATTGCGTGTGATCGGAACTCGCCTATCGTGCGACCCGGCGAAAGAGTTGATAGTGCTACTAGAGAACGAATCGGAAGTCGGTTGAGAAGAGCGCTCGCGCCTTTGCTGACAAGGTCGTAGCCGTGGATCAGTAGTTGCGGTGGATCTAGACCTTCTACGTCAAACAGTTCTCTCAAGTAGATGATTGTTCCTTCGATGTCTCCGTATATGCGGTAATGTTCCGTTCTCAGGCACACGCGAATAGACGGAACATCTCTGCTTTTACGGCTCCAGAAGTGTAGGCGGCTTCTTGTCTGTTGGAGATCGGCCAGCACGTTCCCATTTGGTGAAAATGAGTTCACCCTCGGAAAACGCGTGTCGTCAATGACGATCGTGACGGCTCGATTGAGCGAATCGGCGAAGTGCGCCAGCCGATCGTTGCCATAACAGACGCCGTTTGAGGCGTCAATGATGAGTGGCAGGGCAGATCCACGGCAAACTGCTTGGATCCGTTCGCAGAGCTGCTCAAATCGAATCAAGTCGCTATCTGGAACTCCGAGTGAGCATGATATCTCGAAGCTTGATATCCACAGGTGATTGCACGTTGGCACCCAGTCTAACGTACGCGCAGCAACGGCGTCCACGGCACCAACCGCAATATTCATCTGCTTAGAATCGTCTCAGGTAGGCTGCTGAACACTTCTTTGAGCGCCGTCCCTTTGGAGCGTTTGTACGGCTCGACAATCTCAGCCACTGCCTGAGACCTTTTATATAGGTCCGCTCGGTTAGTTGAGTACGCTCGAGCCACTGGACCATCTGGCGTGATCCACGCGTGAAACGCTACGTAGAGACATTGAAAGATGCTTGAAATGGGGCCGGAGTGAGGTCCATCTAGTTTCGGCCATAGCTCGACGGCCGGCGGATATGATTGATTCAAGCTAGTAGCTCCGGCGAAGAAGTCGGCTGTCGCAAAGTGGAGCCGACGAAGCCCATTTATCACGATTGCTCCCATGCACATCAAGCAGGGCTCGATCGTGCTGTAGAGAGCGTCCGGAACATGTTGAGTTACAGTCGGGATTTGCGTCAGGGCATTAATGGCGGCATGTGCCAGGCTCGTGTCGGCTAGCTCCCGCGCGTTTGTGTCAATCGTGCGTACGCGATTATTCGCCTGCGCGACAATAGCCCCGGCAGCGTCTAATATTACGGTACCGGCTGGACAGCAATCGTTCTGGTAAGCTATCCAGGCCTGATTGAATGCAAGCTGCCAAGGTTCATCTAGCTTCTCCCATGCCTCGCGCAAGCCAGTCATGGCCGAATTCTACAGCCAGAGGCTGCGTAGGCGGCGGACTATTTTGGGCGGTCGACCCCTGCGGGGGGATGTACGAGAGTGTCGCTGCGACATCGACCTGGCTCTCTGAGGCCCACGCGCTCTTGATCGTGACCGGCGCTGCCCCAGGACGAGTTGGATGACGACGATCGCGGCGAAAATGGCGGTGACTCGTCATAGGCAAGGCGCGCGGTCGGCCAGCACTTCCAGGTCTTGGGGATGGCGTTGACCCGCTCACCTGGAGTTCGGAACTTGGCGTTGAGCCGTTTTCATCCTGGCTGGCGCTGCTCCTCGATGAGTTGAAGGACGAAGATCGCGGCGAGGAGCGGAGTCGCTCGTTGTGGGCAGCAGTGCAGTCTGGCCAGGACTTTCCAGGTCTTGAGGGTGGCGTTGGCGCGTTCGCCGAGGGCTCGGATCTTGGCGTGGGATCGGTTGACGGCCTTCTGGTTACGGGACAGCGCCGGCCGCGGGTGGTGCCGTTTGTCCGGCGTGCGGACGGTGCCGCCAGCGCCCTGGTATCCCTTGTCGGAGAACGTCATCACGCCCTTGTCTGCCAGGGCGTCGATGATGCCGTGCTCACGCGCGGCGGTCAGGTCATGCGTGGAACCGGGTAGCGCCGGTGACACCCACTTCAGCCGGCCGGCGCAGTCGGCGATCACCTGGACGTTGATGGCGTGGTGGCGCGGCTTGCCCGCGCCACCACGCCTAGTAGCGCCGGTTCGCGGTGCCGCCGAGCCGGTCGATACGGATCAGGGTGCCGTCGAGGATGGCGTAGGCCAGCCGGGCGATCCCGGCCATCGCCTGCGCCAGCGTCGGTGCGGTCGCGGCGAGGAGGTCGACAGCCTCGCGGATGTAGCGCCACGCGGTTGTGGGTCCGATGGCGAACCCGGTCGCCAGTCGGGCCGGGGTGTCGCCGTTTCGTAGATGCGCCAACGCGAGCAGCGCCTGCCGCCCGGCTGGCAGCCGGCGCCATCGTGACCGCAGTTCCTTGCGCCGGGCACGGATCAGGTCGGCCATGTGGTTGAGGCTGCGGGTGGACAACGAGATCGACGACGGGTAAGACAGCATACGAGAGGCTCCCTGGCGAGGGGTAGATCTTGGTCGACTGCTGTCTTACCGGGAGCCTCTCGCTCTGTCGACCCCGATCGATCCCACATCACCGCCGACTCGGCTGACCTGCGCGATCAGGTTGGAAATGGCTCAGTGTGGGTTCGGATCACCCATCTCGGCCCGACTAGCAACCTGCCGGTCCTTCGTTATCGAGCGTTTCCGCAGGTAGCGGACCTGGACGGTAGAGGGTTCAGGTGTGGGTTCGGAGGCTCGGCAGGAGCCAGACCAGTTTTAGACGGGCCGATGCGGCTGCGACACCGTGTCGGCCTGGGTTGATCGATTGGGCGTCGGTTACAGGTCAAGGTCGTGGATCGGTGAGCTCGTCGGTGTCAACATTGCCCGAGAAGCGGCGCTGACCTGTGGAAACAGACATTAGGAGAGTGCAGATGGGTAGACAACCGTTAGAAGCCGTTCGATGTAGTGGACTGTAGTCCGTTGCACCGTGCGGAATTTCCATGATCGCGTCTGTTCGGGAGCAGTCGACCTACCGCTGGCCTGGCGGCCCGATTCACGACGGCGGCTGCTCCCCGGCCCAGGCCAACGACGCCTCGGCCACCGACGCAAGCCCCCCATTGCCCGACCGACTGCCGCTCGCATACCACTCCGCGTCGTTGACGGTCCACGGCGGCAGCACAACGCAACCACGGCCCACTAGTCAGGTGTTTTGCGTGTCCACCCATCGTCGAAGCTCGTGTCTGATGATGCCAAGCGCATCGGCCGTGTGCGCGCGGATCGTGTCCCAAGCGTCGTGCCAGTTCGGCGGAGCGTCATGGATGCCGAGCGCCCTGAGTTTCGGGGTCAGCCCGCCGTCGACCTTGCTGTGCTGCATGGCGTTGCGCGCCTGGCGCACTAGGCGGAGTTTCTGGATGGCATTGTTGAGCGCCGAATGCTGCTCCGGTGGCAACGCGTCATACAGTGCCTCGGAGAGCCGGTTGATGCTGCCGTTCTTCTGCTCGTCGGTGAGTCCAGTTGGCAGCAGGCTGTCATCCACTTTCATGATGTCGATGAGGTCGGCGAGGGCGCTGAGTCGGGTCTCGAACTCCGGGCGGTTGGTGCAATCGAGCGCCAAGGCGGCTGGGCCGACGCTAGTGCTGAGGTTCAGCAGTCGCTGGCGGCGGCCGAACGCGAGTCGCCACATGGCGTCCAGTACATCGAACGCCTCTGGCAGCGCCAACGGGGTGACCAGCGTGGGCCGTTCGTCTTCGACCTCGACGACTCGCTGCCAACATTCGTGTCCGCCAGGACGGCATAGCTTCGGCTCGCTGACCTCCTCGTCGCGGCCGCGGTCGCACATCGCGTCAACGACGCTCCTTGCTTGGTAGTCGTTGGTCACGACTGGGTGTAACAGGTGGGAGCATAGAAGATCGTTGCTCGGCAGCTCACACGCCCTGCAGAGCGGTCGCGAAGTGGGCGCGCTCAAACGCCCACCGATCTCAAACTTGGCAGTGACATCGTCTGGCGACGCGGCTGTGCAGTAGAGATCGCGTGTTTGGCGTACCTGGTAGCTACAGCTCTTGTCCTCGATATAGGCCAAGAGTTCGTCGACCTCGTCAGTCGAGACTGACCAGGTTTCGCCTGTCGCGGACGGTGGTGCGCCAACGGCCAGCATCTCGCTGACCACCATCTCTAGTCGGCGCATGCCGTACTTGAGGAGCGCCTGATCAATGTGCGTGAGCGGGTTGCCGCGCCACACCCCGCGCCGTTCCAACTCGGACCGGGCGTTGATGCCTGCTTCCCAACTCATGCGCACTTCCACTTCCAGCATCTGGCGGCCATCGACTGTGGCTGCAAGATGCGGCGAGTATGGTTCCCAGTGCGTTGACGGGACCGCATTCGGATCACGCTGGGGCAGCTGGCCAAAGTGCTCGATCACAACGTGGGCCATGAGGACTCCTGTCTACCGGCCTACCTCAGGCCAGTCGGGCAGCGTAACCCCGCAGGCGTCAGAAGTCGTCTTGTTTGCCGGCGCGTCACATGGGCTCCGCCTCCAACTTTCCCGGGGTGGCTCAGGCGAGGCTTCCTCGGTGGCCAGCGTCTGGGGGTGGTCGAGGCCGAGGACGCGGAGCCTGTCGGTCAGGCGCACTCTGAACCTTGCCTTGCTGATCTTGGATGGTGTGACTAACCCAAGGGGTCAACTCCCAAAGCACCGCGGGATCGGTTGCGCGGAGCGTCGACGACGCCGCAGCCAGAGCCACAACGGACCTAGTCGATCTCCGGGCGACTACTGCTATTGCATGTTGGACTGAACGCATGGAGTGCGTACACACATGGGCACAGGCCGAGAACCTGATACGCCAGATGAAGGCGGCTGTAGACGCGTTCGAGAGCCTTCCGAAGGGCTTCGCCGGTGATACGGCCCCCAATACGTCCGGACACGTTGACTGGACGCCGAAAAGAAAGGCCGCATTCGCCGAGATCGGCAAGCACGCCGAGGCCCTCAGAGATTTGGCGTTGAAGCATCCGAACTGTTTCCCAGATGTGAGCTGACCGCAGGTAAGCCGTGTAAGAGCGGCCACTAAACGCGGTGCTCAGAACGGGTGCACGGCGGCGGTCAGCGCGCGGATGTTGCTGGCGTGGACGGCGTTTCTCAGCAACGACGGTGAAGTCCAACTTCGGATCGAGTCGGCGCTCGCGCGCGACCCCGATCTCCTTGACCCTATCCTCCTCGGCATAAGTGAGCATTCTGAACAGCACGACCGCTCCGCCGTCGGGGGGCCGCCGGACATCGACGTGCATATCGAAACCGTGCCGGCATGGTTTCCGCGATCCGCCGTTGTGGCCGAGATCCGACGCCGTTATCCGGATCTGCAGCCGACCCAGATGACTCCCAACCTGAGGAGGGCGAGGACGGGGGCACTCGCCGTCTCGCCGCCCACGTCCTGCACATCGAGTCCCACTCCACCTGACGGGAACGCGGCCCAGAGCATGCCCGACCGTCACAGGACTGTCAGTCGGACGGTGTATGACGGGCCGCTGCCCGCCTCGACTCGGTAGGTGATGTGCTGGATCTGCTGGTCGTCGTCGAATAGGGCGACCGTCGCGAGGTCGCCGAGGTGGGACAGGTCGAGGCTGGGTGAGATGGTTCGGCCTTGTAGGACGTCGCCGATGCCGCCGAGGAAGTTGGTCGCGTCGGCCAGCGGTCGCGGTGTGGGGGAGCGGACCACGACGTCGATCGCGATGTCGGTCTGGACGTTGACGCGGACCCAGCCGGTCTCCGCTGCGGCTGCGGCTGCTGCGCGGAGAAGGTGTTCGACTCGGTCGCGGTGGGCGTGGCCGGCGGCAAACAGGGATTTCGCTTCGTTCTTGACTGGTGGCCAGCCGGTCACCTCGAACTTGACGGTGGTCATGCGGCGGCTCTCCCGCGTTGTGGTCGTTGGGCGGTCCATATGGCGTGGTCGACCATCCAGGCCGTGACCGGTCGGCCGAGGCGGACAGTGAGTTCCGCGGCGGCGTCCTCGACGATCGCCCGGGCCTGATCAGGGGTCGCATGGATGCCGTGGCGGGCGAGCCAGCGCAGGATCATCCGGTCGGGTTTGCTGACGTCGTCGCAGCCGCACAGCATCCACAGGTAGCTGCGCCGTACGCCGTGGGCGCCTTCGCCGGGAACGCCGGCCAGGGCTCGGTTGGTGTCGGACCAGCGCTGCGGGTCGGCCATGAGGTCGGCTACGCCGGCAAGGTCTGTGATCCCGTGGCCGGTGAGAATGTGGGCGTAGCGCAGTACCGCTTCGGCCTTCTCGATCCCGCCGCGGGTCGAGGTCCGCTGGCCGTTGGTCACCGCGCGCAGTGCCGCAGCGTCGGGGTAGCGCGCGAGCAGGAGGGTCAGCGGTAGCGGGTCGGGCGGCAGTAATGCGGTCGCGTCGATTACCGGGTGTTGGTCTGCGTTGGCGGCCGCGACACGGCGCACCAGTGGCGCGACGACCGCGTCGTACTGGGCGGAGATCGACCAGACGGCGTCGATCACGCAGTACGACAGGCTGCTCCACCGCCGGTATCGAGGTGCGATCTCCATTCCGGCCAGGACGTCGACGAGCGTCTTTAACGACATGGTCCAGACCTTGCCCGACCGTCGCAGCCCTGGGGATCGGGCAACCGACCGGGTGAACGGGCAAACCAGCCTGGCCGTCCGGGCGACATGGCGCCGGCAGGCCGGGCCAGAGTGTGGGTCCGGATCACCGGCATCGGCCCGACGCCTCGACTTTCGGTTCGGTCGACATCGAGCGTTTCCGCAGCTAGCGAGTCCGAAGGGTAGAGCGTTCAGGTGTGGGTTCGGAGCCTCGGCAGGAGCCAGAACAGATTTAGGTTCGCCGATGCGACTGCGGGCGCCGCGTGGATCTGAGGTAACGGCGGAAATCGGTGCCCTGTACTACCCGCAAAGGTTCACTGATCATTCTCGGTCGATGTAGCGAATTGCGATGTGAAGTTGGTAGGCCAGCAGCTTCCTGCGGCCAGCCAGCTCGGGGCAACGAGGTGGCTGAGAGACCCGGATCCAACAGACCGAGGCGATCTACGGCCGAACCTCTCGCTAAGCGACGGTCCGATGACTTAATGTTAATATATGTCGATGGCTGGACGTGACTGATGCGCGCCGGCGCCGCAGCTAGCAGCGGTGCGGCCCGGGATGGACCGTCCTTTGCGGCCGATCGATCGGGTGGCACGGAGGCTCTGCGGGCGTCGCTCGACGGTCTGACGCTCGCTGAACTCAAGCGGCTCTGCCTCGTCCTGACGGTCGAGATGGGTCTCGTCGTCCGCGAGGCCCAGCCTTACGGCCGTCACCTGGACCTGACACTTGAATCGACCGTGCTCCTGCGTCCCCGAAATGTCCTGCTGCGGCTCACTACGGCGGTAGCCACCGAAGACGACCTTCGTGCGCTGACAACCGACGCCAACGACGCTGGCTGTGCGGACTACCTGCTGCTGTCCACCAGGACCTCGACCGACCCGTCGGTCACCGCGTCGCAACACTTTCTGGGGCCGGGCGACCTCGTCGACCTCTGCAAGCGCTCGCATGCCGTCGGCTGGGTCGAGCGACGTCCCGTGGCACGCGACGATATGTACGTTCAGACACGGCGTCGGGCCGCGGACCTCGCCGAGCTGGACACGCTGGGGCTGTCCTGGCTTCCGGCCCTGTCGAGGAACCGGCTGCCTTGGGCGCTTCGGGATTCGTCCGTGCCGGCAGACGAGTGGTTCGAGGTGACCACGTTCGGACTCCTGACGCGCCTGTTCCGCATGGAGGGCCGGCGCCTAGGCGCCGCGAGTCGTGGCAAGCGCGTCGGTGACGCGTTGCTCTGGCGGCAGGACCACCTGTTCCTGCTCGATTGCAAGGCGGCGCAGGACGGCTACCGGCTTGAGATCAATGACGAGCGGCGGCTCGTCGAGTACGCCAGGCAGCGGCATGTAGGTCTTCCAACAGACCGGGTCGGGTGCGTGGTGCTCGTCAGTTCGGGTTTCCCGATCTTCGAGGCTAGCCGCCGACGATTCGAGCAGCGGCGCCGTGAGTTCACCGGTGTCGGGAGTGACTTGGCCTGCGTGCGTGCCGACGATTTGGTCGATGCGGCGATCCTTGTCGCACGCAAGGGGGACGAGACCCGGCACATCGACACGCTGCCGTGGCACCGGATCTTCGCTGAAGGGATAGTCACCAGGGACGAACTGCTCGGCACGATCTCGTCTGCGATCGCCTGCTGATGGGTACGTCGGTCTCGCCACGCTCGCCTACGGGCAGCAGATCATGGGCGATGGTCCGGGCGCTGATCCAGCAGGGATCGCCGTCGTCAGAGGTTCTCGCCGCCATGATGGCGGCCGCGGTGTCCGACCATTGGCTTTCGATGCTGCAGAGTCCGGCACTGACCCGGTATGCGGAGGCGGCCGCGCGAGCGTGGGAGAGCCTTCCGGAGCAACTGAATGGAGGCGACCGGTACGACGTGGTCAGTGCCATGGTCGCGGCGGCGCGTGACTCTGCGTTAGCCGAAGCCGGTGGTGGAGGTCCGGCGATCGGGCTCGCCGAACGGGCGCTGACCAGGCTCGTGCTGGAACGCACAGCACCGGGTCCTGCCGAGGGTCCTTTGAGGTCGGCAGCGGATGTGTGGCGGGAGAACCGTGGGCCCAGTCCGGGCGACCTTGCCGGGAGCTTTCTCGCTGAGACGTTGCGGCAGATGGCCCGCCACTTCTTCACCCGCGATGCGGCGGAGTTCACCGGCTCGGCGGCCATACCTGACGTGCGAGCACTGCGTGCCCTCGCCAGATCGATCGGCGAGGCGGCCGCGGAGACGGCCGAACCGGCAAGGCCGCTCCTCAACCGGCGCGGCACCTCCGGCTGGGCCGAGGGCGTCCGAATAGCCGTATTGGCGGGAGGGGCGAGAAAGCCGCCCGCTCCATGACGACCAATCGGGTGATCGTCAACGACTGCGCGTCGCCGCCGGTTCGCGGTCTCACACATCTGCGCACCCGCGACACCGACTACGGCCCACAGAACGCGACGTTCGTCTACGACAGGGTCGTCAACGGATTGCCGGATCGTCTCACACCTCTACAGCAAGACTGGCTCGATATCCTCAGCGCGCTCTTCGCCGCAGACCTGACGTGCCTTCGCGGCGCCGAGCGAGACTGGGCCAGGGACATCGAAATCTGGATAGGCGTCCGTCAGCCCGATCACTGGCGCCCACTCGCCGACCACTTCCGCCGCGTCTTCAGTGCGCTGACATACGACCGCATTCAGATCAACTTCGAGGCCGCCGCCTCTCACCGACCGCCGCCGCGGCAGCACAATCGCGCTTTCCGAACGCCGACAGCGGTAGCGCTCCTGTCCGGAGGGTTAGACAGTCTTGTCGGCGGTGGCCGTCTGGTTGCCGACGGCGAGATCCCACTGTTCGTCAGTCATCAGAACAGCGGCATTGTCGGGCGGGCGCTGGAATCGGTCACGAAAGGCATCGACTGCCTTGGCCCGACGTCCGGCCGTCGGTCGTTCACCGCGCAGGTTCATGGTACGCGGACCGAGAACACCCAGCGAAGCCGGTCCATGCTGTACATGGGGGTCGCCTGCCTGATGGCGTCCAGCTTCGACCTGCCCGACGTCTACCTCAACGAGAACGGCATCATGGCGATCAACGCCGCGCTGACCGAGGCCAGGGCCGGTTCCTACAGCACACGAACTGCCAGTCCGCCGGTCGTTCGCGAGTTCGGACGCCTTGCCTCACGGGCACTCGACCACCCATTGACGGTGAGAAACCTGCTCGTGCGATCGACCAAGCCCGAAGTCGTCCAGGACGCGGTCGACCTCAGCCTTGAGTCGGTGGTGCCGGAGACGGTCAGCTGCTGGTCGATCGGTCGACGAGCGAAACATTGCGGCTACTGCGTTCCGTGCCTCGTGCGTCAGATCTCCTGCGAGTACACCGGCGTCACGGACGCGCCCTATAAACACCGGCCACTGGACGACATACCGGATTCCGCGCCGTGGCGCCGGACCGCGATGGACAACATCGTCCACCTCGGCGCGCAGGTCACGGCGATAGCGGAGGCCGACGACGCTCAGCTTGAACTCGACCTCACCGACCTGGTGAACGGCGGAGACCAGATCACCCGTGACGAATCATTCGAAATGCACCGAAGATGGGCAGACCAGGCAATCGCAGTCCTGCGGGCACATCCGGTCTCCGCGCGTCTACTCGGTATCTGACCTGCCACATCTTCGGAGCAGACACATGCGAATCTCACCAGGGGACATCCGCAACGCGATCGTGAATCCGTCCTACCGGATCCCGAAGACGCGGCCAGAGATGAAGTCCGCCGACAGTGTGTTCCGGAAAGCGATTCGGCTATACCACACGCGCGGCGTGGAGGAGGCGATGCACTACATCGAATCGGCGCTCGCGGGGGAGGCGTGGCAGGCCGGTCGGGGGGCGACCCTGGCGAAGAACGCGAGGCAGGACCTCGACGCCTACATCGATCTCGCAGCACCTGACCGGCGGGTTGCGGCCACAGTCGGAAAGAAGCAATCTGTGCACGTCGGCGAACTCTCGGTCGCAGCGGACGTCGACGTCGTTCTCGCCGCGGATGGGACCTATGTCGGACGCATGGCCATCACGGCCAACCTGGGCCGGCGTCTGAGAGCAGACGAACTGGCCCTTATCGCTGCGGCGCCGCTTCGTGGGCTCATCGAGGATTTCGAGGGCGGACTGTTTGATGACATCGTCCAGGCGATCGAAGTCTGGGAACTTCGGCTGGCCGCGGCCTCTGTCGTTGCGCGGAGCGACGCAGAAGCCGCCTGGCCGTCGCTGGTCGAACACCTACGGCGTGCGGCGTCCTCCTAAACAACTGACAGTGATCCGCTGCAAGGCAACTGATCCACCGCGCGATGCCGTTTGAGCCACTCCGCCGCGGCATGTGAGGCCGAGGAGAATTGCGGCGTTGGCAGCGCCGTGTCGCCGCACGCTTCCGCTGCTTTTGCATAGGATGGAGCATCGTGCAGAATGGCAGCACCGAGGCAGTCGGCGATCGGTCGGCGTCCGCCGCGTCTGCTGGGGGCGCCGCGGGGGCCTCCGGTGTTGGGCTGCAGAATCGCGTGTTCGGGTGGGCCGCGGCCGCGATGGCCGCAGAGCGGCACTTGGCCGTTGTGGGCCTCGTGGCCGGCAAGGTTATCCGCGTCGGCGCCCAGACCGGCTTCGACCTCGACGATGTGGCCGTTCATACGGACGCCGACAACTTCGCCTTGTTCCAGGTCAAGGCTGGCTTGAATTTGAGCAGGACCCCGAAGGGTCCGCTCGCCAAGGCGCTAGAGCAGGCAGTGGGGCAGTATCTCGACGGCCGACTCCCGGTCGCTAACGGGACCGATCGCGCTGTCGATTCGGCGCGCGACGCCCTCGTGCTGTGTACGGATAAGGCGGCATCTGAGTCCGTTCGGGTCCATCTGCCGTATGCGCTGGCGAAGACGGCATCGCAGCCGCCCGGTACGCCGCTCCTGGACAACCTGAGCAAGGATCAACACAACGCGCTGAAGATTGTGCTCGACCACGTTCGGCCGCTATGGGTGGCAGGCGCCCATGCCGCACCGAACGATGAGGAACTGCGAAGATTCCTACGGGCGCTCCACGTGATCACGGTTGATGCGAATGACGGTGAGTCTGACCACGCCGCCGCGGTCGCCATCTTGAAGACCGTTCTCCCCGCTGACGAAGCGGACCGTGCATGGTTAGTGCTGGTCGCCGAAGGCCAAGCGGCGTCAGTAGCCCAAAACTGGCGGGATCGAGCGGCAATCGGCGCCGCTCTGTCGCGGCACGACATCTACTTGGCGCCCCCAGCCCGGCATGCCATCGACATAAGTAAACTTTGCGAACTTTCGACGGCGAACCTGAGAGCCTGGTAAATAACCGGTTCAGGGCCGACGTTCAGGCGTGATCATCGATACAGCTGGGTGCCGTGGCGTGTCGGGATGGCCGTGAGGTGGGTCTTCGAGTAGGAGCAGTAGCGACCAAACCATTGCCCTGTACTCGAAGACCCGACCTTGAGTATCCATGTCCTGACCGGGCAGGGTGCACCGGCGGTGCCCGGGCCCGGTGACCACCTGCCTACCCGCCGGCCGCGGACGTATCCGTCGGACACCAGCGAGGCGGAGTGGCGGATCCTGGCGCCGCTGGTGCCGGCTGGTGGTACCAGGCCGGGCATCGGTGGCCGACCGGTGTCCTACCCACGCCGCGACGTCGTCGACGCGATCCGCTACGTCATGCGAACTGGCTGCCAGTGGGACGCGTTGCCGGTCGATTTCCCGCCGCATCCGCTGGTTAAGCACTACTTCACCGCCTGGACCCGCGACGGCACGCTGGGCCGGATCCACCACAGCCTGCGTGAGCAGATCCGCCAGGTCGAAGGCCGCACCGCCGACCCGAGCGCGGCGTTGCTGGACTCCCAGACGCTGCGGGGCGCGGAGACCGTGCCCCGCAGCAGCCGCGGCTACGACGCCGGCAAGAAGGTCAACGGCCGCAAGCGGCACATCGTCACCGACACCACCGGACTGCTCCTGGCGGTGCTGGTCACCGGCGCGGGCGTGCAGGACCGCGACGCCGGCCACCTCCTGCTGTGGATCCTGCGGACGGTGTTCCCCACCATTCGGCTGGTGTGGGCCGATTCCGGCTACGCCGGCAAGCTGGTCGACTACGCCACCACCATGCTCGGGATCACCGTGCAGATCGTGTCCAAACTCGCCGGACAGACCACCTTCGTGCCACTACCCCGCAGGTGGTGCGTCGAGCGCACGTTCTCCTGGATCAACCGCTGCCGCAGGACCGTCCGCGACTACGAGCGGCTACCCGAACACCACGCCGCCACCGTCTACTGGGCAATGATCATCATCATGGGACGCCGCCTGACCCGCCACCACGCCACCGCACCGACCCTCCCACAACCAGCACGCGCACCCTGAACCGGTTATTTACCAGGCTCTGAGAACACTTCGGTCCGAAGCTGTCCTGCCCGTAACCGGCGGTTTGTTCATAAACCGAGGCGTTAGCGCGAGGCTTATCGACGCCGCAGGCGACGACAACGTCTTGGTCGTCGGTGAGGCAGGGGCCGGCAAGTCGGCGGTGGCTCAGGAATTGGCCGTTCGGCGGTTGGAATCACACGACGTTGTCGTACTACGGGCGGCGGACATCGCGGGCCTCAACCGGGTCCAGCTCGACGCGCCGCTGACGGTCGTCCTGAGTGCCTGGACCGGACGGCCAGGTGTCGTCCTGATAGATGGGGTCGATGCCCTGCGCGGGGCGGAGGACCGGGCGTTCCTCAACCGAGTTGTGGCCCACCTGCACGGCTCCCGCTGGCAGATCGTCGCGACCGTTCGCACCTTCGACGCGCGGCACAACCATGACCTTCAACACGCGTTCGCAGGTCAACCGCTTTCGGACGACCCGGCTCAGGTGGATCGTCGACTTGTTGGCGTTCGACACCTGGTCGTAGGCGACCTCACCGACGACGAGCTCAACATTGCGATCACCGCTCCGCTCGCGCTTGCGGCCCTGCTGCGGGATGCGCCGGCCGAACTCAGAGCCCTGTTGCGAAATCCCTTCAACCTGCGGCTGGCGTCGAGGCTGGTAGAGCCGCTTGCTGGCGGGGAGCAATCGACGTTGCTGGCGGTACGGAGCCGGGTCGACCTCCTGGAAGCGTATTGGGACCGACGGGTCCACAATCACGACCGCGCCGCCCGGACCGCGTTGCTCACCCGGATGTGCCGCACGATGGTGTCCAACCGGAGCCTGCGGATTGTCGAGGCCGAGCCGACTGTCGTCGCCGTCGACGGCCTGGCCCTAGAAGCAATGCTCAGCGAGGGGGTGTTATCAGGTGACGCCGGACCGCTGCCTTCAGCGCCCAGGATCCTCTCGTTCTCCCACAACATCTTGTTCGACTACGCGGCCGCGATCTACGTCCTCCACGATCCACTTGATCAGCGTCGCCTGCTTGAGACGTTTGACGCCGACCCGTCGCTGCCGCTTGTCGCCCGGCCAAGCTTGGAGCTTCTCGCCGACCTACTGTGGAAGCATCGTGCAGCCGGCGTGTTCTGGCCCTTGTGTCTCGCCCTCGCCGCATCGCAGCACGTCCTCGCGTCGTTGGCGTTCGCCGCCCGACTGCTGCGGCTGATCCATGCGGTCGAGGACCTGGATCCACTCGCACCCCAACCAGGCCGAACAGACAGAGCAGCCGGGCTATTGCCGGAGCAGGAACTCGTCCGGCAACTGGCCGGCGCCCTGCGCACCCCGGCCGTGTTAGCTGACCCAGCGGCAGCTGTTGTGCCCATAGCCGCCTTGGCACTTCGCCTTGCCGGCAACGCGAACACGTCCTACTCAGACGCCGCGCTGGCGGCTGATCTCCTCCACGGGCTGCAGTTGCGCGTGCCGCTGAGCGCGGGCGACCTCGGCTCAGGCGACCGCGGGCAGGCGGTCGCCTCGCTGCTCGACGGGTGTCGCGCTGATCCTCGTCGAATGGAGCGGCTGGCCGAGGCCGCCGCGCGCCAGCTCCCGCACGTCATCGGGACAAGCGCAGCGGCGCGCGGTGCGGCCGGCCGGCTCCTCGACGATGCTGCCGCACTGCGTGAGTGGGGCGGCACGGTGTTGATATGGCTGGCCGATGCAGTAGTTCCGGCGGCCTCCGTGGATCCAGAGTTGGCCCGGCGCATCGCCACGGCGATCGTGACCTTCCGCGAGGTCCGTGACGAGCAGATCAGCCTAGGCGGCAGTGCTGTGGTGCCGATGAACACGTCGCGTCGGCAGAATGCAGAGTTCGCCGTTTACCAGCTCGGTCAGGCGTTCGATCGGTTGTGCTCCACCGACTTGCGGGTCGCGGCCGAAATTTTCTGCGTGTTGGCCGAGGACGACGCGTCTTCCTGGCCGACAAGAGGGAATTGGCCGATCTCGATATCAGGCGCCACCGGTTCGCTGCGGTACGGCCGAGACTTCTCGATGATCGACCGCGATGCGGGTGAGACCATGGCCCACGGGCTGGCAGCGGCGCTTGTTGACGCGCGCTCGATCGAAGCTGGGCCGGCCATCCGCGTGTTGGTCCAGCAGCTTCAAAGCGCGGAAGCCTGGGCGGCGCTGATGACCGCCGGCGACCCAGTCCGGTTGGGTCTGCTCCTGCTGCCAGTACTCGACTCCGGAGCACTCCTGGCGCACCCCGAAACCCACTCGGCGGCGGCTACCCTGCTCGCCGCTGCCGCCGAGCACGAGCCCGCGCTGGCAGAGCGTCTGGAATTGGCAGTCGCGCAAGCGCACGCCCTCATTGACGCCAACGGCGGAGCCCAGCGCATGAAGGACGCCCTGATCGGATGCTTACGCGCGGAATCGATCACATCGGTTGAATTCAAGACTCGGCTGGCCGAACTCGGACCCGCCGGGCCGCCTCAGGCCCTGCCGCGCGTGCGTCCGATCGGGGAGTTCGGGTCCTGGTCAACGGTCGACCGGCTCGCCGAGCGCGGTATCGAGTTCGGGGCACCACTCACGACAGCCGCCCGAGCGCTTGACGAGGCGTTGACGGCGGCTACCAGTGGGGGAACCGACCGGTCCGACGCGGAGCGCACATTGTCCGATCGCTTCACCGAGGCGGATGCCGTCTTCGCGAGGTGTCAGGACCTGCCCGCGGATCTCGAACTGATGCTACTCCGAGCCGCAGAGGTACTTGCCCGCAACCCGACGGCCACGCCAGGCAACGCGCTGGGAGAGCGTGTGCTCGCGTTGCTCACCGATGCATCCAACCACCCGGATGCCGGAAAATTCCTGTGACGAACGTAGCGTGGGGACCCGGACGACGCGACACCGCGATTAGCGGGCTCGCTGCCTTGCTGAACCGACCGGAATGGCGCGACAGCGACCATTGCCCGGCAATCGCGCGCGTGGTCTCGGCGGCCCTGCACGACGCTAATCCTGTTGTTCGGATGCAGGCGGCTTACGCGGCTCGTGCGGTCCACGCTGACGCGGATGCGGCCCATCGCGCCGCCGCCGTCGGGGAGCTGCTGCTGGCCGAGCGAGACACAAACGTTCGTATGGTCCTGCTGGACCAGTTGGCGGCGGACTCGGCGGCCGCCCCGGCGACGGTCGACGCCATACTCGAACGGCTGGTTGACGGCGATCCCGATCGTCAGGTCGCCGGGATTCTGACCTATCTCGCGCTGGTGCCCCGGACGCCCTTCGCGTCGCGGCTGATCGAGCGTTGGTGCGCGGACGCCTCCGCTCACCCTCAGGCCGTTCAGTCGTTCGTGCAGCACGCGCGCTCCTACCTACGGCCCCCGGCCGACGCCGGGCAGATACGGGCGTTCCGTCTGCTCGATACGACTGCACACGCCGTCCTCGCCCAGTGGACGCGATATGCCGGCGAGCATCGGGCCGAGGTGCTGTCCGATGATCAACTCGCGGAACTCCGCGGGGCAGCCGGAACCGCGGATGATATTGCGCAGCAAATCTACTTCGCGAGCGGCGCCTTCGATGACAAGCGAGGCCGCCAAGGGCCCTCGGGCGATGATCTGACGGGCTTTGCGGATCTAGCATTTCCTGTTCTTGCGAAGTGCGCGGCCCTCCGGCACCCGCACTCTATTCACCAGGCCGTCGAAACGATGATCTTCCTCGCGCCGGTGGATGAGGCCCGTGCGCTGCATGGAGTCGCCGAGGCCATTCCGGCCGACGGTCCTTATGCCAGTGAATCGCTCGCAGGAGATCTGGTCATTCCCTATCTGCAGCGGCTCCTGGCCGAACAGCGGCCTCTCGTCCTGCATGACGAGCGCGGCGTGGCGTCGTTCCGCCACCTTCTGGCCACGTTCGCCGTCGCGGGAAACCAAGCCGCCCTCACGCTTGCATATACCTTCGCCGACGTGTTCCGCTGAACAGAGTAGGTCGCCGCCGCGAGACTGAGGTCTCCCGCGCATCGATGAGAACGCATCGAGCGTCCGAATCAGCGAGGCGTCGTGTTCTTAGCGACGAGTTCGTCGGTGCAGTTCGCTGTGCCAGCCTTGAGCTTTTCGTTTCCACCTTGACCGAGGAACTACTCCGCACGTGCAACTCTGGGGTGGCACACCGGTCGACGGCACAACGCCTGGCATGATCACCAATCGCAGGTCATCTGCTGTCTTTCCTGCGTGTCAGCGCCCGTCGGCGGACGCGGCCACGTGCCTATGCCGCAGGCGGACTCCACCGCTCCCGGGACCGGCCTGCGGCCGGTGCCGGTGCCGGTAAGCGTCTTCCTCGTTCCGCCGACGAACCCTGCGCCCCCACGGTCGAAGATCCAAGGCGCGATCGTTGGTGCGGACTTCACCCGCGCCACCTCGCCCACCTCATCGCCAAGCTGTCCCGGCCGGGAGACGCCATCATCGACCTCGACTGCCACCCGACTATCACCGCCGCCGCCGAACACCTGGGTCGCCAAGCGACACCGCGACCCGACGACTTCCTGGTCGCCGAGGAGGCAGCCACAGGGCCGCCCGAGGCTATCTACATGCCACGTTCGCCGTCGTAGTGCTTGTCGGCAGGCGATGCAGACGTCCATCGCGGTTCGGAGGCGACGATCACGTAAATGGATACAGATTATGCTGAATCCATAGCTTGGTGTACTCTGCCGCCGTGGAGACCATTGCGTACGGGCAGGTGTTGGCGCGGTTCGGGCATGCGCTGTCGGATGCGACTCGGGCGCGGTTACTGCTCGCGCTTCGTGAGGCGCCGGCGCATCCGGCTGATCTGGCTGATCTGTTGGGGGTGTCGCGTCAGATCGTGTCGAACCACCTGGCCTGCCTGCGCGGTTGCGGTCTGGTTGTGGCGGTGCCGGTGGGCCGGCGGACTCGGTACGAGCTTGCCGATCCGCGGCTCGGGCATGCGCTTGGCGACCTGTTGAGTCTGGTGCTGACGGTGGATCCGTCCTGTCCGCCCGGCGAGGCCGCCGCGATCGGCGACAGTCGCACGACGGGGAAGCGCGTGCGCTGATGGGGGCCGAGTGCTGCGGTGACGAGGTCACCGCGACAACGACCGACCCCGGCCAGAACAGTGAGCACGGTCGCTGGTGGCAGGTCCGCGAGCTGCAGCTGGCCGCCGTGGCGGCGGTGCTGCTCGCGGCCGGGTGGGGCCTGGGGCGGGCCGGCGTCGACACTGCGGGCGCGGTGCTGGAGTACGCCGCCGCCGCGGTGGGTGCGTGGTCGTTCGTGCCGGGCGCGGTGCGGCGGCTGCTGCGTGGGCGGATCGGTGTGGCCACGCTGATGACGATCGCCGCCGTGGGTGCGGTGGCGTTGGGCAAGGTCGGCGAGGCGGCCATGCTCGGGGTGCTGTTCTCCGTCGCCGAGGGCCTGGAGGAGTATGCGATCACCCGCACCCGCCGCGGCCTGCGGGCGCTGCTGGACCTGGTGCCACGCACGGCCACCGTCGTGCGTGGGGGCGTGGAGACGGCGGTCGATCCGCAGCAGCTTCGGCTGGACGACGTGCTGGTGCTGCGCCCGGGGGAGCGGGCGGCGACCGACGGGGTGTTGCTGTCCGGGCGCACGGTGCTGGACCTGTCGGCGATCACCGGTGAGTCGATGCCGGTCGAGGCCGGCCCGGACGATGCGGTGTATGCCGGTGCCATCAACGGCGGCGGTGTGGTCGAGGTCCGGGTCACCGCGGTCGTGGCGGACAGTTCGCTGGCGCGGATCGTGCACATCGTGGAGGAGGCGCAGGAGCGCAAGGGTGCGGGGCAGCGTCTCGCCGACCGGATCGCCCGTCCGCTGGTGCCCGCCATCATGCTGCTCGCCGTCGTGATCGCGCTGGTGGGCAGTCTGCTCGACGACCCGCGGGTGTGGATCGAACGCGCCCTGATCGTGCTGGTCGCTGCTTCGCCCTGTGCGCTGGCGATCGCGGTGCCGCTGACCGTCGTCGCCGCGATCGGTGCGGCGAGTCGCGCCGGCGCCCTGGTCAAGGGTGGCCTGGCGGTGGAGCGGCTGGGCCGCGTCCGGTTGGTCGCGCTGGACAAGACCGGCACGCTGACCCGTAATCGGCCTCGCGTCGTCGAGATCGTCGCTGCTCCGGATGCAGGCCGTGACGATGTGCTGCGGGTCGCCGCGGCGCTGGAGGCACGCAGCGAACATCCCCTGGCGAAAGCGGTGCTCGCAGAGGTCGACACCCCGACCGCCGCCGAGGATGTCCAGGCTGTGGCGGGGTCCGGGTTGACCGGCATCGTCGACGGCGTCACGGCGCGACTCGGCCGGCCCGGGTTCGTCGACCCGGGCGCCCTGGACGGGGATGTGCGGCGGCTGCAGGACGCGGGTGCCACCGTCGTCGTGGTCGAGTCCGCCGGTCGGATGCTCGGCGTCCTCGCGGTCCGCGACGACCTGCGACCCGAAGCCGCCGACACGGTCGCCGCCCTGCGCAAGGTGGGCATCTCGGTGGCGATGCTCACCGGTGACAACCGGCGCACCGCCGACGCCCTCGCCGAGCAGGCCGGCATCCACGCCGTGCACGCCGACCTACATCCGCAGGACAAGGCCGACCTGGTGACCCGGCTGCGTCCCGGCACTGGCGGCGTCGCCATGGTCGGCGACGGCATCAACGACGCTCCGGCGCTGGCAACCGCCGACGTCGGCATCGCCATGGGTGCGATGGGTACCGACGTGGCCATCGAGAGCGCCGACGTCGCCCTCATGGGTGAGGACCTGCGCCACTTGCCGCATCTGCTGCGGCAGATGCGCCGGGCCCGGGGGATCATGCTGCAGAACGTCGGCCTGTCCCTGCTCATCATCGGCACGCTCATCCCACTGGCCGCCACCGGTGTGCTGGGCCTGGCCACCGTCGTGTTCATCCACGAGCTGGCCGAGGTGGTCGTCATCGGCAACGCTGTCCGCGCCGCCCGCGTCCGGCACCTGCCGAGCGTTGAGTTACCGGGGGACCGGCACCAGGCAACCGCACCGGCGACCGCTCCGACGGCCCCGGTGGACGGCCGCCCGGCGTTGAGGCTGCTGCCCACCGCCTCGCCGACCGTGACCGATGCCTGCGGCTGTGGACCCGGCTGCGCCTGCTGCGCGACCACCACCGCAGCCGCGAACCCGACGGGCGCAATGCCCATCTCCATCGCCACCCGGCCGAGGACGGACCATGAGCGGTAACTGCTGCGAGCCTCAAGGTGACGACAGCACGCCCGAAGGCCGCCGCGCGGGCCTGATCGCCATCGGGCTGATGATGTTGCTCGGCTGGGGCGGCTTCGCCGCATACATGATCTTCGGCAACTGACCACGGCGTTCCCGAGCCGTCACGACGTTCGCTGCCGGCGACACTCCTGTGCCCGGAACCGACTCCCAAGACCGATGCTTGGTAAATCGAGCGACAGAGCTCAAAGTACAGGATTTCGTGAATTCAGAATTTGATGTACTGTCAGGTGGTGAAGGCATCGACCTATGGCGAGGTGCTGGCCCGGTTCGGTGGTGCGTTGTCGGCCCCGACCAGTGTGCAGGTGCTACTGGCGTTGCGGGATGGACCCGGAGACCCGGCGGAGCTGGCCGGGCGGTTGGGACTGAGCCCGCGGGACCTGGCTGATTGTCTGGCCTGCCTGCGTGGGTGCGGCTTGGTGGTTCTCGTACCGGAGGGGCGTCGGGCACGGTACGAGTTGGTGGACACCAGGTTGGGCCACGCACTCGATGACCTGCTGGGTGTGGTCCCGGCGGCGGATCCGGGATGCTCGACGTCGCCCGACGGGGACGTGCGTTGATGGCCGTCGCTGCGCTGGTCATCTATCTTCTCGGTCTTGTCCTGGCGTTCGGCTGGCGCAGCGTGGTTCAACGGCGCCGCACCGGCGACAGTGGTTTACGGCTGGCCGCCGGCGCGTCCGGAACCGTCGCGTGGTGGGCGAAGGTCGCGTTCATCGCCGCGCTGCTGCTCGGATTCGCCGGCCCCGTCGCTGGGATCGCCGGTGTGGCACCGGTCCGGATCCTGGATCACGGCTGGCTCCAGGTGGGCGGAGTGGTGCTGGCTGTCGGAGGTGTGCTGGCCACCCTCGCCGCACAGGTCGCCATGGGCGCGTCGTGGCGGGTCGGGGTCGACCCGGCCGAACGCACCGCTCTGGTGACCACGGGTGCGTTCGCCCTCGTCCGCAACCCCATCTTCAGCGCCATGGGCGTCACCAGTCTGGGGCTCATGCTCATGGTCCCCAACGTGATCGCGATTGCCGCCACCGCGGTCCTGGTTCTGTCCGTCCAGGTGCAGGTGCGTGCGGTCGAGGAACCGTATCTCGTCGGTGTCCACGGCACCGCGTACGTGGCATACGCCTCCCGCGTCGGCCGGTTCGTGCCACGCCTCGGCGTCATGCGTGCACCCCACGCCCACGGGAGGCAGTCATGACGCAGTCGTCCGGTCGACGGCGATGGGGCGCGTTGGCGGCGCTGGTCCTCGCCGCGCTCACCCTCGGCTTCGACCTCACGATCCTGAACGTGGCGCTGCCGACCCTGGCCGGCGAGCTGTCCGCGGGAACCGCCGCGTTGCAGTGGATCGTCAACGCCTACATCCTCGTACTGGCCGGCCTGATGCTCACCTGCGGCGCGCTCGGTGACCGGTTCGGCCGCAAGCGGCTGCTCATCATCGGGCTGACGCTGTTCGCCGCCGCGTCCGCCGCGGCGACCTGGACTACCTCGGTGGAGGTGCTCATCGCGGCTCGGGCCGTGATGGGCCTGGGCGGGGCGATGGTCATACCGGTCGCGTTCGCCGTCCTGCCGGCGCTGTTTGCACCGGCCGAGCGCGGCAAGGCCGTTGCTCTGGTGGTGTTGGGCACCGGGTTGGGTATCCCGCTCGGCCCGCTGATCGGCGGCTGGCTCCTGGAGAGCTTCTGGTGGGGCTCGATCTTCCTGATCAACGTGCCGATGGCCGCGATCGCGGTGCTCGCCATCGGTGTGCTGATGCCGGAGAACCGGGATCCCCGTCCGCGTCGACCGGATCTGCCGGGTGCGCTGCTGTCCACCGTCGGCCTGGTTCTCCTGGTGTTCGGGATCATCGAAGGGCCCGGCCGCGGGTGGGGCGAGCCGCTGGTGGTCGGCGCGCTCGCCGCCGCCGCGGTGCTGCTGGCCGGGTTCGTCGTCTGGGAGCTGCGGGTCGCCGAGCCGATGATCGACCTGCGGCTGTTCGGCCGGGCGCAGTTCCTGTGGGCGAGCATCGCCGGGGTGCTGGTGACCTTCGGGCTGCTCGGCATGCTGTTCGTAATGCCGCAGTACCTGCAACTGGTCAGCGGGCACGACGCGTTCGGCACCGGCCTGCGGCTGCTTCCCCTGATCGGTGGACTGGTGATCGGCGCCTCCACCGGGGAACGCCTCGCCGCTGCCACCCGCTACCGCGTCCCGGTCACCGCCGGGCTCCTCGTCCTTGCCGCCGGCCTGGCGACCGGCGCCGGCACCGAGGTCGACAGCGGTTACGGGTTCGTGGCGGCCTGGCTGGCCGCGGTCGGTGTCGGGATCGGGCTGGCGCTGTCACCGGCGATGGACGCCGTCCTCGGCGCCCTGCCACCGGAACGGGCCGGGGCCGGCACCGCTATCACCATGACCCTGCGACAGGTCGGCGGCGCCCTCGGCGTGGCGCTGCTGGGCAGCCTGCTCGCTCAGGGCTACAGCGGCCGCGTCGACATGGCCGGCCTTCCCGTACCAGCCGCCGACGCCGCCCGGGACTCGCTGGCCGCCGCCCTCGCCGTCGCCGCCCGCCTCGACGACGCCGCTCTGGCCGCGAGCGCCAAAGCCGCATACGTGCACGGTGTGTCCATTGTCCTGTACACGACCGCTGCCATCGCCGTCCTCAGTGCCCTGCTGACCGCCGTGCTCCTACCCGGCCGCCCCACCGGCCGGAAGGCCGACGACCAGGAGCCGGCCGAGACGGCACCCGTGTCCGGATAGCCGGGCGGTTACGGCGTCTCGGGTGCGTGTGCGGGGCAGAGCGCGACCTGCTCGCCGGTGTCTGCCAGCAGGTGCTCGGCGGCGTGGAGCAGCGGGACGAGGCTGTCGACGGCCAGCCGGTACAGAACGGTGCGTCCCGGGCCGGGCCGGGACGTGACCAACCCGCAGCCGCGCAGGCAGGCCAGGTGCGCGGAGACGTTCGGCTGGCCGGCGTCGACGGCCTTGACGAGGTCGGACACGGTCCGTTCGCCGGTGGTCAACGCGGTCAGCAGCCCCAACCGGGTCGGGTCGGACAGTCCGCGGAACAGGCGGGCCGCGAGTTCGGCGTCCTGCCGGGTCGGCACGGCCGGTATCATCACTCGATCACATTATCAACGACTTCGTATGTTGAGCCTCGGGTTGACCAGGTCGGGAGAGGTGTTCGGGTGGCGGGCAAGAAAGGCGCGAGGAAGGGCGGACCGCGTAAAGCGACTGCGGCCAGGACACAGGCGGGCGCACCAGCCGGGACTGGCACCGCACGGTCGATGACATCGAAGCGTCCGGTCGCCAACCCGCCGCGTCAGCGGCCGGCGAAGAAGGCAGCCGGCGCTACCAGACGCCCGCAGCGCCGTTCCGGCATGAGCACGAACCTGAAGCTGACCCTCGGCCTGCTGGCCGTCGCCGTGGCGGTGCTCGCCCTGGTGATGGTGGTCAACCGTGACGACGACAAGCCCACGGTGACCGGCGAGCAGGCCGCGTTGACGCTCGTGCGGGACAACAGCCACCGCCTGTCCACCGCCGCCGACGGCAAGGTGACCGTGGTCGAGTTCCTCGACTTCGAGTGCGAATCCTGCGGCGCGGCGTACCCCGACGTGGAGAAACTGCGCGCCGAGTACGGCGACCGGATCACCTACGTGGTGCGCTACTTCCCGATCGCCAGCCACCCGAACGCCTACAACGACGCGCACGCCGCGGAGGCGGCCGCGATGCAGGGCAAGTTCGAGGACATGTACAAGAAGCTGTTCGACAACCAGACCACGTGGGGCCACAACCGCGCCTCGCAGGTGGACACGTTCGTCGGGTACGCCCGCGACCTCGGCCTCGACGTCGACAAGTTCCGTGCCGACATGGACAGCCCCGCCGTCGACGCGCGCGTACGCGCCGACGCCGAGGACGGGCAGTCCGTCGGGGTCAGCGGCACCCCGACGTTCTTCATCAACGGCGAGAAGTTCGACGACGAGCCGACCTACGCCAAGCTCAAAGCCGCCATCGACGCGGCCCTGGCCAAATGAGCACCCGCACCGCGCCCACCGACCCGGACGCCGACCCGGACGCCGACCCGTCGGTGGATGACGGGGCGTTGTCGCGGCGGCTGGTCGGCTGGGTGCTCACCGTCACCGGGCTGATCGGCGGGCTGGCCGCGTTCGTGCTGATGGTGGAGAAGGTCGCCCTGCTCCGCGACCCCGACTACACCCCGACCTGCTCGATCAACCCGATCCTCTCCTGCGGGTCGGTGATGACGACCTCGCAGGCGGAGGCGTTCGGCTTTCCCAACCCGCTCATCGGCGTCGCCGCCTTCCCCGTGGTGGTGACCACCGGCGTGGCGGTGCTCGCCGGGCTGCGACTGCCGCGCTGGTGGTGGCTGGGGCTGCAGGCCGGTGCCGTGTTCGGCGTCGGATTCGTGCACTGGCTGTTCTTCCAGAGCGTGTACCGCATCGGGGCGCTGTGCCCGTACTGCATGGTCGTCTGGGTCGCCATGATCGTGCTGTTCTGCTACACGACCCTGTACACCCTCGACCGCGGACACCTGCGCGTCCCAGCCCGGTGGCGGGGCGCCGTCGACGCCGCCGCGCGGGTGCACACGGCGATCCCGGTGGCATGGCTGCTCATCCTCACCGCGCTCATCGGTGAGGCGTTCTGGTCCTACTGGCGCACCCTGCTGTAGGCACTCAGCGGCGTGCCGCGGCGACGAACAGCGGCACGGCGAGGAACATGCGGTCGGCCTCGGCCCGATGCGTCTGTTCGGCGGTCCACGAGGCGGCCTGTTCGCCGGTGACCGCGCCCGCGTCGCGTGCGGCGTCGGCGAGGCCGGTGACCATCGGAAGCATGGTGCGATCGGTGAAGACCCCGACGTACACCTCGACGGTGACCTCGCTGAACCCGGCCTCCAGCAACAGGTTCCGGTAGCGGCGGGCGGCGTGCGGGTTGGTGATGGTGTCGGCGCGGGCGTGGACGATGGTGCGGGTGAGGACGGGGTCGTCGGAGTCGATGATGAAGGCGTCCCAGTCCTGTCCGAGCAGGACGATGCGGCCGCCAGGGGCTAGGACCCGGTGCGCTTCGGCGAGGGCGGCCGCTGGGTCGGCGAGTTCGTGGAAGACCTTGTCGGCCCGGTAGCCGTGCAGTTCGCCGTCGCCGAACGGCAGAGCACCGGCGTCGCCGATACGGAAGGTGGCCTGTGGCCACCGGCGCTGTGCCGTGGCGATCATCGTCTCGTCGGGATCAAGGCCCACGGCGTTGACGCCCTGGTCGGTCAGCTCGGCGACAGCACGTCCGGTTCCACATCCGACGTCGACGACTCGGGAGCCTGGGGCCGTGGCGAGTCGTTGGTAGGAGAGCGTGCGCAGCGCGGTGACGGCAGGCAGGTTTTCGGCGCGGTCGAGCAGAGCGACGCGGTCGGTGCCCGCCGAGGGATCGGTCGACATGACGGCCATGGTGCGACTTAATGGCGACATGAAGTCCAACCCGGCCCAGGCGACGCCGCGGCCGATGACGATCGGCGAGGTCGCGCAGCGATTCGGTCTGGCCGGTCATGTGCTGCGGCACTGGGAGAGTATGGGCCTGCTGGAACCGGCCCGGATCGAAGGCGCGCGACGCCGTTACAGCACCGACGACCTGTACCGGATAGCGGCGATCCGGCTGGCCAAACAGGTCGGGTTCCGCTCGACGAGATCCGCGAGATGTTCGTTGCGCAGGACCCGGCCGTCCGCCACGCCGCCTTGCGGCGGCACCGGGACGCGCTCGCGCAGCGCATCGCCCAGGCGCAGGCGTCACTGGCACTGATCGAGCAGGCCCTGGACTGCTCGCACGAGGACATTGCGCAGTGTCCGCACTTCCGCGCCGGCCTGGCCGAGCGGGCCCGCACCACGGCAGGGGACGCCTGAGACGCACCAATCTCGCGTGTAGTCATGTGGCTGTGTGCCTCCCCGCGCCATCGAGTGAGCTGCGTCAACGATCTTGGAACGATTCGAGGTGGTTGCGCCGCTTGGCCCTGTCGGTGGTCGTTGAGGAGCTCGGCGGGGGTGCGGGTAGCCGAGGGTGAACGCAGCCTTCGTCGGTTGTGGAACGTCTCGGTCTCGATGTTCTCGGCGACAGCGAACCCGGCCCCCGGCGTGAGTAGGAAACGGTCCGCGGTGGTAGCACTCGTTCTTCGGGGCGCGAGAATGATTCGGCGGCGGCATGTCCCAACAGACCCGGGTCCAGCCCAGGCTCGTCCGTGCGCGCCGGTGGGTGCAGAAAGCGGCTGAACTTGGCCCAGGTGTACTGGGCTCCGCGGTGGGAAGTGGATCGACGCCGCTACCGGTGGAGACGTAGTCGAACATAAGTTCGATACGCTCCGGCGATGAGCACGAACAGCCACGACCGCGACCTGCGGCAAGCGCGCCTCGCCTACGTCGCCGCGGTTCGACGCCTCGATGCCGCCATGGACCACTTCGGGGCAGCCGACGTCCCCTTGGATCCCGGACCGGGCAGCGACCCGAAGCCGTGGACGGCGCACCACCTCGCAGCCATGCGGGAGGTGACCGAGGCCTTCGTCGACGTGTTCAACCGCCGCCGCACGTGGGACGGGATGCGTCGCGACTGGAGACCGCAACACTGAGATGCCTGTGCCGCAGGCCGCGTCGACCACCATCAGGCCGCTCGCACCGCAGCCGCGCCATGCTAGGAGTCCGAAAGTGAACTCCATGCGGCGGAGATGTCCATCTGGTTGGCTCAGACTGCGCGGAGCGCCGCCCATTGCTTGGCGGCCCCGGCGAGCCGAGCGGTCCACGGATCTTCGGTTTTCGCTGCAGCGATTTCGTTCCACAGATTGGCCTGTGCACAAGCGAACGTCGTTATCGCCTCCGGCGGTGCGACGTGCCAGGCCGGCACCGCGCTGGCTTGCTGCTCGGCGGCGGCCGGGTCGTGACCGGCGGCGACGAGCCACAGTACCCAGTACGCCGGGTCGAGCCAGGCAGCGCCACAGCTGGCCCAGCCCCAGTCGACGATCCAGGCCCTACCGTCGCCGACGATGACGTTCGCGTTGTTCAGATCGGTGTGCACCAACGTCGATCCCGCGAAGTGGCGCAAGTCGGCCGAGTCCTCGACGTAGTCGCGTAGCCGCTGCCGCATGTCACGAAGGTCAACAGGTGGGCGTGGGAGCGCGGCGATCGTTTCAAGGAGTGTGGCCACGGCTGGAAGGTCGGGTGACCCGGGCCGGTAGTCGGCGTGGTAGCCGTCGAGCGCCTCGAACAGCAGGACGTCCCACCCGTCCACCTCCAAATGGGCCCGAACCTCCGGGGCCACATCCTTGAGGTGCGGTGCGATGGCGGCCTCCCGACGCTGGGTCCACACCTGGCGATGGTCGGCGGGCAAGGCCTTGCAGAACCGCTCACCGGTCGGCGTGGACAGTCGGGCCGCGACGGCGCTGTTAAACCCCTCCGTAGCGGACACGGCCGACGCGACCGGTCCGGTCACCTCCTCGATCGCCGACCTGACCCGGCCAGGCAGGTCGTCGTAGGTGATCCGGGTGGTCGGCATGCGGGGTTCCTTTCCACACCCGTGCCCCCGGGATGGCCGGGTGCGGTCATGGTCCCAGGGCACGGATGCGGTGTCGTTCGTTGGTAGGGCCGGGTTCAGGGGTCGGTCAGCGGTACGGGTTGTCGTCGTTACAGCGGCCGAGGTTGGCCGAGGCCGCTGCCTCGACGTCGCTGACGAGAACGAGGGTCGTCGGGGCAGGGGTGCGGGCGGCGACGGCGCGGCCCGTCGTGCGGGGCCGGCGGGTGAGCGTCAGGGGTACGGCGGTCATGCGGGGATCCTTTCGCTGTGCTGGCAGTAGGTGTGCAGTGGCGCCTTCGCCTCCTGGTAGATGCGGGCCAACGGCCGGCACACCCGGCACGTGGCCGACAGCGTGCAGCCCGTGCATCCACCGGTGCGAAGCATTTGGGCGTCCGCCACAGCGGGCAGTCGCTGAAGACCCGGCGGACCCTCACGGATGAGGTCGACCGGGTGGTCTCGGCCGATCTTGCACATGGTGGCGAGCCCGTGTGGGTCGACGTGGAAGAAGGTGTGCCCGGCGGGGCAGCTGTCGTAGGTGCCGGCCAGTGCTCCCGGCGCCCCCGATTCGAGGAAGCTCGCGTCGGAGAGGCCCGGTGCTTGCGCGTCGAGCGGTTCGGCCGTGCCGGTGTAGGTCGGGGAGATCATTCCGTACTCCTTGTACGGAACGCCGAGGTCGTCGGCGAAGGCGCGCATCGCGTTGACCTCGTCAACGTTATGCCGCGTGATGATGATCGTCAGCTGCAGCGGTAGCTCGGCGGCTCGAGCCGCGCGCACGCCGTCTTGCATGTTCTTGAATGCGCCCCGGGTACGGGTGAGCCGGTCAGCTGTTGCCGGGCTGGCGCCGTACAGCGAGACGGTGATGCGGTGTGGGCGCCGTTGTCGGAACAGGTCGATGAGTTTGGGGCGGGCGAGCCGGGAGCCGTTGGTGAGGATCTCGATCATCATGCCGGCCTGGTGGGCGCGTTCGTAGGTGGCTGGGAAGTCCGGGTCGATGAGAGGCTCACCGCCAGTGATCTGGAACCAGAAGACGCCCATGTCGACGAGCATGTCGATCAGCCGGAGCTTGTCCGGCGCTGTGAGTCCTTCGAACGGCCGCAGTTCCAGGTAGCAGTGTTCGCAGGCGAAGTTGCAGCCCTTGTTGATCTCGTAGGTGGCGCGGCTGTAGGTCACCGCGGTCGTTGATGGCGCGCGGACGATGAGCGCCTCGTCGATGCGTCGGCCATCGAGGTTGATGGCCCACTGACGATCCGCGCCGTCAACGAACCAGTTCGGCACTGACAAGCCTTGATCACGTCCGTCGAGGAGTTCCGTATAGAAGTCCTCGGGAAGGCTCATTCCCCTGCTATGGCCGGGACGCACCGCCATGAACTGATCTTCCTGAGGGGAGACGATCGCCTCGTACATCTGGCGGCTCCTTCCCGACGATCGACTTCTGAGCCGGGCCTTCGACGGGCGGAAGGGCAAGCTCAAGTTGGCCGGCTACTGGCGGTTGGGTTTGGTGCTCCAGCCATTCTGTGACGTGGGATCGAGCCCTCGGTATGTGTTTGCTGTTTACCGGTGTTGGCCGACAAGCTCGACCCATCGGCCCCGCGTGTGCGACGTTAGGGTTGGCACGCGCGGCGGTGCCCGAATTCAGGCCGTCCGGCGGTCGATCCCAGTCGACTTCGCGGAAGGAGCAGTGATGAACGACGATGGTTTCCCCTGCCCCTCCTCCCAACGCGAAGTCGTGGCGATCGAAGGTCGCGAAAACCGTGTGCACGGCCACTTTCCACTGACCAAGGCAGATGTCGACGGTGCGTTGGCTCGCCGGGCCGCGGATCCTTCCGCCGGTCACCTAGATGCGATTACGCTTGATCATGCTTGGTCGAACGCTGCCTCTACCGGACGAGCAGATGGACTCGCCCGTGACGCGAGCCGATCGACCTTTGCAGACATGATGAAGGAGCTGCGGCAGCGAAAGGGTTGGTCGTACCGGCAGCTCGCGCGATCCGTGCATTACTCATACTCATATCTGTGGCAGCTGGAGGTCGGAGCCAAGCAGGCCACGGAGGCGGTGGCCGTTGCCATTGACACGGCGCTGGAAGCCGGCGGCGCGCTCGTTGAGTTGGCACGGCACAGCGTTGCAACGCCCCAGGCGGGATGGCGGGCAGCGCAGAAGGCGGCGGCTGACATGTCACCCGAGGAGTTCGTCAGCGTCCCGGTGGAGACGGCACATGGAGTGGTGGCCTATCTGGTGACACGCCGCTCGTCACTTTCTGGGCTAGCTGCGATGATGCCCGTCTCGATCTCCGCCGGATGGCCAACTTCAACCGCGGAAGGCGGCGATGTCCGCGACTCGCTCGCAGAGATGCCGAACTCGGCGCGCGAGGTACTGGACGGACGGCACGTAGAATGGAGCAGCTTTCTTACCGTTACGCAGCTCCTCGCCAGCCAACGGCAGGCAATCGCTCCGGAGGCCCTTCTCAGCCTCGTCGAAGCGCATCGTGACTGCCTAGCTCGACTGCTTCGCAGTGCGGCGTCCGACCCGGTTCGCTACGAGATCGCGCTTCTCCTCGGGGAGACGTCCATAGTCGCCAGCCGCCTGTGGAGCGCCAAAGGACGCCGCGAGATGGCCATTGCAAGCTGTGCCTACGCCCGGCAGTTGGCCGACCGGATAGATGCCCCGGGCCTAGGCGCAACCGCTCGAATCTTCGAGAGCAACCTCCACTCGGAGGCCGCCACGCTGATAGGTGCCGACGGAGATATCCTCTTGGGATTGCGAATGCTTGACGAAGCCGCTTCCATGGAACGGCACATCACCCCCGCAGCCCGCGCCAGGATCGCCGCCGAACAAGCACAAGCATTCGCAGTGCTGGGACTTCGGGGTGACTGCATGAGAGCGCTGGAACGCGCACGGATCGCAGTCGACCAAATCGACGACACCGATCGCAGCGGCCTCTTTAGTGACTGGAGTCCGTCTCGCCTGGATGTATACGAGGGAACGTGCTGGCTTTTCTTGGATGAGCCCAAGAAGGCAGTCCAGATCCTGTCCCGGTCGGTTAGAGATGCTGAGCCCGACCGCAGTAATAGGAATGTGCATCTTGCAGCGCAAGTCGATCTCGGAAGCGCGTATGCGGAAAGCGGCGAACTTGAAGAGGGGTGCATGATTCTCGGTGAGACCTATGCCCAACTGGTCGAGAGCGGCAGCCACCGAGGGGTAGATCGAGCGCTGTGTGCACGCGATCGTCTTCAGCGGTGGAACCACGAGAGCAGTGTTCGTGACCTAGATGAGCTGATTGCAGCCATCCACTGACAAACCTTCGGCTGGTTAACCGATAAGTCGGATTACTTCTGCGACTACCCGGTCCGGATCCAAGGCATCTAGGATCGAGTCGGGCATTGACGCCGCCAGTTCTTCCCGACTAGTGCGATGCGCAACCACGATTGCACGAAATCCAGCGTGCCTCGCACAAGCGACATCATTTGGTGCGTCGCCGATTACCACAGCGCGGCCAGGATCTAGCTGTTCACCTTGCCGCCCCATGAACCGCCTCGACACCACGTCGGTGAGTTCGAACCGGTCTCTTGCATCCGATCCGAAGCCACCGATACTGAGGTCCAGATGCTGGTTGAGTCCGACAGTATCGAGCTTTACGGTAGCGGCGTACGCGAGGTTTCCCGTTAAAACTGTCTGGACGAAGCCCTCTTGATCGAGCGCCCGGATCGTGTCGCGTGCGCCCGGGTAGGCCGGCTGTTCTCGAGCAAGTTCCAGGCGGCCTTCATCCATTATAAGGGCTAAGGTCTCCCGGAATTGTCCCACGTTTTTCTCAGCTTGATAAGGTGAGATCCCAGATAAGACGGCCGCGTCAATGACGATGCTCTCGTCGGTATATCCATGCACACGTCCGGATGGAAACACTACATCGCTCTCCGCGATTTCGTAAGTCCGCGCAATGGCCCTGCGGAGCCATCGGAGGTCTGCCGGGATTAGTGTCCCGTCTACATCCCAGACGATCAAGCCTCGGTAGCTCACCGCCTGATTGTTGCACACCTCTCTATGCCGGTCTCCTCAGATGGCGGCGGTCGGATACAACTCGACCGCTCGAATGCGCCGACTCATCCGTCCATCGTAAGAGCAGCGCCCCGCGACCAGCGGTCACCGATTCAAGGCCGCACCTTCACACCAACGTCAACGCAACAACGTCGAACGCACAAGCAAGGTCGATGTATACCCGTTGACTGACGCCAGTACGCGTTGACAAACGCGTTCACTAACGCCTGGCTTCTTTCTCGCATTCGCATTTCGCCATACCGTTTCTGGGTCCGACGGTGTCGATTCTCCTGTGAGCGCCGGTGCGGAGTGACGAGCACTCCTGTCGGTCGGCCGGATCGAGCCGCCAACGCCCGGGATCCTGGACCGGCTGTCACCCATCGCACCTGTAAGACCACCACCGCACGAGGGGATCGGTTTGTTCATCAATCGGTACGTGAAGGTCCGCGGCGAACAGCGCGACACGCTCAGAACCCACGTGGTCGCCCGCTACGG
>NZ_BOPH01000130.1 GCF_016863655.1 Virgisporangium ochraceum
CAGCAAGGAGTCGATCCGCGACATCGCTGCAGGGTTGGGCCGCAGCTACGGCTTCGTCCACACACTTCTCGGCGAGGCCGGCGTGCCGATGCGTTCACGCGGCGGCAAACGACGACAGCGTCGAAGTCCCTGAACCGGTGCCGGGTCCCACCCGGCGACCGACACCCCTGGCAACCCTGAAGGCACGCCCACCCATCCCGGCTCCCATGTATCGAATCCGAAAGAGCCGTCAAAGGAAGCATCGAAGGAATGTGGTCGAAGTGGTGAACACACCATGAGTAGCGAGTCGGAGCCGGTGCCGCCGGGTAAGGAATGGGCTGCGGCGCAGCGGCGCCAGAACCGGGGTGGACGCGACGGGGAGCCCTCGGGTCGAGGGCTGTCGGGAGCCGTCGGCGGTACCTCGGAAGAGCGTGTCGGCGTGATGCAGGTTGACCCGAGTTCGGGGCTGGACACGTCGGTGGTGCATCCGGCTCGACGGTACAACTACTGGCTGGATGGCAAGGACAACTTCGCTGTCGACCGGGATTCCGGGGACGAGATCGCGAAGATCTACCCGTCGGTGCGCACGGCAGCCCTCCATAACCGGGCGTTTCTGCGACGGGCGGTCACCTACCTGGCCGGACAGCGGGGTGTGCGCCAGTTCCTCGACATCGGCACCGGTCTGCCCACGGCCGACAACACTCACGAGGTGGCCCAGCAGATCGCGCCGGAGTGCAGGGTGGTGTATGTCGACAACGACCCGATGGTGATGACCCACGCCCGTGCCCTGCTCACCTCCACGCCGCAGGGGCAGACCGCCTACATCGAGCAGGATCTGCGTGACCCGGACGGGATCGTCGGTGATGCGGCCATGTCGGTGCTGGACTTCGACGAGCCGGTCGCGTTGATGCTGGTCGCCGTCGCGCACTTCGTCCTCGACGACGAGGTCCTGGCCTGGGCGGTCGCCGCGCTGCGTGATGCGATGCCGGTCGGGAGCTACCTGGTACTCAGCCACGCCACCGCTGACCCGGTCGACCCGGTTGTCCGTGCCGCCTGGGACCAGGCCGTGGCTAGCGGCCGGCACGGCGACTTCAAGTACCGCAGCAAGGAGCAGATCCTGCCGCTGCTAGGTGACTGGCGGCCCGTCCCGCCGGGCCTGGTCCCGGTCGCCGACTGGCGTCGCCCCGCCGTCGACCCGGTGCCGTTCACCGACGCCGCAGCCTACGGCGCCGTGGCCGTCAAACCCCGCCCCCGCGCACGGTAGCGGACTGAAAGGCACGGCCGCCTCTGTTGCCGGCCGCCCTGCTACCGGCCGCCTGTTCCGGAGCGTGTGCCTCTTGGCGGCTGCCGTGTCGTGGCCGCTCTGCTGGCTGCGTCATTGCCGGCCATTCCCGATTGCCTCAGGGCTGGCCGGTGTTCCCAACCCCTCTTGTAGAGATGGAGTAGCGATGACGACCGCCCCTGGTCGGTATGCCCTGGACAACGCCCACGAGGGTGCACCGGGTATGCACGAGTGCCTGTCCGGTGTGCTGGACACCAACACGACCGACCTCCTCGTGAAGTACCTGTCCATCGCAGACGGCGCCCTGCGGCACGACACACGCACCCTGCTGCTCGGCGCGGGCAACGGCAGCATGGCGCTGAAGGTCGCCGACGAGATCAGTTACGGCGCGATCGTGGTCCTGGACCTGGACACCAGCCGGATCCGGCCTGAGGTGCGCGATCATCACCAGGTCGAGGTGATCACCTGCGACCTGCTCGCCGAACCACTGCCGCCGGGTCCGTGGGATCTGGTCCACGCCCGGCTGCTGTTTGCCCACCTGCCCAACCGCGACAAGCTCCTGTTGGACGTGGTCGACACGTTGGCACCCGGCGGCACCCTCATGATCGAGGACTGGGGGGTGGCCGGCCCGGGACTGGTCCTGGATGCGCCGAGCCCGCGTACTAAACGTCTGTTCCAGCGGTATCAGCAGGCGCTGATCGCGGTGTTCGCCGACGCCGGTAACGATCCGCGCTGGGCGACCCGCACCCACGCCGCAATGAGAGATGCCGGCCTGGTCGATGTCGAGACTCATACCCGCGCCCGGTCCTGGACCGGTGGCAGCCCCGGCTGCCAGCTGCCCATCGCCGTGTCCACCGAGTTGGAAGACCGGCTCGTCACCCACGGGCTTACCCGCAGCGATCTCGACGAGCTACGCCACGACCTGACCGACCCCCGTGTCGTGCTCACCGGCAACCTGACCTGGTCCACCATCGGCCGCACACCACTGGAGGACTGAACAGATGCTGTCTGCGGACAAGGTGGCCGCACTCGGCCGCCGCTCACTGCTCACCGCCGGCAGCGGCGTCGTGGCCGCGTCGCTCGTCGGCTGTGGTAGTGACAAGCCGAAGAACTCCAGCGCACAGACCGACGAGGTCACCTTCGTCACCGGGTTCAACATCACCGGCCAGGACGCGTTCGTCTATGCCGCGATCGAGAACGGCTACTACCGGGAGGTCGGTCTTAGCGTCAAGGTGCAGCCAGGCAGGGGCACCCGAGAGAACCTGCTTGCGCTGAAGGCGGGCAACGCCCAGTTCGCGGTCATCGACATCACCGGTGGACTGCTGGAGATCGATCGCGGCACGCCGGCCGACTTTCGGGTCTTCGCGGCGATCTACCAGCAGACGGTGTCGTGCATCGTCTCGCTTTCGAAGGCGGGGATCAACTCGCCCAAAGACCTCGCCGGCAAGCGGATCGCCTACTTCGAAGGCGGCGTGAACAAGACCGTCTTCCCGGCGTACGCGCACCTGGCCGGCATCGACGAGGCGACGATCAAGTGGCAGCCGGTTCAGCCGCAGGCGATCCGGCAGGTCGTCGTCGCCGGCCAGGTCGACGCAGGCGTGGAGATCGTCGTCGGCCGCCCGGCCCTGGAGGCGCTCGCCAAGCAGCGGATCTCCATGCTGCCGTACTCCGACGTCGTGCGGGACCTCTACGGCAACGGGCTGGGCGCCTCGGCCGATCTCATCAGGAGCAACCCCGACCTGGTACGCCGCTTCCGCGACGCCACCCTACGAGGGGTCGCCTGGGCCATCGAGAACCCCGATCAAGCCGGCGCCATGGTGCACAAGCACGTGCCCGAATACAAGGCCGAGGTCGCAGCCGGTGAGATCCGAGAGTCCGTGAACTACATACGCGGCAGCGCCCGCGTCATCGGCCAGATCGACAGGCCTCGGGTCGCCCGGAACATCGCGATCCTGCAAGCGGTTGGCACGATCAAGCCGGACCTGAACCCGGATCGTGTCGTGGCGTTCGACCTCGTTCCGCAGTAGTGGCGGGAATCGGGCCAGCCCTGATCGCGCTCATGGTTGCGCTGGCGCCCTATCTCGGCCACGTGCTTGCCCACCTTGCGCGACTGGCGTGGTGGGTCGTGAACCTCCCCGTGTCGGCCCTGGCTGGCTAGACCAGCCATCGCGTAAGCGCACCGTTGCTCCAGCCCGTCCTCGTCCGCCGAGGGCGGGCTGGCCCACGCCAAGGAAGGCGCCATGCTCAGATCACCAACCGACCCGCCGTCCGACATGATCCTGTCGGTAGGTCGGGCGGCAAGCATCCTCGACCTCCTCGCCGACGCACGTCCGCCAGGCATGTCAATGCGCGGCATCACCACGCGCCTCGACCTCAGCTTCGGCACCACCACTCACTACATCCGCACATTGCAGTACCTCGACCTGGTACAGCGTTGGGACCCAGGCACCTACACCCTTGGGCTCGGCGTCTTCGACCTCGCTCGCGCTCTCTCCAGGCAACTGACAGTGGCCGGCGAGAACATGCCGGTGGACCTGATCGCGAGAGCCACGGACAGGGACCCCGGCGAGATCAAGGAAGCTCTTGACCTCGCGACAATGATCGTCCGGTCGAGCGACCCGGGGTAGTTCGGACAGGTGGATGACCTCGAAGCCTTCGTCGCTGGCCGGGTGGGCTGGACGTTCGAGGACGGGGTGGCGTCCTACGGCCGATGCCCCGCGGCCGTCGAACCTGGACCCGTTCAAGCCCTCATCGACGCAATCCTCCGCGTGGACCTGGACGCACCCGCAACAGCGGCACACCGTCAAGCGGATCCACGACCGGCTAATCGCCGAGCACGACATGCACGACTTCGTCCTACGCGGGGGTCCGCGCTACGTCGCCGACCGCGAGCCGACGATCCGCGTCGAGGCCGGCCCACGGTCAACGTGTTCTTCCCACAGATCCACCGGTTCAGACGAAGGAAGTCAACGACGCGACTACGACGATCAGCTGCAGTGAACGACCGGTCTGCACTCGGACGCGATTCGTGAGCAGCCGCTCTACCCCGCGTTCCTGCGGTAGACGGCGCCACGAGAGGTGGTCTGCCGACTCGTTTGACGAGTCGAAGGACGACTTCGTGGCCGGCGTCTCCCTGCTCCCTGATCACAGGGCGACCACCACCGCCGTGATCAGCCATCCTGCGACCAAAGACGGGCCGCATGGCAACCGTATGTTGCTCTCGGCGCTAGCAACGACTGCAACAGCTGCGACTACCGCTTGAAGAACCAGTCCAACGAGAACGGCAATCAGGCCGGTGGTCCAGCCGGACCACGCCAGCGACAGCACGACTGTGCCCGCGAGGTTCACGTCGCCGAGGCCGAGCTGCCCCGGTAGCGCGAAGGCGATGCCAAGGAGCAGCACAACGACACCGATTGTTGTCGTAAAGGCTTCGGCCGCCGGCGCGAGCTCGCCCCGAGCGGTGGCCTCTGTCAATGTCGCGAGCACCGCGGTCATCCAGGCCGCAGCGGTAAGCCGATGCGGAAGTCGGCGTACGCGTAAGTCGGAGACCGCAAGGACGGCGTATACAGTCGCCGTCGCGATGAGTGCAGCGCCCATCGCCACGCGATCCGTCGCGGCTGCAAGAAGACCTGCCGAAGCGGCGGTTGTTGCCACGATCGCGGCCCGCGCCGGAAGAGGCGCGGGCGCGCCGGACCACCAGCGGGATGGGACAGCGACAGGGCCGCGTGGCGGTACCGCATACGCGATCGCAGCGCCGGGCACGCTTGTAAGAGCCGCTGCAATAACGAGCGTACCTGCGGTCGCCACCGCGGTCACGGGTGTGCCCGCCACGGATTCGCTGGTACCAGCAGCGTCGACACGATCGCTACGGGACTCGCGCCACTCCGCCAAGGCAAGAAACATCCGCCGCCGGCGGCGGAGGCGACTCGTCGCGTTGCCAATCGGCAACTGAACAGATGCCCGGCGGAACCAAGTCGGTGCCCTCGAAGAACTGGCCGAGTTCGGCGGCGGATCGAAACCGCACCTGACCATGCCTGCCGGTGGAGGCGGCCGCGTTGACCACCTCGACCTGCTCCGCCGGCATAAAGTCCTGGGTGACGTTTGTGATTGCTACATAGCTGCCTGGCGCTAGCTTTCCCAGGAGGCGCGCAACCAGGCCGTACGGATCCTCGTCATCCACGATGAAGTGCAGGACGGCGATCAGCAGCAGCGCGACCGGCTGATCGAGATCCAGCGTTCCCCGGAGATCAGGATGACCCAGGATCTTCTCCGGCTCTCGCAGGTCAGCATCGATGTAGGCGGTCCGGCCCTCGGAGGTGCCGGTCAGCAGCGCACGGGCATTGGCGAGCACCAGCGGGTCGTTGTCGACATAGACGATGCGCGACGTCGGGTCGATCGCCTGGGCAACCTCATGGGTGTTGTCTGGGGCGGGCAGTCCGGTGCCGATGTCGAGGAACTGGCGAATGCCCGCTTCGGCAGCCAGGAACCGAACAACTCGGCGCTGGAACTTCCGGTTCTCTCGCGCACCCATCACCACCGACGGCATGACCTTCTCGATCTCGGCAGCCGACTGCCGATCCGCGGGATAGTGATCCTTTCCACCCAGCCAGTAGTTGTAGCGTCGAGCGGGGTGCGGCTTGAAGATGTCGAAGCGATTGGCGCTGCCATCGACCGGCTCCTGCGCCCCACCGGGATCGCGGTCGTCCCAGGCCATCGTCGAATCATCGGCCGAGGTGGACTGTCTTGCAATACCGTGCGTTGCACCATCCCGAGTGGCATGGGGCGGACGGGCCTCGGTCCGAGCCGCCGCGCCGGCCGATTGCAGGACACGAAGCTTCGCCAAGCGTGCGCGGCCTGCGTCAGTCAACGCATAGCGGGACACGGTGCGAGCCCCATCGTTGTCCTTGATCGTCTCGACCATTCCAGCACGGAACAGCCGCTTGACCGTCTGGGTCACCGTGCTGTCACTGAGGCGCTGGCCGCTCCACTCGCTCATCTGGGAACCGAGGTCCGTGTAGCGCAATGCATGATCTTCCAGGCAGAACAGTGCGGTGGCGTCCCAGACGTTGTGGACCAGGCTGTCGATGTGCTGAAGATCAGCAAACCTCATTCAATCTCCCCGTCAGGCTCCACGCCGGACGTTGGTCATACGACCCGGCGCACTCCGCATATCGACGCTGACGAGTGTAGCTGCGTATTCAAGCCGTTTCAGCGAGTAGTAAGCCGAGGTGGACGGCGGCGTCGGGGTCGATGACTGCAGATGCACGTGCATGTTGACGGGACCACTCGGCGGACGACGCGAGCCGAGATCGCAGTCGGTAGCCAACTGACACGAGCGGAAGTTGAGCAGTCAGATTCAGGTTGCGGACACGGTCCCCAGCGACCAGGGATCATCTCGACAGTCGCCTTCTCGGCCAGCCCGCGATCGCTGCGAAAGGCCGCGCGCGATCACGGTCAGCTACGACAGGCTTGAACGTTTGCGTTGAACGTGACGCCCGAACGAAATAGGTCAGCGTAGCGATGGAGTGACATATTGCGATATGACATGTAGCGAGAACGTGACCTTCGCGATGATTGTGGATCTTCATCAGCGGTCGTGGTGAGGATTTGGTATGCGGTCCGGTCAAGGCTCGTAACGTCTGTGCGCAAGGAGCCGAGTGGGATAGGAAGCCGGATGAAGATTCCGACGCGGGTGTTCGCCAGCATCCTCGTGGTCGTGGCTGTCGTTGGTGGCTGCTCGAAGGACGATGACCCAGACGTCGAGCAACCGCCGTCGCCGACTGGGGCGCCGGCGAGTTCTGCGGATGCGCGAGGCGCGGCGGAGCGGGACGCTGTCGCGGCGTACCGGGGCATGTGGGACGCCTTCGTAGCGGCAGGCAAGACAGCTGACCCGGACGCTGCCGCCCTTCGTACATACGCGTCGGACGACGCGCTTAAGTTGATCGTCACTGCGCTGCTGCAACATCGGCAGAACCAGCAGGTGATCCTCGGCGAGCTCGTCATCGATCCGAAGCCAACCGAGGTACGTCCGGCTGACGCACCAACTGAGGTCATGATCCTCGACTGCGTCAACGACGAGGACTGGCTCGTTTACAAGGCATCTGGTGGTCTTGCTGACGATGAGCCTGGCGGCAAGCACCAGACGACAGCCGTAGTGACGCGCTCAGGCGGGGCGTGGAAGGTGAAGTCCTTCGAGCTGGGGCGGTCCGGGACATGCTGAGGCTTGTTCGCGGAGCGCTGGTGATCGTGCTGTTAACGATGATCGCGCCGCTGATCTCCTCAGCCGCCCATGCGGGTGGCGGCGGAGGGGGCGTCGTCTGCTCGAACCCGGCCAACCCGGTCTGCGACCCGTGGGTGAAGACACCCGGCGGGCCTGGCCAGAGCGGCAGCAACGGCGGTAGTGGCGGCAGCGGAGGTTCCGGCGGCGGCACCAGTGACGTGCAATGCACGTACACGCCGGCCGACCTGTCCGCCACGAGCGTCGCGGCCCTCGGCGGCCAGCCCTCCGGTGAAGGCGGTTGGTACTTCAAGCGGTGCTACGGGCCGGACGGCAGGGCGATTGCCTTTGAAGGACCAATGTGGATATCCGGTCTGCCGCCGACGGTGTCGCCGGAAATCCTGGCGCGGCAGGCACGGTCCCGCCTCCGCCTTCCGACCGTGGTGGTCGCGCTCAACCCGGCAGGTGACCAGATCGTCCAGCTGCCGACGTGGCTCGCGCTCGACCCGGAATCATGGCGGACCCAATCGGCGACGGCCTCGGTCCCAGGGCTGTCGGTGACGGCGACGGCCCGCCCGGTGAGCGCCTCGTGGTCGATGGGCGACGGTGGTTCGGTCAGCTGTCAGGGTCCGGGCTCGGTGTGGACGCCGGCCGCGGACCCGCGCGCGCCGTCGCCGGACTGCGGCTACACCTACCGGGCTTCGTCCGCGGCGAGCCCTGGCGGTCGGCACACCGTGACCGTGATGGTCATGTGGGAGGTGACGTGGGCCGGCGCGGGTCAATCGGGCTCGGTGCCGGGGTTGACGACGACGGGTGCCGTTCAGGTGCGCGTTGAGGAGTCGCAGGCGGTCGTTACGAGGTAGTCCATCGACAGGATTTTGTGCGCCTGAGCGGAGGTGTGTGCCATGGCGCTGGGTTCCGTGCGTCCATCAACCGGAGTGGAGCAGCGTCCGGTTGTCAATCAGGCCCGGGTCGGCCGGGGTCCGTGGCTGGCGGTCCGGCGTCGGCGACGGTTGCCGTTCGTCGCTCTGGGCGGCCTGCTGGTGATCGTGTCGGTGCTCGGCTATGCCTACGGTGCTGTGCGGTTGGGTGACCGGGTTCAGGTGCTGGCCGTCGCGCGTGCGTTGGCGGCGGGGCAGGTGATCACGGTGTCGGACCTGCGGACGGTGTCGGCGGCGTCCGATCCGGCGGTGCCGCTGATCCTGGCGTCGCGGGCCGCGTCGGTGGTGGGCCGGTCGGCGGTGGTGCCGCTGCTGCCCGGAACGCTGCTGACACCTTCGCTGGTTGGGGAGGCGGCGTTCCCGCCGGCGGGAAAGGTGGCGGCGTCCGTTGTGGTGAAGCCGGGTCAATTCCCGCGCGGTCTGGTCGCCGGGGCTCGGGTCGCGGTGTTCGTCTCGGCCGGTGCACCCGGCGCGGGACCGGCAGCGACGGCCGCCACCCAGGTCCGCTTGGAGGCAGCTGTCCTTGACGTGGATCCGGCCGGGGACGGGCAGGGCGGAACCGTTGTAACGCTGCTGGTCGATGAGGCCGACAGCGAACGTTTGGCTGCGGCGCCTTCCGGCGGTGTGGTGCTGATGCAGCTGACGCCGGGCGGTGGTTGAGATGGCGTTGCTGGCTGTGACCTCTGTGAAGGGTCGCCCGGGCGTGACCACGACAGCCGTGGGACTGGCGCTGACAGCGGCCCGCGCGGTGCTGGTGGAGTGCGATCCGTCCGGTGGCGACCTGATGCTGCGCCATCGGCTCGCGGCCCGGCCGACTCTGGTCGACCTGGCCGCAGCCTCACGCATTGCCGGAACCGCCCCGGACGCCGCGCTTGCGGCCGGCTCGCAGGTGCTACGGCTCGGCGACGCGTCGACGGCGGTCGTGCCCGCGCCACCGGGTGGAGCGCAGGCGCGGGCGGCGTTGCCGGAACTGATGGCCGCGCAGGCACCGGTCCTGACCATGCCCGACCGGCTCGTGGTCGCAGACTGCGGCCGCCTTACGGCGGAGTCCGTAGCCGGCTCACCGACAGCGCCGCCGATATGGCAGCTGCTCGCGGCTGCCGATGTGGTGCTGGTGTTGGCTCGCGGTCGGGCGGATGAGCTGGCGCATCTCCGCGAGCATCTGGGCGGGCTGCTTGATGCCGGTCCGGGCCTGCTGGTGGTGCTGCTGGCCCCGGGCGGCGTGTATAACGCGGACGAGGTGGCGAACGTGCTGCGTTCTCACGCGGTCACGGGGCTGGCTCGTGATCCCACCGCCGTGGCGGTGCTCGGCCCGCTACCGAACGATCCGAAAGCAGCGGCGGCTCTCAACGGGGAGCTGCTCGCCGGCCGCCGCTGGTGGCGCCTGCCACTGATCGCCGCGCTCGAACGTCTGCTGACCGACTTCGCGCCCCGCCTCCAGACCACTGCTGCGAACAGTTGGCCCGCGCGATGAGTCATCCCATCACCTCGATCCCGGTCGCACGGGTGAACGGCCACTCGCTGACTCCGACCGGGCAGCATCTACCGCTACCCGCTCTGCCACCGGCATCGGCGACCGATGATGCCGCCGTCGTGCGGCTGGTTCGCCGACGCGTCGCGGATCGGCTGACGCGGGAGGCGAAGGCCCACGAGTCGGCCGCCGGGTCTGCGATGACCATGGAGGCGCGCGTTGCGGCGGTGCACCGGCTGATCACCCAGGCGCTCGACGAGCACGCCACAGACGAGATGAACGCCGGCCGGCCGCCGCTGCGCCCGCAAGCGGAGTCCCGGATTGGTCGGGCGGTGGCGGACTCGCTCCTCGGTGCCGGCGGACTGGAGCCGCTACTTGCCGACAGCCGGGTGGAGGAGGTCAACGCCAACGGCTGCGACCGGGTGTTCGTCCGCTACGCCGACGGCACCCGGGTGATGGTCGCGCCGATCGCCGACAGCGACGCGGAGATGGTCGATCTGATCCGCCGCCTGGCGGCGGACGCCGGCCGGGCAATGCTCGGCGGCGAGGGTGGCGAGGAACGTCGCTGGGACCGCGCAGCGCCGCTGCTGAACCTGCAGCTGCCGGACGGGTCGCGGCTGCATGCGGTCATGTCGGTGACCCGCCGGCCGTCGCTGTCGATCCGCCGCCACCGCCACCCCCGCGTCACGCTTGCCGACCTGCAGCGGCTCGGCACGGTCAGCCCGGCCCTGCGGGCGCTGTTGGCTGCGGCGGTGCGGGCGCGGTTGAACATCCTCGTCGCCGGGCCGGTCGGGGCGGGCAAGACGACGCTGCTGCGGGCGTTGGCGGCCGAGATCGCGCCGCAGGAGCGGATCGTCACGATCGAGGACACCTACGAACTGGCCCTCGACGCAGATCCGATCGCCCATCCGGATGTGATGCCGCTGCAGACCCGCGACGCCAACGTCGAAGGCGAAGGCGCGATCGACATGAGCACGCTGTTCCGGTCCGGGCTGCGGATGGGGCCTGACCGGGTCATCGTCGGCGAGGTCCGCGGCCACGAGGTCATCCCGATGCTCAACGCCATGTCCCAGGGCAACGACGGCTCACTGGGCACCATCCACGCCTCGTCCTCGGCCGGCGTCTTCCACAAACTCGTCCTTTACGCCGCGCAGTCACCGGAACGGCTGGAGCCCGCCACCACCAACCTCCTCGTCGCCGAGGCCGTCGACCTGGTCGTACACCTCGGTTTCACCCCGGACCGTGCCGGCCGCGTCGTGACCTCGGTCCGGGACGTGGTCGGGGCGGACGGGCTGACCGTTGCCTCGAACGAGGTGTTCCGACCCGGTCCCGACGGCCGCGCCGTTCCCGGCGCTCCCCTGTCTACCGAACTGGCAGCGGCACTGACCCGGGTCGGATGCGATCCGCGCGTGGTCGACTCCGCCCGCTGGGCACCGAGCGGTGGGTGGACCCAATGACCGCTCTGGTTCTGACGGTTCCGCTGGCGGCGCTGCTCGGGCTCGTCACCGGTCTGGGCGTGCTGCTCATCGGCATCGGACTCACCCGGTCGGCAGCACCGGTCCTTTCGACCGACCGCGAGGAGCGGACTGAATCGCCTTGGTGGGTCCGGCTCGTGGTCGAAGCAAGCCGCCGCCGGGTGGCGGTCTGCCTGGCCGTCGGCGTGGTGGTAGCGGTGGTGACCCGCTGGCCGGTTGCTGCGGTGCTGTCGAGCGTCGCGGCCTGGGTACTGCCACAGATCATCGGACCCGACCGTGACCACGAGCGCACACTGGCCCGGATCGAGGCCATCGCGACGTGGACGGAGTCGCTGCGCGACAACCTGGCCGCGGCAGCGGGGCTGGAGCAGGCGCTCGACGCGTCGGCGATTGAGGCGCCGGAACCGATCCGGGACGAGGTCGCCCTCCTGGCGACTCGGCTGCGGCGCGGCTGGCGGCTGGCGGACGCGCTGCGGGCCTTCGCCGCCGAGCTGGCCGACCCGACCGCCGACCTCGTCGTCGCCGGGTTGCTGTTGGCAGCTCGCGGTGGGGCCGGGCAGCTTGCCGATGTGCTCGGCGAACTGGCGGCCTCCGCGAGGGCGAAGGTCGCCTCCCGGCAACGGGTCGCCTCCGGCCGGCAGCGCACGCGGACCTCGGCGCGGGTCATCGTGGGTGCGACGTTGGCGATGGCGGCTGTGCTGACGGTGATCAACCGGGGCTACCTGGACCCGTTCGACACCGCGTTCGGGCAACTCGTCCTTGCCGGGGCCGGAGGTTGCTTCGGAATAGCGTTTTGGTGGTTGGCCTGGCTCATGCGAGACAAGGACACCAGCCGCATTCTCGCGCGGGTCGCCGATCCTGCCACAGACGCAGGATCGGCTGTCGATGGTCGGACGGTGTCTCAATGACCGGGGCGCTGCTGTTGGCCGGCGTGGGGACCGGGCTCGGCGTGTGGCTCATGCTGATCGGCTGGTTCCCCCGGCCGCCCAGACTGGAATCCGCCCTCGATCCGGACCCCTCCGATCCGGCGGCGTACCCGCACAGCCCGACAGAAGCGGGCCAGGCCGGGTGGAGCGCGCGGCTGGGACGGCCCGGAGCCCGCTGGTTGCGTCGAGCAGGCCTCCCACGCGCAGGTGTCCGCCGGGACCTGGTGACGCTTGACAAGCCGGTTGAGGTCCACCTCGCCGAGCAGGCCACCGCGATAGTGTTCGGACTTCTTCTTCCACCGGCGGCGGTAGGGCTGGTCGGCGTTGCCGGCGGGGCCGGAGCGGGTGCGGCCGTTCCAGTCGTGGCGTCGCTGATCCTCGGCACGGCGGGATTCTTCGCCGCTGACCTCTCCGCGCGCAGCGAGGCGGCCAAGCACCGGGCGGCGTTCCGTGACGCGCTCAGCTCGTTCCTCGATCTCGTCGTGATCAGCCTTGCCGCTGGATCGGGCGTCGACCAAGCCTTGGACGAGGCCGCCGCGATCGGATCCGGTCCCGCGTACCGGGAGTTGCGCTACGCGCTGGCCGAGGCGCGGCTGGCGCGGGTGCCGCCGTGGGATGTCCTTGCCGTGCTCGGCCGTCGCATCGGCCTGGCCGAGTTGCAGCAGCTTGCCGCGACGGTGGCGTTGGCCGGAACCGAGGGGGCGAAGGTCCGCACGTCGCTGCGGGCTCGGGCGGTGGCGATGCGGGACCGGCAACTCGCTCACGCCGAGGGCGAAGCCAATGCTGCGACCGAACGGATGTCGTTGCCGGTCGTCGCGCTGTTCGCCGGGTTCCTCATATTCCTGGGCTACCCGGCTGTTGCGGCGGTATTGATCGGGCTCTAGAACGGAGATATAGCTGATGATTGGACTACTTACTCACCTCTCGGCGGAGCTTCGTCGCCGGTGGCAAGTGGTGCGCCGGACGGGTGACGGCGGCTACTCGACCGAGACGGTACTCGTGACCGCGTTGCTCGTCGCGCTTGCCATTGTCGTGGTGGGCATCATCGCGGTGAAGGTCACTGGCAAAGCCAACAGCATCAACCTGTGACATGCCCGCTCTCATGGTGATCCCGCACCGACGGCGAGCCGTCGGCCGTTCGACGCAAGGGTTTCGTGCGCGCTGCAGACGCCTCACAGCCCGTCCGGATGCCGGCGGTGCCACCGCGGAGCTGGCGATCGCGATGCCGTTGCTGCTACTGATCGTCATGTTCATCGTTCAGGCCGGGGTGTGGATGCACGCCACCCATGTAGCCCAAGCCGCCGCCAACCGTGCCGCGAGTGCTGCCGCCGCGTACACCGGCAGCGCCTCCGCTGGGCAGACCGCAGCGGCCGAAACCCTGGCTGCGCTCGGCGACGGCGTGTTGAAGAACCCGGTCATCACCGTGACCCGCACCGCCACCGAGGTTCGCGTCGAAATCGTGGGCACCGCCGCAACCGTGGTCCCAGGCATCCAATGGACGGCACGAGCGGTGGTCGTTCGTCCTGTAGAGAGGTTCGTCCCAGGCCGCGGAACGGCACCCACGGCAGGCAGCCGATGAAGTCCTCGTCTACCGGCATCCGTCGTCTCCGGACTGCCTTCGTGCAAAGGATGCGTTTGCTTCGCCTAACCGGGGACCGAGGTTCCAGCACCGTGGAGACGTCATTGCTGACACCGCTGCTGGTGATGATCCTGCTGCTCGTCGTCTTGTGTGGACGGCTGGCCTCCGTCCAACTCGACCTCGACGCCGCCGCGAGCGCCGCCGCACGAGCCGGCTCCCTGGCCCGCACAGAACAGGCCGCCCGAACGGACGCCGAACGCGCAGCCCGCGACACCCTCGCCGCCCGCTCCGCCACCTGCACCGTCCTGACCGTCACCGTCACCACCGACGGCCAGCGACCCGGAAGCGCAGTTACGGTGACGTTGTCCTGCCAGGTGCCGCTGGCCGACCTGCTCCTCCTCGGTGTGCCCGGCAGCCGAACCGTCGAGGCCACCGCCACCTCCCCGGTCGATGTCTGGCGCGGCGTTTCGCTCGAGTTCAGCAGCGTCGGAAGGGCGGTCGTCGGCAAACCGCCACCTCGGCTCTGCACGACAGAGAACGTTGCGATGAAGGGAGTACCACGATGACCTCCGCTGGGCCGCAGCCGCCGGTCGTGCCACCGAGCGATGACCCTGACGCCGACGCCAGGTTCGCCGCCTACCTCGCCGATGTCGCCGCGAACGTCGACGACCCGGAATGGGGCGAGGAACACCGAGCGATCCTCGATGACGATCCGGAGACGCAACGCGCCCTGTTCGACCTGGCCGAGGCGATGGCGGCGGGAACCGCCACGACCTCCCCATTGTCGACGCTGGTGACGGCAGTCGCCGTGGTGGTCCTCGCCGCAGTCGTCATGGTGTTCCTCATCGGGGTGCTGATATGAGCACCCGTCGCGATCGGTCTCTACGACGGCCGGCAGGCCACGCCGTGCAGATGTGGGTCGTGGCGGCATGGCGGTGGTTGCGCGCGCGGACCGGCGGACGAGTGGGCTCGGACGCCGGCCAGGTGACAGCCTTCGCAGTCATCCTGACCGTGGCGCTACTCGCCGTGGCCGGGTTGGTCCTTGACGGTGGGCTGGCCCTGTCACAGAAGGCGCGGGCGTTGGACATCGCGCAGGCGGCGGCACGCGCTGGAGCTCAGGAACTCGACCTGTACAAGTTCCGCACGTCCAACGTCGCCGAACTCGACCCGGCCCGGGCCGCCGCTGCCGCCCGCACATGGCTGGCGTCGGCCGGCGCCGACGGCGAGGCCACAGCCACCACCACCACGGTGACCGTGACGGTGCGACGCACCGCCACCGCTCAGCTCCTGCAACTCGTCGGCGTTCGCGAGCTGCGGGTGTTAGCGACGGCGACCGCCACGGCGGTACAGGGCGTCACTGAACCGGGCACCTGACTCAGGAAAGGGGCGGCTTCATGAGCCACGTGGCCGCAGTTGTGGGCCGGCTGCTGCGCGCACTCGTCGCGCTCACCATCCTCAGTGGACTCCTCGTCGGCATCCCGGCCGGTCTGGTCATCTTCGTCGGATCTCCCCTCCCCGACCACATCCCCACACCGTCCGAGGTCACCGAGGCCCTGACATCGCCTCTGAATGACGCGACGCTCATCAACCTGCTCGCCATCATCGCCTGGGCCTTGTGGCTGATCTTCCTCCGCGACGTCATCGCCGAGACCATCCTTGCCACAGCCGAGACGGCCGATGCCCGGCACAGACACCCGCGTCAGGAGCGACGACGGCCCGGCGGCCCAGTCCGACTCCTGGCCGCCGTCCTGGTCGGTGCGATCGCCGCCGCCATCGTGCTCGACCTCGCTCGCAGCGCGGTCAGTCCCAGCACCGCGGCCGAGGTCGCTGACGCCGCTGCCCGCACCCCGGCCATCGTCGTAACCGCCACACCCCAGCAACCCATACCGAGGCCCGACGCGCTTGCACCGCGGCCAGCGCTGTCCGTACAGCCGGCGTCGAATCTCGCCGCCGCCGTCACCGGCCCACCAACCCGGACGCCCGACGCACCCGGAGGCGTCCATCCAGTCGCCGAGGGCGACAACCTGTGGGACATCGCCGCCGCCACACTCGGTGACCCACACCGGTGGCGCGAGATCTACGTGCTCAACCGAGGCCACCAGCAAGCCAACGGCTACGCCCTGACCGACCCCGACGAACTCCATGTCGGCTGGATTCTCGCCCTGCCCGCCCCAACACCGGCCACACCATCGCCCCCTCCAGGCGGCGCGCCGACCCTACCGGCGCCTCCAGATCCGGCTCAGCCAGGGTCATCGCCCGGGGCGCACCCGTCGGCAGGCACACCCTCCGCGACGCCGCCACCAAGCAGCGCGGCGCCAGGGGCCGCTACCCCGTCGACGCAGCCCAGCTCGCCGCCAGCCGGCTCGACGACGCCGAGCTCCGCACCGTCTCCTGCCACACCCGACGCCAATGGCGACGCCACGTCCGACGGCGAGCAGCCAGGCATCACCATGCCGTCACAGACCTGGATCAGCCTCGGCCTGGCGGCAACCATCGCCGCCATCGCCACGCTGCTGCGCCTGCACCAACGGCGCCGCGCCCGACTCGCCTTCCCGATCCCGGTCCGCACCGGCCCCACCCCCACACCGGTCCCGGACTCGCTGCGGACCGCCGACACCGGCGGCCGTCGCCACCTCAACGCCACCGGACAACCGGCAACCGTTCCCGCCGCCATCGGAGTCGATGACAAAGGCCAGCCAATCAGTCTGTTCGACCTCCCAGGCGCCGGCATCGCCGTCCACGGCCCCGGCGCGGAACCGGTCGCCCGCGCCATCCTGGCCAGCACCCTGGCCACCGGAGTCACAGCAACCCTCGCCGACAGGCCAATCGTCGCCACCACCGCCGACACGCTCACCCGGCTCCTACCACCCGACGTCGCGCCGACCGGGCTGGACCCGCATCACCAAAGCTTCGACGGCGAACGGCTCGTCATCCTCACCGACACCGCCGCGGCAGTCACCCACGCCGAGGAAGAGATGATCCACCGCCGCCGGCTCCTGGACACGTTCGGCCTGGACACCATGGCGGCCCTCAACGACCGCGTCGACCACGCCGAACACCAACCGCCCTACGTCCTGCTCGTCGAGGCCAACGACCGGTACGCCGCCCGTCTCCAGGCCGTCGCCGCACACCGGCACGCCCTACACCTTCACCCCGTCATCCTCGGCACCACCGACGCCTTCACCGGCTACCACCTGGCCGACGACGGCGGACTCACCGAGCAGTCCGGGCCTGACCGCATCCTTGGTACTCCCGAGGGCCGGCTGTCCACACTCACAGCGCGAGAACTGGTCGACGTGCTCAACCTCGTCCGCGCGGCCGCACCGCGTCCCGAAACCGGTGAGGACGACGCAGCCGACAGCGACAGTCGGTTCGCCAGCGGGATCGAACCCCTCGGTCTCATGGAGGTCCCGACCCGCAGCCAGAACTCGCCGGCGCCCGTGCGGCTGCAGGTCCTTGGACCGCTTTCGGTATCGACCGCAAACTGGCCGATCACCGTCGGCGTCCGGAAGGGCTCCCTTGCGGTCCTCGCGGTTCTCGCCGCCCATCCCAAGGGACGTACGCAGGAGGAGATCGCCGCTGCCCTGCATCCCGACGCCCACCCCGACGCCGGCCTCAACCGAGTCCGCACCGATCTCAACGCAGCCCGCAGCCTGCTCCGTGACAACACCACCGTCACCGGCAAAGGAAGGTTCATCGTCCGCGACCATGGCGGCAGCAACCGGTACCGCATCGACCCTGACCTGATCGACGTCGACCTCTGGCGCATGCTCGCCGCCATCGACCGCGCCAACCACATCGCCGACGACGAAACCGCCTGCCTCGCAGCTCTCGAGGAAGCCGCTGCCTGCTACGGCGGCGACTTCGCCGAGGGCCACGACCGGACTTGGACCATCGACTACGCCACCACCTTCCGCCACCAGGTCCTCAGCGTCTACGCGCGCATCGCCGAACTCACCGAAGCCGACCAACCGGAACGTGCCATCGCCGCCCTGGAGAAGGCCATCGAACTCGACCCTGTCAACGAGGAGCTGTACCAGCGCATCATGCGTATCCACGGACGCCAAGGCCGCCCGGACGCTGTTCGCCGTACCGTTCGCCTGCTGGAGGAACGCCTGGCCGGCCTCGGCGAGGCTGAACCATCCGAAGCAACCCGCCGCATCGCCGCCCGACAACTCAACCTGTCCTCCGCCAGAGGCGGTGCTCGATGACGGCCGTAGCCGAGCAGAACGCGAACGGCCGGCGGGCGCCCGAGCTGAACTCGGTGGAGAGTGGTCAACGGGCCGACACGGCGACGGCTCCCGACCGGCGCGCGGCGGGTGCGGACCTGACTCAGCTGCGGCGAGTCCAATGGGCAGTACGGGCAACCCTTGCCCTCGGCGTAGCGGCTTCCGTGTGCGCGAACGTCCTGCACGCCCGCGACGAGCTGATCTCCCAGACCATCGCCGCATGGCCGCCGCTCGCGCTGCTCCTGACCGTCGAACTGATCTCCCGCGTTCCGGTATACCGCCGCAGCCTGGCCGTCATTCGGATCCTCGCCACCGTTGCCATCGCAGGCATCGCCGCCTACGTCTCCTACTGGCACATGGCCGCCGTAGCCGCACGATACGGCGAGAACGGCGTGGCGCCCTATCTCTTGCCGCTGAGCGTCGACGGCCTCATCGTGGTCGCCAGCGTGTCACTGGTCGAACTCGCCGGACGTATCCGCGATGCCGATGCGCAACCCCAGCCAGAATCGATCATCGCGATGGTCGGGCTAGGCAGCGCAGCAACCACTTTCACTCCAATTGAGAAACCCCCTGGCGCCGAGCCCTTCCAGACTCCTCGGAATCAAACAAGGAGCAGCAACTTGCCCGAGGCAGGACAGTTCGGTGAGACTGGGGTCGGTATTGTTGAGTCACCGATAAACTCGACGCCCGTGACATCAGGGTCCGAAACCCGGCCCGCCCAGACGAACGGAAACGACAATCCGGCCGTTGCGGCTGACTTCGTCCTCCTGCTGCCCGCCGCCCGCACAGCGCACGAGACCTTACGGCGGCAAGGCCGCAGCCTCAGCCGGGACGCTCTGGCGATGCAGCTCCGTGCAGACGGGTACACCATCGCAACCGGAAAAGTCTCGGCTTTACTCAATCTTCTCCGCACGGATCAAACGGGTGGCCGAGCTAGTGGGAGCGATCCGGCGTCGCCGCACCAGTGAGCCACAAGCGGCTCGCTTATGCATCTCGCCAAAGTTCCGCACGGGTTCGCACCACCGGCGGTCGCTCGGCCAGATCCAGCGACCGCGTGCTGTTCGTCCTGACTCGGTGTCAACCTCGCTTTATACGACCTCGGATAGCCAGGGCACCTAGCCCCAAGAGGACCGGACCAGCAATTCTTAGGCCAAGGTTGATGTATTCCCCGAGCACGTTGAGCGTGTCCGGTGACTGCCATCCGACGGAACCTTTCATCGCCGCGAGAAATCCGGTGGCCATCGTCGAACTGACGCCTCTAGGCGAACCTCCCCTTAAACCCCACAAGCTGATGGCGATGCCGGCTACCAGGAGCAGTGCAAGAAAGGCCGCGAACGCACGACTGGCGCGAAGGCCAAAACCGGAAGCTGCCCAGTAAACAGAGATTATCATCCGCTCGGCTCGCGACGAATGCGTGGATCGCATCCGCATTAGCATCTCCCCATAGTAAAAGTCTGCTGCGCCTGGCTCATCCTTCCGATCTTCTCGCCCCTTCCGCAATTGCCTGTAAATCGATGCCACTTGCTCTGCCGACACTGAAGGCGAGGCCGCGTTGGCGCGCGAGTTACGCCACTCGATTTCTTCGAGTATTACCATTCGCCTTGTTCCCCATGGCCCCACGCCGAAAAACTGAAACGGCCTGACCAAAGACTGGATTTGGAGCTTGTCGAGGTTGTGAGCGCCGACGAAACGACAGTCCGTGAGAGAGAGTTCCGAAATTACCAGGCCTGCCAAGTCGGCCCGACGTACCGACGACACCGACGCACGCGAACCTTCCTTCCCTGAAATCATGAACGGTTGAGGAAAGCTCGCGTCTTCGAGGTCAACGGTAGCATCCCCTTCTAGGCGAATATGCCCGCCATTCAGAAATCGAGCACCACGAAGCGAGACCGAGTTGGACTTAACATTAATGTAAACCGGTCTGGAGAACGTGATCCCATCTAGCGAGAAGAGCTCGCTTCTCACCTCCGCATCCGTGAACGCAACGTCGCCGTCTTCGAAGCTTGCGAATTCAAACGAAGTGTCTCCCTCGAAACGCGACTTATTGAAGGAGGCACCCCTCCCAAATAGCCGACGCCTAAAGCGAGCGGAACCCTGAAACTCGGTATTTGAGAACTGAACAGCTATACCGAACGAGCCAGCAGTGAAATCGACGGGCCCACTAAATGTCGAACGCGAGAAGTCTGCCTCCTCGCCAAGTCTGGCCCCGCTAAAGGTCGCCTTCGCGCCAAACCTGCAAAATGTAAAAGTCGCGTTTGGGCCGAACTTGGTATTTCCGAAACTTGCGTCTCCGTTCCATTGCGTCTTCCAAAACGTCGCCGCATCCCCGAAAGTTGCCCCGCCGAAATCTGCCTCTTCGGCAAATCTGACCACTCCGAACTTCGCTCGCGATCCGAAAGTCGCGTTCATGAACTGCGCTCGACCCTCGAACTTGCATGAGGTGAATTCGGCATCGGAACTAAAGTTCGCGTTGCGGAAGTCTGCATGAATGAAGGTGGCGCGCAGGAAGTTTACTGATTCAAGACGGGCGTCGTTGAATCTGCAGCCGTCCGCCAACCGACTGCTAACAAATGAGCAATTGGTCAACTCTCTTGCTCCGCGAGCAGTCGTGGCCGCGAGGAAGATCTGGTCCGGTAGTTCTGGCTTTACCTGTAGATGATCCAGAACTAAATCGCCACGCCCGGTCGCCCAGTCTTCGATGTATTTGGACCGGGCTCCTTCGTCGACATGGCCGATGCATTGGTTACGCATTGGTAGCGCCACACCATGACAATCTGGTTCTCCGCACTCCGTCGCCATAGAAGCACCCCACATACAATCACGAAGATCAGCGCATCTGGTGTGTAACTACAAGAGGAATCGATAGTATCGACTCATCGGTGAATCTGCGTACCAACGAATCGTTCGTCACGCCGGCCGGACCCAGATCAGCAAGCTCAGTCATGGCGAAGCGCCTCCATGATTAGACGCTGGGCAGTGCGTTCCGGGACGCTGAGAAGTCGAGCCAGCTCGGCTCCCAAGCCGACGATCGGCCGCTGAGCAGATCGCGCCTCGCCGAGGAGTGTTCGGGCGGCGTCGAGCCGTGGGTCGTCGATGTACCTCGGGGGTCTGTACTGGGTCCTGCCGATGCCAGTAGGGCGTCCGGTGGAGCGCCGCTGGGATCGGCCGTCGGCATAGGCCCACACAGTGCGTCGGTACCAGTAGCGGCGTAGCCGACCGCTGGGTAGTTGCTCGGTGTCGTCGGGGTGGTGGCGTAGGGCGTTGGGCAGGCTGCGGTGATCTTTGTAGCCGAGCACCTTGGCTGCCTGGGGTGCGGTGAGGCGGTCGCCGGGGTCCCCGCTGCGGTCTACCTCGGTGAAAGTGGCGGCGCGCGCGGTGAGGTGCGCGGTGTAGAAGGCGTCGATCTCTGTCTGCCACCACCAGTCTCGGCCGCTGGAGTCGGTGTCAGCTCGGTCGGGGAATCCAGTTCGGTCGCGGTGGAGGTACCAGTGGTCGACGGTAGCGCTACTCACGCCGACGTGGGTGGCGATGCCGGCGCGGTCGAGTTGCCGGCGTTGTCGGCGGTTCCGGCTCCCCACTTCGTTCTTCCCTCCGGCGATGGACGCGGGTGATCTGCATCGGGTTTAGCATCTCCGATACGTCCCGGGCGGGTGAAGGTGCAACGGTCTGACCTCGGTCGGACCGGGAGTTGGCCTGCCGGGGCGAGGTGGCCGGTCGGGGTTGCGCGCACCCGTTCGGGTGTGCCCGCCGGCCACCGCCCACGAGCGCGGCTGCTCCTATAAAATTAGGCGGACCGGCGCTGTTCGGGCTCCGAGGCCGGGACCGGTGGCAGCATTTGAGCGAGGCGCCCACCGCTGCTCAGCGCGGCGCAGGCGATCATGGCTGTGCCGACTGCCATGGCCTGGACTCCGGTGAACGTGATGGAGACTGCCCGTTGGCCGTGGTCGAGGGTGCCGTACACCTCGACGGCATGGCCGTCAGGAATGCGTACCGTGGCGTGGGGGTCGCAGGTGGCATAGACAGTGGGCGGCACGGCCGAGTTCACCGCGACGGTGAGCTTGGCGTACTGGTTGGAGACTTGGGCGTCCCAGAAGTCGGCGCGGGCGTTGAGGTGGGCGGCTTCGGCCTCGTGGTTGGCCATGCTGGCGAGGGTGCGGCAGGTGTGGGCCTTGGCGTAGGTCTCGACGAGTTCGTTGATCTTTTCGAGGAGCTTTTCGGGTAGCACGATCAGTCCTTCTCTCAGTGCCGAGTTGTGGCAGACCGGCCGGCCGTTGCGAGACCGTTCGGGCGCCAGATGGGCTCTGTCCTTGACCACCTACGACGATCGGGTCGCTTGTGATCAGGTGCTGTCGGGCGTCGGGTTCCGTTGGCCGGGGTGCTCGTCGGTGATCGCCGTGCGGCCGGGTTGGAGGGTGGCGAACAGTGGGCTGTAGAGGGCGTGGAGGTCGGCTCGGGTGCGGGCGAGGCGGCTGCCGCGCCGGTACTTGGCCGCCATGCGGTCCACTACTCGGCCGATGAGGCCGTAGAGGTTGCGTGCGTCGAGGTAGGCGGCACAGCCGTCGCAGGCGGTCCACCGCTCGCCCCACTGTTGGAGCGGTCCCATCTCGGTGTCGGCGCGCACGGTACGGGCGGCGCGGTGTCGCCGCTGGTAGTCGCCGAAGTCGACGACTTCGGACGTGACGACGCGGATGTCGGTCTCTTGATCGGCGCCGGTGTAGATCCACACCGGATCGGCGGCGGAGCAGAAGTCGCACACCAGCACCACCGTGCCGATCTCGGCGGCCGTTACCGGCTCGGCAGGGTGGCCGGCGGCGCCGCCGCGAAGCTGTTCGGCGTGCAGGTACTCGATGCGTCCCGCGCGTGCTCGGGTGTTCAGCGGGCGCCGGCAGGTGCGGCAGAACATCTGCGGCGGAGCCACGAACTCGTCGGATCCGGAATCGTTGTGCGGGCTCATGTGAGGTCCTCGATGGTGACGGCGGGGGGTCGCGCGTCGAGCGCTCCTTCGGCGCGGCATTCGTGGACGTGGTCGGCGCACAGCAGACGCTCCTCGGTCCACCGGCCGGGTGGGTCGCTGCCCGGCTGTTGCGGGTCGGGGATCTGGCAGGTGCCGTCGCAGCCGCACGAGGTGCCGTTGTGGCGGATGGTCAGCCGCAGCACCGGCACCTTCGCGCAGGGGCCGCCGTCAGACTCGGGCACGAACTCGGCGTTGAAGGTCGGGATGATGATCCGCTCCGTGCACGTGGTGTCCGCTGTGAGATCGGGCCGGGCATGGGTCGGGTCGAGTCCTGACACGGTGAGGCGTTGTGGAGTAGGCATGCTGGACCTCCGACATCGGTTGAGGAGTTGAGCGGCTGGGGGTTACCAGTCGCGGGTGATGCGCCGGATCACGTGGGCGAGGAACGCGTCGCGTTCGTGGCCGAAGGCGAGCTTGCGGGCGATGGCGGCGAGTGGTCCGACGGCGTCGTCGAGTGCCTTGCGGCGGGCATCGCTGCGGTCTCGTGCCTGTGCGGCGAGGCGGGCCGCGGCCGCGACGTCGAGGGCCTCCATCTCGCGGCGCATCTGCTCGTCATCGATGCGTTCGCCGGTGTAGCGCGCCTCGCCGTAGACGGTCACGTTCTTGTCGTCGTCGTCACGGGAGACGGAGATGGTGTACCGGCCACCGATGGTGAGACCCGGCAGCTTCGAGAAGAACCGCTTGGCGCCGCGTGGGTCGTGCCAGGCGAAGAGCCGCTTGCCTTTGTGCTCGCGGCGACCGGCGTACGTCCACACCTCGTCTGCCCGGTCGGCCTCCTCGCCGGTCACGGCTGTGGCTCGGTGTCGGCGCGGCGGTTCATCTCGACGCGGGCGGCGTCCCACTCCATGCCGTAGCGGCCGTTGCTGCCTTCCCACCGGGAGGCGAGTTCATCCCAGAACACGGTGTGCACGTTGTACCGGCCGCCGTCGGAGGTGACCGCGACACCACGAGCAGAGGCGCCGCCGTCGACGTGTCCGTATCGGATGAACGCCACCACCGGACGGGCCGCGACACGGCGTGGCGCAGCCATGTTCAGCCGACGCAGCAGCGCGACGAGCGCATCGATGCTGTGCGGTCCACAGGATCGGGCGACAGCGTGCACTGCGTCACGCAGGGCCTCGTCCGCGCCGAGGGACGTTGCGCCGCCAACGATCGCTGCGAGCGTTTCCGCTCGCGCAGCGCCGTTCGGTGCCTGGTGGAGGTCCACAATTGGCTCCCTTCTCATGTCTCCGGCGGTCACCGGAGACGCAAGGCGGCCCGCACGAAGGGTTGCCAGCCACCTGACGTCTCCGCCGCCGCACCCGGCCGCACCTCCACGGATGCGGCCGGGCATTGCGACCGGGGTCATACGGACAGCAGGTCGAAGGCGCGGGTCTTCAGTTCGGCGACCGGTGCGGACACGGCCCGGTTCGCGCGCAGCGTCGCGTCTTTGGCCGGGGCGTAGTGGTCGAGGTATTCGGTGATGGCCTGGTATCCGGCCCACCGGGTGCCCTTGATCGCGGCCTGGGTGTCGGCGTCGCGGATGAGGTACCGCAGCGTGGAGGCGCGCTTTTTGTGGTTGTTCTTCGTCTGGTCGGTCGCGTTGTCGGCGAGGGGCCACAGGTCGGCGACGACCTTCTCAAACTCGCCCATGGTCAAGGTGGCGTTGAGCATCTTTTCGGCCTCGGTCTGGAAGCCGTCGAGGTAACGCCACATGAGGCCCATCGCCTCGCGGGCCTGCGAGATCTGGGTGCGCACGTTGGAGGTGTGCCGGAAGACGTAGTGGCCTTTGCTGTGCGAGATGGCGGCGCGTTGGGTGTTGGCGCACACGACGCGGATGGGGCTTGCGTCCACGCGCAGGGCGGAGGTGCCGTCGTGGGAGGTGGTCGCGCACAGGTAGAGGTCCATGTTGTCGACTCCGGCGATCTGCATCGCGGTCGGCAGCTTCATGGTGATGAAGACCATGCGGCCGTTGCGCAGGGAGCCGGCCGTTTCGAAGTGGGCGCCGGCTTCGTCGACGAGGCGGTTGAGGACTTCGGCGGCTTCCTCGTTCTGGACGGTGGTGTAGTCGGTGCCGACGATGCCCAGATACTCGGTCTGGCCGGTGAAGATGTTCGTGCGGACGGTCATGCGCCGGTCCGGGGCCTCGATGATGGTGATGCCGTCGGCGGTGGTCTCGACGCCCTGTACGTGGATCTTGCGGACCTTCCAGCCGCCGAGGAACGCCTTGGCCATCACGTCTTCGGCGGTCATGCAGTCGTCGGTGACGGTGCCGAGCCGGTGCCACGCGGAGACGCGGGCGGAGACGAAGGCGGCCTGCCCGTTAGCGGCGATTTCCAGTTCGTGTGCCATGGCGATTTCCCTTTCCCTGGTTGGGTTTGCGGTGTCGTCGGGTGTTGCCGACAGCACTAATGCTGACTACTTCCGGGGGTGTGGTCGAGCCGCGCTCGGCGATGCCTTGAAGGTTTCTGCCGCCAATCTGCGGGCCATCGGACCCGTACGCCCGGTTGTGCCAGCCCGTTTCTGCGGCGACGACGCACCGGCAGTGTCTGGCCGCAGCAGCACAATCGGCGCGACGTGCTGACGGGCGGCGACGTCTGAACGTCGCCGCCCGTCGATCAGTCGGACTGTTCACTACGAGGTCCGCGTGCTGACGCCTTGTCGGCACGTCTCGCAGCGGCAGCCGTACGTGCGGTACGCCGCGACGCTGCCGTGCTCGAACCGGCGAACGAAGTAGTCGGCGCGCCAGTCGGGCAGACACGTGCGGCAGATCGTGTCGAGGTGTTCACACCAGTCCGGGTGCTCGGTGCGGGTGGGCCGGTAGACGCCGATCTGCCGTAGCCGGACGCTGCCCGGTGTCGCGTGTTCCTTCAACAACAGTTGCCGCACGTCCCCCGGAATCGACCGGGTCGGCGAGGTGGCGCACGGCGTCACGACGCCCGTGTGTACCTGCCGCGCCCCGGCCGGGTGCGCGTGAGGGTTGCCCGGTGCACGGGCCGGACAGCGCGCAGGGCAGTCACGGTGCACGGGCGGCGGGCTGGCCGGTACCCGGTGGCCCCGACCACGGGGCACAGCGGTTCACCGTCCCTGTGCGACCACGGCGGCCGTGGCCCGTTAGCCGGTACCCATTGGCGGGGTGGGCATGCGCGGGCCGGTTCATGGCACACCGGGCACACCATCCGCGCGACCACGACACGCCGCCAAGCAACGATCTTCATCGAAGGCTCCTGTCCATACGAAGGGGTGAAGGCGTACATGCGCGATCGGTCCGGCCCGTGCGGGGCCGGACCGATCGCGCGCCGGTGCTATTCGGCGCTGTCGTCGCTGTCGCTGCCCGCGTCGGTGGCGGTGGTACGGGCGGCGGTGTAGGTCATCGGGGCATCGGTGACCAGAACGGCCTCACCGGCGAGGTGCAGCTTGTCCAGGGCGTTGCGGATGGCCCCGCCGGACCGGTTGATCTCCTTCGCGATGGTGGTCGCGGTGAACTCGTGCCCGGGATGCGCGTTCAGGAAGTCCCGCACGATGGTGCGCAACCCGTTCTTGCCGAGGGTGGGCTGGCCGTCGCTGTTCTGCCCCGGCGCCCCACCGGCCCCGCGACGCACGGGCACGCCGTTACGGACGCGGGTGCGGTGACCGCACGTCGGGCACTCAGTCCACGTCGGCACCGCCACGAGGCTGACCGTGGTCAGATCGGCCTCGCCGCGCAGCCACAGTTCCGGCCCAGTTTCGTCGCCCTCGGCGGCCGGCTTACGCACAGCGGCACCGGCGAGCTCCATCGCGGCCAGAACGCGACCCACGATGGCCGCGCGCAGCCCGGACTCGTCGGCAACGTCGGCAGCGCTGACACCGTCGGGGTGGTCACCGAGAACACCCGCAACCATCACGATCTTGAAGTGGTCGGCGGATCCCACGGGTGCGCCCGACACAGGGGCATCGGCCGGGGTCGCCTCGTCCGGCGTGGACCCGTCCGGGGTCGCCTCATCGGGTGCGGTCTCGGCTGACGCGGTCTCGTCGGCAGGCTGGCCGGATGGTTCCGCGTCCGGGGCGGCGGTGATCTCGTCGGGCACCTCGTCGGTGTCGCCGGTGGTCGGGGTGGCGGAGGTCCAGACGTCGGCAACTTTCCGGTTGCCGTCGGGCGGTCCGGGGTTGCGAGTGGCCGAACCGGCGGCCTCCATGGCGGTCAGCGCGTTCTGGACGGTGGACTGCCCGAGGTGCGCCGCTTTCGCCAGTGCGCGGGTGGTGACGCCGTCGGGGTGCTCAGCCAGCACACGGGCGACAGTCTCGGCAGCGGTTTCGTTGGTGGTCGTGTTTTCGGACATGGCGAACTGCCTCCCGTAGGAATGGCGGAAATGCGACCCGGAATACCGCGTATCGCGATTCGTTGATTCCGGTTCGGCGGGCCGCTGTTGCGGCCCCACGTCCATGGACGCTCGGTGCCGATGGGTTTGTCAACATCGACGTCCAAGACTCTTTCCATAGACCCATTCCCACAGTCGACGGATAGCTCGATTGCACATGACAGTGGCGCACATCCGTGTGATGCGGCACCCTGTGATTGCGGTGAACGGCCACAGGGACGGAGCCGCAGGGCCGGGATAGGCGCATGTTCCGGTGGGCCCTGCGACGCCGTATAGGACTCGATTCGCAGCGCCTCGACGGACGTGCTCGATTTCGTCGCATTGTCAACGGCGTCGCACGGTGCTCAATTTCACGGCGCGATTCGGGTGGATCGGATCGATCCGATTACGCGCTATATGAAACGTAGCAACGTCAGATTGATACGCCTCGGTACCGCAGAAATCCGGCCGGTTCAATTGCGTTCGCCTCAGTCGCCGGATAGCCGGAGTGGACCTCAAAGTGAAGGTGTGGGCCGGATGAGTTGCCGGATGAGCCGACGAGGCCGATCGGCTGGCCGGCGGTCACGGTTTGCCCGACGGTCACGGCGGGTTGGCGCACCATGTGGCAGTAACGGGTCACCACGTCACCGGTGGGCTGGCCGGGGTGTCGGATCTGGACGTACCATCCGCACCCGCCGATCTGCGGGTTGCCGTCCACATCGCAGGGCAGGGTGCCGCCGGTCGGCGTGTACGAGCGGCCGGCCACGTTGCACAGCACCGTGACCACGACACCGGCCGAGGCCGCGCGGATCAGGGTGTGGCGGGGTGCGCCGATGTCGATCCCGTCGTGCCCCGGCCGCGACGAGGTGCGGAACCCGGACACGACCGGCCCGGGAACGGGTCGCACCCATCCGGACGCACTGACCGCCACCGGGTCACATCCGGGCAGGGTTCCGCCGGTGTAGGCGGTCACGATGGCCGTAGCCGGTTGCTCGTCGTCGGCGTAGGCGTCCGGGTAGGCGCTGCCCTGGACGGCCTGCGCGGCCTCGGTGAGCGGCAGCGTCTGCCAGTCCGGCACCCGCAGCAAGGCCTCGTAGAACCGGGTCGCGGCGTAGTCCGGGTCGAGGAGTTGCGCGGGGGTGCCCCATCCCTGTGATGGGCGTTGCTGGAACAGTCCGACCGAGTCCCGGTCGCCAGATGAAAGGCTGATCAGACCGGACTCCTGCCGTGCGGTCGCGACCGCGATCACCCATCCCCGCACCGGAACGCGCATCCGCGCACCGACAGCCACGATCGCGGCAGCGTTGCTGGTCTGCTCGGCGGTGAGCCCCGCCGGTGTCGCATTCGGGGCGGTCACGGTCGCGGCGCACAGTCCGCCGGTGCCTGCGGTGCCGCCGAACAGCAGTGACGCGATACCGGCCCCGGCCGCGCCGATGATGACCACGACGGCCAGCACGATGGTCACGGCGAGCGTGATCACTCGTCCCATCGAGTGCCGCCTACCGTGGCCCCGGGAAGGTCGGTCAGCGTGACGCGTCCGGCCCGGCCGGGCACGTGCCACACCGGGCCAGCGGGGCCACCGTGACCGATGGCGTGGTCGGCAGCGCCGGTCGCGACGGTGAGGCCGTCGGGTAGCCCGGTGCGTGCGATCAGCGCGTGCAGGTTGGCCTCGCGGACCGCCGTGGGTAGCCAGAACAGCACCGGGTAGGCGCGGCGGGGGCCGAGGTTGGCGTAGCCGTCCACTTTGGACACTACCCGGTGTAGCGGTTCGGTGCCGAGGTCGACCTCGAGCCAGAACGGCACCCGCTGACCCGCCGCCACCCACACCCCGTGCCCGTCCGGGCGGATGAGACCGCCGCACGCCTCGCGGCAGCGTGCCTCGTTCCACCACCGGGCCAGCCCCACGCCGTCGCGGGTACGCGCGTACGCGGTGAGCGCGACGAAGAACCCATTCACGGCCAACAGGTGACTCAACGTCGGGGATGTCGCGAGCCGCGCGGTTGCGTCGCGGACGGCGAACGGGCGCGGCATCGGCTCACCCCGACTGGCCGCGACGATCGCGGCCCCGAGCGGGCCGACCGTCCAGCGCCAGGATTGTGACCCGGGTCGGTGGTAGTGCCGGAACCGGTCGAGTACGCCTCGGCGGTGCAGGTCGGACAGCCGGTTACGGGCTCGGCCGACGGAGGTGAAGGCGAGGTCGGTGATCTGGCCGGTGGTGAACGTGCGGTGCTGGTCGAGCAGGTCGAGCAGCTGGCGGTCGCGGGGCGTGATGCGGGACAGCTCGTCGGCCACCGCGGTCGCCGTCAGGTGAGCCGTGGGGCCGGCGGCTGTCGTGCTGGGTTTGATGTCTATCAGTCGGTTCCGTTCCACCAGTCCTCCTCCTCAGCGCCGACCTGCGGGAAGGCCGCGCCGGTGGGGGCGTGTTGACCCGGGTGTTCACCGCTCGGCGACCAGATGTGAGAAGCCTCCTGAGGGTTCTCGTGAGATCCCTCGCCCCGTGTGTTCGCAGTCAGGTCGAAGTTGCTCCGCTGACGGCCCGTCGCAGCGTGATCGAGAGCCGGCTCGCCGGCGCCGGACTCGTCCTCGGAGATCGCCGCGGCGTCACCGAGCAGCCGGCGGCGGGCCTTGGTCTCCAGACCCGTGTTTGCCTGGGCTGCCTTCCGGAGTGCGTCGGCGCGGCCGGGAACAGGTCCGGGCGGTGCGAGTGTGTCGGCGGTGACCGGGGCGACGATCCGGCCACCGGCGACGGGCCGCAGCACGACTTCGAACCCGCCGAGGCGGATCAGGTCGCCGTCGTTGAGCCAGGGCCGGACATGATGGGCCTGGTCGACGGCGTCCTTCGGGGCGAGGGCGAAGTAGACCTTGTTACGGGCGTTGGCGTCGATGGCCTCCGCCATGCCGGACGACAGTTGGCCAAGGTACTGGTGGGCGAGGACGAAGCTGGTGTGCAGCCCGCGGGCCTCGGCCAGGGCGTCGTCGATGCCGATGGGCAGGTGCAGGAAGTTGTGGCACTCGTCGAGATAGACGGCACAGTCGAGCCGATCCTTCTCGGGGATGCGGGCGCGGGCGGCGGTGGCCTGCCACAGCCCGGCCAGCAGCAGGGACCCGATCAGGCGGGTGCCGTCCTCACCGATGACGCCCTTTGGCAGGCGGCACAGCAGGACGCCGCCGTCGAGGATGTCGGCGAACCGGAACGTCGTCGCCGGCACGCCGAACAGCGCCGTGGCGAGAGGGTGGGCCAGGACGAGGCGGAGCCGGGACAGCAGCGGTGCGGTGAGGCCGGCCCGGTGGCCGGCCGGCAGCGCGTTGAACCCGTCCCAGAACTCGGCCAAAGTGGTCGCTTCCCATGATCCGAGCCGCTCCGACACCACTGCGACCCTGCGGGTACGCCACTTCTGGTCGGACAGCAGCCGTGGCAGCTGGCCGAGGGTTGAGCCGGGGAGGTGGGCGAGGGTGAGGAGGCCGTGGTAGCAGATGTCGGCGGTGCGGTGGCCCCACCACCGCGCCCACACCTTCGCCATCACCGACGTGGCCGCCGCAGCGACGTCGTGCGGGCGGCCGCCGTGCACCGCTGGGTCGAGTAGGTTCATCGCCGGCGGCGCCGTCGTCTCGTCGGGGTCGACGATGACGAGACGGTCGCCGCACGAGCGCGGAAGCCGGTCGAGGAGGTCGCGGATCAGGTCGCCTTTGGCCGGGTCGAACGCGGCCACCCCGTGGCCGGCGTTGACGTCGTCGAGGATCATCCGCAGTAGCAGCGACGTCTTGCCGGTTCCTGTCGGGCCGCAGACGTGGATGTGGTGCCGGCAGTCCGTCTGGGAGATCCCGACCCGCACCGACCGTCCGGCATTCGCCGTTCCGATCACCTTGCCGCCCGGCCCTGTCCGCAACTGCGGCGGCACGATGTTCAGCCGCGTGGCGTGGCGAGGAGTAGCAGCCGAGGGTTCGGCGGTCACGACGCGGTCCATACCGACGGCGATTCCGCATCGTGAATGTCTGCGTCGCGGGGCTCGGATGCGGTGAAGATGTCGCGGCTGACGGGCAGCCGTCGGGACGCGGCGGCGGGTAGGCCGTAAGCGGCCGGCTCGGCGGGGAGCCCGGTGAGTGCGGCTACTTCGGCGACCGAGGCCAGCGACATCCTCGACGTCGACGCCCATCGGGTGGTGACGGAGGGGCCGGGACGCCGGATTCGGCGGTGCCGCCAGTGCGGCGAGAGGAGGCTGTAGCCGGAGGCGATGTCCTGTGCCGCTGCTCGCGCCGCCTCGATGGTCGGGCCGGCGGCGGTGGCGTGCACGGCGACGAGCAGATGCGGGGCAACGGCGTACTTCGTCCGGGCCTGCCGGGCAAGGTCGGCGTGGTGCGGGTCAGCCGCCCGACCGGACGACGACCTGGAGGTGCCCGGCGTCAGTATGTCCAGGACCGCTGCGGCAGCAGAACGCGCCACAACGGCCGCCACGGCGACTGGACGAGCGCTCCTGCGAGGGCGGAAGGCCCGCTGCGGATTGACGGTGGCCCGGCGCAGCACCGCTACTCGCCGGCCCGGGGCGCGACCCACGATGACCTGCAACAGTCCGCTTCCGGTTCGGCCGGCGGCGGCGAGTCCGTCAAAGACTGCCCTGATGCGGTCCTCCTCCGGCGGTGCGAATTCGCGGCGTCGGGATGCAACCGGCGGGACAGGGTCGTCTACTAGCGGTAGCCAGTCCGGCCGGGACGGTTGCACCCTGACGGCGAACACCGGATCTCTGTTCCAGTCAGTTGGTTCGGTGGTGTGCTCCACGCGTGCGCCGGGCCAGGCGCGGTGCAGAATCCGCGTGACGGCGGTCGGGTTGACGCCAGGCGGGATCCACAGCCCGCATCGCATCCCGGACGCGGTGGCGTGGACCTCCCAGACGAGTCGGTGAGGGCGCAGCGCCCACCGGCGTGGTGCCGGGAGCAGGGTGGCGAGCAGCCGCCACAGGCCAAGGGTCGCGGCCGGGGTCGCGGTGACCGGCGGGACGATCTCCAGCCAGCGCGCCTGGGCCGCGTGTCGGCGCCACACGCGGCGTCGCTGCAGCTCCCAGCCGCCCCGGATCCCGGCAAGGACCACGAGCGTGGCGAGCAGCTGCGGCCAGTGCAGGTGGGCGAACTGCGACAGCGCGGTCGGCGCGTCGGTGAGGTAGTCGCCGCACAGGAGGCGGCCGAGCGGCGAGTCCGGAATGCCGTCACGTCCGGGAACGCACGTGGTCGAGGTCGGCAAGGTACGCAATAGGTGCGGGAGAACCACAGAAAACTCCGAGGAGGTCGGGTGCTACCGGCTGTGGGATGCTGTCGGCCCTGTGACGACCAGGCTGTGCTCGATGTCGGAGGCCAGGGCGCGAAAGGCGCACCGGTTGGGCCCCGACACCAAGAGCGCGTCGCCGCGACCGGAGGATAGAAGGAAGGCGCGTTCGCCGTCGTTGAGCTCGAATGCCTCGGCGACCGTGCCGATGGCTTGCGGTGCCTGCCGCAGCAGGATCTGGGTGGCGGCGTTGGAGATCACGGCGCGGCCGATGTCTGTGCCGAGTACGTCGGCGGCGTCCTGGGTGACCACGGTCAGGCCGGCGCCGTGCTTGCGGGCGGACTTGGCCAGCCGGCGCAGGAACTGCGCCCCGAGGCCACCGGCGAGTAGCAGCCACGCCTCGTCGACCAGCACCAGCCGCCGCACATCCGGCGCCGATCCGGCCGGGCGGGTGGCGATGCGTTTCCAGATGGCGTCGAGGGTGAGCAGCGTCCCAATGGCCCGTAGCTCGTCGGGCAAGTCCTTGATCGCGTACACGACGAGGTGCCCGTCCGAGACCGTGGTGGTCGGCCCGTCAAACATGCCCTTGAAGCTGCCCTGCACGTACGGGCGAAGCCGGGCCGCCAACGCCTTTCCGGCTCCGTTGCCATCGCGTAGCGCCGCAGCCACGTCGGCGAGCAGCGGCGCCGGACGCCGCCACGAACGGGGATCGGTGGTGATGCCCTTGCTGCGGTACGCGGCAAGCACCGCGACATCCAGCGCCGCTGCCTCCTCTGGCGACAGCTGGCCGTGGCTACCAGAGTCGGCGCCGGAGGTCAGGACGGTGATGAAGGTCTGCATGAACTGGGTGCGGGCGTAGAGCGCGTCCTCGCCGTCGGCTGGGTTGAGGTCGAGCGGGTTGACGCGCACACCCGTTGCTCCGGGCCGGATGACGGTCCCGCCGACGGCTGCGGCCAGGGCGAGGTACTCGTCCTCCGGGTCGATGACGAACGCCTCGACCCCGAGGTACAGGTTGCGCAGCAGATCGAGCTTGGCGAGGTAGGACTTGCCGGCCCCGGAGCGGGCGAGGATGACGGCATTGAAGTTGTCCTGTGCCCACCGGTCCCACACCACCACCCCGGCCGAGGCCAGGTTCATCCCGAACAGAACCCCCATGCCCACGTTCCCAGCGGTGAGGGGCAGGTCGGGGCTGGCGAATGGGAAGCTCGCCGCGAGGGCGTCGGTGTCGAACATCCGGCGCATACCGATCGCGTCGAAGCCGAACGGCAAACTCGTGATCCAGCCCTGCAACTGCCGCCACGTCGTCGGGACGGTGTCCAACAGCAGCGACGCTGCCAGCGCCCGCACCTCCGCGACCCGCTCGGTCAGCTCGTCCTCGGTGCAGGCGTGGACCGTCAGGTAAAGGCCGACGCGGAACAGGCGTGCCTCTCCCCGGGCTACCCGGGTGGCGAGTTCGGCGGCGTCGTAGGCGGCGGCGTCGAGGTACGGGTCGTCGAGGCGGCCCCTTGCGGCGTCGGCGCGGCGGGTCGATTCGAGGCGACCGCGTTGCTTCTTCAGCCCTTCCGCCGCTACTGCCGGCGGCACCGGCTCGATGTGCACAGCGACGTCGAGCCGGCCCGGGTAGGACAACAGCGGCTCGAGCCAGCCCGCGCCGACCTCGGCCGGATAGCCGGTCACCGCCAGAGTGGCGCAGCAACCGTCACCGACCTCAACCGACCGCGCGCCGACGCTGACCGCCGAGGGCCGGAACCCGGGCACAGAGCCGGCGGTGTCGTCACGCCGGTCACGCCGACGCCATGTGAACGGCATCATCGGGGCGCAACCTCCGTGCGAAGGTGATGAATGACGGCGCCGGCAGGTGCGAGCCCGGCCGGCGCCGGAGGTGCATCGGGTTCCAGGCAGCTCGCCACAGCGGCCGCAGTCTCGTACGGGTCGAGGACCTGCGCGGTGACCTCGCACGCGGCCAACGCCCGGACCGCCTCGCCGGCACGGTGAACGGCGTGGCCGGGACTGCGCTGGTCGCGGACCGCGATGGTCACCTGCCGGCGCAGCAGCTCGCGTTCAGCGGCCAACCCGTCGAGGAACGCCACGTGGGATACGGCGGCCTCTTCCAGCGCGGGGTGCGGCAGGCCGGGTGCGTGAGCGTGGATGCGGTCGCCGACGGTGGTGAGGTCGACCCGTTCCGCCCGGACCAGGATCTGCACCGGCCCGTCGAGCGAGTTCAGCCACCGGCCGAAACCGGCGACGAGGCCGTTCTGTTCACCGGCGCTGCGCAGCCCGAACGCCACGGTGGACGCAGCGACGAGAGCTGTGCTGCCGTCGGAGCCGAGATCGATCAGCCCGTCCGGGCCGACGCCACGCGAGGGCAGACGCAGCGGCGCCGGTGGTTCCTCGTCGCGGCCGCTGTCGGCCCACACCGGCGGCGGAGCGATGGGCTCACCGGCGGGGACGAGGCGTCGCGGTGACCGGCGATGCCGGATCGCGGCGAGGAGCCACGCGTCCAGGCTCACGCCGTCGCGACGGCCGACCGCGACCACAAACGACGCCGCAGCGACCGGCATCGTCGCCGCGAGGAGCACCAGCGGCGATACCGTCGGGGCGAGCGCCGACCAGACGGCGTAGAGGACCAGACCGGTCACGGACAGAATGACCAACTGCCGCGCCGTGAAGCTCCACAGAAGTTGATCTTTGCGTTCGACGTCGCCGGGCACCTTCGCCCGCAGCGGTCGATCGTCTCGACGAGACATCACAGAAACCTTCCGATCAAGCGTGCTGTGCCCTGTCCGCGGACAGTGACGGCAGTCCTGGACGATCCGCGGACGGGACCGGCGGACGGCCGGTCGAGTCGGACGGCTCACCGTCCCGACCGCGGACGGGACGACGAATCGGGTGGAGTGCGTGTGGTCCGTCCCGGGCTGCGTGGCGGTGTCCGTCCGTCCGCGGCCGGCCCGTTCGCGGTCCGGGACGGGGACGAGAAGACCGGCGTGACAGGGGCCGGCGGCCGGCGCGGCGCGGTCTGCGAACGCGGCGGGGACGAGAACGTCGCGGCCGGCGCGGGCCTGGTCGGTGCTGGCGGGGACGGGCTGGTCGGCGGGTGGCTGAACACGACCGGCTCCGGACGAGCCCCGGTCGACCGGGGCGAGGTGACCGGCGCGGACCGGTCCGAGAACACTGCCGGCGGCACTCGGGCCGACGACGGCGGTCTCGGCACTGCCGGGGTCGGCGGGTCACTGAAGACCGGTCCGGCGGTCGAACCGGCCGGTTCCGGCAGCGGGGTGTGGACGGCCGGTGCATGGCTGAACGGGACCGGTCCCGGTCGACCGGTCGGGCCGGTCCGGGGACGGGATGGGGTACGGGTCGACGGTGTGCGGGTCGGGGACGGACGGGGATCGGTCCGGCCCGGGGACGGACCGGTCGGACGGCCGACCGCACCGGCGGCCCGTCCGGCGGTCGCGCCGCCTTTGATGAGTCCGGCCGCCGTCCCCATCGTCTTGATCATGAGGATGGTGTGGACGAGTTGGCTCAGCAGTCCTTTGCCGCCGCCGGGGCCGAGGACGAACTGCCGCATCCAGCCGGGCAGTTTGATCAGCAGGTAGAGCATGGCGTAGCAGACGAGGACCTGGATGTAGCCTTCGCCGCTCGCGACGAAGCCCAGCACCGTCGGCCCGGCCGGGGTCAGGAACAGCCGGATCGCGGCGAGCAGGATGACCGCCTGGCCGATCTGGATGCCGAAACACGCGACCACGGCGCGGCCCCAGGTGCGGGCGATTGGTTCCGTTTGTGGCAGGCCGAGGCACAGCAATGCGGGCGGTGCCAGCCCGATGAGCACACCGAGCACAGCGATGCGGAGAAGGAACGTGATGGTCACGACGATCGCCATCACCACTGCACCCAGCACGAGCAGCGTGACCAGGAAGTTGCTGCCCTCCCGTGCCGCGCCCAACGCGCCGACCAGCGCCTGGGCGGCGGTGTCCGGGTTCACTCCCTCACCGGCAATGGCTCGGGTCAGGGCGTTGACCAGCTCGATGACCTTGTCGAACAGCAGCAGGCTCGTGTTGGCCAGGACCATCGCCAGGACCAGCCGTGGTGCGAGTTCCTTAACGCCGTGCCGGGTTTGCAGCGTCTGCCGCACCGAGACGATGAACGCTGCGGCGGTCACGAACAGGACGAAGAACGAGTTGGCCAGCACCAGGTTGGTCGTCCACATCGACCGGATCGCCTCGTGACCGGTCAGATCGGGTGTGGCGAGCAGGGTGTGGCCGAGCCAGTCGAGCACCGGGTTCAGCGCCTGTTCGACCATCCACGCGAACAAGCTGGTGATGGCCTTGCGGATCTGGCCCGGGATGTCGAACAGTCCCGGATCATCCGACGGCGGACCCGGTGCCGGCGCCAGGCTCGGAGCATCCGACGGCGGCTGAGACGGCGCCCCGGACGGCGATCCGGATGGCGATCCGGATGGAGTGGCCGGCGAACTGGCGCCCGGTGGACGCACGCCCGGATCAGGCACACCCGGCCCCGACGGCGACGGTGTCGGACTGGACCCTGGTGGAGTCGGCGCCGGTCCCGGGCTGGGTGCGGGCGTGGGGTCGGCGAACGCGGGCGCGGTGACCACGACGAGGCCGAGCAACGCCGCTGCGACGAGCCACCGCCAGCGCCTGCGGCACCGGGCGAGTGGGCGGGTGAGTAGGCGCATGTCAGCTCACCCAGCCGGCGACGATGGTGACCAGCAGCGGGGCGAGGAGGGCACCGGCGTAGCCGATCGCGGCCGACCGCAGCGCGGTCTTGCCTTTCTCCGCCTCGCCTGGGTCGCCGTTGGCCCACATCAGCCGCATGAACCCGACCGTCAGGAACAGCGTCGCGCCGGTGGCGAGGATGGCCACGAGCCAGATCCGGATGTTGTTGATGACCGCGGTCAGCGACTCCGGGCCGCCGCCCGGCGGTACGCCGGGTGACGGGTCCGGCGCGGGCTCGGCGACCGCCGGGTCCACAAGAATCACGGCGAGCAGGACCACGACGATGGCCAGAACTGCGGCCCCACTTCGAAAGGTGGGAGCGGCTGCGCCGCGCCGGACGGTGTACCGCCACGGCCAGCAGCCACGGAAAGGCTTGTCGTTCATGAGATCGGAGGCACCTCCGTAAGCGGACCGTGTGGCCCCGCCCAGCCCGCAGGGGGCAGGGCGGAGACATACGGCGCTGGTGAGCGAGATGCGGGATATGCGAGTCCGATGGCGTCCGACCGGCGCGGCCGTCCTCCTTCGCGAGAGAGGGCTCAGAGCCGGACGTTCGGGGGTGTCAGCGCCCGTCGCGCGGGGCCGGTCGGCGCCAGAGGATCGCGAGTGTTCCCGCGTAGAGGAAAGACAAGATCACGACCAGAATTGGTGATCTCTCCTGATCGATCGGCGTCGCCGAGTCAGTGCGTCGGCGCGTTGCCGTCGAACACAGTCGTGAGCGTGGCTTCGGTGATGACCTCGGCGTCGGGGTCGGACAGTCGGCCCTCGCGGATCGCTGTGGCCAGCCGAGTCTTGGCGAGGTCGCGCCGGCGGTAGGCGGCCCACCGGGAGATGCCGATCCGGTCGGCGTACTCGGCGAGCGGAACGTTCTCCAGGTAGGTGGCGCCGATGAGTTCGGCGTCGGCGGCGGTGATCACCCCGGCCGCGACCGCGCGGGCGAGGACGAAGTCCGGGTGCCCGTACATCCGAGGTGGCAGCCGCGATCCGGGGGCATCGGCGGCTTCACCGCTCGCGGCAGCTTCCTCGGCCGCGGCCCGGCGGCGGGCGGTCACGTAGGCGGCGTTGCACAGTCGGGCGCAGATCCGCGGCTGCTCCAGGTCCACGGTGGACAGGGCCTGGGTGAAGCCTTCGAGCAGGTCGAGTTGGACATCGGTGCTCGACGTGGACCGGGACAGCCGTCCGGCTGCGCGCCGCAGCCCCGGCAACGCGACCCCGACTGCGCCGACCGTCCACCGGCCGCCGTCATCGCGGGCACGGCGCACGAGCAGCCGCCACGCGGCGTCGCGGGCCTGAAAGCTCGTGGCCGGGTGCATCAGCTGCGCGGCCAGCTCATGCAACGGAATCATGCGACGCGGCAGTCCGTGGCCGAGAGTGCGGCCGTCCACGGCCAGCGGCTGCGGCCCGGTGCACAACAGGTGCAGCGTCACATCGAGGCTGTCCAACGGAGTCGCGCCCCGGACCAGGGCCGGAACCGCGGCATCTCCGGCCGGACGCGAACGCGGGCGGTGTGACATGAGAACTCCCGTGACAAGTGGAGGTCGACACCGCCGACCCCCGCGTGCTGCGGAGGGTCGGCGGCTCGGGCACCGCACACGTCACCAGGCAGGTTGCACACATCTGGCACAGCAAAGATCAAGAACTGAGTGGAACACCGCGTAGCTGCCAGCCACGGTCGGGCACCGTCGCGGGCAGCTGTCCACTCACGTGAAGGGCGCATGTTCCACCCGCCGCCAGCGTGTTCAATAGGCGCGATCGAAGGTCGGAACCGAGGTGGGCCACCGCCAGCTGGGCCAGGCCAAAAGATCTTGCGATGAGCGGACTACGAGGCATTGGCGGCTGCGCTGTGCCAGCGGCTCTGGCGTGTGCCACACCGGTCGCAGCGATGCCCAGCCGGTGTTGTCGGTGCCAAACGTGTAGCGCGCGGGGCGCTGGCACTCGGCCGTCTCAGAGCCGTCACTCCGCCGTCTGCCATTACGGCGTGCTTGAGATGTGCCAGCCCGTGAGCTGCGTGTTCTTCTCGACATTCAGTCTGTGCCATCGAGGAAGCCGGCGTGGCACCAGCGTTGGCACAGCATCGACAGGTGTCCCGTATCAATGGAGTTGGCCAAGTGGTGCCGGTGAGCTGTGACAGTGCAGATTGATTGAGACGAACCCGACGGGTTCGTCTCAATCAATCTGTTCTGACGTGTGCGCTCACTCCGAGCCGTCTCACCCAACCCGTGCCGAACCACCGGCCCCGCCGTGGGCGAAGATCCGTGAAGTCGGTCGCAGGTAACCGGGATCGCAGTTCGCTGACTGCTTCTCAACCAGGGTCGGGCAGCCGACGGCCGCGCACGGTTGGGCGACCGCCTCTCGTATGGTCACGAGGCGGTCGCGCCCTCCTGCTGGTCGTGAAGGCGCTGCTGGTAGAGGAGCGACTTCACGCCGTCAGTGAACTTGTCGAAGTCAGGCACCTGTTCCATTGGATCGGAGTCGAGCTTGTGGTTGCGACGTAGCTGGGTGACCACAAGGCGGGGCTGGTCGCTGGCGCCGGAGTCGTCGAGGGCAAAGGTGATGTCATCGAGGAGTTGCTGCGCCTGTTCGCGGCGAAGGCCGTTGGGGTGGTCCTGAACGAATCCGTTGACGAGCCGGCGGAGCCTGTTGTCGCGTCGGGAGGCCGCCTCCTGCTCAGCGGCGGCACGCAACTTGAGCGCTATATGTGCGATGAGGCCAGCGAAGTTCGTCCGGAGGTACTCAAGGGCGGGTGGCTGTGGTGTGGCAGTTCGGGCGTTGTGTGCCCAGGTGATGACCTCTTTGGCGAAACCGACCTTGTCGATGTGACCGTCGAAACAGGCGGCGAATGTTGCGGCGAGGGCATTCCACACTGATCCATGGGCATCGAGGGCCGTGATCAGGTCAGCTTCCTGCAGCTTGGCGGCATCGTTGGTGGACAGGCCCAGGAACCGGCGGGCGTAGGCGCGGGCAGCCTCGACCGCAACGGCCGGTGGTACAAGATCCTCGACCTCCTCGACGGTGACGTTCGCGGGAGTGGTCAAGGCCGCATCTGTAGCCCAGGTGTCGATACGGACGACGAGCTTCTCGTCGATGACCGGCTTGTGCCGGGCACCGCCCCGGCGGAGAGCCTTTTCGGCGTCCTTGCCGGCGGGGTCGCCATCGAGGAGTACGACGCACGGTGGGCGGACCTGATCACGGCCGCGAGCGAGATAGACCAGGTACGGGATGCTGCTGGCGGATCCGCCCGGCACAATGGTCACCTCGTTGAGGTCGAGCGTCCGCAGAAAGGACCCGCCATCACCGCGCAGCAACGAGGACATTCCAGCCAAGAGCACCTGGTCGGCCAGGCCCTCGACGAACAGGTTGGAGCCGCCGATGAACGCGGTCTCGGCTACGAAGCTGCCCAGCGACGTGCGTAGGGGTTCGTAGTGGTTCTTGGTGGCGTCGCGCACTACCCTGGTTCCTTCGTCTTCCCGGCCCTTCTCGATGACCCGGATGCGATGGGCGGCATTGCGGTTGATCAGGAATGGTGAGTGGGTGACGTAGACGACCTGGTCCCGGCGCGAACCATCGTCGGGCTGGGCGTACTGCTCCAGGATGCGCAGCAGGTCCTGCTGCCCGCTGCTGGACAGGTAGGCGTCGGGTTCATCCATGAGCAGGATCTCGTGCCGGTCTGTCGGGCGTTGATGAGCCAGAAGTTGCACGTAGTAGCTCAGAAAGAACTGGAGACCGCGGCTGCGTTCCTGAAACGAGTAGTCGGTATTGGTGCGGTCACGGATCGTAAAGCAAAGTTCGTGCTCGCGAGGTGACAACATTAGCTTGAACTCGCGATCCTGCGTCCACCAGCGGGGCAAGTTCAGGTTTCGGGCGATCTCGTTGTTCATCCGCTGGATCAGACCATTGACCTGCCCTTCGTAGCCCTTCTTCATCGCCTCAGCGAGGTCGTCGAATGCCCGCCGGTCGATGCCACACACGTCGATGAGGAGTTTGCGGCCGAGTTCACGCTGCTTACCGATCGCGCTATCGGCGTCGGCGGCCCCGCCTTTGATGATCGACAGGATTTCCGAGGCGTGTTGGGCGACCTGTTCGGTCGTGGTGATTCCCCCGCTGAATATCAAGTCGAAGAAGCTCGCGCGCTGTTCCCGTTGCTGCGACCAGGTCGGTGTACGGCCGGCGAGAAAGCTGATCGGGATGCTGTCAGGGAGGGCGACTCCGGTGTCGAGCCGGTACACCCGCGGGAGTGCCTCGCAGATTGCCCCGAGGGTCGCTGGCGTAACCGGGGTCGGCGTGTCAGCGTCGCTGTACAGGACGAACGGCTGACCCGATCCCGGCCGGAACAGTCGGAATCGGTCACCGATGCGAACGGCCCGATCGAGCGCATCGGTGAGCGCGGTGCTGGCCGTTTCGGAGATGATCTCGAACTCGGCGCCGAACTCGGGCGAGTGCATCTGGTCCCTGGCGACGGAGTAGAACTCGGAGTAGCGGCAGAAGGCCCCTCGCTCGATACCGTCACCGCTGGCGAGGATTTCGATTGCGTCCAGCAGGTGGCTCTTGCCGGACTCGTTGGCGCCCACGATCGCGGTGATCGACGGATCGATGTCGACTGTGATGTGCGGAAACCACCGCTCCTCGAAGTCTTCCCACGTCCGGCGCATGGCGTTGGGGGCGGCTTTACGTTCGTAGTTGTAGTTGAACGACTTGTAGAAGCGGACGTACAGCCTCGTCATACGCATAGATGTCTTGGTCCCCCAACGATGCGCCAGATGTAGCCGACCTGAAGTCGACCCCCATGGGCGGTGGTCTCCGTCCGCCGACCTTGATTATGCCCGCGCCGGCGGAAGCGGGGGCCGACACGCGGCCGGTTGGGTTTGGCAAGTTGATCCGAAGCGGCGGCGGCCGAACTGGTGACCAGTTCCAGTCCTCCGGGTGGGTCCAGGCTGGACTGGTTGTCGAAGCCACATCCAACGAACCCGACGGGTCGCAGTTGCTCTGGGCTGTCTCGTCCGAGCTCCCCAAAGCCGATCTTCTCGCGGGAAATGTCCTTGACGTCGCAGATGAACGGGCCACCTCAGGCCTCGGCAGCCCAACGGCCATCCGGTCCAGATCAGTTGCCATGAACAGCCGTGCGGGTCGGCCAACCTCCGCTGCGACCAGGGCAACTTTACTGCGACGGGACGACAGGCACGCATGATCACCAATTTCATCCGGTCGGCTGTCTTTACTTGATGTCAGCGCTCGTCTGCGGGCACGGCCACACCGCCTATGCCTCAGCACCCTCTCTCAGATGCCACCGGTGCTCCGTCGCCGGTGCCGATCAGCATCTTCCTCCATCGACCGCAGCCGTCCGATCCGCGCGGGAGCGGGCCGGTCGATTGGTGCGGAGTCCAGCCACCCGACGTCGCACACCTGATCCGCCGCCTCACCGACCGCGGCGACCTCATCGTCGACCTCGACCAGCATCCCCTCGTCATCCGAGCGGCGCGGCATCTCAGCCGTCAACCCGCACGCCTGCACACCGACAGCAGCCGGACCTGTCTACGGCCCGCACCGCCGACACGACGGTTCACCGGCCGCAACCGTCGAGTCGGTTTGGTCACGGTCCGGCTGCCCCGGTCAGACGCGCACAGCGCGGACCTGCATGGCACGACCCAGGCCATGCACACCTGGAGGGCGTTACTGCGCCCCGGCGGGTTCCTCCTCGCCGCCATCACCGACGTCAGCCCGGTCGGCGGCACGGTCAGCCACCGCACGACCGTCATCACCGCCGCTCGCGCCGCCGGACTCTACTTCCGGCAAGAGTTCCTCGTCCTACGCACACCGCTCCCGGAACACGAGCCACGAGCCATGCCCAACCCGACCGGCAGCCTAGGTCCGGCCCTCGTCGACGGGCGCCATGAGGTCATCCACCTACGCCTGGCGGCGTTCAGCACGGCTCCCGGAGGAACGCATGTCTGAACCCGACCCGTCCGTGCCGTCTCGATCAGCCACAACCGACCGGCCGACCCAGGGCTCGGTCATTATCAGCGGCCAGGTCGGCTCACGGGACCAGCGATGCGGCCGCTACACCTACGAATCGAACGAGCACCCAGGAAAGATGCTGCCGTCCATCGCCCGCTACCTGATCAACACCTACACCGTGCCGGGCGAGCCAGTGCTCGACCCGATGGCTGGCATCGGCACCGTCATCGTAGAAGCCATGCACCTGGGCCGACACGGTATCGGCGTCGAGTACGAACCCCGCTGGACGGCCTTGGCCGCCGACAACATCCGCCTCGCCACCACCCATGGCGCAACCGGAACCGGCGAGGTCTACCAGGGCGACTCCACCCAGCTGCCCGCGCTGCTGCCCGCGTCGCTGCGGGGCAGTGTCGCGCTG
>NZ_BOPH01000131.1 GCF_016863655.1 Virgisporangium ochraceum
GGCGCAGAGGGGGACGTCGTAGGGCGCCCGGGGATGGCGTCGATGTGGGTCGCTGAATGCGTTGTGCCACACGGCATCCCGGGACACTAGGTCTTGTCCCGGTGGAGGGACGCCGCGGGGCGGGACCTGAGGATGTCGACGATGGCGCGGACCCGTTCGTGGTCGAAGAGGTCCTCCAGCGGCACCGGCAGAGGGATGCGCCAGTTCGGGTACTCGTCGGTCGTGCCGGGGAGGTTCGGTTGGCGCAGCTCGCCGATGGCGTCGTACGGCGATACGGCCACCAGCGTGCTCGGCGCCGCCGCCAGCAGCCGGTGCAGCCCCAGGATCAGGTCGTCGAGGGTCGGCTCGCCGTCGGCGAGAACGCCCTCGGCCCGCATGAGTGCGACCAGCTTCGCCCGGTCGAGGTCCGCGTCGGCCCGTTCCTCGGCCTCGGGCCTGGTGAGCTGGCCCAGCCGGGCGCGGACCCGGACGTGCTCGCCGGTCAGGTAGCCGGCCGCCGTGGGCAGGTCGTGGGTCGACACCGTGGCCAGCGCGTCGACCGGCCAGGCCGCCGGCGGCAGGAACTCGCCGTCGTGGTCGCGGGCGAACCACAGGACCTCGCAGCCCAGCATGTTGCGGGCCGCCAGGCCCTCGGTGACCTCCGGCAGCACCGTGCCCAGGTCCTCACCGACCACCACGGCGCCGGCCCGCGACGCCTCCAGCGCCAGGATCCCGACCATCGCCGTCGAGTCGTAGCGCACGTACGTCCCGTCGGCGGCGGTGCCACCCGGCGGGACCCACCACAGCCGCCACAGCCCGGCGACGTGGTCGACGCGCAGGCCGCCGGCGTGCCGGAGCATCGCCCGCACCAGGTCGCGGTACGGCGCGTAGCCGGCGGCGGCCAGCCGGTCGGGGCGCCAGGTCGCGAGCCCCCAGTCCTGGCCGAGCTGGTTGAACGCGTCCGGCGGCGCGCCGACGCGGACGCCGTCGGCCAGCACGTCCTGCAGCAGCCACCCGTCGGCGCCGCCGGGGTCGATGCCGACGGCCAGGTCCTGCACGATGCCGATCGGCATGCCCGCCGCCGCGGCCCGCACGTCGGCCAGCTGCTCGTCGCACCGCTCCTGCAGCCACGCGTGGAACGCCACCCGATCGGCGAGCGCGACCCGCGCGGACGCCACCGCCGGCGACGACGGGTGCCGCAGCTCGGCGGGCCACTCCTTCCAGTTGCGCCCGTGCACCTCGGAGAGCGCGCAGTACGTGGCGAAGTCGCGCAGCGCCGGGTCGTCCGGCACCGCCAGCGACGCGGGTGGGGCCAGCGCCGCGGACTTCGCCGCCCACACGGCGTCGTAGTCGATGAGGTCGCCGTCGACGGCGGGCGGGGTGCCGTCGACCCGCAGGTACAGCGGGTTGATGTAGCGGCGGCTGGTCGGCGAGTACGGCGACGCCGGCACCGGGTGGCCGGGCGCGACCGCGTGCAGCGGGTTCAGCAGCACGAACCCGGCTCCGTCGGCGGCGGCGCGCCGGGTGGCGGCGGCCAGGTCGCCGAAGTCGCCCATCCCCCACGACCGGGCCGACCGCAGCGCGTACAGCTGCAGCATCCACCCCCACGTCGGCGCCGGCCGCGCGGTCCGCGCCGGCGTCACGATCACGGCCGTCTGGCCGCCGGCGTGGTGCAGCGTGTGGTAGCCGGGCGGCAGATCCGGCGGCAGGGTCAGGTCCGTCGGCCGCTCACGTCCGTCCTCCAGAAGAACGACCCCCGACGGGACCGCGTGAGCGCCGTCGCCTTCGGTGACCACGACGGTGGCCGGCGCCGCACGGCTCTCCGCCGCGGCGAGAGCCGACCGGATGGCGGCCGGGGTCGACGCGTCGACGTCGAGGAGGCGCAGCACCTCGACCACCGTCTCCGGCGCGACCGCCGTGGGCCGCCGCTGCCAGTTCTCGTACTCGGTGGCCACGCCGTACGCGGCGGCCAGCCGCTCCAGCAGGGGGTCTGTCACTAGCGGGTCCTTCCTGAGGAGCGGCTGAGAGAGCGGCCCCGCGACGGTACATCACGCGGATTACCGTCGAGGGATGTCGGCGAAACCGCGGCGGATCGACCTCCGGACGCTGCTGCCCTACCTGCGTCCGCACCGCGGGGTCCTCCTCCTGGTCGCCGCACTGTCGTTGATCGGAACGCTGGCTACCCTGCTGCAGCCGCTTCTCACCCGCGCGGTGCTCGACGCGATCGGCGCGAGCCGGCCGGCCGGCCGCTTCGTGGGCGGGCTGGTCGCGCTGCTCGCGGTGGTCGCGATGCTGAACGCGCTGCGTGACTACCTGCTGCAGCGCACCGCCGAGGGCGTGGTGCTGGCGTCGCGGCGGCGGCTGGCCGGGCACCTGCTGCGGCTGCCGATCGCCGAGTACGACGCCCGGCGCACCGGCGACCTGCTGTCCCGGGTCGGCGCCGACACCACGTTGCTGCGGGCGGTGGTCACCTCGGGCCTGATCGACCTCGGGTCCGGCGTGATCATGATCTCCGGCGCGGTGGTCGCGATGGTGCTCCTGGACCCGCTGATGTTCGCGGTCACTGTGGTGGGCGTGGCGCTGGCCCTCGGCACCGGGATGATGATCGCCCGGCGGGTGCGGCCGGCGGCGCGGGCCGCGCAGGAGCGCATCGGCGACATGACGTCCACCGTCGAGCGGGCGCTCACCGCGGCCCGCACGACCCGGGCCAGCCGGGCCGAGGAGCGCGAGACGCTCGCCGTGGGCGCGGCGGCGCAGGCGGCGTACGAGGCCGGGCTGCGGGCGGCGCGGCTGCAGGCGTGGATCGGGCCGGTCGGCGTCGCCGCGATCCAGGGCGCGTTCCTGCTGGTGCTGGGCATCGGTGGGGCGCGGGTGGCCGACGGGTCGCTGTCGGTCGGCGACCTCGTGGCGTTCGTGCTGTTCCTGTTCTTCCTGGTGATGCCGCTCGGCCGGATCCTGAACGTCTACACCCAGCTGCAGCTGGGCCTGGCCGCGCTGGAGCGCATGCACGAGGTCCTCGACCTGCCCCTGGAGGCCGACGCTTCGGATCCCCAGCCCCTGGTGCGGAGCGCTCCGGCGGTGGAGTTCGACGGGGTGGAGTTCGCGTACGCCGGCGGGCCGCCGGTGCTGCGGGGCGTGAGCTTCGCCGCGCCCGTGGGTGCCCGCACGGCCCTGGTCGGGCCGTCGGGCGCGGGCAAGTCGAGCATCCTCGCGCTGATCGAGCGGTTCTACGAAGTGGACGCGGGTGCGGTGCGGGTCAACGGTGTCGACGTGCGCCGGTTGCCGCGCGAGGTGCTGCGCGGCCGGCTCGGGTACGTGGAGCAGGAGGCGCCGGTGCTGGCCGGCACGCTGCGGGCCAACCTGCTGCTGACCGTGCCGGCCGCCACCGACGCCGAACTGCTCGCCGTGCTCGACGCGGTGAACCTCAGCGACCTGGTGACCCGCACCCCCGACGGCCTCGACGCCGAGGTCGGCGAGGGTGGCGTGCTGCTCAGCGGCGGCGAACGCCAGCGGCTGGCGATCGCCCGCACGCTGCTGGCCTCGCCTCCGGTGCTGCTCCTCGACGAGCCGACCAGCAACCTCGACGCCCGCAACGAGGCGGCGCTGCGCGCCGCGATCGACGCCGTGTCCACCGACCGCACGATGATCATCGTGGCCCACCGCCTGTCGACCGTGGTCGACGCCGACCAGATCGTGGTGCTCGACGAGGGCCGCGTGGCCGCCGTGGGCCGCCACGACGAACTGCTCGTGAGCAGTCCGCTCTACCGGGAGCTGGCGACCCACCAGTTCCTGGCCACCTGACGCCGCCCCTTTCATAAACGACGCTCTATCCAGTGCGGATTCGGGTACGCAACCCGCGCCAGATAGAGCGTCGTTTGTGTCTCACCCCGCGGGCGAGGTGAAGCGCTCGACGGCGGCGAGCAGGGTGCTGCGGTTGAACGGCTTCTCCACCAGGGCGCTGTTCTCGTCCAGGTGCACCTGCGGGCCCAGCGCCGCCGCCGTGTAGCCCGACATGAACAGCACCGGCAGGCCCGGGTGCCGGGCGCGCAGCGCCGCGGCCAGGTCGGGGCCGGTCATCCCCGGCATGACCACGTCGGTGATGAGCAGGGCCGGGTCGGCCACCGCGGCGAACGCGTCGACGGCCGACTCGGCGTCGGTCGAGACGGTGACCGTGTAGCCGGCCGGCTCGAGCAGCCGGTGGATCAGCTGGGCCAGCTCGGGCTGGTCCTCGACCACGAGCACGTGGCCCCGGCCGGGTGAGGTGGACGCGGACGAACGGGCCTGCGCGGGCGACGGGGGCGCGCTGACCGGGCCGGGGTCGGTGATCGCCGCGGCCGGGTCGGCCGACGTCGCCGGTGCGGCGATCGTGGTGGCCGGTAGCAGGGACGCGGCCGAGCCCGGTCCCGGCGCCACGGTCGCCGGGGCGACCGCGTCGGTGGCGGGCAGGTAGAGCTGCACCGTGGTCCCGATGCGCGGCTCCGACTGGAGCGTGATGTAGCCGCCGATGCCGCGCAGCACGCTCATCGCCGTCGACAGCCCGAGGCCCACGGCACCGGACTTCGTCGTGAAGAACGCCTCCATCGCGCGCCGGCGGGTGTGTTCGTCCATGCCGCCGCCGGTGTCGGCGATGATCAGACGCACGAAGCGGCCGGCCACCGACCGGTCGTCCAGCTCGCCGGCGGTCACCTCGACGTTGCTGGCCTTGGCGGTCAGCACCCCGCCGTGCAGCATCGCGTCGCGGGCGTTGGCGGCCAGGTTCACCAGCACCTGCTGCAGCGGACCGCGTTCGGCGCGCACCGGCCACACGTCGGGGGTGTGGCTGAAGTCGAGGTGGATGTGCTCGCCCAGCGTGCGGGCGAACAGCGGCTTGATGTCCTCCAGCAGGTCGGGGACCCGGATGGTCTCCGGCCGGCTGCCCCCGCGTCCAAACGCCAGGAGCTGGTGGGCCAGCGCCCGCCCCTTCACCGTCGCGTGCACGATCTCGGCGGCCAGCTGGTGCGTCGGCGAGCCCGGCTCGGCCGTCCCCGCGATCATGTCGGCGGAACCACCGACGACCGTGAGCAGGTTGTTGAGGTCGTGGGCGATGCCGCCGATCAGCTGGCCCATGCTGTCCAGGCGCCGCAGGTGGTCGAGCTGGCGCTTGAGACCGCGGGCGTCGACCTGCTCGGTGCGGTCGGTCACCAGGCACAGCGAGCTGCCGGGCTGGCCGTGGTCCTCCTGCAGCACGGTGAGGCACAGCCGCACGCTGCGGGTGGACCCGTCGGCGCGCACCACCCGGGCGTCGGCCACGCCGGCGTCGTTCGACGGGTTGCCGGGCAGCGGCGGGCCGGGGATCGGTTCGGTCGAGCCGGCCAGCCAGCGGGCCAGGTGCCGCTGACCACGGTCGTCCAGGAAACCGCTCAACGGCAGGCCGACCAGCTGCTCCTTCGGCATGCCGAGCAGCCCCGCGCACGGCTGGTTCGCGAACGTGGTGACGCCCGACGCGTCGATCTGCAGCACGCCCTCCGGGATGCTCTCCAGCACCCGGCGGAACCGCTCCTCGCTGACCCGCAGCCGCTCCAGCGACCGGGCGGTGGCCAGCGCCAGCGACAGCTCGCCGGCGATGTCGCGGACCAGCTCGGCGTCGGCCTCGGTGTAGGCGCCGTCGGGCGCGGTGCGGGCGACCAGCAGGTACCCGAGGTACTTGTTGTCGGCGATCAGCGGACACATCAGCGCGGCGCTGAGCCCCGCGGCGGCGGCGCGGTCGCCCGGCTTGTCGGCGGCGCGCCGCGACGGGGCCAGCTCGGCGAGGCGTTCCGGCGTCAGCGGCGAGAGCACGACCGGCCGCCGGGTGGCCCGCATCGCCTGCGAGTACTGGTCCTCGGGCGGGGCACCGCGGCGGGTCAGCGCCTCGGCGAGCGTGCGCGAGCGTTCGACGTCCGGGTGGTAGGCGATCATGGCGCCGTACAGGTCGTCGTCGCCGACCAGCTGCACGGCGGCGCCGTCGCCGAGCATCTCCGCCGCGGCGCGCGCCGCCGTCTCGCACACCCCCTCGATCCGGTCGGACGATCGGGTCAGGGCCAGGGCCAGGTCAGCGAGGGCGTAGTTGGAGGAGCGGGAGCCAGTGACCATGTTGTTACTATCCGTCATACAGCGGCTACGCGTGGTCGACTGTGCGAAAGCTGCTCGGTCGTGGGGGTCACACGCGGACCGCCGCGGTACGCGGCGGCGAGCACCCGGGCCAGCTCCCGCGCGTCGACCGGCTTGGCGAGGAAGTCGTTCATCCCGGCGTGCAGGCAGGCGCGGCGGTTCGCGTCGGTCGCGCCCGCGGTCAACGCGACGATCTGCGGCCGGTCGCCCGGCCGGTGCAGGCGCGCCCGGCGGGTGGCGGAGACGCCGTCGAGGCGCGGCATGTGCAGGTCCATCAGCACCAGGTCGTAGTCGGTGCGCAGGATCGCCTCGACCGCGGCGACGCCGTCGGGCACCACGTCGACCTCGTGCCCGAGCCGGCCGAGCAGCAGCTTCGTCGCCCGCTGGTTGACCGGGTTGTCCTCGGCCAGCAGGATCCGCAGCGGCTGCACGGGTTCCGCCGTCGCCGGCGCCGGACCGGTGCCGGTCTGCCGGCCCAGCGCACCGAGAACCGCGTCACGCAGCTGGGCGCGGCGCACCGGCGTACGCACGAGGAACCGGCCGTGGGTCGGCGCGCGGTCGGAGAAGCCGGCCACGGCGACCACCGCCGCGGCCGCGGTGAGCTCGTCGCGCGGGCTGCGCACGTCCACGAGCATGAGGTCGAACGACGACCCGGCCGCCGGCGGACCCTGCCCGCACACGACGTCGGCCCCCCACCGGCTGAGCGGGCGCCGGATCGACTCGGCGACGACCGGCTGCCCGTGCGCGACGAGCACCCGCAGCCCGCGCAGGTCCGGGTCCGTCGACGGCGCGGGCTCGGCCGCCTCGAAGAGGACCGTGCAGGTGAACGTGGACCCGACGCCCACGGTCGACGCGACCTCGAGGCCGCCGCCCATCCGGTGCGCCAGCTCGCGGCAGATCGGCAGGCCCAGCCCGGTGCCGCCGTACTTGCGGGTGGTGTCGGAGGCGGCCTGGGTGAACGGCGCGAACACGCGGGCCAGCGCCTCCTCCGGGATGCCGATGCCGGTGTCGCGCACCGCCATCCGCACCAGGCCGTCGGCGGTGCCGGTGACCTCGACCGCGACCTCGCCGTCCTTGGTGAACTTGACCGCGTTCGTCAGCAGGTTCACCAGGATCTGGCGCAGCCGCACCGGGTCGCCGACGACGGCGTCGGGCGTGCCGGGGCCGAACAGCGTCGCCAGCGCCAGGCCCTTCTCCTCGGCCCGCGGCGCCACCATCGTCGCCGCGTCCTCGACGCACGCGGCCAGGTCGAACGGGATCCGCTCCAGCTCCAGCCGGCCCGACTCGATCTTCGACAGGTCGAGGATGTCGTCGATGACGCCGCGCAGGTGGTCGCCGGCGCCCCGCACGATGCCGACGTACTCGGCCTGCTCGGCGGTCAGCTCGGTGTCCTGCAGCAGCGTCGTGAAGCCGATCACGGCGTTGAGCGGCGAGCGGATCTCGTGGCTCATGTTGGCCAGGAACGCGGCCTTCGCGTCGGCGGCCCGCTCGGCGTCGGTGCGGGCGCGGTCGAGCTCGTCGCTCTTGTCGGACAGCTCGGCGTAGACGGCGAGCAGGCCGCGACTGGTCTCGTCGAGCTCGGCCCGCAACGCCTCGATCTCGGTCGCCGACACCGAGCGCGCGGCGGCCTCCCGCTCGACGGCCGCCACCGCCGCCGCGGCAGCGAGGCGGGTCGCCACCGCCGGTCCGAGCCCCTCGGCCAGCGCAGCCGCCCGCACCGCGCCGTACACCGAGGCCGCGTCGTCCCCCGCGTGGTAGGTCAGTTCGGTCACCGGGTCCCCCCAGGCGTCGCGACCACCACGGTCGCGTCGTCGCGGTTGCGGGTGTGGTCGCGGTGCAGGGCGGCCGCGACCACAGCCGGGTCGTGGGTGAGCAGACGGGGGTCGGGGCTCACCCGGCTGGACAGTCCGTCGGTCCACAGCACGAGGCTCGCGCCGGCCGGGAACGGCAGCGCGGAGATGCGGGACCGGGGCGGTTCGAGGTGCAGGCCCAGCGTGCCGCCGTGGGTCACCAGGCCGCGGCTGCCCTCGGGCGTCACGACGCGGCCGTAGACGTTGCCGATCGCGATGTACCGCAGCGTGCCGTCGGCGATCTGGCACAGGGTCACGGCGGCGCCCCGGGTGTCGCGCATCCGGGCGTTGGCCCGCGGCACGAACTGCTCGAGGTCGGTGCCGAACTCGGCGAGCGCGGCGTCGGCCGCCAGCGATGCCTTCATCCCGTGGCCGAGCCCGTCGACGACGGCCAGGGTGAACACGCCGTCCTCGTCGGAGTACGCCCACCCGTCACCGCAGGGCTCCACGATGCCCACCGACACGCCGGCGCAGGCCGGCGGGCCGCTCGCGCCGGCGAGGTCGAGCACGGAGAGGACGACGGTGCCGCCGCCGGGCCGCGTCCAGGCGTCGAACCGGGCCGAGGACCGCCGCACCGAGCGCAGGCCGCAGCCGAGTCCCTTCGGGTCCGACACCCGGCCGGCGAGAACGCCGTCCAGGTCGTCGATCCCGCGGCCGCCGTCGACGGCGATCAGCTCGATCGAGGACGGGCGCAGCGGCCGGACCAGCATCCAGCCGCCGCCCGCGTGCCGCACCAGGTTGGTGGCGAGCTCGGTGACGACCAGTTCGGCGCGGCCGTGCCGGTCCTGGTCGGGGCTCACGTCGTCGATGAGGTCGGACACCATCCGCCGGACGGCGGCGACGTCGGCTTCCGCCTCGACGGTGAACCGCGTGTGGCTGGGCTCGCGTGTCTTCACCGCGATCACGGTCTCATCGGCTCCACTGCGTGATCGTCACCGTGGTGCCCTTGCCGACGTCGGACTCGATGCTGAACTCGTCGACCAGCCGGCGGCTGCCGGGCAGGCCGAGGCCGAGGCTGTCGGCCGTGCTGAAGCCGTCGCGCATCGCGGCCTCCATGTCCTCGATTCCCGGTCCCTCGTCGCGGAACGTCGCGCGGACGCCGCGCCGGCCGTTCACCTCGGTCGACTCGATCGTCGCGACGCCCTGGCCGTGGGTGGCGTACTTGAAGATGTTCCGGGCCAGTTCGCTGCCGGCCGTGACGAACTTGGTGGCGGCCGTCAGGTTCAGGCCCGCCTCCTTCGCCTCCGACCGCAGGACGGCCCTGACCTTCAGCAGGTCGGCCTCGGCCGCGATCTGCACGGTGAGTGTCGTGGTTGCCCGGGGGTCGGCGAAGTCAGTGGACGTACTCATCGCGACGTCCGCGTAGCCGCGCCATGCCCTGCTCCGCTGTGAGTGCCGTGTCGACGTGCCGCAGCGGCACGCCCAGTTCGACGAGTGTGATCGCGACGGCCGGTTGCACGCCGACGATCGTGGCGTCCGCCCCGAGCAGCCGGATCATCGCGACGATCCGCGAGATGACACGCGCCACGAACGAGTCGACGACCGACAGGCCGCTGACGTCGATCAGCGCACCCCGGGCCGAGGTTCGCGCCACCTCCCGGGTGACCTCGCGCTCGATCTCCTCCACGGTGGCGTCCTCGAGGTCGCCCTGGAGCATGACGAGCAGGTTGTCGCCCATGCGCATGATCGGGACCAGCTCAGCCATGGCTGGCCACCGGCGTGTCGCGGTCCCGCACCGGTGCGGCGCCCACCATCATGAGCGCCAGCTGCAGGGCCTCCCGCAGGTTGCTGCGGCTGCGCAGCGACCCGAGGTCGATGCCCAGGTGCACGATCGCCTGCGCGGTCTCGGGCCGCACGCCGCTCAGGATGCTGGTGGCGCCCATGAGCCGGGCCGCCTCGACGGTCTTGAGCAGGTGCTGGGCGACCTCGGTGTCGACCGCCGGCACGCCGCTGACGTCGAGGATGGCCACCTCGGCCTGGTAGTAGGTGACCTTGTCGAGCAGACCCTCGGTGAGACGGGCGGCGCGGGCGCTGTCGAGCGTCCCGATGATCGGCAGGACGAGGACCTTGTCCCAGACCTGGATGACCGGCGTCGACAGCTCCAGGATCTCCTCCTGCTGCCGCTGGAGCAGTTGCTCCTGCGCGCGCCGCTCGGAGAGGTCGCGGCCGACGGAGACGAACCCGATCACCTCTTCGGAGTCGTCGCGGATCGGGCTGATGATCGTGCTGCCCCAGAACCGGCTGCCGTCCTTGCGGACCCGCCAGCCCTCGGTCTCCAGCCGTCCCTGGCGCACCGCCTTGGCCATCTCGCGCTCGGGGACGCCGTTGCGGACGTCGTCCTCCGGGTAGAACGCGCTCACGTGGTGGCCGACGATCTCGCTGGCCTTGTAGCGTTTCAGCTTCTCCGCGCCGGGGCTCCACGACCGGATCACGCCCTCGGTGTCGAGGCGGATCACCTCGTAGTCGGTGATGGCGTCGAGCATCCGCTCGACCGCGCGCATCTCCAGCTCCTGGTCGCGCCGGTCGCTGTGGTCGCGGGTGACGCGGACGTACCCGTGCAGCGTTCCGCCGTGTCCGCGGATCGGGGTGAGGGTGATGCTCGCCCAGAACCGCGTGCCGTCCTTGCGGACCCGCCAGCCCTCCATGACGCACCGGCCGGTCTCGGCGGCCGTCTTCAGGTCCTGGGCCGGCTTGCCGGCCTTGATGTCCTCTTCGGGGTAGAAGACGCTGTTCGGTCGGCCGATGACCTCGTCGGCGGAGTACCCGGACAGCCGTGCGGCACCCTCGTGCCAGGTGCGCACGTGCCCGGTGTCGTCAAGTCGGATCACCTCGTAGTCGGAGATGCTGTCGATCATCTGCTGGTAGAAGGCCAGCTCGCCGTCGACCGCGACCTGCATGTGCGCCTCCCCCGGGGCAAGCACTACAAGCTATCAAGAGATTACTTAACGTTACCGCTGAGCCTAGCAGCGTGGTGTGGCGCGATCAGCCGAACGACCGCACCGACCGGTGTCGTCCGGTTCGGTGGTTCCGGGTGGTGATCGAACGATTCCGGGTTCCGGCCCGTGACAACGGCGATCGAGCGACGCACTGTGGAGACACGGCAGGCCGGACTCCTGCTCGGCCCCCGGGCCGACCGGCCGGCCGGAGTCCGGGTGTGCGGCGGGGAAGCTTCCCTGGTCACTCCGCCGCGCACCCCTCACAGCAGTTCGAGCGGGTCCACCTGCACCCGCACCGTCCCCGGGGTCTTGCGCGCGCTGCGGACGGCGACCGCCGTCTTCAACGCCGCCGCGAGCGCCGCACCGGCCGACCGTGACGTGCGCACCAGGATCCGCTCCTGCCCCTCCTCGCCGGTGTCGACCGGACCGAGCAGGTCGGCGCCGTCCGGCAGCTCGGTCGCGGCCACCAGGTCGGCGACGGCGTCGGCCGGACCGGTCAGCGACGCGATCCGGGCCGCCGGCGGGAACCCGAGCTCGCGGCGCTCGGCCAGCTCGCGGGCGGCGAGCCAGGCCGCGTCCCACCGGACCAGCGCCTGCACCGTGGCCAACCCGCCCTCGGCGACGACCACCACCTGCCCGCCCTCGTGGGCCGGCCGGGCCAGCGCCGCGGCGGCGAACCAGCGTCTCGTGGCCTCTTCGGTGGCGCGGAGGTCGGCGCGGGTCAGCAGCGCCCAGGAGTCGAGCAGCAGCACCGCACCGTAGCCGCCGTCGGCGATCGGTTCCGCCCCCGGCGTGCACACCACCACGGCCGGCTCCCCCGGGACGGTCGCCAGCACCGCGTCCCGGCCCGACGTGCGTACCGGCGCGCCCGCGAACGCGCGTCCCAGCTCTTCGGCCGTTCGACGGGCACCGACCACCGACGCCCGCAACCGGCGGTCGCCGCAGGTCTCGCAGGCGTGGTCGGCGGCGGGATGGCCGCACCAGCGGCAGCCCGGGATGCCGGTACCGCTCGACAACGCGAGCGGCCCCTGGCACCGCCGGCACCGGGCCGGCGTACCGCACCGGGCACAGGCGACGGATGGCACGTACCCCCGGCGTGGCACCTGGACCAGCACCGGCGCCCCGGCGGCCAGCGCCGCGCGGGCCGCTTTCCAGGCCACGGTCGGCAGGCGGGCCGAGCCGGCGGCGGGGTCGTTGTCGTCGCCGACGGGCACCACGCGCGGGGCCCGGTCCCGGACGGCGGCCCGGTCGGCGACGAGGTCGTGCGCCCAGCCGGCCTCGACCAGCTGCTGCGCCTCGGCGGTGCGGGTGAACCCGCCCACCAGGGCGGCGCAGCCGGTCTGTTCGGCGCGGGTCAGCAGCACCTGCCGGGCGTGCGGGTACGGCGCGCGGGGCTCGGCGTGCAGGTCGTCGCCGTCGTCCCAGATCACCACGAGACCGAGGTTCTCCACCGGCGCGAGCGCCGCCGCCCGCGTCCCGGTGACGATGCGCACCGTGCCCCGTGCGGCGGCGAGGAACCGCCGGTACCGCTCGGCGGGCCCGAGGGCCGCGTTGAGCGCGACGTGCTGTCCGGGGCCGCCGAGCTTCGCGGTGAGCGCCGCGTCGAGGCGGTCGAGGTCCCGCGCGTCGGCGACGACGGCCAGCGCCCCTCTGCCGGTGGAGTGCACGGCGGCGATGGCGTCGGCGACCCTGGCCGGCCAGTCCTCGCCGGGCAGCGCCCCCCAGACGGCGCGGGGCGCCCGCCCGTCGCGGAGCGCCCGGAGGAAGGCCGCGCCGGCGCGGTACCGGTCCCAGCCGGGGCCGTCTGTCGACGACGCTCTATCCAGTGCGGATTCCGGGGCGGATGGTGCCCCGGATAGAGCGTCGTCTGTGTGTGCCTGGGGGTGGGGTGTCTCTGCCCCGGCGCGGGCTGCTTCCACCCGGGCGTGTCGGGGCGGCACGGCGAGCCGCAGCACGTCGGCGTGCGTGCCCGCGTACCGGTCGGCCACCAGGCGGCACAGGTCCGCCACCTCCGGCGTCAGCACCCGCTCCGCGGACACGACCCGGTCGAGGTAGGCGAGCCGCCCGTCGTGCTCGGAGCGCTCCATCCGCTCCAGCAGGAACCCGCCGACGAGCTGGCCCGCGAACCGCACCCGTACCCGCACCCCGGGCTGCGCGGCCACGTCGTCGGCGGCGGCGACCAGGTAGTCGAAGGGGCGGTCGAGGTGCGGCAGCCCGACCTCGACGACGACCCGCGCGACGGGCGCCACCGCCGCCGGCTCCTTGTCGGGCTTCGCCCGCGGCGCGGACCGCGGCGCCCCCTTCTTCCGCGACGCGCTCCTGGCCAACGCCCGCGCCGCCGCACTCGCCCCCGAACCCGCCGCCCCCGAAGCCGGCGCCCCGGAAGCTGCCGCACTCGCCCCCGGCGCCCCGGAACCTGCCGCCCCGGAAGCCGCCCCACCCGGAACCGCCGTGCCCGAAGCAGCCCCGCCCGACCCAGCCCCACCCGACGCAGAAGCCTCCGGTGCCGGTTCCGGCGCCGGAGGCTCTACGTCGAAAAGGTCCAAGCCGAACGGCTACGCGTTCGCGGCGCTCTTCAGGTCGGCAGCGCGGTCGGTGCGCTCCCACGTGAACCCGGCCAGCTCGCGGCCGAAGTGACCGTAGGCCGCGGTCTGCTGGTAGACCGGGTTGAGCAGGTCGAGATCGCGGATGATGGCGGCCGGGCGCAGGTCGAAGACCTGGTTGATCGCCTTCTCGATGGCCTCGACGGCCACGTTCTCGGTGCCGAACGTCTCGACGAACAGGCTCACCGGGTGGGCCTTGCCGATCGCGTAGGCGACCTGCACCTCGCAGCGCTCGGCGAGACCGGCGGCCACGACGTTCTTGGCGACCCAGCGCATCGCGTAGGCGGCGGAGCGGTCGACCTTCGACGGGTCCTTGCCGGAGAACGCGCCACCGCCGTGGCGGGCGTAGCCGCCGTAGGTGTCGACGATGATCTTGCGGCCGGTGAGGCCGGCGTCGCCCATGGGACCGCCGATCTCGAAGCGGCCGGTGGGGTTGACCAGCAGCTTGTAGCCCTCGGTGTCGAGCTGCAGGCCGGCCATCTCGGGGGCGATCACGTGGTCGTTCACATCGGGCGTGAGCAGCGACTCGAGCGAGATGTCGGGCGCGTGCTGGCTGGAGACCACGACGGTGTCGAGCCGCACCGGCTTCAGGCCGTCGTACTCGATGGTGACCTGGGTCTTGCCGTCGGGACGCAGGTACGGCACGGTGCCGTCCTTGCGCACCGCGGTGAGACGGCGCGCCAGCCGGTGCGCGAGCGCGATCGGCAGCGGCATCAGCTCGGGCGTCTCGGAGCAGGCGAAGCCGAACATCATGCCCTGGTCGCCGGCGCCCTGTGTGTCGAGCGGGTCGGCGGCCTCGCCGCTGCGCTTCTCGATAGCGGTGTCGACGCCCTGCGCGATGTCGGGCGACTGCGACCCGATCGACACGCTGACGCCGCACGACGCGCCGTCGAAGCCCTTCTTCGACGAGTCGTAGCCGATGTTGAGGATCGTCTCCCGCACGATCGCCGGGATGTCGGCGTACGCGCTGGTGGTGACCTCGCCGGCGACGTGCACCTGGCCGGTGGTGATCAGCGTCTCCACCGCGACGCGGCTGCGGGGATCGGCGCCGATCAACGCGTCAAGAATGCCGTCACTGATCTGATCAGCGATCTTGTCCGGGTGGCCTTCGGTGACCGACTCGGACGTAAAGAGGCGCCGTGCCACAGTGCTCCCTCGTGATGGATGAATGCTCCGGAAGAGTCTACGGTGCAGGCCTACGCGGCGGGACCCGACCCTTGTGTGAGCCGCGAAACTGCCTGGTCGAGAACGGAGTCGGCCAGGTCGTCCTTCGACCCGTCCTCTACTACCGCGACCTGACCACCGGGGTCGAGCACCGTCGCGGCGTTCGTGTCGGCGCCGAACGTGCGGCCGCCGCTCACGTCGTTGAGCACGATGAGGTCGGCGCCCTTGCGCGCGAGCTTCTCGCGGGCGTTCGCCAGCGCCGCGTCGCCGCCGGCGGTCTCGGCCGCGAACACCACGAGCACCTGCCCGGCCGGCTTCTTCGCTCCGAGCTCGGCCGCGATGTCGGGGTTCAGCGCCAGCTCGATCGGCGGCGCCGCGCCGTCGTGCGTCTTCTTGATCTTCTGGGACGCGATGCGCGCGGGCCGGAAGTCGGCCGGCGCGGCGGCCATCACGACCACGTCGGCGTCAGCGGCGGCCGCGACCGTGGCCTGGCGCAGCTCCTCGGTGGTCTCGACCCGCACGACCTCGACGCCGGCCGGGTCGGGCAGCGTCACGTTGGCCGCGACCAGCGTCACCGACGCCCCGCGGGCCAGTGCGGCCCGGGCGAACGCGTACCCCTGCTTGCCCGAGGAGCGGTTGCCGATGAAGCGCACCGGGTCGAGCGGTTCGCGGGTGCCACCGGCGGTGACCACCACCCGGCGCCCGGCCAGGTCCGGTGGCCTGCCGGCGCGGCGCAGCAGCGCCAGTGCGGCGGCGAAGATCCCGGGTGGCTCGGGCAACCGGCCCTTGCCGGTGTCCTTGCCGGTGAGCCGACCGACGGCGGGTTCCAGCACGGTCGCGCCCCGGGCCCGCAACGTCGCGACGTTGGCCTGCGTGGCCGGGTGCTCCCACATCTCGGTGTGCATCGCCGGCGCGTAGAGCGTGGGACAGCGGGCCGTGAGCAGCGTGTTGGTGAGCAGGTCGTCGGCGAGGCCGTTCGCGGCGCGGGCCAGCAGGTCGGCGGTCGCGGGGGCCACCACGACGAGAGAGGCCGCACGCCCGATCCGGACGTGCGGCACCTCGTGGACGTCGTGCCACACCTCGGTGGCGACGGGCTGCCCGGAGAGGGCGGCCCAGGTGGGCGCCCCGACGAACTCCAGGGCGGCCGCCGTGGGTACCACCCGCGTGGGGTGGCCCGACTCGGTGAACAGGCGCAGCAGCTCACACGCCTTGTAGGCGGCGATGCCGCCGCCTACCCCGAGGACGATCAACTCAGGCGGTCTCGACCGGCTCGGCCGTGAGGAGACCGGCGTTGATCTCGCGCATCGCGATGGAGAGCGGCTTCTCCTGCGGCGTGGTCTCGACCAGCGGGCCGACGTACTCGAGCAGGCCCTCGCCCAGCTGGCTGTAGTAGGCGTTGATCTGGCGGGCACGCTTGGCCGCGAAGATCACGAGGGCGTACTTCGACGAGCTCTTCTCGAGCAGCTCGTCGATCGGCGGGTTGGTGATGCCTTCCGGATTGGCGACAGTTCCGGCCACGGGAGATCGAACCTCAAATCAGAGCTTGTCAAGAAAGTGCGGGAGATCAGTGGAGCGGCTGAGACGTGAACAGCCGCGAACCGAGCAAGCTTACCAGCTCCTCAGCAGCGTGTTCGACGTTGTCGTTGACCACGGTGCGGTCGAACTCGGCCTCCGCGGCCAGCTCCTCGCGCGCGTGGTGGAGGCGGCGCGCGATCGTCGCCGGGTCCTCGGTGCCGCGACCGGTGAGCCGGCGGGCCAGCTCCTCGAAGCTGGGCGGCGCGAGGAACACCAGCTGGGCCGACGGCATGGTGCGGCGCACCTGGCGGGCACCCTGCAGGTCGATCTTCAGCAGCACGGGCTCGCCGAGCGCGAGCTTGCGCTCCACGGGCCCGCGGGGGGTGCCGTAGAGGTTGCCCGCGAACTCGGCCCACTCGAGCATCTCGCCCGCCCGGACGTGCTCGCGGAACTGGTCGCGGTCGACGAAGTGGTAGTGGGTGCCGTCGACCTCGTAGGGCCGGGGCGGCCGGGTGGTGCAGGACACGGACAGCCAGACCCAGGGCGAGCGCGCCCGAATCAGCTCGATGACACTGTCCTTGCCGACCCCCGAAGGGCCGGAGAGGACGGTGAGCCGGGCTGTCGGGCGCGCGTCGTCGTCATTGCTCACTGCTTGTTTCTACCCTGCGGTCATTTCCCGCTGTTGGCGAACTCCCCAAGCAGTGCCTTGCGCTGCTGGTCGCCGAGGCCGCGAAGCCGCCGGCTATCGGCGATCTTGAGCTTTTCCATGATCTGCTGGGCACGGATCTTGCCGATGCCCGGCATCGCCTGCAGCACGGCCGAAACCTTGAGCTTGCCGACGACGTCGTCCTCGGCGCGGCCGAGAACCTCGGCGAGCGAGGTCTTGCCCGACTTGAGCTGGTCCTTCAGCTCAGCGCGGGCCTTGCGAATCTCCGCCGCCTTCTCCAAGGCTGCAGCGCGCTGTTCCGGGCTCAGTGACGGAAGCGGCACCAGGTCTCCTCAGGTCCTCTGACTGAATGTGGTGGACAACGCGGGGGTTACTGCGGGTGCTCTTGTGCAGTGTGACCCCCACCGAGTGCACTCGGGTAGCTGTGCACTCCTGTGACTACTGAAACGGGTGTTACTGGCGCCGGGAAAACTAGCCTTCCGGGCGGCTTTCGGCAACGTTGGCGCGCCATGATCCTCAGGAACGAGATCACAAATTGTGACGTAGGTCGGCGACCGCCCCGTCGGCGGCGGCTCGGAGACCGTCGATCTCCGGTCCACTCGTGAGGATCTCTCGCGAGTACGCCCCGAGCACCGATGGGAGCGCCGGGCCGAAGATCGCGCGGAGGTCGCCGGGCCGTGCGCCCTGCGCTCCCAGGCCCGGCGCGAGCACCGGTCCACGCATGCCGGCGAGGTCCAGCGACGGCTCCGTAGGGTCACCGCCGATGGTCGCCCCCACGACCGCGCCGACGCTGCCCATCGGGCCGAAACCGGCATTGACCTGCGCAATCTCGGCGACAATCGTTTGCGCCACGGTGCGGCCCAACGGCGAGACCGCCCGCTGGACGGCCGCGCCCTCGGGGTTCGAGGTGCGCACGAGAACGAACACGCCGGCGCCATTGGCAAGGGCTGTGTCGATCATCGGACGCAACGAGCCGAAGCCCAGATACGGGCTCGCGGTGACCGCGTCGGCGGCCAGCGGGGACGTCGGATCGAGGTACGCGTCCGCGTACGCGGCGGCTGTGGAGCCGATATCGCCACGCTTGATGTCGAGGATCACGAGAGTCCCGGCCTGTCGCAACTGTCGGATAGTTGACTCAAGGACAGCGACGCCCGCGGAGCCATGCCGCTCGAAAAATGCCGATTGAGGCTTGATTGCGGCAACCCGCCCACTTAGGGCAGATACGACCGTTTCCGAGAAGCGCCGCAGGCCGGCGGCATCATCGGTCAGCCCCCACGCGTGGAGCAGCGACGGATGCGGGTCGATCCCGACGCACAGCGGACCGTGCTCGTCCATGGCCGCGCGCAGCCGCGCGCCGAACTCCTTCATCCCCACTCCTTCACACAGGCGCGCACGAGCGCGGGTCCCCGGTAGACCAGCCCGGTGTAGAGCTGCACCAGGCTGGCGCCCGCGTCGGCCAGCCGCCGCGCCGCGGCCGGCGAGTCGACGCCACCCACCCCGATCACCGGAATCGTGGTCTCCGAGGTGATGAACTTCACTATTTGAATCACTCGATCGTGCACGGGCGGGCCGGACAGGCCACCCTCCTGCGCCGTCGCGAGCGCCGTCTCCGAGCCGGCGACGCCGGCGCGGGACACTGTGGTGTTGGTCGCGATGATCCCGTCGACGCGGTGCTCGCCGGCCACCTCCACCAGCTCGGCCAGCGCCGGGTCGGTGAGGTCGGGGGCGACCTTCACCAGCAGCGGTTTGCCGGTGCGCTCCCGCAGGGCGCGCAGGAGGTCGCCGAGGAACGCCCGATCCTGCAGCGACCGCAGGCCGGGCGTGTTCGGCGAGCTGACGTTGACCGCGAAGTAGTCGCCGTGCCGCTCCACCAGGTCGAGCGAGCCCACGTAGTCGTCGACGGCCCCGTCCAGTGGCGTCACCTTGCTCTTGCCCAGGCTGATCCCCAGCGGGTACGGCAGCGGCCCCAGCCGCTCCAGCCGCGCGGCGAGGGCCGCGGCACCGGCGTTGTTGAAGCCCATCCGGTTGACGATCGCCCCGGTGACCGGCAGCCGGAACAGCCGCGGCCGCGGGTTGCCCGGCTGGGCGTGCAGGGTGACGGTGCCGACCTCGACGAACCCGAACCCCAGCGCCGGCCACGACCGCAGCGCGACCCCGTTCTTGTCCATGCCCGCGGCCAGCCCGACCGGGTTCGGGAACCGGATCCCGAACACGGTCGTCGGCCGGGCGGGTGCCGTCCGCCGCCGGAGCACCGGCGCGGCCGCCGAGAGCGCCCGCAGGGTCCGCTCGTGCGCCGTCTCGGCGTCGAGGCGGAACATCACCCGGCGGGCGGCCCCGTACAGGCTCACGGGGCCGGCTCGCGGAGCGCGGCGTGCAGCTCCTGCAGCGGACGCACCTGCATCTCGCCCCGGATCAGGGCCTCGATGCCCATCACCGCGGCCGCGGCGCCGGGGATCGTCGTGACGCAGGGGATGTCGGCGGCCACGGCGGCGCTGCGGATCTCGTAGCCGTCCTGACGGCCGGCGGAGCCCTGCGGCGTGTTGACCACGAGCGCGATCTCCCCGCTCGCGATCAGCCCGACGGCGTTGCGGGCGCCGCCGTGCTCGTAGTGCTTCGGCACGATCTCGCACTCCACGCCGTAGCGGCGCAGCACCTCGCCGGTACCGGTGGTCGCCACGATCGTGAACCCGAGGTCGGCCAGCCGCTTGACCGGGAAGATCATTCCGCGCTTGTCGCGGTTGGCGACGGTCACCAGGATCTTCCCGCTCGTGGGCAGCGACCCGTACGCGGCGGCCTGGCTCTTGGCGAACGCGTGCCCGAACGCCCGGTCGATGCCCATGACCTCGCCGGTGGACTTCATCTCCGGGCCGAGCAGGCTGTCGACGCCGCGGCCGGCGGGGGTGCGGAACCGCTTGAACGGCAGCACCGCCTCCTTCACCGCCAGCGGTGCCCGCGCCGACGGGGAACCCCCGTCGCCGGTGGGCGGCAGCATCCCCTCGTCCCGGAGATCCCCGATCGTGGCACCCAGCATGAGGCGCGCGGCGGCCTTGGCCAGCGGAACGGCCGTCGCCTTCGACACGAACGGCACCGTGCGCGACGCCCGCGGGTTGGCCTCCAGGACGTAGAGCGTGTCGTCCTTGAGCGCGTACTGGACGTTCAGCAGCCCCCGCACGCCGATGCCGCGCGCGATCGCCTCGGTGTACCGGCGCACCTCGGTGAGGTGCACGGCCGACAGCGTCATCGGCGGCAGCGCGCACGCCGAGTCGCCGGAGTGCACGCCGGCCTCCTCGATGTGCTCCATGACGCCGCCGAGGTAGACCTCCCCGGTGGCGTCGCAGAGCGCGTCGACGTCGATCTCGATGGCGTCGTCGAGGAAGCGGTCGACGAGCACGGGGTGCTCGGGCGAGATGTCGGTGGCCCGGCCGATGTACTCGCGCAGCACGGCGTCGTCGTAGACGATCTCCATGCCGCGCCCGCCGAGCACGTACGACGGCCGCACCAGCACCGGGTAGCCGATCTCGTCGGCGATCGCCTTCGCCTCCGGGTAGCTGGTGGCGGTGCCGTGCGCGGGGGCCCGCAGCTGCGCCGAGGCGAGCAGCTTGCCGAACGCGCCCCGGTCCTCCGCCGAGTGGATCGACTCCGGCGAGGTGCCGACCACCGGCAGGCCGGCCTTCGCCAGCCGCCGGGCCAGCCCGAGCGGCGTCTGTCCGCCGAGCTGCACGACCACCCCGACCACGCCGGGGCCGCCGGCGGACCGGCCCGAGGTGTGCTCGGCGAGGTAGACCTCGTACACGTCCTCGAACGTCAGCGGCTCGAAGTAGAGGCGGTCGGCGGTGTCGTAGTCGGTCGAGACCGTCTCCGGGTTGCAGTTGACCATGACGGTCTCGTAGCCGACCGCCCGCAGCGCCTGCACCGCGTGCACGCACGAGTAGTCGAACTCGATGCCCTGCCCGATCCGGTTCGGTCCGGACCCGAGGATCAGCACCTTGGGACGGTCGGAGGGCGCGACCTCGGTCTCCTCGTCGTACGACGAGTAGTGGTACGGCGTGGCCGCCGCGAACTCCGCCGCGCAGGTGTCGACGGTCTTGTAGACCGGGTGCAGGCCCATCCGGTGCCGCAGCGTGCGGACGCCGTCCTCGCCGGCCAGCTCGGGGCGCAGGGCGGCGACCTGCCGGTCGGAGAGGCCGGCCCGCTTGGCCCTGCGCAGCAGCGGCAGGTCGAGCACCGGCGCGTCCTCGACCTGCGCCCGCAGCTCGACCAGCCCCGCGATCTCGTCGACGAACCACGGGTCGTACCCGGACGCGGCCGCGACCTCGGCGACGGTGGCGCCGGCGCGCAGCGCCGCCTCGGCCGTGTACAGGCGACCGTCGTGCGGGGTCCGCAGCGCGGCGAGGAGGTCCCCGGACGGGTCCGGGGCGGTCCAGAACCCGGCCGCGGACGTCTCCATCGAGCGCATCGCCTTGCCGAGCGCCTCGGTGAAGTTGCGGCCCAGCGCCATCGCCTCGCCCACCGACTTCATCGTGGTGGTCAGCTCGGTGTCGGCGGCCGGGAACTTCTCGAACGCGAACCGCGGGATCTTCACCACGACGTAGTCGAGCGTCGGCTCGAAGGCCGCCGGCGTCGACAGCGTGATGTCGTTGGGGATCTCGTCGAGCGTGTAGCCGATCGCGAGCTTGGCGGCGATCTTCGCGATCGGGAAGCCGGTGGCCTTCGACGCCAGCGCCGACGACCGCGACACGCGCGGGTTCATCTCGATGACCACGAGCCGCCCGGTGGCCGGGTCGACCGCGAACTGGATGTTGCAGCCGCCGGTGTCGACGCCGACCTCGCGCAGCACCTTGATGCCGAGGTCGCGCATGGCCTGGTACTCGCGGTCGGTGAGCGTCATCGCGGGTGCGACGGTCACCGAGTCGCCGGTGTGCACGCCCATCGCGTCGACGTTCTCGATCGAGCAGACGACCACGACGTTGTCGTTGCGGTCGCGCATGAGCTCGAGCTCGTACTCCTTCCAGCCGAGCACGCTCTCCTCGATGAGCACCTCGGTCACCGGCGAGGCGGCGAGGCCGGCGCCGGCGATGCGCTCAAGGTCCCCGTCGGTGTGCGCCATGCCGGAGCCGAGCCCGCCCATGGTGAAGCTCGGCCGGATCACCACCGGCAGGCCGAGGTCTTCGACCGTCGCCCGCACTTCGTCCATGGAGTGGCAGACGCGGCTCCGCGGCACCTCTCCCCCGGCCCTGGCCACGATCTCCTTGAACAGCTGCCGGTCCTCGCCGCGGCGGATCGCGTCGATGTTCGCGCCGATCAGCTCCACGCCGTGCTTGTCGAGCACACCGGCCTCGTGCAGGGCCACCGCCGTGTTCAGCGCCGTCTGGCCGCCCAGCGTCGCGAGCAGGGCGTCGGGACGCTCGCGCGCGATCACCTGCTCGACGAACTCCGGCGTGATCGGCTCGACGTACGTGGCGTCGGCGAACTCCGGGTCCGTCATGATCGTGGCCGGGTTGGAGTTGACCAGCGACACCCGCAGCCCCTCCGCGCGCAGCACGCGGCAGGCCTGGGTGCCGGAGTAGTCGAACTCGCAGGCCTGGCCGATGACGATCGGGCCGGACCCGATGACGAGGATGTGCCTCAGGTCGGTCCGCTTAGGCACCGATCACCTCCACGAACCGGTTGAACAGGTAGTCGGCGTCGTGCGGACCCGCCGCCGCCTCCGGGTGGTACTGCACGGAGAACGCCTTCTTCTCCAGGCACCGCACGCCCTCGACGACGTTGTCGTTCAGGCAGACGTGGCTCACCTCGACCGCGCCGTAGGGCGTGTCGGCCCTTCCGTCGAGCGGCGCGTCTACCGCGAAGCCGTGGTTGTGCGCGGTGACCTCGACCTTGCCGGTGACCCGGTCGAGCACCGGCGAGTTGATCCCGTGGTGGCCGTACTTGAGCTTGTACGTGCCGAACCCGAGCGCCCGCCCGAGGATCTGGTTGCCGAAGCAGATGCCGAACAGCGGGATGCCGCGCTCCAGCACCTGCCTCGTCAGCGCGACCGCGCGGTCGGCGGTGGCCGGGTCGCCCGGACCGTTCGAGAGGAAGACGGCGTCGGCGCCGGAGGCGCTGATGTCGTCGATGGTCGCGGTCGCCGGGAGAACGTGCGTGGTGACGCCGCGCGCGGCCAACCGTCGCGGCGTGTTCCGCTTGATCCCCAGGTCGATGGCGGCGACCGTGAACCGGTGGCCGCCTTCGGCGGCGACCGTGTACGGCTCCGTCGTGGTGACCTCGCCGACGAGGTCGGAGCCCTCCATCGGCGGCTGTTCGAGCACCCGCGCCAGCAGGTCCTCGCGGCCGAGCGTGGTGGAGATGCCGACCCGCATCGCCCCGCGTTCGCGCAGGTGCCGGGTCAGCGCCCGGGTGTCGATGCCGGAGATGCCGACGATGCCCTCGTCGGCGAGCCGCTCGGCCAGGCCGCCCGTCGAGCGCCAGTTCGACGGTGACCGGGCGGGGTCGCGCACCACGTACCCGGCGACCCAGATCCGCCCGGACTCGTCGTCCTCGCCGTTGACGCCGGTGTTGCCGATGTGCGGCGCGGTCATCACGACCACCTGCCGGTGGTAGGACGGGTCGGTGAGCGTCTCCTGGTAGCCGGTCATCCCGGTGTTGAAGACCGCCTCGCCGAACGTCTCGCCCGACGCGCCGTACGTCTCACCCGTGAAGGTCCTTCCGTCTTCGAGGACCAGAAGGGCTGTCATTTCATCACCTTGCCGTCGAGCACCGTCGGTTCACCGTTGAGGAACGTCGCCACGACGCGGCCGGGCAGCGTCATCCCCGCGAACGGGGTGTTGCGGCTGCGGCTGGCCAGCGCGCCGGGGTCGACCTGCCAGCGGGCGGCCGGGTCGACCAGCGTCAGGTTGGCCGGCGCACCCGGTGCCGGGTCGACGCCGTGGTCGGCCAGGCCGGCGATGCGGGCCGGCGTGCGCGACATGCGCTCCGCGACCTCGTCCCAGGTCAGGCCGCCGACCTCGAGCACGATCGACAGGGCCGTCTCCAGGCCGAGCATGCCGGGCCGGGCGTAGGCCCACTCGCACTCCTTGTCCTCGGTGGCGTGCGGGGCGTGGTCGGTGGCGACCGCGTCGATGGTGCCGTCCTTCAACGCCTCGCGCAGGGCGAGCACGTCGGCGTCGGTGCGCAGCGGCGGGTTGACCTTGAACACCGGGTCGTACGACTCGGCCCGCACGTCGGTGAGCAGCAGGTGGTGCGGGGTCACCTCGGCGGTGATGCGGACGCCGCGCTGCTTCGCCCAGCGGATGATGTCGACGCTGCCGGCCGTGGAGACGTGGCAGATGTGCAGGCGGGCGCCCACGTGCCCGGCGAGCAACGCGTCGCGGGCGATGATCGCCTCCTCGGCGACCGCCGGCCAGCCGGTGAGCCCGAGGCGGGCCGACGTCTCGCCCTCGTGCATCAGCGCGCCGACGGTGAGCCGCGGCTCCTCGGCGTGCTGGGCGATCACCCCGTCGAACGCCTTGACGTACTCCAGCGCCCGGCGCATCAGCCGCGGGTCGGAGACGCAGTGGCCGTCGTCGGAGAAGATCCGCACGGCCGCCGCGGAGTCGGCCATCGCGCCGAGCTCGGCCAGCCGCTCCCCGGCCAGCCCGACGGTCACGGCGCCGACCGGACGCACGTCGACCAGGCCGGCCTCGCGCCCGAGCCGCCACACCTGCTCGACCACGCCGGCGGTGTCGGCGACCGGGTCGGTGTTGGCCATCGCGCACACCGCCGTATAGCCACCGAGGGCGGCGGCGCGGGACCCGGTGGCCACCGTCTCGGCGTCCTCCCGGCCCGGCTCCCGGAGATGGGTGTGGAGGTCGACGAGCCCGGGCAGCGCGACGAGGCCGTCGCCGTCGATACGTTCGACATTGACAGCGCTGCGTGCCTCGTCGCCGACCGCCGCGACGCGGCCGTCCATCAGCAGGAGGTCGGTCGGTTCCCCGTCGAGGACCCGGACGCCGGAGATCAGGTAGTTGGTCACTTCACGCTTCCCAAGAGGTGGTAGAGGACGGCCATCCGCACGGCGACACCGTTGGCGACCTGCTCGACGATCGTGGACCTGGCCGAGTCGGCCACTTCCGGCGTGATCTCCATGCCGCGGTTCATCGGACCCGGGTGCATGACGATCGCGTGGCCCGGCAGCCGGCGCATGCGCGGGCCGTCGAGCCCGTACCGGCGGGAGTACTCCCGCGCGGACGGGAAGTAGGCCTCGCCCATGCGCTCCTTCTGCACGCGCAGCATCATCACCGCGTCGGCGTCCGGAAGGACCCGGTCGAGGTCGAAGCTCACATCGGCGGGCCACGCGCCCGCGCCAACCGGCACCAGCGTCGGCGGCGCGACCAGCGTGACCTTGGCACCGAGCGTGTCGAGCAGCACGACGTTCGACCGGGCCACCCGGCTGTGCAGCACGTCGCCGACGATCACCACGTGCCGGCCGGCGATCTCGCCCAGCCGAGACCGCAGCGTGTACGCGTCGAGGAGTGCCTGCGTGGGGTGCTCGTGGGTGCCATCGCCGGCGTTGAGCACCGAGCCGGCGATCCAGGTCGCGAGCCGGTGCGGCGCGCCCGACGCCGGGTGGCGGATCACCACCGCGTCGGCGCCCATCGCCTGCAGCGTCAGCGCGGTGTCCTTGAGGCTCTCGCCCTTGGAGACGCTCGACCCCTTCGCCGAAAAGTTGATCACGTCGGCGGAGAGGCGCTTGGCGGCCGCCTCGAACGAGATCCGGGTGCGGGTGGAGTCCTCGTAGAAGAGGTTGACGACCGTGCGACCGCGCAGCGTCGGCAGCTTCTTCACGTCGCGGTCGGCCATCGCGGCCATCTCGGTGGCGGTGTCGAGGATGAGGGTCGCGGCGGTCGCGTCGAGATCGGACGCGGAGAGCAGGTGCTGGATCACGCGGTGTCACCCTTCAGCAGGACCTCGTCGCGGCCGTCGGTCTCGGCGAGCAGCACCTTCACCTGCTCGGTCTGCGCGGTCGGAATGTTCTTGCCGACGTAGTCGGCGCGGATCGGCAGCTCCCGGTGGCCGCGGTCGACCAGCACCGCGAGCTGCACGGCGCGCGGCCGGCCGAGGTCCTTCAGCGCGTCGAGCGCGGCCCGCACGGTGCGGCCGGAGTAGAGGACGTCGTCGATGAGAATGACCCGCCGACCATCGACGCCGCCGCGCGGTAACTCCGTGTGCCCGATCGCACGCGCTCCGCGAAGTCGAAGATCGTCCCGGTACAACGTGATGTCGAGCACACCGACCGGAACGTCGAGGCCTTCGAACGTCGCGATCCGCTGCGCGAGCCTCCGGGCCAGCGGAACACCGCGGGTTGGTATACCAACCAGCGCGACATCGCTGGCACCGGACGTCTTTTCGAGGATCTGATGGGCGATTCTGTCGATGATTCGACCGATATCTCCCGCTTCAAGGATCGTCTTACCCTGCGTGGCGGCATGGGCCGCGGGCACGGGCGACGCTGGGTAGCCCAAGGAGGGACCTCCTTCCCCGCCTCACCGGACGGGTCGTTAAAGGACGCCAAACGCCCGCCAGCCTAACAACCCAACCAGCCCGTCCGTACCTCGTGACCCGCCGCTTACCGATCGGTTAGGTCACACCCCTTGACCGCATGTCAGAACCCAGTTACGGTCACGCTCCGTAGCGATCGCGGGGAACCACCTCGGACCAGTCACTGGGAGTGTCCGTATGCCGTCTGAGTACGCCAAGTCCCTTGGAGCCCGGCTCCGTTCCATCCGGCAACAGCAGGGGCTGTCTCTTCAGGGCGTCGAAGAAAAATCCGCGGGACGGTGGAAGGCCGTCGTCGTCGGCTCCTACGAGCGTGGAGACCGGGCCGTCACCGTGTCCCGGCTCGCGGAGCTGGCCGAGTTCTACCGGGTGCCGGTGGCGGAGCTGCTGCCCGAGGGCAGCGGGGTCCGGCACGAGTCGGCCGGCAAGATCGTGCTCGACCTCGAGAAGCTGTACGACGTCGCCGGAGAGGCCCTCGAGTACGTGGCCCGGTACGCCCGGGCGATCCAGCAGCAGCGCGGCGACTACAACGGCCGCGTGCTCTCGATCCGCGCTGACGACCTGCGGTCGCTGGCGATCGTGTACGACGAGTCGACCTCCAGCCTGGTGGAGCGGCTCAACGAGCACGGCGTGCTGGTGACCGACCCGCGGTCTCTCTTCGCCAACTGACCGACCGCCACGGAAAAGGGCCATTCCCGGCCGGGGGATGGCCCTTTCACATGTCCGTGGGGAGGGCTACGCGTCGCCCTGTTTCTTCCAGATCACGTAGTCGACCTCCAGGGTGCGCATCTGGCCGTCGTCGCTCTTGTCGAGGTTCGCCACGGTGAGCGCGCCGAGCCTGTCGTCGCTGGTCTTGACGCAGATGGTCGCCCCCGGAAGCAGGACGCTGATGTGCGCGGTGGTGCCCCACTTCACCGAGGCGGCCGTGCACCCGGCCGGGGTCGGCGCACCGGCGGCGGCACCCGTGCCCGCCTGCGCCCGGTTCACCGCCGTGAGCCCGGTCTCGGTGACGTCGAAGTCGTACTTCTCGTTCGTGCCGAGGCCCGACGTCTTCGCCGTGTCGAGGTCGATGCCGGAGTCGTAGTACTGCATCTTGAGCTTGCCGTTCAGGTAGACGGCGTTCGTCGAGTTCACCGCCGGCGCGCTGTTCGCCGACGGGGTGCCCGCCGGCTGGCTCGCCGGTGGCGTGCCCCCGGTCGCGCCGCCGGTGGCGGGCGGAACCTGGTTGGCCTGCTGGTTCGTCTGCTCGTCACGCGGGTCGGCGGTGTTGTCACCCGGCCCGGAGTCGTTGCCGACGGCCTTGATCGCGATGATCGAGATCGCGGTGACCATGAGGAGCAGCAGCCCCATGACCCCGGCGATGACCACCGGGTGGTTCCACAGGTACCGGAAGCCGCTGGGCTGCGGCTGTGCTGGATCCAGCACCGGACCCGGTACCGGCGGCTGCCACTGCTGGTAGCCGTGCTCGTCGGTTGGCGCGTTCACGTTCCCCCGCTAACGCCGTATGAATTGACCGCGCCCGATTGTGCCGTACGCGCGCACCCCGAGGGAACCGAGGCCCGCTAAACCGCGTATTCCGCTATGCGGCCCAGGATGCCGTTCAGGAACCGCGGGGAGTCGTCCGTCGACAGGGAACGGGCGAGCTCCACCGCCTCGGTGATCGCGACCGGAGGATCGATGTCGTCGGCATAGAGCAGCTCGAACACCGCGATCCGGGCCAGGTTGCGGTCGACCACCGGCATGCGGTCGAGCGTCCAGCCCTCCGCGTAGGAGGAGATCACCTCGTCGATCCGGTCGAGGTGGGCCAGCACCCCCTCGACCAGGCGCACCGTGTACGACAGGTGCTCGGGCCGCGGCTCCGGCAGCAGCCCGATGTAGCTCTCCAGCGTGCGGCGGATCGGCTCGTCGCGCAGGTCGGCCTGGTAGAGCACGTCGAGCGCGCGCTTACGGGCCTTGCGCCGGGCCGACACGTTGCCGGCCGGCATGCTCGCGTCGGAGGTGAACCAGGTGTCCTCGTCGTGGTCGTGCTCGTCACCGACCGGTTCGGGCATTAGGAACGCCCGAGGTAACGACCGTCGCGGGTGTCGACCTTGATCTTCTCACCGGTGGTGATGAACAGCGGCACGTTGACCGTGGCACCGGTCTCGACCGTGGCCGGCTTGGTGCCGCCGGTCGACCGGTCGCCCTGCAGGCCGGGCTCGGTGTAGGTGACCTCGAGCATGACACTCGTGGCGAGCTCGACGTACAGCGGCACACCCTCGTGGGTGGCCACGATCGCCTCGGCCTCGGGCAGCAGGTACTTCGAGGCGTCACCCACCGTGGCGGCCGGCACAGGGATCTGGTCGAACGTGTCGAGGTCCATGAACACGAAGTCGTCGCCGTCGGCGTACAGGTACTGCATCGTGCGCTTGTCGACCGTGGCGGTCTCGACCTTGGTGCCGGCGTTGAAGGTCTTGTCAACGACCTTGCCGGAGAGGACGTTCTTGAGCGTGGTGCGGACGAACGCCCCGCCCTTACCTGGCTTGACGTGCTGGAACTCCACGACGGTCCACAGCGCGCCGTCGAGGTTGAGCACGAGGCCGTTCTTCAGGTCATTGGTGGTGGCCATGGGGGAATGCAGTCTCTTTCCGGCGGGAGCGAAGGAAGGCTCGATCGAGCCCGGGCAAGTGTACCGGCGTTACACGGAGAACACTCAGTCGGCCGTCCGAGCTGCGCTCGGACGGCCGCCTTCGGCGACACGCTGAGTTGATGATTCGCTCGCAAGCTCGCTCATGTGGCCTGTTCGAGGGCTTCCTGCCGGGCCTCCGCGTGGTCGACCGGCTCGATCGTCGCCCGCGCCGCCAGGAACCGCAGGGCCAGGTGGTAGCCCTCCACCCCGAGGCCGCAGATCACCCCGGTGGCGACCGCCGACACCACCGAGTGGTGCCGGAACTCCTCGCGGGCGTGGATGTTCGAGATGTGCACCTCGACCAGCGGCCACCGCAGCAACGCGCACGCGTCACGCAGCGCGTAGGAGTAGTGCGACCAGGCACCCGGGTTCAGCACCACCGCCGCACCCTCGTCGGCGGCGTCGTGCAGCCAGCCGATCATCTCGTGCTCGGCGTCGGTCTGCCGCGCCTCGACGTCGAGGCCGAGCGTCTTCCCCAGCTCGACGCAGCCGTCGACGAGGTCGGAGTACGTCGTGACCCCGTACACGTCGACCTGCCGGGTACCGAGCCGGCCCAGGTTGGGCCCGTTCAACACGTAGACCTTCATGTGGCCACCGCCTCCTCGTAGACGGCGCGCAGCTCGTCGTCTCCCGGTCCCTCGATCACCGACGGCCTGGCCAGGCCGTCGAGCACGACGAAGCGCAACCGCGCGCCGCGTGCCTTCTTGTCGACGCGCATCGCGTCGAGCAGGTCGGGCCAGGCGTCGCGGCGGTAGCCGACCGGCAGGCCCAGCGACTCGAGCACGGTGCGGTGCCGGGCCGCCGTTCCGGGGTCCAAGCGACCGGTGCGGACGCCGAGCGCCGCCGCGAACACCAGCCCGACGGACACGGCGTCGCCGTGCCGCCAGCGGTAGCCCTCGAACCGTTCGATCGCGTGACCGAGCGTGTGTCCGTAGTTGAGGATCTCGCGCAGCCCGCCCTCGCGCAGGTCCTCCCCGACGACCCGGGCCTTCACCGCGACCGCCCGCTCGACCAGCTCCTGGATGTGGTCGCCGCCGCTCTCGATGAGGTCGAGGATCACGGGGTCGGCGATGAAGCCGCACTTCACGACCTCGGCCATCCCCGCGGTGAGGTCCCGCGCCGGGAGCGTGTCGAGGGTCGCGAGGTCGCAGAGGACGGCCGCGGGCGGGTGGAACGCGCCCACCAGGTTCTTCCCGGCCGCGGTGTTGACGCCGGTCTTTCCACCCACGGCGGCGTCGACCATGCCGAGCAGGCTCGTCGGGACGTGCACCACGGCGACCCCGCGCAGCCAGCAGGCCGCGACGAACCCGGCGAGGTCGGTGACCGCTCCCCCACCGACGCCCACGACGGCGTCGGAGCGGGTGAACTTCGCCCTGCCGAGCTGCTCCCACGCCTTCTCGGCGACGGTGATCGACTTGCCGGCCTCGGCGTCGGGCACCTCGATGGGCAGCACGGCGCGGCCGCTGTCCTCGATGGCCCTCATCGCCTTCTCGGCGTGGGCCTTGAGCGGCGCGGAGAACATGACGGCGACCTGCGCGGCCTTTCCTAGCCGCGCCGGCAGTTCCGGCAGCAGGTCGCGGCCGACGAGCACCGGGTACGGGTGGTCGCCGGCGACCTCGATGGTGGTGGTCACGTCGCCTCTCTCGGCGACAAATCAGCCGTTTTCAGCTGCTTCAGGATCTCTTCCGCGAGGTCTTCCGGGGTGCGGCCGTCGGTCGCGACGGTGATCGTCGCTACCTCCGCGTAGAGGGGACGCCGCTGGTCGATGAGGTGCTTGAGCGTGGCCCGCGGGTTGATCGCGAGCAGGGGACGCCCGACGCCCAGCCCGACGCGGCCGACCGCGTCGGCGAGCCCGACCTCCAGGTACACGACCCGGTGGCCTTTCAGCAGCTCACGGGTCTCGGGGGCGAGGATGGCGCCGCCGCCCAGCGCCAGCACGCCGTCGTGTTCGTCGAGCGCCTTCGCGACGGCCGCCCGTTCGAGCGCGCGGAAGTGGTCCTCGCCCTCGTCTACGAAGATGTCGGAGATCGGCTTCCCGGCGGTGGCGACGATGTCGTCGTCGGTGTCGCGCAACGGCTTCCCGAGGCGCTCGGCCAGCAGCTGGCCGACCGTCGACTTGCCGGCACCCATCACGCCGACCAGCACGACCGCGGGACTCACCGGATGACCAGCGCGTCGAGGTACGACGTGACGTTGCGGCGGATCTCGGCGACCGAGTCGCCGCCGAACTTCTCCGTGGCGGCCTCGGCCAGCACCAGCGCCACCATCGCCTCCGCGACCACGGCCGCGGCCGGCACCGCGCACACGTCGGAGCGCTGGTTGATCGCGGTGGCCGCCTCGCCGGTGGTGATGTCGACCGTCTGCAGCGCCCGGTTGAGGCTGGAGATCGGCTTCATCGCAGCCTTCACCCGCAGCGGCTCGCCGCTGGTGATGCCGCCCTCCAGGCCACCGGCCCGGTCGGTGACCCGCTTCACGCCGTCGGCCGTCGGGATGATCTCGTCGTGCGCCTTCGAGCCGCGCGACCGGGCCTGCGTGAACGCGTCACCGATCTCGACGCCCTTGATCGCCTGGATCGACATCAACGCCGTGGCCAGCCGCGCGTCGAGCTTGCGGTCCCACTGGGTGTGGCTGCCCAGCCCCGGCGGCACCCCGTACGCGAGCACCTCGACGATGCCGCCGAGCGTGTCGGCGTCCTTCTTCGCGGCGTCGACCTCGGCGACCATCCGCGCGCTCGCCTCGGGGTCGAGGCAGCGCAGCGGGTCGGCGTCGATGCGGTCGAAGTCGTCGGGACGCGGTTGCAGCCCGGCCTTGACCGCCACGTTGCCAAGCTCGACCACGTGCGACACGATGTCGACGCCGAGGGCCTGCTTGAGCAGCGCCTTCGCCACCGCACCGACGGCCACGCGGGCGGCGGTCTCGCGGGCACTGGCCCGTTCGAGGATCGGCCGGGCGTCGGTGTGGCCGTACTTCTGCATGCCGGCGAGGTCGGCGTGCCCGGGCCGGGGCCGGGTGAGCGGCGCGTTGCGCGCCTGCTTCGCCAGCTCCTCCGGGTCGACCGGGTCGGCGGCCATCACGGTCTGCCACTTCGGCCACTCGCTGTTGCCGATGCGCACCGCGACCGGGCTGCCCAGCGTGACGCCGTGCCGCAGGCCGCCGATGACCTCGATCTCGTCCTGCTCGAAGCTCATCCGCGCGCCGCGGCCGTACCCGAGCCGCCGGCGGGCGAGATCGCGCACCAGGTCGGCGGTGGTGACCTCGATA
>NZ_BOPH01000132.1 GCF_016863655.1 Virgisporangium ochraceum
CGGCCGGCATGTCACGCATTTCATGGGGGGTTCGGGGGGCTCGGCCCCCCGGGCCGGCTCAGCGGTTGAGCAGGGCCGCGCGCATCGGCTCCACCGGCGCTGGGGTGCCGGTGAACAGCTCGAACTGCCGGACTCCCTGCGCCAGCAGCAGGTCGAGGCCGCTGACGATCGGGCACCCGGCCCGCCGGGCCGCCTCGGCCAGCGGCGTCGGCCACGGGTCGTAGACGACGTCGAACACCACGGTCGGCGCGCTCCAGGCGGCCACCGCCAGGGCGTCGGCGCCACCCTTCGGCACGGTGGAGATCACCACGTCGTAGGCGGCCGCGTCGGCGGCGCGTCCCCAGGTCTCGACCGTCATCGGGACGCCGAGCGCGTGCGCGACCGGGCGCAGGTCCTCGCCGGCCTCGGGCCGCCGCACGTACACGGTGACCTCGGCACCGAGGTCGACGGCCGCACCCAGCGCGGCCCGGGCCGTGCCGCCGCCGCCCAGAACGGCCATCCGCGCGGCGCGCTCGGCACCGGCCGTCGTCAGGGCGTCGGTGATGCCGGGCGCGTCGGTGTTGTACGCCGTCCAGCCGTCGGGCCCGCGGACCAGCGTGTTCGCCGCGCCCAGCGCGGTGGCGAGGGGGTCGACCCGGTCGGCGACCTCGAGCGCCACCTCCTTGAGCGGCATCGTCAACGACAGCCCCCGCCACGTCTCGTCGAGGCCCTCGACGAACCCGGCCAGCTCCGCCTCGGCGCAGTCGACGGCGGTGTAGCGCCATCCGTCGAGACCGGCGGCGGTGTACCCGGCGGAGTGCATCACCGGCGACAGCGAGTGGCTCACCGGCAGACCGAGCACGGCGGCCCGGTTCAGCACAACGCGATGCCGTTCGCGCAGGCCTGCCGGATGTTCCGCTCGTGCTCCTCGTTGGTCACCGCGAACGCCGAGTTGCCGGCCTTGTCGATCGCGACGAAGAACAGCCACTCGCCGACCGGCGGGTCCATCGCGCCCTGCAGGGCCGCCTCGCCCGGGTTGTTGATCGGCCCGACCGGCAGGCCGAGCCGGCTCTTCGTGTTGTATGGGCTGCTCTTGTCGTCGAGCTCGCTGGCGGTGAGCTTGCCCGACTCCTTCGGCTGCTTACCGTTGAGCTGGAGCCAGTAGTTCGCCGTGACGTCCATCTCGAGCGGCATGTTCTTCTTGTAGACCCGGTTGTACGCGACCCGCGACACCTTGCCCAGGTCACCCGGCACGCCGGCCTCGGCCTGCGACAGCGACGCCACGATCAGAGCCTCGAACGGGCTGATCTTGCGTTCGGCCTGCACCCGCTCGACGAACTTGAGCTTGGTGGCGACGTCGAGGAAGTGGGTCACCATCTCGGTGAGGATCTCCTTGGGCGTGACCCCGGGGTTGAACTCGTACGTCTGCGGATACAGGAAGCCCTCGATGCTGACCTTGACTTCCTTTTTGTCGGGCCGGTTGAACCAGAAGTCGGGAACGCCCAGCGCCTTAGGGTCCTTCGCCGCCTCCTGGAACTCGGCCAGCGGCAGGTTGGTGGCCTTCGCCACGATGGCCAGCGTGTCGATGACCGTCTTGCCCTCGGGCACCGTGAACTTCAACAGCTGCCGGCTCTGGTCGCGGTCGAGCAGCAGGAGGACCGCGTCGGCGGCGCGCATCTGCTTGCGCAGCTTGTAGACGCCCGGCTGGATCTCCTTGCTGCGCGGGTTGTCCTTGGCCGCCTCGACGAACGCCTTCTGGCTCTTCACCACGTCGAGCTCTTCGAGCTTCGCGCCGATGTCGGTCGCCGACTGGCCCTCGAAGATCTGGACCTGGACCTCGCCGGAGCCGCCGGAGTTGTAGTCGGGCGCGTCGAACAGGCCCGAAAGCTTGTTGAAGCCGAACCAGACGCCACCGACGCCGCACCCGAGAATCGCCACCACCACGATCAGCGCGATCGCGGTCTTCCCGCCGCCCGCGGCCCGGGGACGCCGACGGTGCCGGCCCCGTTCGCCGTCGCCCTCGCCCTCGTCGAAGGACAACCCGAGGTCGTCATTCCTCACGTTCGCCTCCGCTGCGCATCAAGCCAGCCCTGCAGAATCTCGACCGCGGCTGCCTGATCGACCACCGCCCGTTGCTTCTTCCCACGGACGCCACGCTCACGCAGCCTACGCGTCGCCACCACTGTAGACATGCGCTCATCGACGAAACGGACGGGTACCGGTTCGAGGACCGTCGCTAGGCGGTCCGCGTATTCCCTGGTCAGGGCCGCGGCGCGCTGCTCGGATCCGGACAGTGAGACAGGAATGCCAACGATGACCTCGACTGCCTCGAGTTCCTTAACCAGGCCTGAAATCTCAGACATGTCACTGGGTACCTGGTCGGGCTCGACCTTCGTGGCGCGCGGCACGGTGCAGACCGGGGTGGCCAGGATCCCGTCCGGATCACACCTGGCCACCCCGATGCGAACGGTGCCCACGTCGATACCGACGCGTACACCGCGTAAGAAGCTCACGCCTGAGCGACCGCCTTCTCGACGGCGGCCAGGAGGTTCGTCGACTCGGCCGCCGGCACGCCGCCGCCCTGGGCCAGGTCGGGGCTGCCGCCACCGCGCCCGGACAGGGCGCCCTTGACCAGGTCGGAGGCGGAGATCCCGCGCTCGCGCGCCGGCGGGTTGACGGCCACGACCAGCGACGCCTTGCCACCCGCCTTCGCGGTGACCGCGACGACCGCCGGACGGTTCGCCAGCTTGCCGCGGATCTCCTGGGCCAGCGTGCGCACGTCGTTGCCGCCGGCGCCCTCGGGGGCCTCGACGCCCACGTAGGCGACGCCGTTGATGTCACGCGCCTGGTCGGCGAGGCCGGCGGTACCGGCGAGCACCAGCTGGGCCTTGAGCTTCTCCAACTCCTTCTCGGCGTCGCGGAGCTGGGTGATCGTGTTCTCCACCCGGTCGCCGACCTGGTCGAGCGGCACCCGGTACAGCTCGGCCAGCCTGCTCACGAGCAGGTGCTCCTTGGCCAGGAAGTCGAACGCGTCGATGCCGACGAGCGCCTCGACGCGGCGCACGCCCGAGCCGATCGACGCCTCGTGCAGGATCTTCACCAGACCCAGTTGACCACTGCGGGCGGCGTGCGTGCCACCGCACAGCTCGCGGGCGTAGTCGCCGACCTCGACGACCCGCACCTCGTCGCCGTACTTCTCGCCGAACAGGGCCATCGCGCCGATCTTGCGCGCCTCGGCCTGGCTCGTGATGAACCAGCGCACCTCGAGGTCGTCCATCAGGACCTCGTTGACCTGCTGCTCGACGTCGCGCAGCACCGAACCCTGCACCGCCTGCGGCGTGTTGAAGTCGAACCGCAGCCGGCCCGGCGCGTTCAGCGAACCGGCCTGCGTGGCCGACTCGCCCAGGAAGTTGCGCATCGTCTGGTGCACCAGGTGGGTGGCGGTGTGCGACCGCGAGATCGCGCGCCGGCGCGTCACGTCGATCTCGGCCAGCGCCGGAAGACCCGGACGGATCTCGCCCTGCGTCACGACACCCTTGTGGACGATCAGGCCGGGCAGCGGCTGCTGCACGTCCTTCACCTCGACCACCCCACCGTCGACGGTGATCGTTCCGGTGTCGGGCTGCTGGCCGCCGCCCTCGGCGTAGAACGGGGTGACGTCGAGGACGATCTCGACCTGCTCGCCCTCACCGGCCGCCTGCAGGTTCGCGCCGGTGGGCGCGAGCACCGCGCGCACCGTGGTCTCGCGGCGCAGCTCCTGGTAGCCGGTGAACTCGATCGCGCCGCCGGAGTCGAGCGCGGTGCGGTAGGCGGACAGGTCGGCGTGGCCGGTCTTGCGCTGCTGCGCGTCGGCCTTGGCCCGGGCGCGCTGCTCGGCCATCAGCGACCGGAAGCCCTCGGTGTCGACCGTCAGGCCGGCCTCCTGGGCGATCTCCAGCGTGAGGTCGATCGGGAAGCCGAACGTGTCGTGCAGCTGGAACGCCTTGTCGCCGGTGAGCGCGGGCTTGCCGGCCTTGCGGGTCTCGGCGATCGCGGTGTCGAGGATCGTCGTGCCCTGCCGCAGCGTGGCGAGGAACGCCTCCTCCTCGGCGTAGGCGTACGACGCGATGCGGTCGAACTCCTCGGCGACCTCGGGGTACGACGGCGACATGCAGTCGCGGGCGACCGGCAGCAGCTCCGGCAGTGCCGGCTCCTGCCAGCCCAGCAGCCGGATCGCGCGGATGGCCCGTCGCATGATGCGGCGCAGCACGTAGCCGCGGCCGTCGTTGGCCGGCGTCACGCCGTCACCGATGATCATCAACGCGGTGCGGACGTGGTCGGCGATCACCCGCAGGCGGACGTCGTCGGGGTGGCTCTCGGTGGCCGCGTGGCCGCTCTTCGCGCCGTACGTTCTGCCGGTCATCTCCGCGGCGCGGGCGAGCACCGGGCGGACCTCGTCGATCTCGTACATGTTGTCGACGCCCTGCAGCAGCGCCGCGACCCGCTCCAGGCCCATGCCGGTGTCGATGTTCTTCGCCGGCAGCTCACCGAGGATCGGGAAGTCCTCCTTGCCCGATCCGGGACCGCGGAGGTTCTGCATGAACACGAGGTTCCAGAACTCCATGTACCGGTCCTCGTCGACCTCCGGGCCACCGCCCGGGCCGTACGTGGGGCCGCGGTCGAGGTACAGCTCGGAGCACGGGCCGCACGGCCCGGGGATACCCATCGACCAGAAGTTGTCGGCCTTGCCGCGGCGCACGATGCGCTCCTTCGGCAGGCCGATCACCCGGTGCCAGATGTCGATGGCCTCGTCGTCGTCGAGGTAGACGGTCGCCCAGATGCGGTCGCCGTCGAGGCCGTAGCCGCCCTGCTCGACCGGGTTCGTCGACAGCTCCCAGGCGAGCTTGATCGCGCCTTCCTTGAAGTAGTCGCCGAACGAGAAGTTGCCGTTCATCTGGAAGAACGTGCCGTGGCGGCTGGTCTTGCCGACCTCGTCGATGTCGGGGGTGCGCAGACACTTCTGGACGCTCACCGCGCGGTCGAACGGCGGCGTGCGCTGGCCGAGGAAGTACGGGACGAACTGGACCATGCCGGCGTTGATGAACAGCAGGTTCGGATCGTCGATCGCCGGCAGCGGGGCACTCGGGACGACGGTGTGGCCGTTCGCCTCGAAGTGCGCCAGGAAACGCCGGCGGATCTCCGCTGTCTTCATCGTGTCTTTCCTCCGTGGAGACCCCCGGCTGCGGCCGTGGGGAGGAAGCGGGGGCGACCGTGCGGCGCGCCACCACAATAGTTATCGATCGGTTGCGTAGTTTGTGAGCCGTGGGCCGACGGGTGAAGCGGGCATTCCGATACCGCTTCTACCCGACAGCTTCTCAAGCGGCCGAGTTGGCGCGGACGTTCGGGTGTGTTCGCAAGGTCTACAACCTGGCGGTGGTCGCACGTACCGAGGCGTGGAAACTGCGGCAGGAGCATGTCAACTACAGCGCCACCAGCGCCATGTTGACCGCTTGGAAGAAGACCGAGGAACTTGCGTTCCCCAAACAGGTGTCGTCGGTTCCGCTTCAGCAGACGCTGCGGCACCTGCAGTGCGCGTTCACCAGTTTTTTCGCCAAGCGGGCGAGGTATCCGACATTCAAGAGCAGGAAGAGATCGCGCCGGTCGGCCGAGTACACGACCAGCGGTTTTCGCTACCGCGACGGCACCCTGACTCTGGCCAAGATGGCCGAACCCCTCGCCGTCGTGTGGTCGAGGCCCCTGCCCGAGGGCGCGTCCCCGTCGACGGTCACCGTTTCGCAGGATGCGGCGGGCCGTTGGTTCGTTTCGCTGCTGTGCGACGACGTGATCGAGGAGACCGTCGCGCCGAACGCGGCGGTCGGAATCGATGCGGGGCTCGAGAACCTGCTCACCATGTCGACCGGCGAGAAGATCATCAACCTGCGGCACGAGCGGCGTGACCGGATCCGGCTTGCCCGACTCCAGCGCAGCCTCGCCCGCAAAGAGAAGGGCTCGGCCAACCGGACCAAGGCTCGGCTGAAGGTTGCCCGGATTCATGCCCGGATCGTTGACCGGCGGCGAGATCACCTGCACAAGTTGACGACTCGTCTCGTTCGTGACAACCAAACGATCGTGATCGAAGACCTGACCGTGCGCAATATGATCAAGAACCGTAGCCTCGCCCGTGCCATCTCCGACGCGGCGTGGCAGCAGTTCCGCACGCTGCTGGAGTACAAGGCCGACTGGCATGGCCGGACGGTGATCGCGGTGGACCGGTGGTTCCCGTCGACCAAGTTGTGCTCGGCCTGCGGCGCGGTCGTGGAGAAGTTGCCGCTCAACGTGCGCACGTGGACGTGCCGGTGCGGCACCACGCACTGCCGCGACGTCAACGCGGCACGCAACATCCTCGCCGAGGGGCTCTCGGTGGCTGCCTGTGGAGGCGGTGTAAGACCCCAACGGGAGTACTCCCGCGCGGGGCAACCGCCAGCGAAGCAGGAAACCCAGCGGGTGACCGCTGGAATCCCCCGGTTCCAGACAACGGGATGAAGTCAACGGTAGTCGATGCCCTTCTCCGGATGCAGGTCCTCGTCCAGGGTCAGGTTCTCGTCGAAGGCCGAGCGGATCTCTTCCTCGCGCTCGGCCATCGCGTCCCGGACGTCATCCACAAAGGTACGGACCGACTCCAGCACACCCACAGCGCCCTGCTGGACCGAGCCGGCGATCCCCTGCGGGGTGAAGGCCTGCGCCTTCTTCGTGACCGCACGGAAGACGAGAGCACCAACGGCGAGCCCGATGCCGAGCCAGAGCAGGCGACGCATTCTTCTATCTCCTCGGATTGTGGCGAAGCTTCACGGCGCCGGCCGTGTTCACGCGCGTCACCTATGGTCTTTACGCGCGACGGGCCTTGCGCTGACGACGGAGCTCGCTGCGGACGGCCTTGTCCTCGTCGGCCTGGCGGCGGTTCGCGGCGGCCTTGCGCACGCCGTAGCCGAGCGCGGCGACCTTGACCAGCGGGTTCGCCGCCGCGGCACTGACCACAGTGGACAGGTTCGCGACGTTCGTGCTGATGTGCTGGACGTTGTTGGTGATCGCGTCGAGGCGGGCCAGCTGCAGGTTCACGCCGTCGAGCGACGTGTGCACCTGGCCGAGGGCGGTGTTGACGTTGCCGATCGTGCCGTTCACCTGGGTCAGGAGCGGTCCGGTCTGGTCGGCGACGTCGCTGAGCGCCCGCGTGGCCGCGTCGACGGTGTGCCGCAGCTTCAGGATCGGCAGGGCCAACGCCACCACGAGAACGGCGAATGCGATTGCGGCGACGAGCCCCGCGACCTCCAACGGTGACACGGCACTCCCCTTTCCTCGTGTTTCCCCGTGGTCAACGTGGAGACCCTACCGTCCGTAGTGGACATTCGCCTTCCGGGACGGGTGTGTCGTCGGCATTGGGCGCTTTGGGTCAGGCGCCGTTCTCGGTCTCGAACGAGACCCTGTTGATGATCTTGAGGGTGACCACCGTGGGCGGACAGACCGCCTCGGCCAGCGGCGTGGCCGGCTGGTTCGGATCGGGGACCTTGAGCTGCACCTCGCACTCGGGCTGGTACACCCAGAGGTCCAGCACGTACTCGTCACGCTGCCAGCAGCTCTCGACGCCCTGCTGCCCCTCGGCCGGGCAGCCCGCGATCTTCCACGGCACCCAGCCCGCCTTGCGCAGCGCGGTCGTGTAGACGGCGCTGGTCTCGTCGGGCGCGCGCTCCGACCGCAGGATCCGCTGACGCAGGCGGCACTGGCCGATGCACCAGCGGCTGCCGGTCACCTCGTCCTGCGGGTCGCGGGCCGCCCAGCCGGGCACCTCGAGCGCGCCCAGGTGGCCGAGCACCGGGTCGCTGGCCGCTTCCCGGATCGCGTAGAACGTCAGCGGCGCACCGAGGATGGCCAGCACCAGCAGGATGACCGTCGCGGTACGGACCCGACGCACCTCGTCCAGCTCGCGCCGCAGCGCCGCCCGCCGGTTGGTGCGGATCTCCCGCGTCCCGGAGAACAACGGGTCGACGGTGATACCCGGCTCCGCGGCCATCGGCTCATCGTCGAGGTCGGGGAGCTCCTCCGGCTCGGGGGCGGCCTCCGCCGGCGCGTCGGACCGCGGGGTGGCGGCGGGGCCGGCGATCGAGCCGAGCGCCTCGGCCAGCCCGGCGGAGGGCGGTTCGACGTCGTCGATCGGGGCTGTGGGGGCTGTCGCCGTTCCTTCTGCTGTTCCTGACGCCGCACCTTGGGCCGCCTCTTGCGCGGCCTCTGACGCTCGGCGGCGGTCGGCACGGGTGCGGCGGCTCCGGCCGCCGGTCTCGTCCGGCGCCGGGCCGATGCGTGGGCCGGCGGGCTCGTCGGTCGGGCGACGCCGGTCGTCGGCGGGCGACGGGCGCGGGCCGGGCGGCAGCCCTTCACCGGGCGGCGAGGGCCGCGGCACCGGTGGACGAGCCGGAGCCCCGGACGGCCGAGCGGGGGGTGCCGGCGGGACGGACACGCGCGCGGACGGCACTGACGTCGTGGGCGACGCTGGCGGTGCGGGAGGCGCGGGCGGTGCGGGCGGTGCGGGCGGCGCCGATGGTGCGGACGCGCGCGCGGAGGGTGCGGGCGGCCCTGAGGGCGTGGGCGGTGCTGGCTGGGCTGGCGGACGTACGGACGGGGCGGGCGGCGCGGACACGCGTGCCGCTCCGGCGACGCCCGCGACTCCGGCTACTCCCGCCACGCCAGGACCACCGGCAATCCCCGGCGCACCGTATCCACCGGGCGCACCGTGTCCACCGGCGACACCGGCCGGGCCGCCGGGGGCGGCACGTCCGGGATGTGGCGGCGCGACAGCGTGCGCGGCCCTGATCGGCCCCGTCTGCTCGGACCCGACCGGACCCGGCCCGACCGGTCCCGGGCGCCCGGGACCGGAACCGGGGCCGGGGCCGTGTCCCGGCGGCACGGCGCCCGGAATACGGCCGGCCGCCGCGTGCCCCGGCTGACCGTGCGGGCCCTGACCGTGCGGGCCCTGACCGTGCGGGCCCTGACCCGGTGGGACCGCGCCCGGGATACGGCCGACGGGAGGTCCGGCCGGGGGTACCGGCCCACCCGGGATGCGTCCCGCGGGGGGCTGCGCCGGTGGGTGGGCGTTCGGCACGGGGTCACCGGGTAGGCGGCCGACGGTCGCGGCACCACCCGGTATCCGGGCCGGCGACTGCGGCGCGGGGCCGGGGCCGTGCGCCAGGGGTGCCTGTGCGCGGCCGGCGGGGGGCGGGGTCGCGCGGCCGGCGGGGGTGGGTGGGCGGTGGCCGCGGGTGGCGCTGCGGCGTCCGGCCCGGGACTCGTCGTTGACGACCGGGATGTGTTCGGTGGCCGCCTCGGCGGGAGGGACGGGGACGCGGCGGTTCTCGCCGGTGTCGCCGGGGTGTTGCCGGGGGCCCGGAACGGCGCGGCCGTGGGGCTGGGTCGGATCGGGACCGCGGCGGTCCGCGCCGGCGGCCGGCCAGCCGCCCGTGTGCTCGCGGGGCACGGCCGGGTACTCGCCCGACTGGTGGCGCGGCACCGGCGGGAAGCCACCCGTCCGGTCCTGCGGCACCGTCGGGAAGCCACCGGTGCGATCAGGGGCCGGGAAGCCACCGGTCCGGTCCTGGGGCACCGGGGGGTACTCGCCCGACTGGTGGCGTGGCACCGACGGGTACTCGCCGGACTGGTGGCGGGGCACAGCGGGGTACTCCCCCGACCGGTGACGGGGGACCGACGGAACCTCGCCCGTGCGCTCGTCCGCGCGTCGGCGGCCGCCGGTGGAACGGGTGGGCTGGTCGTCCTGGCGGTCCTCAGCGCGGCGGCGGCCACCTCGGGTCGGCGTCTCGTCGTCCCAGCCGGGGTCACGCGGTGTCACACCGTCTCCTCTCCAGCGCCGGACGTGCGGCCCGCGGCTCCCGATCTCACGCCCGTGGCTCCGGCGCCGGCTCCGGGAGCGCCGGAACCCGCGCCGCCACGCACGATACGCCGCAACTTCGGCAGTCGGTCAGCCACCGAACGCTCGGCACCGTGGTCGCTCGGTTGGTAGTACTCGGCGTCGGTCAGGCCGTCGGGGGCGTACCGCTGGGTGACGACGCCGCGCGGGTCGTCGTGCGGGTAACGGTAGCCGGCGCCGTGACCGAGGCCCTTCGCGCCGGAGTAGTGGGCGTCGCGCAGGTGCGGGGGGACGGCACCGCCCCGGCCGGCGCGCACGTCGGACAGCGCCGCGCCTATGGCGACCGTCACGCGGTTCGACTTCGGCGCGGTGGCCAGGTGCACCACGGCGTGGGCCAGGTTGAGCTGGGCCTCCGGGAGTCCGACGTACTCCACGGCGTGGGCGGCGGCGTTCGCCACCAGGAGAGCCATCGGGTCGGCCATGCCGACGTCCTCGCTCGCGAAGATGATCATGCGTCTGGCCACGAACCGCGCGTCCTCGCCGGCGGCCAGCATCCGCGCCAGGTAGTGCAGCGCGGCGTCGGGGTCGGAGCCGCGCATGCTCTTGATGAACGCGCTCACCACGTCGTAATGGGCGTCGCCGGCCCGGTCGTAGCGCAGCGCGGCCACGTCGACCGCCTGCTCCGCGGTCCCCAGATCGATCTCGGCGCGACCGGCGGCGAGCGCCGACGCCGCCGCGGCCTCGAGCGCGGTCAGGGCCTTGCGGACGTCGCCGCCGGCGAGCCGCACGAGGTGGTCCTCGGCGTCGGTGGCCAGGGTCACGGCGCCCGCGAGGCCGCGCTCGTCGGCCAGCGCGCGGCGCACCAGGCCGCGCACCGCGCCCTCGTCGAGGGGACGCAGGGTGAGCAGCACACACCGCGACAGCAGGGGCGAGATGACCGAGAAGTACGGGTTCTCCGTCGTGGCGGCGAGCAGCGTGATGGTCCGGTCCTCGACGGCGGCGAGCAGCGAGTCCTGCTGGGTCTTGCTGAAGCGGTGCACCTCGTCGATGAACAGGACGGTCGGGTCGCCACCCGAGCGGCGGCGCCTACGCGCGGTGTCGATCACGGCGCGCACGTCCTTGACGCCCGCGTTCAGCGCCGACATCGCGACGAACGTGCGGCCGCCGGCCTGCGCGACCAGGTGCGCGATCGTCGTCTTCCCCGAGCCCGGCGGGCCCCACAGGATGACCGACATCGGGCTGGTCCCGGTGACCAGCTGGCGCAACGGCGCACCGGGAGCGAGCAGGTGACCCTGCCCCACCAGCTCGTCGATGGAGGCGGGGCGCATCCGCACCGCGAGCGGTGAGTCGTCGTCGGGTGCCGTGAAACCGTCCGCGGGGGCGGCGGTGGCACCCGGGAGGTCGAACAGCCCGTCATCCACGAGGACCGACCCTAGCCGCTCGGAACCCGCCGCTGCCGTTGTGGTGAACTCGTATGTCGTGGGCTACGAGGTGCTCGGCGGGCGAAGCGCCCTCCTGGAGGCGAGCGGGAACCACCCGTACGTGATGCTCACCACGACCGGCGACGTCACCGGCTACCGGACCGACGGCCTGCTGGCCTGGATCGACCGCGACCCCGCGCGTCCCATGGTGTGGGCCCTCGGCGACGGACCGGCGGCGGTGGAGTTCACGCTGGCGATGGGCGGCGGGGCCCGCTGGGCGCACCTGCCCCACCTGACGCCGGAGCAGGCGGCGCCGCTGCGGTCGGACCTCCACGACGACTGGGACCAGCTGACCACCTGGACGGCACCGCCACCCGTGCCGGGCGAGGCGGCGGTCGGGCCGCTGGACGCCGACGCCGAGGTCGACGCGCTCCTCGACCTCGCGTTCCCGGCCAGCGTCAGCCGGCCCGGCGACCCCCGGGTACGCCGCTGGTACGGCGTCCGGGCCGGCGGAAAGGCCGGCGGAGAGCTGGTCGCGTGCGCGGCGGACCGGTCGCGCGGCGGTGCGGGTCACATCGCGGGGGTCGCCGTCCACCCGGACCACCGGCGGCGCTCGCTGGGAACGGCGGTGACCGCCGCCCTCACCCGGCTGCTGCACGCCGAGTTCGGGAACTGCTCGCTGAGCGTGATGTCCGACGCGTCGGGGCCGCGCCGCCTCTACGAGCGGCTCGGCTACGGCAACCCGCTCGCCCGCACGACGGTGCGACCGGCGCCCTGACGCGCCCGGCGCACCGCATGCGCCCAAGAGACGCCGCCACGACACGCCGCCCACGAGACGGGTGGGAGGTTATCAACATCATCGGGGCCGGATGATGTTCCTGACCTCCCACCCCTCACAAATCAGACGAGCACCGGCAGCTCCACGCCCTCGCGGTGGCGCTGCGGGCTCACGCCGTGCTCGCGCTTGAACGCGGCGCTCAGCGCGAACGCGCTGCCGTACCCCACCTTGCGCGCCACCGAACCGAGCGTCGCGTCGGGTTCGCGGAGCAGGTCGGCGGCCAGGGCCAGCCGCCAGCCGGTGAGGAACTTCATCGGCGGCTCGCCGACCAGGTCGGTGAAGCGGCGGGCCAGCGCGGCCCGCGAGACGCCCGAGCCGGCGGCCAGCGAGGCGACCGTCCACGGGTGGGCCGGGTTGTTGTGGATCATGCGCAGCGCCGGACCGACGACCGGGTCGGTGTGGGCGGTGTACCAGCCGGGCGAGCCGGCGTCGGGACGCGCGAGCCAGGCCCGCAGCACCGCGATGAGCAGCAGGTCGAGCAGCCGGTCGAGCACCGCCTCCTGGCCCGGCTCGTTCTTGACCAGTTCGGCGTTGAGCAGCGGCACCAGCGGCGTGTCGAGGGTGCCGGCGGGCACGGTGAGCAGCCTCGGCAGCACGGTGAGCAGGCGCCGGCTGACCTCGCCCTGCATCTGGTAGCTGCCGACCAGCATCAGCACCTTTCCGTCGGGGTTGGTGCCCCAGGAGCGCACGCCGAGCGTCAGCTCCTCGGTGAGGCTGCGCCCGTCGGGGGTCATGCACTTCTCCCCCGGGTGGATGATCACGTGCGGCGGGGTGGCGAGGTCGTCGGCGACCGTGTACGGGTCGGGGCCGCAGGTCACCATGATGTCGCCGGGGTCGAGGTGCACGGGCTCGCCGCCGTCGTGGCGCACCCAGGCGTCGCCTCGCACCATCGCCACCACGCACAGCGGCGACCGGCTCTGCACGCGCAGGCACCACGGCGGGTCGAGCAGCGCCCGGATCAGGAACGCGTTGCGGGCGCGGGGGCCGTCGAGCAGCGAAGCGAGGGCGTCCATGGCTGTAGACGATCGCGCATGTCGGCGCGGCTCTCAACCATGTTCCGGCAGCACCGGAGCTTGAAGACTTCTCCGCATGACGACACTTGTGATCGGCGGAACCGGCAAGACCGGCCGCCGCGTGGCACAGAAGCTGGCCGACCGTGGCGCGGCGGTGCGCATCGGCTCCCGGGCGGGCAGCCCGCCGTTCGACTGGGAGGACCTCACCACCTGGGAGCCCGCGGTCCGCGACGTGACCGCGGTCTACCTCACCTACCAGCCCGACCTGGCGTTCCCCGGCGCCGCGGAGCAGATCGGGGCGTTCGCCAAGCTCGCGGTCGCCGCCGGCACCCGGCGCATCGTGCTGCTCTCCGGCCGCGGCGAGGAGGAGACGTGGCCGTCGGAGGAGTCGGTGCGCACCAGCGGCGCCGACTGGACCATCCTGCGCTGCAACTGGTTCGCGCAGAACTTCAGCGAGTCGTTCCTGCACCCCGGCGTGATGGAGGGCGTGGTGGCGCTGCCGAGCCCCGACGTGCCGGAGCCGTTCATCGACGTCGCCGACATCGCCGAGGTCGCGGTCGCCGCCCTCACGTCGGACGACCATTCGGGACGGCTGTACGAGCTGTCCGGTCCGCGGGCGATCACGTTCGCCGAGGCGACGGCGGAGATCTCGGCGGCGTCCGGTCGGGAGGTCCGCTACCAGCCGGTGTCGGTCGACGAGTACGCCGCGGCGGCCGTCGAGTTCGTCGGCCCGGAGGCGGCCCCGTCGGTCGCGGCCCTGTTCGCGAAGGTCCTCGACGGGCGCAACTCGGCCGTCACCCCGGATCTCGAACGCGTCCTGGGCCGCCCCGGCCGCGACTTCCGCGACGTCGTCCGCGAAGCGGCCGCGGCGGGTGCCTGGTCCTAAAGGGTGAGAGCCTGCTCCAGGTCCGGGAAGTGCTTCAGGACCAGGGAGCAGTCGAGACGGATCTCGGCGGGGCGCACCAGGCCGCTGTCGGCCAGCGCCGCCGCCGGGACCCGCGACGGGTCCAGCCCGTGTGCCAGGGCCACCCGCACCCCGAGGTCGTGGCGGCTCATCGCCTCCATGCCGGCGACGTTCACCACCCCGGTGAGGTCGCTGGAGGCGAGCGCCACCAGGGCGGCCGCCAGGCCGCCGACCGGCACGGGGCAGCGGATCTCGTCGGTGAACAGGGCGCCGGGAGCGGCCCCCCGGATCATGGCGAGGGCGGTCTCCTCGTGCCGCGACAACGGCGCGACCCCGTCGGAGACCAGCAGCGACGTGCGGACCAGCACGGCGGAACCGCACGCGTGGGACACGGCCGCCTCGCCCGCCGCCTTCGCCGCGCCGTACGGGAACACCGGCGACGGGTCGTCGGCCTCGGTGTACGGCGCGGGACGCCCGCCGTGCAGCGCGTCGGAGCTGACGTGCACCAGCCGCGCGCCGACGGACGCCGCCGCGAGCGCGACGTTCCCCGCGCCCCGGACGTTGACCGGCCAGCTGTCGGCCGGCGCCCCGCCCGCGTTGCCCAGCGCCGCGGCCGCGTTGATCACCGCGGCGGGTCGCACCTCGCGCATGAACGCCAGGACGGCGGCGCGGTCGGTGATGTCGAGCCCCGTCCGGCGGGACGCGCCCACGACCGGCCGGTCGCCGGCGGCCCGCCGCACGGCGGCACCGAGATAGCCGCCGGCTCCGATGACCAGCAGCATCAGGCCGGCGCGACGGGCGCCGCCGCACCGGCGGTGCCCGCGGGAGCTGCCTTGGGCTTCGCGTCGACGCCGGCCTCCAGCCGTTGCTGCGCGGTGATCGGCGTGGGTGCCTGGGTGAGCGGGTCGAAGCCGCCGCGGGTCTTCGGGAACGCGATGACCTCGCGGATCGACTCGTTGCCGCTGAGCAGCATCGTGACCCGGTCCCAGCCGAACGCGATGCCGCCGTGCGGCGGCGGGCCGAACTTGAACGCCTCCAGCAGGAAGCCGAACTTCTCCTCGGCCTCGTCGGGCGTGATGCCGAGCAGGTCGAACACCCGCCGCTGCACGTCGCCGCGGTGGATACGCACCGAGCCGCCGCCGATCTCGTTGCCGTTGCAGACGATGTCGTAGGCGTAGGCGAGGGCGTCGCCGGGTGCGGTCTCGAAGGTGTCCATCCACTCGTCGGTCGGCGAGGTGAACGGGTGGTGCACGGCGGTCCAGCCGTCGTCGGTCGGCTCGAACATCGGTGCGTCGACGACCCAGCAGAACGCCCACGCGTCCTTGTCGACCAGCCCGGCCCGGTTGGCGATCTCGACGCGGGCGGCGCCGAGCAGCTCCTGCGCCTCGCGCCTGTTCCCCGAGGCGGCGAAGAACACGGCGTCGCCGGGCTTGGCGCCGACGGCGTCGGCGAGGCCGCCGAGGTGCTCGGCGCTCAGGTTCTTCGCTACCGGCCCGCGGGCCTCGCCGGTCTCGGCGTCGAGCACCACGTACGCGAGGCCGCGCGCGCCGCGGGCCTTGGCCCAGTCCTGCCAGCCGTCGAGCTCGCGCCGGGTCTGCGACGCGCCGCCGGGCATCACCACGGCGCCGATGTAGCTGGCGGAGGCGAAGACGCGGAACTCGGTCCCCCGGAAGTAGTCGGACAGGTCCGTCAGTTCGACGCCGTACCGCAGGTCGGGCTTGTCGGACCCGTAGCGGGCCATCGCGTCGTGCCAGGTCAGCCGCGGGATCGGGGTGGTGATCTCGAACCCGGCCAGTTCGCTCCAGAGCGCCTTGACGAGCTCTTCGCCGAGGGAGATGACGTCGTCCTGGGTCACGAACGACATCTCGATGTCGAGCTGGGTGAACTCGGGCTGCCGGTCGGCGCGGAAGTCCTCGTCGCGGTAGCAGCGGGCGATCTGGTAGTACCGCTCCATCCCGGCGACCATGAGCAGCTGCTTGAACAGCTGCGGCGACTGCGGGAGCGCGTACCAGGTGCCCGGCTGCAGCCGCACCGGCACCAGGAAGTCGCGGGCGCCCTCGGGGGTCGACCGGGTGAGCGTCGGGGTCTCGATCTCCAGGAAGTTCCGCGCGTGCAGCACCTCGCGGGCGATCTGGTTGGCCCGCGACCGCAGCCGGATGGCGTTCGACGGTCCGGAGCGGCGCAGGTCGAGGTACCGGTAGCGCAGGCGGATGTCGTCGCCGGCGTCGACGTTGTCGTCGACGGGGATGGGCAGCGGCGCCGCCTCGGACAGAACCGTCAGCTCGGAAGCCACGACCTCGACCTCACCGGTCGGCAGCTCGGGGTTCTCGTTGCCGGCGGGCCGCGCGGTGACCTCGCCGACCACCTTGACGCAGAACTCGTTCCGCAGCGCGTGGGCATCGTCTTCGCGGAACACGACCTGCACGATCCCGGACGCGTCCCGGAGATCCACGAAGATGACCCCGCCGTGGTCACGGCGGCGGGCCACCCAGCCGGCGAGCGTGACGGTGGTACCGGCGTGCGACGCGCGCAGCGTACCGGCGTCGTGGCTACGGATCACGGTGTGAGCTCCTGTCGAACGGGTACGGACCGTGGGACATTCTGTCAGGCCTCGTGCTCGTGCAACCCTCCGGCCGCCACGTGGATGAACACCGCGCCCACCTCGTCGATGGTCTCCGGCGTGTCGACGTACCCGTCCACCGGTTTCACGACCGCCTCCAGCGCCGCCTCCTCCTTCACACCGCCGTACGCGACGATGCTGAGCTGCACCGGGCGCTTCGGGTCCATCGCCGCGGCGAGGGCGGACGCCGCGGTGGCCGGCACGGCGCCGCCCTCGTTGCGGCCGTCGGTGAACACGAACACCTGGTTCGGCATGCCGGGGACGTACGCGTCGCGGGCGGCGGTGTAGGCGGCGAGGATCGTGTCGAACAGGTTGGTCCCGGTCTTCTGGACGGTGAGCCCGCCGATCGCCGACGCCCACGCCGCCCGGTGCTGTTCGGTGAGCGGCGCCGGTGCCAGCAGTTCCCGGTGGCCCTCGCCGAAGACCCACAGTCCGGCGCGGGCCTCGTCGGGCAGCAGCGTGCCCAGCGACCGGCCGCCCTGGCGCACCAGGTCGATCACCGGGGTGCCGGTGCCGGGCGTGGGGTTCGCCATCGAGCCGGACACGTCGACGACCATGAGCAGGCTGGTGCGCCGGTCGGCCGGGTACCAGGTGGCGAAGACGTGGTCGACGTGGTGCGCGCCGAGCACGTCGAACGGCTTCGCCGCGAGCGTGGGCAGCGGGCTGACCGCCGCGCCGGCCACCGGCAGCGTGTCGGCCCGGCGCAGCCTGGCGGCCCCGAGCGCCTCGTCGGACCGGTTGCCGCGCAGGGCGTCGAGCAGCCGGGTCACCGCGGCGGCGTTGTCGAGGGCCGCTTCGGTGGGCAGGAAGGTGTACCGCAGCACCGCGCTGCGGTCGGTGCCGGGCAGGTAGGTGAGGCCGGTCGGCGGGTCGGCGAGGAGCGCGTACTCGGCGACGAGGCCGACCTCGCCGGGCTGCCGGGGCAGGGCAGGTCCGGCGCCGGCGACGGTGCGCACCTGGGGCAGGGCGCGGCTGAGGGCGAGCGACGACGCGTCCATGCCCTGCGCCACCCACACGCCCTCGCCGACCGCGCCGGCGCCGACCATGCCCTCGCCTGACCCGGCGGGGTCGCGGACGGCGAGCGTGACGCCGGCCGGGTCGCCGGCGAGCGTGGCCAGCGCCAGCCAGGACCCGCCGGCCTGCTGCACGCGGGCGGCGGTGGCCCGGTCGGCGGCCATGTAGATCGGGCTGGTGGCGAGGACGGTGCCGGAGCCGAGGGTGCCCTTGGCGGCGAGCTTGAGCCGGCCGGCGGCGGCGGTCCAGGAGGCGTCGTCGGGGATCCACAGGTCGGCGCCGAGCTGGGCGGCGCGGGCGGGTGCGGCCCGCCCGTCGACGACGTCGACGGTGACCGAGAGGCAGTCGTCGCCGGCTTCGAGGGCGGGCTTGAGGTACTCGATCACCGGTGCGAACGAGGCGGCGGTGACCACGCGGACGGTCGCCGTGCACCGGCTGGTCGCGGTGTCGACGGGGGTGCCGTGGCGCGCGTAGAGGGCTGCGGCCGCGGTGACGGCGGCGATGACCGCGATCGCGGCGACGGTGGCGACCAGCGGTGCCGCCATCACGCGCCTGAGCCGGTGCCGCCCCATGCGTCATCCCGTTCCGTCGATCCCCGGCAACTTTCGAAGACGACACACTAACGACTACCGCCGTGACAATCGATCGGTCGGGTACCCGCCGTTTCCGGCTATCCGGTCAGCCGCACAATTCCGCCAAATTGCCGGCGGCGGGTCGTAACGCGTCCGAAACTTCTCCCTGCGACGATCCAGACCCCCGCGAGGAGGTGCCCGCATGTTCCTCACCCAGCACGAGCAGGAGCGGCTGATGATCCACGTCGCCGCCGAGCTCGCCTGGAAACGCCGCGGTCGGGGGCTGCGGCTGAACTACCCGGAGGCGGTCGCGGTGGTCACCGCGTTCCTGCTGGAGGGCGCCCGCGACGGCCGCACCGTCGCCGACCTGATGTCCGCCGGCCGCACCGTCCTCACCCGCGAGGACGTGCTCGACGGTGTGCCGGAGATGCTCGCGGAGGTCCAGGTGGAGGCCACGTTCCCCGACGGCACCAAGCTCGTCACCGTCCACGGGCCGATCCCGTGACGCCGGGCGAGATCCTCTTCGGCGACGGCGACATTGAGATCAACGCCGGCCGGTCGACGGTCGCCCTGCGGGTGGTCAACACCGGCGACCGCCCCATCCAGGTCGGCTCGCACTTCCACTTCGCCGAGGCCAACGCCGCCCTCGAGTTCGACCGCGCCGCCGCGGCCGGCCACCGCCTGGCGGTTCCGGCCGGCACGTCGGTGCGCTTCGAGCCGGGGATTCCGCGCGAGGTCACCCTGGTCGCGCTCGGCGGCAGGCGCGTCGTGCCCGGGCTTTCGATCAAGAGGTGACGCACGTGGGTCGACTCTCTCGCGCCAGGTACACGTCCTTGTACGGACCGACCACGGGTGACCGGATCCGCCTGGCCGACACGAACCTGCTCATCGAGGTCGAGCTCGACCACTGCGCCGGCGGCGACGAGGCGGTGTTCGGCGGCGGCAAGGTGATCCGCGAGTCGATGGGCCAGTCCACCGCCACCCGCGCGGCCGGCGCGCCCGACACCGTGATCACCGGCGCCGTGGTGCTCGACCACTGGGGTGTGGTCAAGGCCGACGTCGGCATCCGCGACGGGCGCATCGTGGCCCTGGGCAGGGCCGGCAACCCCGACACGATGGACGGCGTCCATCCCGATCTGGTCATCGGTCCCGGCACGGAGATCATCGCCGGCAACGGGCGCATCCTCACGGCCGGCGCGATCGACTCGCACGTCCACCTGATCAGCCCGACCATCCTCGACACGGCGCTGGCCGCGGGCATCACCACGATCATCGGTGGTGGCACGGGCCCGGCCGAGGGCACCAAGGCCACCACGGTCACGCCGGGCGCGTGGCACCTGGCCCGCATGTTCGAGGCGCTCGACCCGTTCCCGGTCAACGTGCTGCTGCTCGGCAAGGGCAACACCGTGTCGGAGGAGTCGATGTGGGAGCAGCTGCGCGGCGGCGCCGGCGGCTTCAAGCTGCACGAGGACTGGGGCACCACGCCCGCGGCGATCGACGCCTGCCTGCGGGTCTGCGACGCGTCGGGCGTGCAGGCGGCGATCCACACCGACACCCTGAACGAGGCCGGGTTCGTCGAGGAGACGCTGCGCGCGATCGCCGGTCGCGGCATCCACGCTTACCACACCGAGGGCGCCGGCGGCGGCCACGCGCCCGACATCATCACGGTGGCCGCGCACCCGAACGTGCTGCCGAGCTCGACGAACCCGACCCGCCCGTACACCCGCAACACGCTCGACGAGCACCTCGACATGCTGATGGTCTGCCACCACCTGAACCCGACGGTGCCGGAGGACCTCGCGTTCGCGGAGAGCCGCATCCGCCCGTCGACGATGGCCGCCGAGGACCTCCTCCACGACCTGGGCGCGATCTCGATGATCGGCTCCGACTCGCAGGCGATGGGCCGGGTCGGCGAGGTCGTCCTGCGCACGTGGCAGACCGCGCACGTCATGAAGGCCAGGCGGGGGTCGCTGCCGGGCGACGGGCCGGCCGACAACCTGCGTGCCCGCCGCTACGTCGCGAAGTACACGATCTGCCCGGCCGTCGCGCACGGCCTGGAGCGGGAGGTCGGCTCGGTCGAGCCGGGCAAGCTGGCCGACCTGGTGCTGTGGGACCCCGCGTTCTTCGGCGTCCGCCCGCACGCGGTGATCAAGGGCGGCGCGATCGCGTGGGCGCAGATGGGCGACGCCAACGCCTCGATCCCGACGCCGCAGCCGGTGCTCCCCCGCCCGATGTTCGGTGCCTACGGCCAGGCCGCGCCGGCCACGTCGCTGCTGTTCGTGTCGCCGGCCGCGATGGACGACGGCCTCGAGGACCGTCTCGACGTGCGCCGCCGGCTGGTGCCGGTCGCCGACGTGCGCCGGCGGGGCAAGGCCGACCTGCCGCTCAACGACGCGCTCCCGCGCATCGAGGTCGCCCCGGACACGTTCACCGTGACCGTCGACGGCGAGGTGGTGGAGCCGGAACCGGTCGACGAGCTGCCCATGGCCCAGCGCTACTTCCTGTTCTGACCATGACCGTCGCGGCCCTCCTCCTGCTCGCCGACTCCCGGCTGCCCGCGGGCGGCCACGCCCACTCGGGCGGGCTGGAGGAGGCGGTCGAGGCGGGCCGGGTGACGACGGTGGCCGACCTCGCCCTGTTCCTCCACGGCCGCCTGGCCACCGCCGGGCTGGTCGCCGCCGCCTTCGCCGCCGCGTCGTGCCGCCCGTCGCCCGATCTCGCGACGCTCGACGCCGAACTCGACGCGCGGACGCCCTCGCCGGCGCTGCGGAAGGCCTCCCGCTCCCAGGGCCGCGCCCTCCTGCGGGCCGGCCGCGCGATGTGGACGCTGCCGCCCGTGCGCGACGCCCACCACCCGGTGGCACTGGGGATCGTCGCGCACGGGGCCGGCCTGTCGCCCGGCGACGCGGCGCTGGTCGCGGCGTACGGCGCGGTCACCGGGCCGGCCAGCGCGGCCGTGCGGCTGCTCGGCCTGGACCCGTACGCGGTCCAGGCGGTTCTGGCCGGTCTCGCCGCCGACTGCGACGCGACCGCCGCGCGCGCCGCGGACCGCGCGCTCGACGGACACCTGCCCGCCGCGACCGCACCACTGCTCGACCTGGGGGCGGAGCGCCACGCCACGTGGGAAGTGCGACTCTTCGCCTCCTGAGGGGATAACGACATGTCACCACACAACGACCACGGCGGCGATCCGCACGGGGCGCTCGGCCACAGCCACGCCCGCGCGGTGCGCATCGGGATCGGCGGCCCGGTCGGCTCGGGCAAGACCGCCCTGGTCGCGGCGCTGTGCCGGGTGCTCGCCGGCGAGCTGAACCTCGCCGTGGTCACCAACGACATCTACACGACCGAGGACGCCGACTTCCTGCTCCGCAACGGCGTGCTGCCCGCGGAACGGGTGCGTGCGGTGGAGACCGGGTGCTGCCCGCACACGGCGATCCGCGACGACATCGCCGCCAACCTCGACGCGGTCGAGGACCTCGAGCACAGCCTCGGCGGGCTCGACCTCGTGCTGGTCGAGAGCGGCGGCGACAACCTCACCGCCACGTTCAGCCGGGGGCTGGTCGACCGGCAGATCTTCGTCGTCGACGTCGCCGGTGGCGACAAGGTGCCCCGTAAGGGCGGGCCGGGCGTCACCTCGGCCGACCTCCTCGTGATCAACAAGACCGACCTGGCGCCGCTGGTCGGCGCCGACCTCGGCGTGATGGACCGCGACGCCCGCGCCCGCCGCGGCGACGCGCCGACGGTGTTCCTGTCGCTGGTCGAGGACCCGGCGGCGACCCCCGTGGCGGAGTGGGTGCGCTCCTGCGTCGCGGCCCGGGTGTGAAAGCACGCGCCGTCCTGGTCGCCGACGGCGCCCGGCTGACCACCCTCCACGGCGAGCCGCCGCTGCTGCTGCGCCGGACCGGTACCGCCGACGACGGTGCCACGGTCGTGCACCTGGTCGGCGGCGCCGCCGGTCCCCTCGCCGGCGACGACCTCGACCTGCGGATCGAGCTGACCGGCGACGCGGCCGTGGAGGTGCGCTCGGTGGCCGCGACGGTCGCGCTGCCCGGCCGCACCCGCGACTGGTCGACGCTGACCGTCACCGTGCGGGTCGGGCCCGGCGCGACGCTGCGCTGGCTGCCCGAGCCGCTGATCGCGGCCGCCGGGTGCCGGCACGTCAGCCGCGCTCGCGTCGAGCTGGCGGCCGGCGCCCGCCTGATGTGGCGCGACGAGCTGGTCTGCGGACGCCACGGCGAGCAGCCCGGCGACCTGCGGTCGGAGCTGCACGTGCGCTACGCCGGCCGGCCGCTGCTCGCCCACGACCTCGCGGTCGGGCCGGAGGCGCCGGGCTGGGCCGGTCCGGCGGTCCTGGGCCGGGCCCGGGCGGCAGGCTCCCTGCTGACGGTGAACCTGCCGCACCCGGAGAACGCCATGCCCCTGAACGGCCCCGGAGCCCTCACCGTGGCGGTGGGCGAGGACCTCTCTACGGTGTCCGGATCTCTGGTACGCGGTCGATAGCCGGCGGCTCCCACGTGGCCGGGTCGGCCGCGGCCTGGTCGCCCGACCGGATGTCCTTGACCTCGTGCGGCCCGTCCGGCGCCTGGGCCGGGAACCAGACGAACGGGATGCCGCGCCGGTCGGCGTGGCGGATCTGCTTGCCGAACTTCGCCGCGGCCGGCGCCACCTCGGTGGCGATGCCGCGGCGGCGCAGGGCGGCGGCCACGGAATCGCTCGCTGCCCGGGTCTCCTCGCTCGTGACCGCGACCAGGACACAGGCCGGCACCTGCCGCGACGCCGCCAGCGCGCCGGCGCCGAACAGCAGCCCCAGGATCCGGGTGATGCCCAGCGAGATCCCGACGCCGGGGAACCGGTCGGACCCGCTCTCGGCGAGGTTGTCGTACCGGCCACCGGCACCCACGGCGCCGGCCTTCTCGAAGCCGCGCATCTTCGCCTCGTACACCGTGCCGGTGTAGTAGTCGAGGCCGCGGGCGATGCTGAGGTCGGCGAGCAGCAGGCCCGGCACCAGCCCGTTCGCCGCCTCCATCACGACGGTCAGCTCGTGCAGGCCCTCGTCGAGCAGGTCGCTCTTGACGCCGAGTGCCCGCACGCGCTCGGCGAACGACGGGTCGGGCGTGGCGATCCCGGCGAGCGACAGGCACGCGGTGGCCTGCGCGTCGCTCAGACCGAGCGTGTCGCGGAGCTCCGTGGCGACCTTCTCCGGGCCGATCTTGTCGAGCTTGTCGACCACCCGCAGCACCGCCGGCGGGTCGGCGATCTCCAGCCCCTGGTAGAAGCCCTGCGCCAGCTTCCGGTTGCTGGTGTGCACCGTGACCTGCGGGATCGGCAGGGCGGCGAGCGCCTCGGCCGCCACGACCGGCACCTCGTAGTCGTAGTGCAGGGCCAGCGAGTCGCGGTCGACGATGTCGATGTCGGCCTGGCGGAACTCGCGGTAGCGGCCCTCCTGCGGCCGTTCGCCGCGCCACACCTTCTGGATCTGGTAGCGGCGGAACGGGAAGTGCAGCCTGCCCGCGTTCTCCAGCACGTACCGGGCGAACGGCACGGTGAGGTCGAAGTGCAGGCCGAGGTTTTCCTTCTCGTCGCCTTCGGGCGCCGCTTGCAGACGACGCAGCGTGTAGACCTCCTTGGAGGTCTCGCCCTTGCGGAGCAGCTGGTCGAGCGGCTCGACCGCGCGGGTCTCGACGGGTGCGAACCCGTGGAGCTCGAATACGCGGCGGACCCGCTCGACGAACGTGTTCTCGACGAACTGCTCACCGGGCAGCCACTCGGGGAACCCGGACAGCGCTGTCGGCCTGGCCATGACCTACCACCCCCGCCGCGGTGCGCTGTGGGCCCCCCGCAGGAACGGGTTGGTCGCCCGTTCCTGGCCGATCGTCGTCTCCGGACCGTGGCCGGGCAGCACCAGCGTCTCGTCGGCGAGCGGCAGGACGCGGTCGCGCAGGCTTGCCATCATCTCCTCGGTGCTCCCCCCGGGCAGGTCGGTACGGCCGATCGAGCCGGCGAACAGCACGTCGCCGCTGAGGCAGATCGGCGGGACGTCGGCCTCGCCGGGCAGCCGGAAGAGCACCGAGCCCTTCGTGTGGCCCGGCGCGTGGTCGACGGTGATCTCCAGTCCGGCGATGCTCAGGGTCGCCTTGTCGTCGAGCGGCTTCACGTCGTCGGGCTCGACCCACTCGAACCGGCCGCCGAAGAGCTGGGTGAGGTCGGCCGACAGCCCCTTCGTCGGGTCGGCGAGCATCTCGTCGTCGCCCGGGTGGAGGTAGGCCGGGATCCCGCGCTTCGAGCACACCGGCGTCACCGAGAACGTGTGATCGAGGTGACCGTGCGTGAGCAGAACGGCCACGGGGTTGACCTTGTGCTCGGCGAGCACCTCGTCGAGCCGCTGGGTGACCCCGAAGCCCGGGTCGACCACCACGCAGTCCTCCCCCGGCGCGGGGGCGACGACGTAACAGTTAGTACCGAAGGCGTCGGCCGGGAAACCGGCGATGAACACGGAGCTACACCTTTCCGAGGCGCTTAACACGGTATCGGTAGGCACATCTGTAGCCAGACCGAGACAGGTCGCCCACACGACTCCAGGGTTCGGACCGTACACTCGCTCCGGCGTGTCGCGCTTTCCCACGCGCCGCCAGGCAGTTGTCGCAGTCATCTTACGGAGGACCCGCACCGTGGCCCGCACCAGAGACCGCCAACGGGCGCTCGCGCGCGCGAAGCTGGACCGGCAGATCGCCCGACGCGCGGCGGCAGCCCGCAGGAAGCGGCAGATCCAGGCCGGCACGGCAGCCGGTCTGGCGCTGGTGCTGATCGTCCTCGGAGCCCTGTGGTTCGGCGGCGTCTTCGAGGGCGACAAGGATCCGGCGCCCCAGGGCAGCGGCCAGTGCGCCTGGAACGAGAACACCGGCGGCCAGAACGTCAAGGACGTCGGCCGGCCGCCCAACGACGACCTGCCGACCACGGGCATCGAGACGATGACGATCACCACCAACCAGGGTGTGATCAAGGCGGCGATCGACGTCTCCAAGGTCCCCTGCACGGCGGCGAGCTTCTCGTTCCTGTCCGGCAAGGGCTACTTCGACAACACCCCCTGCCACCGGCTCACCACCGACGGCGGCGGCTTCGTGCTGCAGTGCGGTGACCCGTCGGGCTCCGGCAGCGGCGGCCCCGGGTACCGGTTCGCCGACGAGAACCTGCCGACGGCCACCACGCCGCCGAGCACCGACCCGTCCGCGTCGGCCTCGCCGCCGGCCGCCCCGGCACTGTACAAGCGGGGCATGATCGCGATGGCGAACTCGGGTGAGGACACCAACGGCAGCCAGTTCTTCATCGTCTACAAGGACTCGCCGGCGTTCGAGGCCAAGTACACGGTGCTCGGCAACATCACCGAGGGCCTCGAGGTGGTCGACAAGATCGCCGAGAGCGGTGTCGCCGAGGGCTCGGAGAAGCCGGGCGACGGCAAGCCGAAGGTCGAGGTCACCATCCAGAAGCTCACCCTGGGCAGCGGCGACGCGCCCGCGGAGACGCCGAGCGGCCAACCATCGGGCAGCTCGTCGGCGTCGACTCAGTAGGGGCCAGTGCCGGCGGCCGGCCGGCGGGTCGCTAGTGTCCATTCACCAGAAGGAATGTGCAGGGGGAACCGACCGTGACGTCGAACCGGGACCGGGACCGGCGGGCAGCCGCGCGGGCGCGGCTGGAACGCGAGATGGCGCTGCGCGCCGACGCCGCCCGTCAGCGGCGCCGCACCCAGACCATCATCGCCGGCGGTGCGGCCGCGCTGGTGCTGGTCGGTGCGATCGTGTGGATCGCGATCGCCGTCGGCGGCGACGGTGAGAACGCCGACCCGACGGTCGCTCCCGACGCGAGCGGCTCGGTCTCGGCGAGCCCGACGAGCTGCGAGTACAAGCCCCTGGTCGACCCGAGCGCGTCCGCGTCGCAGGAGCCCCTGCCGGCGAGCGTCAAGGAGGTCGGCAAGCCGGAGGCGAACGTGCCCCGGTCGGGCAAGCAGGTCATGACGATCAACACCAACCTGGGTGAGATCGCCATCGAGATGGACCTGGCCAAGACCCCCTGTACGGCGGGCAGCTTCGCGTACCTGGCCGGCAAGAAGTTCTTCGACAACACCAAGTGCCACCGCCTGGTCGCCGACATCGGTGCCCTGCAGTGCGGCGACCCGGGCGGCGACGGCACCGGCGGCCCGACCTACCGCTTCGGTGACGAGAACCTGCCGGTCAACCGGCGCCCGGCCTACCCCGAGGGCGCGGTCGCGATGGCGAACGCCGGTCCCGACACCAATGGCAGCCAGTTCTTCTTCGTGTTCAAGGACAGCCCGCTGCAGGCCCAGTACTCCCTGTTCGGCAAGATCACCAAGGGCATGGACATCATAAAGAAGATCGCCGAAGGCGGCGACGACGGCGCCTACGCCCAACAGGCCGGCGGCGGCCGTCCGAAGACCGAGATCGTCTTCCAGACCGTGACGGTCAGCCCCGTCACCGCATAAGGACCCGTTCGGCGGAGGGGACGCCCGGCCCGGGCGTCCCCTCCGCCGCATCCCACCGCCCTCCCGACCGAACGCCCCCCGACGCCCGCGCGCCCCGCGCTCCCGGCCCCCCGACGCCCCCCGCGCTCCCGGCCCCGCGCCCCGCGCTCCCGGCCCCCCGACGCCCCCGCGCCCCCGGGCCCGCGCTCCCGGCCCCGCGCTCCTGGGGTCTCCGCGCCCCGATCCGCGTCGATCTTGCAGTTGTGGCCGCACCTATTTCCGGCTATGTCGCCCATTTCGGGGGCCACAACTGCAAGATCGGCGGGGGCTCGGACGGCGGACGGCGCGCGGCGGACGGCGACGGCCGGCGACGGGCGTGGCGCCCGGGTCAGTTGCCGGAGGTCACGCGGTAGGCGTCGTAGACGCCGTCCACCCGGCGTACGGCGCCCAGGAGGTGCTTCAGGTGCTGGGGATCGGCCATCTCGAAGCTGAAACGGCTCACCGCAACCCTGTCGCGGGTGGTGCTCACCGTCGCTGAGAGGATGTTGACCTTTTCCTCGGAGAGGACCTTGGTGATGTCGGCCAGCAGGCGGTTCCGGTCGAGCGCCTCGACCTGGATCGACACCAGGAACGTCGACGCCGACGTGGGCTTCCAGGAGACCTCGAGCAGCCGCTCGGGCTGGGCCTTCAGGTCGGCCGCGTTGGCACACGTGTCACGGTGGACGCTGACGCCGCCGGAGCGGGTGATGAACCCGAAGATGTCGTCGTTGGGCACCGGCGTGCAGCAGCGGGCCAGCTTGATGTAGATGTCGGAGTCGCCCTGGACGACGACACCCGGGTCACTCGCCGACGAGCGCACCCGCGGCTGGCGGGTCGGGATCGCCGTCTCGGCGACGTCCTCGACCACCCCCTCGTCGCCGCCGTAGCCCGCGACGAGCCGCTGCACCACCGACTGCGCCGACACCTGGCCCTCGCCGATCGCCGCGTACAGCGCGGCCACGTCGGCGAGGTGCAGGTCGCGGGCGATGGCGTTCAGGGCATCGGACGTGAGCAGGCGCTGCATCGGGAGACCCTGCTTGCGCATCGCCTTGAGCAGGGAGTCCTTGCCCAGCTCGATGGCCTCTTCGCGGCGCTCCTTGTTGAAGTGCTGCCGGATCTTGGTGCGGGCGCGGGGGCTCTTGACGAACCCGAGCCAGTCCTGCGTGGGTCCACTGGTATCGCTCTTCGACGTGAAGATCTCGATGACGTCGCCGTTGGACAGCGTCGACTCCAGCGGCACCAGCTTGCCGTTGACCTTGGCGCCGATGCACTTGTGACCGACCTCGGTGTGCACCGCGTACGCGAAGTCGACCGGCGTCGACCCCGACGGCAACGCGATCACGTCGCCCTTCGGCGTGAAGACGTAGACCTCCTGCGAGGACAGGTCGAAGCGCAGCGCGTCGAGGAACTCCGACGGGTCGGCCGCCTCCCGCTGCCAGTCGAGCAGCTGGCGCAGCCAGGTCATCTCGTCGATGTGCGCGGGCGGACCGGCGATCGTGGCGTTCTTGGTCTCCTTGTACCGCCAGTGCGCCGCGATGCCGTACTCGGCCGTGCGGTGCATCGCGTACGACCGGATCTGCATCTCCACGGGCTTGCCGGTCGGACCGATCACCGTGGTGTGCAGCGACTGGTACATGTTGAACTTCGGCATCGCGATGTAGTCCTTGAACCGGCCCGGGACGGGCTGCCAGTTCGCGTGGATCACGCCGAGCGCCGCGTAGCAGTCACGCACGCTATCGACCAGGATGCGCACGCCCACCAGGTCGTAGATGTCGGCGAACTCCCGTCCGCGCACGATCATCTTCTGGTAGACGGAGTACAGGTGCTTCGGCCGCCCGGAGACCTCCGCCTTGATCTTGGCGGTACGCAGGTCGTTGCCGACCTTCTGGGTGACCTGCCGCAGCAGCGCCTCGCGCTGGGGCGCGTGCTCGTTGATCAGGCGGTGGATCTCCTCGTACCGCTTCGGGAACAGCGTGCCGAAGGAGAGGTCCTCGAGCTCCCACTTGATCGTGTTCATGCCGAGGCGGTGCGCGAGCGGGGCCAGGATCTCCAGCGTCTCCTTGGCCTTCTGCTCCTGCTTCTCGCGGGGCAGGAAGGTGAGGGTGCGCATGTTGTGCAGCCGGTCGGCCAGCTTGATCACCAGCACCCGCGGGTCCTTGGCCATGGCGACGACCATCTTGCGGATCGTCTCGGCCTTCGCGGCGTCGCCCAGCTTGACCTTGTCGAGCTTCGTGACGCCGTCGACCAGCAGCGCGACCTCGCCGCCGAACTCCGAGCGCACCGACTCCAGCGGGTACCCGCAGTCCTCCACGGTGTCGTGCAGCAGGGCCGCGGCCAGCGTGGTGGAGTCCATGCCGAGGTTCGCCAGGATCGTGGCGACGGCCAGCGGGTGCGTGATGTACGGGTCGCCGGAGCGCCGGTACTGCCCGTCGTGCAGCTCGTTGGCCTTGTCGTAGGCCCGCTGCAGCAGCCGCAGGTCGCCCTTGGGGTGCGAGTTGCGGTGCTGGGAGATCAGCGGCTCGAGCACCGAGCTGACCTGCTGGCTCTGCCACGGCGCGTTGAACCGGGCCAGCCGGGCCCGCACCCGCCGCCCGGTGGGCGTGCCGAGCAGCCCGAACGAGCCGGACCCCGGGTCGCCGTTCGGCGCGCCGGACGTCGGCGCCTGGACCTGTGCCGTGCCGTCGGACCCGTCGCCGCCCGGGAACGGCAGGATCTTCGCGCCGTTCTCGGCCGACCCGCCACCGTTCGACCCGTTCGACCCGTTCGTCGCCCCGGCGGTTTCCGAAGCCACCGCCGCGCCCGAACCCCCCGCGGGAGGCGCGTTGTCGCCGGACACCGACCGCTCCTCCTCAGCCACGCCGTCTCCGCCCCCTCGACTCGGACCGGTAACCCGGACCCGAGACGCCATCGTACCCGTCCCTGGCAGCCGCAATAGCCGCTCAGCCGGGGGTATCGGATATGAGGCTCCCGTGAACCTTCCGGCGGTCGGGACCGGTGGTCGGGGCCGGTGATCAGGACCGTGGTCGGGGCCGTGATCGGGACCGGGTCAGGCGACTACCAGGAGGGCGTGCACCTCGCGGGGTGCCAGCTTGGCCCGGGCACCGAGGAACTCCAGCTCCATGAGCACGCTGAACCCGGTCACCGTGCCGCCGGCCCGCTCGATGAGGCCGAGCGTCGCGGCGGCCGTGCCCCCGGTGGCGAGCACGTCGTCGACCACCAGGACGCGCTGGCCGGCCGTGAAGGCGTCGGCGTGCAGCTCCAGGGTCGCCTCGCCGTACTCCAGCGCGTACGTCGCCGCCAGCACCTTGCGGGGGAGCTTGCCCGCCTTACGGACGGGCACCACCCCCACCCCGGCGGCGTAGGCGACCGCCGCCGCGATCACGAACCCGCGGGCCTCGATGCCCGCCACCACGTCGAACCGTCCCTGATGGCGGCTGACGATGGCGTCGATGGTCGCGCGGAACGCCTCGCCGTCGGCGAACAGCGGCATCAGATCCTTGAACATGATTCCGGGCTTGGGAAAGTCCGGAACGTCGAGGACCCTGCTCGCCACCAGCTCGGCGGTCGCCTCGCCGCTGTCGCCCCGTACGGTCACGTGTTCGCCTGCCCTTACCGGCGCTTGCCGCTCTGGCGCTTGCGCGGCGTCTGCCGGCTCGCGCCGCCACCCGGCCGCGAACCGCCACCGCCGGAGCCCGAACGGGCGCCGGAGCCGGAGCCGGCCATCGCCTTGGTGGCCTTCTTGGCGGGCGGGGCCTCGTCGTCGACCTCGTCGACCTCGTCGAGGTCCTCGTCGACCTCGCGGGCCGGCTTCTTGAGGCTGGGGGCGCCCTTCTTCGCGGCGGCCTTGCGCGCCTCGCGGGGGTCGATGCCGGCCCGCCGGGCCGCGACCCGCTGCGCGTGCAGCTTGTAGCGGGTGTCGAGCATCTTGATGTCGACCAGCCACGGCGTGGCCAGGAACATCGACGAGTACGCACCGGTCGCCAGGCCCACGAACAGCACCAGCGCCAGGTCCTTCAGCGTGCCGACGCCGAGCAGGCCGGCGCCGACGAACAGCAGACCCGCGACCGGCAGCAGCGCGATCAACGACGTGTTGATCGAACGCATCAGCGTCTGGTTGACCGCGAGGTTCGCCGCCTCCGGGTACGTGTACCGCGTGGAGCCGAGCAGGCCGCGGGTGTTCTCCTGCACCTTGTCGAACACGACGACGGTGTCGTACAGGGAGAAGCCGAGGATCGTCAGCAGACCGATCACCGTGGCCGGACTGACCTCGAACCCGATCAGCGAGTAGATGCCGGCGGTGAGCACGAGGTCGTGGATGAGCGCGCCGATGGCCGCGATCGCCATGGCCCGTTCGAACCGGATCCACAGGTACGCGGCGACGAGCACCAGGAACACGGCAAGACCGAGCAGCGCCCGTTCACTGACCGCCCGGCCCCACGACGAGCTGACGTCGCTGATCGCGATCTGGCTCTCGGTGACGTTGGCGGCGTCGATGATCGCGTTGACCGCCGCTTCCCGCTGCTCCTCGTCGAGGTTCGGCGTGCGGATGAGGAAGTTGGCGTTCTGGCCGACCGTCTGCACGGACGTGACCGTGACGCCCGCGTCCTCGATCTTGGCGCGGACGTCCTCGACCGACACCCCCGGCTGGACGGGCGCGATGAACTGCGTGCCACCGGCGAACTCGACGCCCCAGTGGAAGCCGCGGAACACCATGCTGCCGACGCACACCAGGATCAGCACGGCCGACGCGATGTACCACCACTTGCGGTGCCCGATGAAGTTGTAGTTCGTCTCGCCCCGGTAGAGGCGGCGCAGAACACCCATGGCTCAGGACTCCTTCGTGCGCAGCGCGCCGCGCCGGCCGGTGGTGGTGGCCGTCTCGGAGGCGGCCCGGTCCGAACGCATGTTGCCCAGGCCGGAGAAGCGCGGCGAGGTGAACGCGTTCGCCCGCGACATCAGTGCGACCAGTGGATGGGTGAAGAGGAACACGACCAGCACGTCGATGATCGTCGACAGGCCCAGCGTGAACGCGAAGCCCTTCACGCCACCCACGGCGAGCAGGTACAGCACGGCCGCGGCGAGCATCAGGACCGTGTCGGCCGAGAGGATCGTGCGTCTGGCCCTCGACCAGGCCCGTGGCACGGCGCTGCGCACCGTGCGGCCGTCGCGCACCTCGTCTTTCAGTCGTTCGAAGAACACGACGAAGGAGTCGGCCGTGATACCGATCGCGACGATGAACCCGGCGACGCCGGCGAGGGTCAGGGCGTACCCGAAGTTGCGCCCGAGCAGCACCAGCGACGCGAAGATCATGGCGCCGGAGACGACCAGGCTCAGCACGACCACCAGGCCGAGCGCCCGGTAGTAGAGCAGGCAGTACAGCACGACGAGCGCGACACCGATCGCGCCGGCGATCAGGCCGCCCTCCAGGGCGGCGAGGCCGAGCGTGGCGCTGACCGTGTCGACCGACTCGATCTTGAAGCTCAGCGGCAGCGAGCCGTACTTCAGCTGGCGGGAGAGCGTGTCGACGTCCTCCTTGGTGAAGCCGCCGTAGATCTGCGCGTCGCCGGCGATGACGCCCTGGATGGTGGGCGCCGACACGACGCGGTTGTCGAGCACGATCGCGACCCGGCGCTGCTCCTCGGGAGCGCTGCCGCCGGCGTAGACGTCGCTGGTGAGCTTGGTCCACTTGTTCTGGCCGTCGCCGTCGAAGGACAGCGACACGACCCAGCCGTTGGTGGGGTCGGTGCCGAAGGTGGCGTCGTCGACGTCGTCACCGAGCACGGCGGCCTTGTCGAGCAGGAACTTCGTGGGGGCGCCGTTCTCCTCGCCGCAGGCGACGACCTCCTCCTCGGGCTTGACGATCGAGCCCGGCGGCCGCTGGTTCAGCTTCTGGCAGCTGATCTGCGGGATGTTGTACTGCATCTGCGCCGGGAGGACCGACACCTCTTCGCCGGTGAGGGTCGTGAACGGCTCGAAGATCGCGGCGGTCTCGCCGGTGACCTGGCTGGGGTCCTGCACCTGCTGGGCGATCTGCAGCACGTCACCGAGCTTGGCGACGACCTGTTCGCGCAGCTTGATGGTCTCCGGGTCGATCGTCGAGCTGGCGCTGGGCGACCCGCTGGGCGACCCGCTCGCCGCGCCGGAGGCGCTGCCGCTGGCCGACGCGCTCGGGGACCCGCTGGCCGACGCGCTCGGGCTCGCCGACGCGCTGGCCGAGCCGCTGGGGCTCGCCGAGGCGCTGGCCGACGCCGTGGCCTCGGGGTCCTCGCCGCTCTGGTCGGCGGTGGAGGAGAGCACCTTGCGGAAGCGGAGCTGGGCCGGCTGCACGAGCTTGCGCAGCTCGTTGGGGTCGGTCTGGCCGGCCACCTGGACGACGATGTTGCGGTCGCCGTCGATGGTGACGCTGGGCTCGGACACACCGCTCAGGTCGACCCGCTCGGCGATGATCTGCCGGGCCTGCTCCATCTGCTCGCTGTTGGGCGCACCTCCCCCGGGCGTGCGGGCCGACAGCGTCATGCTGGTGCCGCCCTGCAGGTCGAGCCCGAGTTTCGGATGGGGCTTCTTGTCGCCGGTCAGGAACACCAGCCCGTAAAGGGCGATGATGATCAACGCCAGAGCCACGAAGTATCGCGAGGGCTTGATCTGCCCTGATGGTGCGGCCACGGTGGTTCGGTCTCCCCTGGATGACAGAAGGGACGGCGCGGGCGGCGGTGCCGGCGCGTCAGTCCTGGTCGATGACCTTCTTGGCGGTGAGGTCCGGCTTCTTCTCCAGATCCGGAGCCGGGTGCGCTTCGGGCTCGGAGGCGAGGTCCTCGTCGACCTCCTCCTCGTCGTCGACGGTCGCGGCGGTCACCACGCGACTGATCGACGCCCGAGAATACGTGTTGAACACGCCCGGCGAGACCTCGAGGACGACCTTCTCGTCGTCGATCTCCGACACGAAGCCGTAGAGGCCGCCGATGGTCAGGACCTCGTCGCCGGGGCCGATGGACCTCTGCATCTCCTCGACCTGCTGGCGACGCTTCTTGTTCGGGCGGATGAACAGGAAGTACATCGCACCGAAGAGGAGCACCATCATCAGCAGCGTGGGAGCGAAGCTTCCGCCACCGCCCTGGCTTTCCGCAGCGAACAACACTTGGCCTTGCCTTCCCTTGACCGGACGGGTGTGTCCGGGCGGTAACCGGTTCGCCACGCGAACCGCGGCGAGTCTAGTCGGTGAAACTCCGCATGACCTCTGTGCCGTTATCACGGCTTCGTCACGCATGCATCACCGGCCGCGCCTGTGCCCTCCCCCGGGACCAACCGCGACACTAGGGGTCCAGATTAAACAAACCCTCCGGGGCCTGTGTGACCGGCGTCGCTATCTGCGGTGGAGGAGTGCGTCCGAGGTGCCGCCACGCGTTCGCGGTGGCGACCCGGCCGCGCGGCGTGCGGGCCAGCAGCCCGGCCCGCAGCAGGAACGGCTCGCACACCTCGGCGACGGTGTCGGGCTGCTCGCCCACGGCGATGGCCAGCGTCGACAGCCCCACCGGTCCCCCACCGAAGTTCTCCACCAGCGCCCGGAGCACGGCCCGGTCGAGCCGGTCGAGGCCCAGCGGGTCGACGTCGTAGACCTTCAACGCGGCGCGGGCGGCGGGCAGATCGACGACACCGGCGCCGCGCACCTCGGCGTAGTCGCGCACCCGGCGCAGCAGGCGGTTCGCGATGCGTGGCGTGCCGCGTGATCGCGAGGCGATCTCCGCGGCGCCGTCGGGCGTGATCGCGATGTTCAGGATCTGGGCTGACCGGCTGAGCACGCGTTCCAGCTCGTCGGGCTCGTAGAAGTCGAGGTGACCGACGAAGCCGAACCGGTCGCGCATCGGCCCGGTGAGCAGCCCGGCCCGGGTGGTGGCGCCGACCAGCGTGAACGGCTCCACGTCGAGCGGGATGGCGGTGGCACCCGGTCCCTTGCCCACCACCACGTCGACGCGGAAGTCCTCCATCGCGCTGTAGAGCAGCTCCTCGGCCGGCCGGGCGATGCGGTGGATCTCGTCGATGAACAGGACGTCGCCGGCGGACAGGCTGGTGAGCACCGCGGCGAGGTCGCCGGCCCGCTCGATCGCCGGCCCGCTGGTGAGCCGCAGCCCGCTGCCCAGCTCGGTCGCGACGATCATCGACAGCGTGGTCTTGCCCAGCCCGGGCGAGCCGCTGAGCAGGATGTGGTCGGGCGGGGACCCGCGGCGCAGCGCGCTGTGCAGCAGGACCTCGAGCTGCTCGCGCACCCGCTGCTGGCCCACGAACTCGGCCAGCCGCTTCGGCCGGACGGTCGCCTCGGCGTCCCGGTCCTCGGGTGCCGCGACGGCCGACGTCTCGTTGCTCACCTGGTCGTCCCGAGCAGGCGGATGGCCTGCTTGAGCAGCACGGGCACCGGCGGCGGCTCGTCACCGACGGTCTCCGCGACGGTCGCGACCGCCTGTTCCGCCTGCGCGGGCGTCCACCCGAGCCCGATCAACCCCTCGCGGACCTGCACCGACCAGGCGGCCGCGATCGGCGACGCGACCGCGGGCACGTCGCCGCCGATGGGTCCGATGCGGTCGCGCAGTTCGAGCACCAGCTTCTCGGCGCCCTTCTTGCCGATGCCCGGCACCCGGGTGAGGGTGGCGACGTCGGCGGTGGCGATCGCGCGGCGCAGCACGTCGGGGTTGTGGATCGCGAGCGCGGCCTGCGCGATGCGGGGGCCGACGCCGCTGGCGGTCTGCAGCAGTTCGAAGAGGTGGCGGGCGTCGTCGTTGGCGAAGCCGTAGAGGGTCAGCGAGTCCTCGCGCACGATGAGACTGGTGGCGAGCCGGGCCTCCTCGCCGACCCGCAGCCCGGCGATCGTGCTCGGCGCGCAGCTGATGGCGAGCCCGACCCCACCGACCTCGACGACGACGCCGTCGGGTCCGATCGTGGTCACCTTGCCCCGGACGCTGGCGATCATCGGTAGCTGCCCTTCTTCGCTGCTGCGGCCGCCTCGGCCAGCTTGTTCTTCACCGCGCCCCGCCAGGTGTGGCAGATCGCCAACGCGAGCGCGTCGGCGGCGTCGGCCGGTTTCGGTCGCTCGGTGAGCCGCAGCAGCCGGGTGACCATGGTGGTGACCTGCTCCTTGCCGGCCTGCCCCGAGCCGGTGACGGCGGCCTTCACCTCGCTGGGCGTGTACATGGCGACGGGCAGCCCGGCCCGCGCCGCCGCCAGCAGCGCCACCGCCCCGGCCTGCGCCGTGCCCATCACCGTGCGCACGTTGTGCTGGCTGAACACCCGCTCGACGGCGATCTGCTCGGGGCGGTGGTCGGCGATGAGCCGGGTCAGCTCCCGGTCGAGGTGCAGCAGCCGCTGCGACAGGTCGGCGCCCGGGTCGGTCTGCACCACGCCGACGAAGACGAGGTCGCCGGGCCGCCCCGGCCGCCCCTCGACCACGCCGACGCCACACCGCGTCAACCCGGGATCGACGCCGAGCACCCGCACGCCCGCCCCTCCCACCACTCGAACATCGGTTCGACCGTAGTGCACCACCAGGCTGGCACCGACACCGACACGCGGCGGCCGGCTCCGCCCCGGTTCGCGACAAACGGTGGTCGATCCGGTGCGCTCTGCCACGCGAGCACCACACCGGATAGAGCGTCGTCCATGCAGGACTCAGCCCCCTCCCCGCGATCTTGGACGTTCAGACACGCCATGGCGGGCAGCGGCGTCCAAGATCGCGGGTGAGGGAGGGGTGGTCAGGCGGTTCAGGAGGGCGGCCCGGATCGTGGGGCGGGAGCCGAACGTCTGTAGGAAGATCGCCTCGCGGGCCAGCCGCTGGGCGTGGTTGTCCAGGCGCACCGAGCGGCTGCCCGTCTGCACCACGAGCGTGGCCGCCGCCCGGAGCACCAGTTCCGAGGCCGCCGCCCGGGCGGTCGCGGTGGCCTCGACGCCGTCGGCGTCAAGGAGGGCCTGGCGGCAGTGGTCCAGCTCCGCGTCGAGCGGGGTCGGGCCGAGGAGACGGCAGCAGCGGGCGGCCACCCCGATCGACAGGAAGCCGTTGAGCAGGGATCCGGCGGCCTCCCGGTTGGTCCACTCGGCCAGCGGCACCGTCGTGAGGAGGCGGTCGGCTGGCACGGGGTGACCGGTGAACGTCACCGTCGCGGTGCGGCTGGCCCGGGTGGTCACCACGTCGACCAGGTTGGCGGAGACCGTCGGGCCGGCCTGGGTGTCGACGAGCAGGTAGTGGACGACGTCGGCGTCGTCCAGCGCGGCTACCTGGACGACGTCCCACCAGGTCCCAGCCGGTGACCCAGTCGACCGGGCCGTCGAGACGGTACCCGCCGTCGGCCGGCCGGACCCGCACCGGCGCCGGCCCGCGCACCGACGACAGCGCGATGCCCGCCTTCGTCACGCCGTCGGCCAGCAGCGGCGCGAGCGGGTGGCCCCGGGCGGCGGCGATGGCCGCCGGGCCGTGGTGCTGCAACCAGACGAACGTGGTCGCCAGGCAGCCGCCGGCCAGGGTCTCCGCGATGGCGGCGGCGGCCGGGAGCTCGTCGGGCAGCCGGTACAGGCCGGCCCGGGCGAGCGCGTCGAAGTGGGCGGCGGGCACCCGGTCGGCGCGGTCGACGTCGAGGGCCGCCGGGAACAGCAGGGTGTCGGCGAGGTCGGCGGCATGGTTAAGGAGGGCGGCCATAGGGCGTCACCGTACTAAGTTCGCGGTCATGGCAACCGGCACGGCGTTCAGGATCCCCATGTGGCGGGCGCTCGCCGTGTTCCGGTTCGCGGCGCTCGCCTACGCCGGCGGGCTGGTGATCTACCGCGCCCACGACTACGAGCACCCGGTCGGCGGCTGGGTGGTGCTCGCCGGCATGGTGACCTGGACGTTCGCCGCCACGTACCTGTACGCCCGCCGCGGCTCCAACCGGTGGCCGGTGCTGGTCGCCGACCTGCTGGTCGCGCTGACGTTCGTGCTGGCCAGCCGGTGGATCGTGGGCGGCGCGCAGTTCCGGGAGGGCTTCTCGATCGTCCCGGTGACCTGGCACGGCGGACCGGTACTGGCCTGGGCCCTGTACGGCGGCCGGCGCCTCGGGCTGATCGCCGCGGTGATTCTCGGCGCCTCCGACATCTATGTGCGGCAGGAGACCGGGCTCAGCACAGTCACCGGCGCGGTGATCATGATCCTGGCGGCGGCCAGCGTCGGGTACGTGGTGCGGCTGGCCACCGAGGCCGAGGACAAGCTGCAGCGGGCGGTGCGGCTGGAGGCCGCGGCCCGGGAACGGGCCCGGCTCGCCCGCGACATCCACGACTCCGTGCTGCAGGTGCTCGCGATGGTGCAGCGCCGCGGCGCCGAGCTCGGCGGCGAGGCCGCCGAGCTGGGTCGGATGGCCGGCGCGCAGGAGGCCGCGCTGCGTGCGCTCATCAGCGAGACCAGGAGCAGGCGGGCCGGCACCGCGGAGGTCAACCTCGTGGCGCGGCTGGAGGCGCACGCCGGTCCCGACGTCACACTGGCCGCGCCGGCCGGCGCTGTGCCGGTCCCCGAGAACACCGCCGAGGCCGTGACGGGCGCGGTGGCCGCGGCCCTCGACAACGTCCGCCGGCACGCGGGCGGGGCACCGCACGCGTGGGTCCTGGTGGAGAGCGAGCCCGGCACCGTGACCGTGACCGTGCGCGACGACGGCCCGGGCATCCCCGCCGGCCGGCTCGACACCGCCGAGACCGAGGGCCGGCTCGGCGTCAGCCAGTCGATCAAGGGCCGCATCACCGAGATCGGCGGCGAGGTGGTGATCTTCTCCGCGCCCGGCCAGGGCACGGAGGTCGAGATGCGCGTGCCAGTACGGTGAGGGCATGAACGCAGTACGGGTGATGGTCGTCGACGACCACCCGATGTGGCGCGACGGGGTGGCCCGCGACCTCGCGGAGGCCGGGTACGACGTGGTCGCCTGCCTCGGCGAGGGTGCGCAGGCCGTGCGCCTGGCCGCCGCGACCCGTCCCGACGTGGTGGTGCTCGACCTGCAGCTGCCCGACCTGCGCGGCGACGAGGTGATCCGCGGCATCCGCGGCGCGCACCCCGACGCGCGGATCCTCATGCTCTCGGCGAGCGGCGAGCAGCAGGACGTGCTCGACGCGGTGAAGGCCGGCGCGGCGGGGTACCTGCTGAAGTCCGCCGGGCAGCAGGACTTCCTCGACGCGGTGAAGCGCACCGCACAGGGCGACGCCGTGTTCACCCCGGGCCTCGCCGGCCTGGTGCTCGGCGAGTACCGGCGGCTGGCCACCACCCCCGCCGACCCCGACGCCCCGGAGCTGACCCCGCGCGAGACCGAGGTGCTCCGGCTCGTGGCGAAGGGCATGTCGTACAAGCAGATCGCCGAGCGGCTGGTGCTGTCGCACCGCACGGTGCAGAACCACGTCCAGAACACGCTCGGCAAGCTGCAGCTCCACAACCGCGTCGAGCTGGCGAGGTTCGCCATCGAGAGAGGCCTCGACGCCGACTGACATGCAAGGTGGTCGGGCTCCCACCGCTTCTATCGCGATGGAGGTGGATGTGGACCGCACGACCGAGGTCGAGTTCACGGCGTTCGTCGCCGGCCGGACGCACGCCCTGTTCCGCACGGCGTACGCGCTCACCGGCAACCAGCACGCCGCCGAGGACCTGCTGCAGACGGCCCTCGCCAAGCTCGCCCTGGCCTGGACCCGCGTCTCGTCCGACCCGGAGGCGTACGCCCGGCGGATCATCTACCGGGAGCACGTGTCGATCTGGCGACGCATGTGGAAGCGCAATGAGGTGTCCACCGCCGACCCGCCCGACCCGCGGGGGCACGACCACACGGGCGCCGCGCTCGACCGGGTGCTGCTGCGCACCGTGCTGCTCACGCTGCCACCCCGCCAACGCGCGGTGATCATTCTGCGGTTCCTCGAGGACCGCAGCGAACAGGAGGTCGCCGACATCCTCGGCTGCAGCACAGGCACCGTCGGCAGCCAGGCGTCCCGCGCGCTCGCGAAGCTGCGCGCCGCGCTCGGCAACACCGAGGGGGTGGCCCGATGACCACGGACTTCGAGCGGCTGCTCCGGGAATCCGTGCACGACCTCGCGTCGGAGGGCCGGCCCGTCGACCTCGGCGGGCCGGCGCTGCGGCGCGCCGACCGGATCCGCACCGTCCGCGCGGTCTCCGCGGTATCGGCCGTGGTCGTCGCGGTCATGCTCGTCGCGGGTGTCGCGGCCGCCGTCAGGATCGGCCGGGCGGACCGGGACGTGCCGCCCGCCGACCCCGTGCCGTCCACGGTGCCGTCGACCGCGCCCTCGGCGACCCTCAGCGCCGAGCCGACCGAATCGGGGGACCCGGAGGAGTCCGAGGAGCCGCGCACCCCGCCGATCCTGGTGGCCGGCGGATGGATGATCCGGGCGGCGCCGAACGCCAACGACACGATGATCGTCTACGACGACGCCGCCGGCCGGTACCGCAGGGCGGGCACCTCCGCCACCGCGCTGCCCTCGCCGGACGGCCGCTACCTGGCGGTCGTGGGCCAGACCGCGATCATCGTCACCACCGTCGCCGACAAGCGGGTCGTGTACGAGCGCAACGCCATCGTCACCGGGGTCCGACCGGTGTGGTCGCCGGACAGCACGCGGCTCGCGTTCGCCACGTTCTCGCCCGAGGGCGTGAAGGTGCGGGTCGCCGAGGTCGCCGTCGCCACCGAGACGGCCAGCGACACGGTGAACTGCCCCGACGGCTGCATGCTCAAGTGGCTCGAGGACGGCGGGCACATCCGCGTCTACACCGGGTCACAGCGCGCCGAGGTGACGATCCGCGGCGGAGCCGTCGGCCGACCGTCGGCGACGCGGGACGACCCGTGCGGGTCGACCGTGCGCGCCTTCCGGATCGACGCCTCCTCCTGGATCTGCGTGACCGGCACCGGCTTCGCCATCACGACCGGTTCCGGCGCGGTGACCGGGCGGATCCCGTTCCCGACGGAGATCGCCGGGATCCCGGTGGCCGGCGACTGCGTCAACTTCGTGCTGTCCCGCGGGACCTGAGCCGGTCCGGGACCGGACAGATCGACATCGGTGTTGTGCCGGCTGCGTAGGGTGAGGGCCTTCGTTTCGCTGCGGAACGGGAGGGGCCCCGATGCGTGCGGTGCGGATGACTGCCGCCCGCAGGCCCGTCGTGCTCGGCGCCGCGGCCGCCGCGGTCTTCGTGGTGCTGGCGTTGGTGGCGTTCTGCACCAACCGGGGCAGCGACCCCACGAGCGGAGGCGGGATCGGTACGGCCGCACCGACCCCGACCGGCGGGCAGGGCGCGTTCCAGGTCGCGCTGGCGAACGACCGGCTCTACCTGCTCGATGGCACCATGTCGGTCACCGCGCTGCGGCGGGTCAGGGTCTCCGACCCGTTCCCGGTGCGGCTGGAGGTGTGCGGCCCGGCGGCGTCGTGCGCGGCATCGCCGGAACCGGCGCCGTCGGCGGTGGGTACGCCCGGTGACACCCAGCAGGGCCGGGTGAAGGTCGGCTCGCACATCGGCGCCGAGCTGACCTCGAACGCCCCCGACGCGGTCGGCATCGACCCGGTCGGGGTGCGGACACAGCCGGTGATCGACCCGGCCGACCGCGCCTCCTGGGAGTGGCACGTCACCCCGACGGCGACCGGCGAGTTCTCCCTCACGCTGGGCGTGACGACGCTGCGTCCCGACGCCGCGACCGCCCTGCTGCCCACCACCTACCTCCGGATCCCGCTGGTCGTCGAGCAGACGATCGGCAACCGGATCCGGTCGGTGGGCCGCACCGCGAAGGACACCGTCGACTGGGTCCTGCAGGTGCTCGCCGCGATGGCCGGTCTCGGCGCCACCACCTGGCTGGTCACGGCGTGGCGACGCCGCCGCGGCACGGTGCCGGCGCACAGCGCGGACCGGCGGACCGAGACGGCCAGCACCGACCCGGAGGTCCGCAGGGCGGCCGTCACCGCGCTGGCGGCGGAGCTTCCCGACGACGCGACCGTCGGCGAACTGCTCGCGGACCGTGCACACCACGACCCCGCGCCCGCCGTCCGGGAGGCGGCGGTGCGGTCGCTGGCCGACCGTAGGCCCGTGGGTGAGCGGACAGTCACCGTCCTGAAGCGGTGCGCGGTCGAGGACCCCGACCCGGACGTGCGGAGGGCCGCGATCAGGGCGGTCGTCGCCGTCGACCCGTCCGTGGACGCCTGGCTGGCCAGCCGGGCCGCCGACGACCCCGACGAGGACGTGCGGGTGGCCGCGGGACGGGAACTGCGGCAACGGGCCACACCGTGACTCTCCGCACCTCCTGCGGGATAGCGGAGAACCGCTCCGGCGCGCGATGATCCGGGGATTGTTTCGCCGGGGCGCACAGACGGGAAACCCACATCGGTGCAGATCGAGGACTGGTTTCTGACGCCGCAGCAGCGGGGCAACCGTCGTACCTCGCTGCCGCCGTGGTGCGAGGGCAGCCTGGCCACCCCGATCGTCGACGGTGCCGACTACTTCAGCCGGCTGGTCGACGAGATCGAGGCCCTCGGGCCGGGTGACCACCTGTTCTTCACCGACTGGCGGGGCGACCCCGACCAGCTGATGCGCGACGACGGTCCCACGATGGTGGAGCTGTTCCGGGCGGCGGCCAAGCGCGGGGTGGTGGTGCGCGGCATGCTCTGGCGCTCGCACCTCGACATCGGCCAGTTCAGCCAGGAGGAGAACCGCGAGGTCAGCGAGAAGCTGGAGGAGGTCGGCGGCGAGGTGCTGCTCGACCAGCGGGTGCGGCGGGGCGGGTCGCACCACCAGAAGCTGGTCGTCCTGCGTCACCCCGACAACCCGCAGCGTGACGTCGCGTTCGCCGGCGGCATCGACCTGTGCTACAGCCGGCGCGACACGTCGGAGCACCTGGGCGACCGGCAGGCCGTGCCGATGTCGGAGAAGTACGGCGAGCATCCGCCGTGGCACGACGTGCAGGTCGAGATCAGGGGACCCGCGGTCGGCTCGCTCGACACGTCGTTCCGCGAGCGCTGGAACGACCCGACGAACCCGGCGAGCCGCCGCCCGGTCGCCTGGCTGGTCGACAAGGTGCGCAAGGCGAACCTGAACCCCGGTCCGCTGCCGCCGCAGCCACCCGACCCCGAACCGGTCGGCCCGCACGCGGTGCAGGTGCTGCGCACCTACCCGGCGACCCGGCCACACTACCCGTTCGCCCCCGACGGTGAGCGGTCGATCGCGCGTGGGTACTCCAAGGCCATCAAGCGCGCCCGCCGGCTCATCTACCTGGAGGACCAGTACATGTGGTCCACCGACGTCGCCCGGTTGTTCGCCCGGGCCCTCAAGCGGAACCCCGACCTGCACCTGGTCGTGGTGGTGCCGCGACACCCCGACGTCGACGGGGCCCTGGCGATGGCACCGAACCAGATCGGACGCGCGCAGGCGCTGGAGGTCTGCAAGCGGGCCGGCGGCGAGCGGGTGCACGTCTTCGACATCGAGAACCACGAGGGAACACCGGTCTACGTGCACGCCAAGGTCTGCGTCGTCGACGACGTGTGGGCCAGCATCGGCAGCGACAACCTCAACCGCCGGTCGTGGACCCACGACAGCGAGCTGGCGTGCGCGGTGCTCGACGGGACCCGCGACGAGCGGGCACCGGCCGACCCGGCCGGCACCGGCGACGGCGCCCGCGTGTACGCCCGCAACCTGCGGCTGCGCCTGATGAGCGAGCACCTCGACAGCACCGACGACGACGCGCTCGTCGACCCGGCGCGGGCCATCGAGGCGTTCGAGGCGTCCGCGAACGCGCTCGACGGCTGGTACGCCGGTGGGCAGGTCGGCGAGCGCCCGCCCGGCCGGCTGCGTCGCCACCACCCGGAGAAGCTCGGTCCGATCGCACGGTTGTGGGCGACCCCGGTCTACAAGATCGTGTACGACCCCGACGGCCGGCCGATGCGCAAGCGGATGCGGCGGGCCTGGTAGAGCATGGTGAACGTCGAGGACTGGCTGCTGTCGGCGGAGGAGCGGGGGAACCCGGCCACGGCGATCCCCGCCCACGTGGCCGGCAACCACGTCGAGCCGCTGGTGCACGGCGCGACCTACTTCGACCGCCTCGTCACGGAGGTCGAGGCCCTCGAAGCCGGTGACCACCTCTTCTTCACCGACTGGCGCGGCGACCCCGACCAGCGCCTGCGCCCCGACGGCCCCACCGTCGCCGAGCTGTTCGCGGCGGCCGCGCGGCGCGGGGTGTGCGTGAAGGGCCTCATGTGGCGCTCCCACCTCGACAAGATGCAGTTCAGCGAGGAGGAGAACAGACATCTGGGTGACGACGTGCGCGCGGCCGGCGGTGAGGTGCTGCTCGACCAGCGGGTACGCCGGGGCGGCTCGCATCACCAGAAGATCGTCGTGCTGCGTCACCCGAAACACCCCGACCGCGACGTCGCGTTCGCCGGCGGCATCGACCTGTGCCACAGCCGGCGCGACGACGCCGATCACGGCGGCGACCCGCAGGCGGTGAACATGTCACCGAAGTACGGCGACCACCCGCCCTGGCACGACGTGCAGCTGGAGCTGCGCGGACCCGTGGTCGGCGTGCTCGACACGTCGTTCCGCGAGCGCTGGACCGACCCGACCCGGCTCGACCTGCGCAGCCCCGTGGCCCTGGCACAGGACAAGCTGACCGGCGCCGACCTCGTCGCCGACCCGCTCCCGCCGCAGCCACCGGCCCCGGAGCCGTGCGGACCGCACACGGTGCAGGTGCTGCGCACCTACCCGTCGCTGCGCACGGCGTACCCGAACTTCGCCCCCGACGGCGAGTTCTCGATCGCGCGCGGCTACTCCAAGGCGATCAAGCGGGCCCGCCGGCTGATCTACCTGGAGGACCAGTACATGTGGTCGTCCGAGGTGGCCGAGCTGTTCGCGCAGGCGCTGCGCGACAACCCCGCGCTGCACCTGGTGGTCGTCGTCCCCCGGTACCCCGACGTCGACGGCGCGTTCGCGCTGCCGCCGAACCAGGTCGGCCGCGCGCAGGCCATCGAGGTCTGCCGGAAGGCCGGCGGCGACCGGGTGCACGTCTTCGACGTGGAGAACCACGACGGCGGCGCCGTCTACGTGCACGCCAAGGTCTGCGTGGTCGACGACGTGTGGGCGAGCGTCGGCAGCGACAACTTCAACCGCCGCTCCTGGACCCACGACAGCGAGCTGTCCTGCGCCGTGCTCGACGGGACCCGCGACGAGCGCGCACCGGTCGACCCGGCCGGCACCGGCGACGGCGCCCGCGTGTACGCGCGGAACCTGCGGCTGACGCTCATGGCCGAACACCTCGACCTGGCCGACGACGCGGCCCTGGTCGACCCCGACGAGGCCGTCCGCACCATCGACGCGGTGGCGGCGCGGCTCGACGAGTGGCACGCCGGTGGCCGCGTGGGTGAGCGCCCGCCGGGCCGGCTGCGCCCCCACAAGCCGGAGCGGTTGGGTTTCCTGACCCGGGCCTGGGCCATTCCGGCGTACCGGCTGGTCTACGACCCCGACGGCAGGCCGTGGCGGCAGCGCCGCCACCAGCGCTGGTGAGCTAGCCAGGTGCCGCGCCGGTCAGGACGGCGTCGACGACGCGCTCGGCCAGGCCGACCTCGTCGATGGCCGGGTTCCACCGCATCGTCCGCTGCACGATCATCGGCGCGGCCAGGACCAGCAGGACGACCTCCACGTCGAGGTCGGGGCGCAGCTCGCCGGTCTCGATGCCGCGGCGCAGCACCCGGCGGGTCACCTCCCGCCGCGGCTCGATCACCTGCTGGTACCAGTGGTGCAGGTCGGGGTTGCGGGCGACCTGAGGCAGCAGGCAGCTCATCACCCGGCCGTTGCGCGGCTGGTCGCTCGGCTGGCCGATCCGCGACATCAGCGTCACCAGGTCGTCGCGCACCGACTCGCCGGCGACCTCCGGCACGGGCAGCTTCAACGACGCCACCGCGTCGACCACCACCTGGTCTCGGCTGGCCCACCGGCGGTAGATCGTGGCCTTGCCGACACCGGCCCGCGCCGCGATCGACTCGATCGACAGCGTCTCCAGCGCCTCGCCGTCGGCGATCATGCCGAGGACCGCGTCGATGATCGCCTGCTCCGACCGGGCACTGCGCGGCCGACCCGGAGCACGCTTGTCCGGGTCGGCCGTCGACGTCATGTCGTCCATTATCCCTGGTTCGCACCGACGGGCTCGGGGGCCGCGCTCACGCCGGTCTCAGCCGCTGGTGGATGCGCGGCGCTGCGGCGCGGCATCCACGCCAGCACGACGGCCGTCGCGAACACCGCGAAGACGGCCGCGACGCCCGCCGCCAGGTGCATCGCGTCGACGAACGCCGCGTTCGCGGGAGCGATCAACGAACGCCCGGCCGGGCCGAGCGCCCCCGCGACACCGTACGCACCGGCGATCGACTCGCTCGCCGCGTGCCGCACCGGCTCCGGCAGCCCGGCGACCGTGTCCTCCATCCCGCCCCGGTAGCTGGCCGCGAGCACCGACCCCAGCACGGCCACGCCCAGCGACCCGCCGAGCTGGCGGATCGTGTTGCTGACCGCCGACCCGACGCCGGCCTTCTCCCGCGGCAGCGTCGACATGACCGACTCGGTCGCCGGCGGCATCACGTTCGCCATGCCGGCGCCCTGCACGAAGAACAGCACACCGAGCACCCACAGCGGCGTGTCCGCCTCCAGGAACACCATGCCGACCAGCGACGCCGTCACCAGCGCGAGACCGGTGGCGCAGACGGCCCGCGGGCCGAACCGCCGTACGAAGCTGGCGCTGCGCGGCGCGAGCAGCAGCTGCGCGACGGCGAACGGCAGCATCATGAGGCCGGTCTGCAGCGGCGTGTACCCGCGCACCAGCTGCAGGTAGAACACGCTGAAGAACAGCGTGCCCATCATCGCGAAGAACACCAGGCCCACCGCGCTGACCGCGGCGGAGAACGCCGGGTTGCGGAACAGCCGGACGTCGAGCGACGGGTTCTTCAGCCGGCTCTCGAACCAGACGAACGCCGCGATCACGAGGGCGCCGACGGCGATCGTGCCCCAGGCGCGGGGCCGGTCGAAGCCGTGCTCGCCGCCGTCGATGATCCCGTAGACGAACAGCACCAGGCCGACGATCGACAGGCCGACCCCGACGAGGTCGATCCGCCCCGGGTGCGGGTCCTTCGACTCCGGCACCAGGAGGGCGATGGCGACCAGGCCGACGACCACGATCGGCACGTTGATCAGGAAGACCGACCCCCACCAGAACCGCTCCAGCAGCAGACCGGCGACGATCGGTCCGATCGCCACGGCGAGCCCGACGGCGCCGGCCCAGACGCCGATCGCCTTGCCCCGTTCCCGCGGGTCGAAGACGTTGGAGATGATCGACAGCGTGGCCGGCATGACGCCGGCGCCGCCGATGCCCATGAGGGCGCGGGCGACGATCAGCTGGGTCGGGTCCTGCGCGTACGCGCTGACCAGCGAGCTGATACCGAACAACGCCAGGCTGACCATGAGCACCCGGCGGCGGCCGAGCCGGTCGCCGAGGACGCCGGCGGTGAACAGCAGACCGGCGAAGACGAGCGTGTAGGAGTTGATCGACCATTCGAGCTCGCCCTGGGTGGCGCCCAGGCCGTGCACCGGGTCGGCGATCACCCCGAGGGCCACGTTGAGGACCGTGTTGTCGAGGACGACGACAAGCAGCGACACCACCAGCACACCGAGGATCGCCCACCGACGCGGATGTCCGGTCACGACCTCACCCCCCAAAGCGATACGGAACCGTCTCGTTTCATCGCGGCCCACGTTAACCACCGACTCCGCGAAACGGAACGGTGCCGTATCGAAAGTGACCCTGATCACGCCCCGGAACCGGTCTGATCGGACACGAGCGGTGACCGGACGGCTGGATGCGACGCAAGTAGCTTGAGATGCGAACCGGGCGGGCGACAATCGGTGTTTCAGGCGCGAGGTGTAGCGACACCCGACGCCTACCGGTGCAGTATGGACGCAAGCGGTACCTAGCGCAGGAACAAGAGGTGCGCAGATGACGGTGGACCCGGGCACGCAGCTCACGGTGCAGCCGGTGGGCGACGATGTCGTGCGGGTCAGCGGCGAGCTCGACATCCGCACGTGCGAACGGCTCGAACGGATGGCCGGCGCGCTCGTCGACAACGGCCACCGGGTCGTGCTCGACCTCGGTGAGCTCACGTTCTGTGACTCCACGGGGCTGGCGGTGCTCGTCCGCCTGCACAAGCGGGCCGAGGCCGCCGGTGGCACGCTGGTGCTGCGGTCGCCGGTGCCGCGCGTACACAACCTGCTGACGCTGACGGGCCTCACCCGGTTGTTCCGCGTCGAGTAGCGGGATGGTCCGACCGTTGGAGCGGCCCGGCGCGTGGGCGATCGCCGCCGGGGCGTTGGTTCCCCTGTTGCCCGGTGCGGTGATCGCCGGGTTCGCGCTGGGTGAGGGCACCGGGGCGGCGCTGCTGCTCGCGGCCGTCGCCGCCGGGTGCGCGCTGGGCGGGCTCACCGCCGGGGTCGCCGCGGGCGTGCTCGCCACGGCCGCCTTCTTCCGGTTCGTGGTGCAGGCCGCCGACCCGGCGCCCCACCTGGTCGGGTTCGTGGTCGCGGCCGGCGCGGTCGTCGCCGTCTACTGGACCGTCCACAGCCGCGCGCGCAGGTACACGGCGAGCACCGAGCGCGCCCGCGACGCCGCCGAGAGCCGGGCCGACCTGCTGGCCGAGCGGGTCAGGCTGCTCGGTCCGATGCTCGACACCGCACCGATCGGCTTCGCGCTGATGGACCGCGACCTGCGCTTCCGCTACGCCAACGGGCACTACGCCGAGTTCACGCGGATCCCGGCCGCCGACCATCTCGGGCGCACGCCGGCGGAGCTGTTCGGCGGCGAGATCGGCCGCACCGCCGAGGCGGTCGTGGCGAAGGTCTTCGAGACCGGCGAGACGCAGGAGTCGATCGTCGTGCCGGTCGAGTGGCCGCACGGCACCCGGCACTACCTGAGCAACCGCTACCCGGTCAGCGACGCCGACGGTCGGGTGATCGGCGTCGGTGTCGGCGCGATCGACATCACCGAGCAGGTCGTCCTGCAGGAGGAGCACCGGCGGGCGCTGGCCGAGCTGACCGCCACCGTGCGCTCGGCGCCGGTCGCGATGGCCCTGCTCGGCACCGACCTGACCTTCCACCAGGCCAACCGCCCTTTCCAGGAGCTCGCCGGCGACCCCGACCGGCCCCTCGTCGGCACCGGGCTCGACGAGGCGACCGGCCTGCCGCCGGTGGTGCGGTCGATGGCCGTCGAGGTCCAGGCGTCGGGCCGGGGCGCGGCCGTCTCCGACGTGCCGCTGTGGGGTGACGGCGTGAGCTTCGCGAACGTCAACTGTTTCCCCGTGCTGGTCGACGACGGGACCGTGGTCGCGGTGGCCCTGATCGTCATCGACGTCTCCGAGCAGCACCGGCTGGCGCGGCTGGAGGCGGAGGCGCAGGCGCTGCGCGCCACCGCCGAGCTCGCCGGCAAGCTGGAGCAGGCCCAGCGGCTGGCCCGCATGGGCAGCTGGGAGGTCGACCTGCGCAGCGGCGAGGTCACCGGTTCGGCGCAGATGGCCGCGATCGTCGGTGACCCGGCGGCGTTCCTGGCCGGCACCGGCAGCTTCGTCGTGCACCCGGTCGACGTCGACCGGATGGGCCGGGAGTTCCGCCGGCTGCGCAACGGTGGCGCGCCGTTCGCGGGCGAGTTCCGGATCGTGCGTCCCGACGGCTCGGTCCTGGACGTGTACGGCACCGGCGAGGTGATCCGCGACGACACCGACACGCCGGTGCGGCTGTGGGGGACGCTGCAGGACGTCACCGTCCAGCGGGCCCAGGAGCGGGCCGCCGACGCGGCGATCCGGTCGGCCGACCTGGCCCGTGCCGAGCTCGAGGCCGAGCACCGGGCGCTGCAGATGTTCGTGCAGGCGATGCTGCCGTCGAGCCTGCCCCGGGCGCCCGAGACCGAGATCGTGGCCGCGTACCTGCCGGTGGTGGAGCGGGTCGACATCGGCGGTGACTGGTTCGACTCGTTCCCGCTGCCCGACGGGCGGTTCGCGCTCGCCGTCGGCGACGTCACCGGTCACGACCTGCGCGCCGCGACGATCATGGGCCAGGTGCGCAACGCCGTGCGGGCGTACGCGTTCGAGGACCCGTCGCCCGGTGAGGTGCTGCGCCGGGTCAACCTGCTGCTGACCCGGGTGTCCGACCTCGACCTGGTGACGATGGTCTACGGCGTGTACGACCCCGTCCGCCACGAGCTGACCTGGGCCAACGGCGGCCACCCCGCCCCGCTGCTGCGGCACCGCGGCGAGGTGGTCGAGCTCCGCGCCCCGGCGGGCCTGATCCTCGGCGTCTTCGCCGACGACGTGCACTACGCCGAGTGCACGGTCCGGCTGGTGCCGGGCGACACCGTGCTCGTCTACACCGACGGCCTGGTCGACCACCGCGCCGGCGACCCGGAGCAGGCGATGCACACCCTGGTCAACCTGCTGGCCACGGGCGCCGGCGCGCCCGACCGGCTGCTGCGCGAGGTCACCGGCCGGATGCTGGCCGGCGGCGTCCAGGAGGACGACGTGTGCCTGTTGGCGCTGCACCGCACGGCCGAGGCCGTGCCGGGCCAGCCACTCGCGACGCACGACCTGGCGCACCCGGGCGCGGTGGTGCCGCCACCGGCGGAACCGCTCCCGGGCCCGGTCGCCTGGGCCGCCTAGGTACAGGCCGCCCAGGTACAGGCCGCCCAGGTACAGGCCGCCCAGGCGCGGTGCGGGTGCCGGCCGCTACCTGCCCGCGCCCACCGGCGCTCTGCGGGTGCGCAGCCCGAAGGCCGTCACCGCCACGGCCGCCAGCGCCGCCACCAGCGGCACCCACAGCGCAACCCGCACCGCGGCCAGCCCGTCGACACCGGCGAAGCCGCCGGGGCCGCGGGGGCCGCCGTCGAGGGCGGCCACGCTCACCGCGGTCACCGCCGACAGGCCGAGCGCCGTGCCGAACTGGATGGCCGTGTACAGCAGGCCGGCGGCGAGGCCATGCTCGGACGGGTCGACGTCGTCGGTGGCGGCCATGGTCAGGGGACCGTAGGCCAGCGCGAAGCCGACACCGAGGAGCACCAGCGTCGGCAGCATCGCGGCGTAGGTCCAGTCGGGGCCGACCGGCAGGAACAGGGCGTACGCGAGGGCCGCCGACACGAGGCCGGCGAACAGGACGCGGGTGTTGCCGAACCGGTCGACCAGCTTCGGTGTCAGCGTCGGCGCCAGCACCGTGTCGAGGGCGACGACCAGCATCGCGAGGCCGGTCTGCAACGTCGTCCACCCGCGCAGTTCCTGCAGGTAGAGGGTCATCAGGAACTGGAAGCCGGCGAACGCCCCCAGGAACGCGGCCGCGGCCAGGTTGGTGCGCGCGAGGGTGGCCGAGCGCAGGATGCCCAGGCGCACCAGCGGCGCCGGTGACCGTCGTTCCACGGTCCCGAAGACGACCAACGACGCGACCGCCGCCGCGAAGACGGCCGCCGTCACGGCGGCGCCGTCGCCGGGGCGCTCCAGGCGGATCACGCCGTAGACGGTCAGCAGCATGGTCGCGGTGATCGCGGCGGCGCCGGCGAGGTCGAACCGGGCCGGGTCGACGCGGACCGTGCGGCCGCCGCCGTGGTCCTTCAGCAGCGGGACCGCGGCCAGCAGGATCAGCGCGGCCATGATGACCGGCGCGAAGAAGACCCAGCGCCACCCGACCGACGTGAGCATCCCGCCGGCGACCAAGCCGAGCGAGAAGCCGCCAGCCGCGGTGCCCGCGTACACGCCCAACGCCTTCGTCCGCTGCGGGCCGGCCGGGAAGTTGCTGGTGATCAGCGCCAGGCCCGCCGGCGTCATGAACGCGGCCGCGACCCCGGTGACGAACCGGGCGAGCAGCAGCGTCCAGCCGGTGGTGGCGAACCCGCCGACGCCGGAGAACACCAGGAAGACGCCCAGCCAGAGCAGGAACATGCGCCGGTGGCCGAGCAGGTCGGCGGCCCGGCCGCCGAGCAGCATGAACCCGCCGTAGCCGAGGACGTAGGCGCTGACGACGCCGCTCAGCGTCCCGGTGGACAGGCCGAGGTCGGCGCGGATCTCCGGCAGCGCGATGTTGACCATCGCGACGTCGATCCCCTCGAGGAAGATCGCGCCGCACAACACGAACAGCACGCCCCACGCGCGCGGTGTGAACATCTGTGGTTCCCCCTGTGCATGCCGGTTCCTTCTTGTAACCATCAGCATCGTCGGGCACCATTCGGGGGCATGGAAGAAGGCACTTCGCAGTCCCCCGGTTACTGCTGTGATACCGACGGCGACCCGTACGACGCCCGGCAGTGGGACACCCGCAACGACTGCGAGGTCCGGCAGATCCTCGACCGGATCGCCGACAAGTGGTCGCTGCTCGTGATCGCCCTGCTCGACCGGCGCACCCTGCGCTTCACCGAGCTGCGGCGGGCCGTCGACGGGGTCAGCCAGCGCATGCTCGCGCGCACCCTGCGTCAGCTCGAACGTGACGGGCTGGTGCGCCGGACCGTCCACGCCGCGGTCCCACCGAGGGTCGACTACGAGCTGACGCCGCTCGGCGCGACCCTGCACACGACGATCCGGGCGCTGGTCGACTGGACCGAGACGCACCAGAACGAGATCGCCGCCGCCCGCGCCGCGTACGACGTGCGCGAGGCGGCGGAGCAGGCGGCGCAGGAGCGGGAGGCGGCCCGGCGCGACGCGATCGCCCGCGACGTGCTCGCCGGACGGCTCTGAGCGGGGCACCGCGCCGGCGGCACGGGGCCCCGCCCGTCGATCAGAACTGGCGGTGGAGCACGTCGCGGGTCACCGTCGCCGCGAGCCGGTCACCGTCGACGACCGCGAAGCGGTAGTGCACCCCGGCCCAGATCCTCGCCTCCCGTAGCTCGGCCAGCGCCGCCGACAGGCTGTGGTAGCGGCGGGTCGTGCCGGAGTCGGCGCTGTAGGCGCTGAACCGCAGGGTGTCGCGGCCGAAGAACGTCCGCAGGGCCGCGACGTTCGCCGAGGTGAAGCACGCGTGCCCCGACGGGTACTCCGCCGACGGCGCGGTGACGCGGAGCGGCGTCCACGCCGGGTCGGCCGTGGTGGCCGGGTTGCCGTCGGTGCCGGCGAGCGGGATCGCGGTGACCGGCCGCCACAGGCTCCAGGTCCACTTCTCCCGGTAGCAGGAGATCAGCGAGTCGGCCACCGACAGGTCGACCATCGCGAACATCCGGGCCGTGCGCATCGTGTCGAGCCGGTGGGTCACCGCGAGCTGGCGCTTGATCTCCCACTCCACCAGGCGCGGGTCGTCCCACCAGATCGCCGCCTCGGTCTGGTCGGCCGTGCGGACCGCGCTGGTGGCCGAGCCGAGCGCCTGGACCTCGTCGAGGTCGCGGGCGTACGCGGCGCTGGTCAGGGCCGGCGGGCCCGGGGTGCGGAAGTCGGCCGCGTCGCGGATCACGAACGGCTTCAGCGTGGCGTACCAGGCGCCGGCCTGGAGGAACCCGGGTGGCGTCGGCCGCCACTCGCCCGGCGCGGTGCCGACCTTCCAGGTCGCGTCGGAGAACGCGCCGTCATCACGGCGGGCCTCGATCATGGCCGCGGCGGCGGCCTCGCCGACGGCGATGCCGCCGCGCTTGGGCCGGCCGTCCGGGATCGCGCCGAGCGCCTCCTCGTACCGCGCGCGCAGCGCCCCGGCCTGTGCCGGGAACAGGGACAGGAGCACGTGGTGCGCCGCGGCGGCGACCGCCGCGGGTGCCGAGTCGCCGCGCCGGCTGGGCGGGGCGACGAGGTACGGCCGGTAGGGCCCGCCCTCGACCGCGTTGACGGCGTCGAAGACGGCGCCCTGCACCATCGCGAAGCTGCGGGCGGCCGCGGTCGGCGACTGCCGGGCCACCTCGAAGATGGCGTCCTGCGCGTCGACGTTCCAGGTGACGACCGCGTTGGGCGCACCGGTGGGTGCGGCCCGGGCGGCAGCTGGCGTGAGCCCGACGGAACCGGCGAGCGCGAGCACGCTCACGATCGCCTTCAAGGACGGAACGGGTCGCGAACGCATCACCCGTCATCTATATCGAAGGCTCCGGTTCACCGTCGTCGATGCGTCGGAAAGTCGACGCGGGTCGCGTCAGCCGACCGCGGCCATGACCTCGTCGGAGACGTCGAAGTTGGCGTACACGTTCTGCACGTCGTCGCAGTCTTCGAGGGCGTCGATCAGCTTGAAGATCTTCGTGGCGCCGTCGGCGTCGAGCGGGACCTGCACGCTGGGCACGAACGACGACTCGGCCGACTCGTACTCGATGCCCGCATCCTGCAGCGCCGTGCGCACGGCGACGAGGTCGGTGGGCTCGCAGACCACCTCGAACGCCTCGCCGAGGTCGTTGACCTCCTCGGCGCCGGCGTCGAGCACGGCCAGCAGCACGTCGTCCTCGGTGAGCTCGGCCTTGGGGACGATCACCACGCCCTTGCGGGAGAACATGTACGACACGCTGCCGGCGTCGGCCAGCGTGCCGCCGTTGCGGGTGAGCGCGGTGCGCACCTCGGTGGCCGCCCGGTTGCGGTTGTCGGTGAGGCACTCGATGAGCAGCGCGACGCCGTTGGGGCCGTAGCCCTCGTACATGATCGTCTGCCAGTCGGCGCCACCCGCCTCGGCGCCGGAGCCGCGCTTGACGGCGCGGTCGATGTTGTCGACCGGCACCGAGCTCTTGCGCGCCTTCTGGATGGCGTCGAAGAGGGTGGGGTTGCCGGCCGGGTCACCGCCGCCCGTACGGGCCGCCACCTCGATGTTCTTGATCAGCCGGGCGAACAGCTTGCCGCGCTTGGCGTCGACGACAGCCTTCTTGTGCTTGGTGGTCGCCCACTTTGAGTGGCCGGACATCAATCCTCCGTCGACTTGGCCCTCCGCGCCATGTCCACGAAGAGCCGGTGTACGCGACGATCTCCGGTCAGCTCGGGGTGGAAGGCGGTCGCGAGGACGTTCCGCTGGCGTACCGCGACGATCCTACCTTCTGACGGTCCGGCGTTGACGCGGCCCAACACCTCGACGCCGTCACCCACCCGTTCGACCCACGGCGCGCGGATGAACACGGCGTGAAAGTCGTCGCCGTCGAGCGTGACGGGCGCCTCGAACGAGTCGACCTGCCGTCCGAACGCGTTACGCCGCACGGTGACGTCGAGCGCGCCCAACGAGACCTGGTCGGGCCGCCCGTCGAGGATCTCCGTGGCGAGGAGGATCATGCCGGCGCAGGACCCGTAGGCGGGCATTCCGTCGTTCACCCGCTTGCGCAAAGGCTCATATACGCCGAAGTCGACCATGAGCTTGCTCATCGTGGTCGACTCGCCTCCGGGGATCACGATCCCGTCGAGGTCGTCGATCTCCTCCGGCCGCCGCACCGGCACGGCGGCTGCCCCGCTGGCCCGGAGCGCGGCGGCGTGCTCGCGTACGTCACCCTGCAACGCGAGCACACCGAGCTTGAGGCGCTCGCTCCGCTCACGCGGCGCCGGGCCCGGCGCGGGCTCACCAGCCACGGGTCGCCAGGCGCTCGGAGTCGGGGAGGGTCGCGACGTTGATGCCGACCATCGCCTCGCCGAGGCCACGGGAGACCTTCGCGATCATCTCGGGGTCGTCGGCGAACGTGGTGGCCTTGACGATCGCCGACGCGCGCTTCGCCGGGTCGCCGGACTTGAAGATGCCCGAGCCGACGAACACGCCCTCGGCGCCGAGCTGCATCATCATCGCCGCGTCGGCCGGGGTGGCGATGCCGCCGGCGGTGAACAGCACCACGGGCAGCTTCCCGGTCTCGGCGACCTCCTTGACCAGGTCGTACGGCGCGCGCAGCTCCTTGGCGGCGGCGAACAGCTCGGTCTCGTCGAGCGTGCCGAGGCGGCGGATGTCGGCGCGGATCTGCCGCATGTGCCGGGTCGCCTCGACGACGTTGCCGGTGCCGGCCTCGCCCTTCGAGCGGATCATCGCCGCACCCTCGGCCAGCCGTCGCAGCGCCTCGCCCAGGTTGGTGGCGCCGCACACGAACGGCACGGTGAACGGCCACTTGTCGATGTGGTTGGCCTCGTCGGCCGGGGTGAGCACTTCGGACTCGTCGACGTAGTCGACACCGAGCGACTGCAGCACCTGCGCCTCGACGAAGTGGCCGATGCGCGCCTTGGCCATCACCGGAATGGAGACGGCGTTGATGATGCCGTCGATCATGTCGGGGTCGCTCATGCGAGAGACCCCACCCTCGGCGCGGATGTCGGCCGGCACCCGTTCGAGCGCCATCACGGCGACGGCGCCCGCGTCTTCGGCGATCTTTGCCTGATCGGAAGTGACCACGTCCATGATCACTCCGCCCTTCAGCATCTCCGCCATGCCGCGCTTGACGCGGGCGGTGCCGGTGACGGGCGTGTGGTTCTCGGTCTGCGCGGACACGGCTGACCCACTCCTTTGAAGATCTTGGGATTCCACCCCATGGTACGTCCGCGCCTACCCCGACGAGCAGGTCCAATCCAAACCACGCGGCCCGCGCCACCTCCGGCACCCGCCCACGCCAACCCGCGCCACCCGTTCCCCGCGCCGCCCGTTCCCCGCACCCCCGCACCCCGCGCCGCCCGTTCCCCGCACCACGCGCCGCCCGCGTCCCGCACCGCACCGCCGAACGCGCCGATCTTGCAGTTGTGGCCCCCGTTATAGCGCGATATCGCGCGATATGGGTGCGGCCACAAGTGCAAGATCGGCGCAAGCGAGCAGCGAGACCGGTCGGCGGGAGCGAGCGGCGCGAGGGGACGGCCCACGCGGACGGCGCACGCGAACGGCTCACGCGAACGGCCCACGCGAACGGCCCACGCGAACGGCGCAGAAAGCGGCAAGCCGGGGGCGGTGGCGAGGGGCGGTCAGGCCTGGGGGTCGTCGATGTCGAAGTACGTGGGGATCGGGTGTTTGCGCGCCAGGCGCAACATCCGTACCAGGCGCCGCCTCCGTAACGCCAGCGCGTCGCGCACGAGGTCGTTGTGCACCTGCCTCGCCAGCGCCACCCGCCGGCTGGCGCGTACCAGGTCGGCGGTCGCGCCGGGCGGGGCGGCGCCGGGTCCGCCGGGGGTCAGCTCGTGCTCGGCGGACGCGGTGAGCACCGGCCGCAGCACCCGGGTCAGATCGTTCTCGGCGGCCTCGCGCTCGTCCGGGTCGGCTTCCAGGGCGACCCGGCCCGCCCACCGGAGCTGGCTGTCACCCAGCGCGTCGGCGGCCTCGACCGCGGCGGCCGCCCGCCGCACGAGGTGCGCGTCGAGCGCGGCCTGGGCGGCGTGGGCCCGGGCATGGCTGCGGTCGATGCGCCCGGCCACCCATCCGATGTAGACGGTGACGAGCAGTAGCACCGCCAGACCCGCCGCCCACCACCACACGCCACGCAGTGTAGGAGGGACTCAGCCCGTCGCGTGGTGCACCTCGATCGCCGTGGCGTAGACCTCGAGGATCTGCTGGGCGAGCACCGGCCAGTCGTACCTCGCCACGATCCTGCGGGCGTGCGCGGCCAGGGCGCGGCGCGCGTCGGGGTCGTCGAGGAGGTCGGCCAGCACCGTCTCCAGGCGCGCGGCGTCACCGATCGGGAACAGCGCTCCCCCGCCGTCGAGCACTTTGCGGAATGCCTCCAGGTCGGAGGCGACCACCGGGGTCCCGGCGGCCATCGCCTCGGTGAGGATCATGCCGAAGGACTCGCCGCCGGTGTTCGGCGCCACGTAGAGGTCGACGCTGCGCAGCATGCGCCGCTTGTCCTCCTCGGAGACCAGCCCGAGGAACACGATCCGTTCCCGGATGCCGGGCGGCACGTGCCGCACCGCCTCGTCGGGGTCGCCCGGCCCGGCGACCAGCAGCCGCAGGCCCGGCCGCGCCGACGCCAGCGCGCAGAACGCCTCGAGCAGCGTCGGGAAGCCCTTGCGCGGCTCGGTGAACCGGCCGAGGAAGCCGACCGCTCCCCCGTCGCCGGGCCAGCCGGGTAGCGGCGTCGCCGCCTCGAACGCCGCCACGGCGACGCCGTTGGGGATCTCCCAGCCGCTGCCGCCCAGGTGCTCCACCTGCACCTTGCGGGCCAGTTCGCTCACCGCGATGCGTCCCGTGATCTTCTCCATCATCGGCTGGAGGATGCCCTGCGCGGCGGCCATCGCGCGCGACCGGGGGTTCGCGGTGTGGAACGTGGCGACCACCGGCGCGTCCGACGACAGCGCGGCCAGGAACGACAGGCTCGGCGAGATCGGCTCGTGCACGTGGACGACGTCGAAGTCGCCGTTCGCGAGCCAGCGGCGCACCCGGGCCGCCGACACCGGTCCGAACGCGACCCTCGCGACGGAACCGTTGTACGGGACCGGCACCGCCCGGCCCGCCGGCACCACGTACGGCGGGTTCGGCGCGTCCTCGTCGGCCGGCGCGAGCACGCTGACGTCGTGCCCGAGCGCGATCAGCGCCTCCGCGAGGTCGCGGATGTGGTTCTGCACCCCGCCGGGGACCTCGAAGGAGTACGGCGACACGATGCCGATGCGCATGCGCCCTATCCTCCCGAGGTGTTCACGCCGGTTCAGGGGCCGGTTCCGTCGTCGGTTCCGCGGCGGTATCGGCCAGCCAGACCCGTTGCAGCATGTGCCAGTCCTCCGGATGCCGGGCGATGCCCACCGCCAGCCGGTCGGCGACCCGTTGGGTGAGCTCGCGGACCCGGGCGTCGAGCGGCCCGTCGGCCGGCGGCTCGATCGGTCCGTCGAACTCCGCGACCGGACGATCCGGTTCATACCACAGGTGCGCCACGTAGAGGGGGGCACCGGTACGCAGCGCGAGCAGCGCGGGGCCGGCCGGCATCCGGGAGCGGCCGCCGAAGAACGTCACGTCGACGCCGCGCCGGCTGAGGTCGCGGTCGGCCAGCAGCGGCACCACCGCGCCCTCCTTGAGGCGCTCGGCGAGGATGTCGAGCGGCGGCCGGTCGCCGCCGGTCGCCGGGATGATCTCCATGCCGAGCTTGCGGCGGAACGCCAGGAACTGCTCGTAGACGCCCTCCGACAGCCGCTCGGCGACCGTGGTGATCGGCCAGCCCTTCGCGGCGACCCACGCGCCGGCGGCGTCCCAGTTCCCGGCGTGCGGCAGCGCGATCACCACACCCTTACCGGCGGCGACCGCCTCGGCCATCGCCTCCTCGCCGTAGAGGCGGAACCACCCGCGCACCTTCTCGGGCGTGAACGCCGGGAGCTTGAACGCCTCCTGCCAGTACCGGGTGTACGAGCGCATCCCGCGCCGCACCAACGCGTCCAGCTGATCCTGCGGCATCTCCGGCCCGACCACCCGGCGCAGGTTCCCGGCCAGGCGTTGCACGCCACGCCCGCGCCGCCGGACCGTCACGGCCGCGGCGGCCGCGAAGAACGGCGAGGTGACGCCCATGGGTAGGGCCCGCACGACCCGCCACGCCGCGGTGAACCCGAGCTCGGCGGCGCTAGCCATCGACGGGCCGTTCCCCGACCGCCGGTCCCGCGCTCGGCTCCCCCGCGGTCGGCGCGACCGGCGTCGCGACGGGCTCGCGGGTCTGCCGGTACACGGTGACGAACCGCTGCGCGACGGTGACCACCGACAGGATCGCGAGGGTCCACAGCACGATGTACATGCCGGTGTCCCAGCCGAAGCCGGCGGAGAACCCACCGACGCCGATGCCGAGCAGGCGTTCGGGCCGCTCCACGATCCCGACGCTGGCGGTGAGCCCCAGCGACTCGGCCTTCGCCCGCACGTACGACGTGACCTGGCTGGCGACCAGCACGACCAGCGACGCGAACACCGCGTGCCAGGCGCCGTCCTTCGCCGCCCACCAGGCCAGCGACGCGAAGATCGCCCCGTCGGCCACCCGGTCGAGGGACGAGTCGAGGAACGCGCCGAACCGGCTCGACGTGCCGCGGGCCCGGGCCATCGCGCCGTCGAGGATGTCGGTGAGCGCCGAGATCGTCGCGAGGATCACCGCGACGAGGATGTGGTCGAACGCGGCGAGCACCGACGCCACGAGGACGCCGACGGTGCCGGCGACCGTGACCGCGTCGGGCGTGACGCCGACGCGCAGGAGGCCCCGGGCCACCGGGTCGACGACCTTGCCGATCGCGGGTCGCACTCCGCTGAGGATCTTCGCCATGGCGGCACTACCTTATCCGCAGTGCCACCGCCACGGCCGGACGGCACTGCCCCATGACTGAGAGTTTCTGGAAGGTTTCACGATGGGGTTGTGTCCGCTGACGTTCGGGTGTGGGATCGCTTCAACAGCGAGTGGACGTGAGGTGTCTCACATCTGAACCGTTCCAAGGGAGGCGCGCGATGGCGCAGAAGAACCAGGACAAGGGGGTCGCCGGCGCAGTGCCGGCGGTGAGCGACCCCGGCAGGGTACGTAACGTGGTGCTGGTCGGTCACTCCGGCGCCGGCAAGACCTCCCTGGTGGAGGCACTGCTGGCGGTCACCGGAACCGTCAGTCGGGCCGGTTCGGTCACCGAGGGCACCACGGTGTGTGACTCCGACCCCGCGTCGGTGAAACAGCAACGGTCCGTCGCGCTCGCGTGCGCGCCGGTCACGCACGAAGGCATCAAGGTCAACCTGCTGGACACGCCCGGCTACGCCGACTTCGTCGGCGAGCTGCGAGCCGGGCTGCGCGCCGCCGACGCCGCCCTGTTCGTGGTCTCGTCGGTCGACGGCATGGACGCCGCGACGGCCGCGCTCTGGGAGGAGTGCGCCGCGGTCGACATGCCCCGCGCGGTGGCGATCTGCCGCCTGGACCACCAGCGGGCCGACTTCGAGGAGACCCTCGCGGAGTGCCAGCGCGTGTTCGGTGACAACGTGCTCCCCCTGTACCTCCCGCTGCACGGTGACGACGGCCAGAGCGTCGCCGGCCTCATCGGGCTGATCACCCAGCGGGTCTTCGACTACTCTGCCGGCTTCCCGCCGACCGTGCGCGACCCCGACGCCGAGCACCTGCCGCTGATCCAGGAGTCCCGCAACGCCCTGCTCGAGGGGATCATCGCCGAGAGCGAGGACGAGACGCTCATGGAGCGCTACCTCGAGGGCGAGGACATCGAGACGTCGGTGATCATCGAGGACCTGGAGAAGGCGGTCGCCCGCGGCCACTTCTACCCCGTGATCCCCGTCTGCGCCGAGACCCGGGTCGGCCTCGACGCCCTGCTGGAGGTGCTGACCAGCGGGTTCCCGTCGCCGCTGGAGCACCCGCTGCCCGCGGTCGCCGGCGTCGACGGCAGCCCGCGCGAGCCGCTCACCTGTGACCCCGACGGCCCGCTCGTCGCCGAGGTCGTCAAGACCACGATCGACTCCTACGTCGGCCGGGTGAGCCTGGTACGCGTCTTCTCGGGCACGCTGCGTCCCGAGTCCGTGGTCCACGTCTCCGGGCACGGCATGAGCGAGCGCGGCCACCCCGACCACGACAACGACGAACGCTTCGCGCACCTCTACTCCCCCCTCGGCTCGACGCTGCGCGAGGTGAGCGCGTGCGTCGCCGGCGACATCTGCGCGATCACGAAGTCGACCAGCGCCGAGACCGGCGACACGATCTCCGGCAAGGACAACCCGCTGCTCATCGAGCCGTGGGAGATGCCCGAACCGCTGCTGCCGGTCGCGATCGTGGCCAAGACGCGGTCAGACGAGGACGCGCTGGCCAAGAACCTGGGCCGGCTGGTCGCCGGCGACCCGACGATGCGGCTGGAACGCAACGCCGAGACCCACCAGCTGGTGCTGTGGTGCATGGGCGAGGCGCACGCCGACGTCGTGCTCGACCGGCTGAAGTCCGGCGGCGTCGACCTCGACACGGAGCCGGTGAAGGTCGCCCTGCGCGAGACGTTCGTCGCGGCGTCGAAGGGGCACGGGCGGCACGTCAAGCAGAGCGGCGGGCACGGCCAGTACGCGGTCTGCGACATCGAGGTGGCGCCGCTGCCGCGCGGGTCGGGCTTCGAGTTCGTCGACAAGATCGTCGGCGGGGTGGTGCCGCACAACTACATCCCCTCGGTCGAGAAGGGTGTCCGCGCCCAGATGGAGCGCGGGATCGTCGCCGGTCACCAGGTCGTCGACGTCCGGGTGACGCTCTTCGACGGCAAGGCCCACTCGGTCGACTCGTCCGACGCCGCGTTCCAGACCGCCGGCGCGCTGGCGCTGCGCGAGGCGGCCGAGCACGGGCAGGTCGCGCTGCTCGAGCCGGTCGACGAGGTGACGATCCGCGTGCCCGACGCCTTCGTCGGTGCGGTGATGAGCGACCTGTCCGGCCGTCGGGGCAGGGTGCTCGGCACCGAGCCCGACCCGGGCGGTCACGAACGCACGCTGGTGAGGGCCGAGGTGCCGGCCACGGAGCTGGTGCGGTACGCCGTCGAGCTGCGGGCGATGACCTCGGGCGCCGGCACGTTCAACCGGGTCTTCGCCCGGTACGACCAGATGCCCACGCACCTCGCGGAGTCGGTGAAGAAGGAGCACGCCAAGACCTGATCCCTCCCCCCGGACGACCGTGGACGCCGATGGTGCTGTCGGGCGTCCACGGTCGTCCCTTGTCCGCTCTGTCCGTTCGGGGGGTCGCGGGCCGCTCGTTCGACCCGGCACACTGCCCTCCACGGAGGGGTGCGTAGTGATCCAGGTCCCGGCCGGTCGGCGGCGGCTGGCCCGCCTTGTCGGCGCGGCGCTCGTGAGCGTGGCCACGGCCGTCGTGCTCACGGTCGCACCGACGGCGTCGGCCGATCCGGGCGCGGTCTCGAAGGCATGGGACCCGGACGAGACGGCCTGGGCCTCCGTGCGCGCCCGCACCGCCGACGAGTTCGCCCACGACGTGCGGACCCGGACCGGCACCGGCTACCTCCTCACCGACCTCGAGGCCGACACGTTCGGCGGCGACCTGCGGCTCGGCGGGGTCTTCCACCGCAACCCCGACCGGCGCCGCTCGGTGGTCGAGCCGCGGCTCACCGGGCCGGAGTACCGCGACCGGGCGGAGCGGGCCGACGCGGCCGGCCTGCGGCTGGTCGACCTGGAGGTCTACGACCTGGGCGGGGTGCGTCACTACGCCGCGGCGTGGGTGGAGGACGTCGAGGGGCTCGCGGGCCCCGACGCGCACGACCTCACCTACGACCAGCTCCTCGCCGCCGAGGCCGAGCAGCGGCGGCTCGGCCGTCGACCGGTCGACTTCGACGCCTACCCGACGCCGGCCGGCACCCGGTACGCCGTGGTCTGGGTCGACAACCCGCAGGCGCTCACCTGGCGCCTCGACGGCGACCTCAGCGCCGCCGAGTACGAGCGGCGCGCCGCCGGGTACGCCGGTGACGGGCTGCGGCAGGTCGGGTTCGACTCGGTCGGCGGCCGTTACGGCGGCATCTGGACCGAGAACCGCAACCTGCGGCAGTGGCTGTCGTACCGCGACCTGTCGGCGCGGCAGTACGCCAACCTGTGGCACCGCAACGTCGACCTCGGCTACCGGGAGATCTTCGCCGGCACGTACCGCGCGGCCGGCGGGGTGCGGTACGCGTCGATCTGGCGGGCCAACAGCGACCGGCCGACGTGGCCGCTGCGGGGTCCGGTCGACGCGACGGTCGACCGGCTGGTCGGTTCGACCCCGGGCGTCAGCGTGTCGGTGGTGCAGCGGGGCCGCACGGTCTACCAGCGCGGTTTCGGCCACGCCGACCTGGCCGGCGACGTGTGGATGGACTCCGACCACGTGCTGCGCACGGCGTCGGTGGCCAAGGCGGTGGCCGGCATCCTCACGCTGCGGCTGGAGGAGCAGGGCGTGCTGTCGCGGAAGGACACCGTCGCCGGTGACCTCCCGGGTCTGCCCGCGCAGCACCGGCGCACCACGTACGAGGAGTTCGTGAGCAACCGCGGCTGCGTGCGTCATTACGGCGGCCGTGCCGACGCGGTGCTGGCCGCGACCGGCTACCGCACCGCGCGCGACGCCGCCCCGCTGTTCTGGAACGACCCGCTGGTGGCCGGCTGCACCGTGGGCGTGACCGACTCGTACAGCACCCACGGCTACACGCTGGCCGCGGCCGGCATGGAGGCCGCGAGTGGCGGCACCCCGGTGGCCGACCTGCTCCGCCAGCGCCTGTGCGAACCGCTGGGCCTGACCACGCTGCGCCAGGAGAACCCGTCGGACCCGTCGGTGCGCCGCTCGAAGATCTACGAGGGCCGCACCGAGGTGCCCCGCGACCAGCTTTCCTGGAAGACGCTCGGCGGCGGCCTGGAGACCACGCCGAAGGACCTGACCCGGCTGGGCTCGCGCCTGCTGGCCGGCGCCGTGCTGGGCCGCGGCAACGTCGAGTACCTGTGGAGCGGCACCGGCTGGGGCTACTCGTACGGCTTCGGGATCGGGTCCGAACGCGGTCACCGCCGCGCGGCGAAGAACGGGTCCCAACGCGGAGCCGACTCGTTCTGGCTGATCTACCCCGACGACGGGATCGTGATCGCCGTGATGGCCAACCGCAAGGCCCCGGGCGGCGGGGTGGCCCCGGCGGAGGCGATCGCCAACGAGATCGGCCGCCAGATGCTGGCCTCCCTGGGCTGACCCCTGGCAGGGGCGTCAGGACCGGCGGGCCGCGCGCTCCTCGGCGGCGAGGCGCTTGCGCTCGGCCCAGTGGCGCTTCCACTGCTCCCGTGCCTCGGTGGAGCCGCCGTGGAGGGCGTTGTCGACGGTGGCCGGGCCGTAGAAGAAGAACAGCGCCTTCCAGTGGAAGTGGCCCTTGACCTTCTCGTTCACGATTACCTCCACACCAATGATTGGTGTACCAATGATATGCACACCATGGGTTAGGATGGAAGACGTGACCGGCCCCGTCGACCCGAGCCCTCAGGATCTCCTCGACCTGGAGCGGCAGGTGTGTTTCGCGCTCGCGGTGGCCTCGCGCAACGTCATCGCGCTGTACCGGCCGCTGCTGGAACCGATGGGGCTGACCCACCCGCAGTACCTGGTGATGCTGGCGCTGTGGCAGCACGCCCCGCTGTCGGTGCGCGAGCTCGGGCACCTGCTGCAGCTCGACCCGGGCACGCTGTCGCCGCTGCTCAAGCGCCTGGAGGCCGGTGGGCTGATCCGCCGCCAACGCAACCCGCACGACGAGCGCGCCCTCGCCGTCACCCTCACCGACGCCGGTCAGGAGCTCCGTGCCGAGGCCCTGAAGATCCCGCCGGCGGTGGTCGAGCGGCTGGGCCTGCCGCTGGAGAACCTGGAACGCCTGCACGCGGCGCTCACCGAGGTCATCAAGGCGACAACGCCCTAGCCAGCCCGGCGGCGGGCACCGCGCGGTGCCCGGGCGGCAGTTCCAGCCGGAAGCTCAGCTCCGGCCCGACCGGGAGCCCGGCGGAGGCGGGTCAGTGGGCGACGTTCCACGGGTCGCCAGCGGCCGGAGCCTCCGACGGCACTCCGAAGAGCAGCGTGCAGGGGTCGGGGGTCATCCGGCCGACCAGGCCGTCGGGGTGATGCCGCGGGCCTTCAGGGCGTGCTTCTCGACCTTCTCGGTGGGCGTCTTCGGCAACGAGGGCACCACGTCGACGTAGGCCGGCAGCATGTGCCGCGCCATCCGGGACGCGCACCAGGCGACCAGCGACGCGGGGTCGACCGACCGGCCGGGCCGGGGCACGACCGCGACCATCACGTCCTCCTCGGTCAGCTCGCTCGGCACCCCGTACGCGGCGGCCTCCAGCACGTCCGGGTGCGCGCCGACGACCTCCTCCACCTCGAACGCGGAGATGTTCTCGCCGCGGCGGCGGATCGAGTCGGACAGCCGCCCCACGAAGTAGACGTACCCGTCGGGGTCCCGGCGCACGAGGTCGCCGGTGTGGAACCACAGGTTGCGCCGCGCGGCCAGCGACTCCGCCGGCATGCCGAGGTAGCCGTCGTTGATGAGGCCGGGCTCGTTCGGCCGCACGACGAGCTCGCCCACGGTGCCCGGTGGCACCGGCTCATCAGAAGGGTCGACGACCTGCACGTCGTAGGCGGGGATCGGCCGCCCGCAGGCGCCGGGCCGTCTCGGGAGGTCCGGGTCGGAGTAGATGGGGACGCCGACGTCCGTCGATCCGTAGGCCTCGACCAACCGGACGCCGAAGCGCTCCTCGAACTCGGCGGCGAACTCGGGCATCGGCACGCCCCAGCCGAGGCGCACCCCGTGGTCGCGATCGTCCACCTGGGACTGTCGCTTGTGGAGGATCGTCAGCGTGGCGCCCATGAAGTCGAACGCGGTGGCGCCCATCGCCCGCACCTCGGGCCAGAACCCCGACGCGCTGAACCGTTCCCCGATCGCCGCCGTGGCACCGAGCACGAGCGCCGGCATCACGGTCATCACCGTCGCGTCGAGGTGGAACAGCGGGAAGGGGCAGTACAGCACGTCGTCGGCGCGCAGCCGGAAGTTCTCCACCATCAGCTCGGCCTGCCGCACCGCGAACCGGTGCGACAGCAGGCAGCCCTTGGAGCGGCCGGTGGTGCCGGACGTGAACAGCACGAGCGCCGGGTCGGCCGGCTGGGGCTGCACCGCCGGCACGGGATCGCCGGGCTCCTCCAGCACCGCGTACGGCAGCACCGTCCACTGTGGAAAGAGGGTCGCGTCGTGGTCGCCGCGCACGATCAGCGTGCGCACCGTCGTCAGTTCACTGTGGACGGACGTGAGCGCGCCGACCAGCGTGTGGTCGACGACGAGCACCCGGGCGCCGGTGAGGTTGAGCGCGTGCGCGAGGGCCGGGCCGCGGAACGCGGTGTTCACCGGTGCCGCCACCGCGGCGATGCGGTTCGCGCCGAACCAGGTGACCACCGCCTCCGGGCAGTTCGGGAGCAGCACGGCCACGAGGTCGCCCGCCCCCACCCCGAGACCCGTGAAAGCCCGAGCGGCCAGCTGACTCAGCGCGTCACATTGCCTGTAACTCAGCTCGCGCCCGGCGAAGCGCAGGAACACGTGCGAAGCGTGAGTGTCGGCGCGCTGCGAGAGCAGCGCGCTAGTTGTCCGCACGGCGGTGCTTGCGTTCGGCGAACGTGCGCAGGCGTTGCTGGAGCTCCTCGTTGGCGAAGCCTTCGAGGACGGCGGCGGCCTCCGCGTCGAGGGTCTCCTGCCACGGGCGCGGGTCGGCGTTGAGAAGCTCCTTGGTGAGGCGCACCGCCTCCTTCGCGTACTGCGCCGCCTGATGCGCCATCGCGACCGCCTTCGCCTCCAGGTCGTAGACCGGCACGACGCGCGTGACGAGCCCGACCCGCAGCGCCGACGCGGCGTCGAGCACGGTGCCGAACAGGAGCAGCTCGCGGGTCCAGCCCTCGCCGATGAGCTGACGCAGCAGCACCGACGAGCCGTTCGACAGCGTGAGGCTCCACTCGACCTCGGGGCAGGCGAAGCGGGCGTTGTCGGCGGCGATACGGGCGTCGCAGTTGACCGCGATCTCCAGCCCGCCGCCGTACGCGTAGCCGCCGACGGCCGCGATCACCGGCTGCGGCGCGAACCGCAGCGCCGTGGCCAGCTCCTGGAACTGGGCCGCCTGCGCCTTCATCTGGTCGGGCGTCAACGACGCGGCGGCGACGAGGTCCTCGCCGGTGTTGAACGCCCTGGGGCCGCCGGTGAGCACGATCGACCGGACGTCGGGGTCGGCGGTGGTCGCCTTCACCGTCTGCAGGAGGAGGTCGAGCGCCGCGGGGTCGAGGGCGTTGTGGACCTCGGGGCGGTTCATGCGGACGACGGCGACCGCACCGTCGCGCGTGACCTCGACGGTGCTCATGCCCACGCCTGCTTGAGGAGGTCCCGCGTGTCGTGCAGGAGCTGCGGCAGCACCTTGGTGCGGCCGATGACGGGCATGAAGTTGGTGTCGCCGCCCCACCGCGGCACGACGTGCTGGTGCAGGTGCGCCGCGATGCCGGCGCCGGCCACCGATCCCTGGTTCATTCCGAGATTGAACCCGTGCGGGCTGCTGACCGCACGCACAACCCGCATGGCGGACTGCGTGAACTCGGCCAGCTCCAGGGTCTCGGCCGCGTCGAGGTCGGTGTAGTCGGCGACGTGACGGTAGGGGCAGACCATCAGGTGACCCGGGTTGTACGGGTACAGGTTCAGGACGGCGAAGACCTTCTCGCCCTTCCTGACGACGAGGTCGTCCGCGGTGCAGAACGGACAGCCCGACGGTTTGTCGTAGCCCTCGGCCGGTTTCTCCGCACCGGAGATGTAGACCATCCGGTGCGGAGTCCAGAGTCGTTCGAGATCGTCGGGCGTGCTCATGCCCGAGATCCTATTCCGCGGCCGACGGCCCTTCGTTCACTCTGCTTTCCACGATCCGCACCACGTGCTCGATGGCCTCGTCGAGCGGGACGTTGTTGCGCTGCGACCCGTCGCGGTACCGGAAGGACACGGTTCCGCCCTCGACGTCCTGATCGCCGGCCAGCACCATGAACGGGATCTTCTGCTGCTGCGCGGTGCGGATCTTCTTCTGCATGCGGTCGTCGGAGTGGTCTGTTTCCGCGCGGATTCCACGCTTCCGCAGCGTCGCCACGAACTCGTCGAGGTACGGCGCGTGGTCGTCGCGGATCGGGATGCCGACCACCTGCACCGGCGCCAGCCACGCGGGGAACGCGCCGGCGTAGTGCTCGGTGAGGACGCCGAAGAACCGCTCGATCGACCCGAACAGCGCGCGGTGGATCATCACCGGCCGCTGACGGGTGCCGTCGGCCGCCGCGTACTCCAGCTCGAAGCGGGGCGGCAGCTGGAAGTCGACCTGGATCGTCGACATCTGCCACGTGCGTCCGATGGCGTCCTTCGCCTGGACGGAGATCTTCGGGCCGTAGAAGGCCGCGCCGCCCGGGTCGGGTACCAGTTCGAGGCCGGACGCCTCGGCGACCTGCTGGAGCGTCGCGGTGGCCTCGTCCCAGTCCTTCTGGTCGCCGATGAACTTCGGGGAGTCGTCGCGGGTGGACAGCTCCAGGTAGAAGTCGGTCAGCCCGTAGTCCTTCAGGAGGTTGAGGACGAAGGTGAGCAGGCTGGTCAGCTCGTCGGCCATCTGCTCGCGGGTGCAGTAGATGTGCGCGTCGTCCTGGGTGAAGCCGCGGGCCCGGGTGAGGCCGTGCACCACGCCGGACTTCTCGTACCGGTACACCGAGCCGAACTCGAACAGCCGCAGCGGCAGCTCACGGTAGGACCGACCGCGCGAGCGGTAGATCAGGTTGTGGCCGGGGCAGTTCATCGGCTTCGGGTAGTACCGGGCGCCCTCCAGCTCCATGGGCGGGTACATGCCCTCGGCGTACCACTGCAGGTGCCCGGAGATCTCGAACAGCGTGCCCTTGGAGATGTGCGGCGTGTTGACGAACGAGTAGCCCTCCTCCTCGTGCCGGCGCCGCGAGTAGTCCTCCATGACCCGCCGGATGATGCCGCCCTTCGGGTGGAACACCGGCAGGCCCGAGCCGATCTCCTCGGGGAAGCTGAACAGGTCGAGGTCGGCGCCGAGCTTGCGGTGGTCGCGCTTGGCGGCCTCCTCCAGCATGCGCAGGTGGTCCTTGAGCGCGTCGCGGGTTGGCCAGGCGGTGCCGTAGATCCGCTGCAGCTGCGGGTTCTTCTCGCTGCCGCGCCAGTAGGCGGCGGCGCTCCTCATCAGCTTGAACGCGGGAATGAGCCTGGTGGTGGGCAGGTGCGGGCCGCGGCACAGGTCGGACCAGCAGGTCTTGCCCGACTCGGCGTCGAGGTTGTCGTAGATGGTGAGGTCGCCGGCGCCGACCTCCACCAGCTCCTGGTCTCCCGGATCACCCTTGATGTCGACCAGTTCGAGCTTGAACGGCTCGTCCTTCAGCTCCTGCTTGGCCTCGTCGAGGCTGGCGAAACGGCGCCGGCGGAACCGCTGGCCGGCCTTGATGATCTCCTGCATGCGCTTCTCGAGCTTCGACAGGTCGTCGGGCTGGAAGGGCTTCTTCACGTCGAAGTCGTAGTAGAAGCCGTTCTCGATCGGCGGGCCGATGCCGAGCTTCGCCTCGGGGAAGACGTCCTGGACGGCCTGGGCGAGCACGTGCGCGGTGGAGTGCCGCAGGACGTTGAGCCCGTCGGGGCTCGACATCGGCACCGGCTCGACCTCGGTGTCGTGCTCCGGCGCCCAGTCGAGGTCGCGGAGCCTGCCGTCGGCGTCGCGCACCACGACGATCGCGTTCGGGCCGTTGGCCTGCAGCCCGGCCTCGGCCACGGCCGTGGCCGCCGTCGTGCCCGCGGGCAGGGCGAGGCGGTCGGGCGGGGCTGCGGCGCGTGATGAGGACACGGTTGATCTCCTTGATCGGGCTCCTGTCGACCGATCGTATCGGCCGAGCCCGCCCACCCCGCGCGGCAGGGCCAAGCGCCACCCCCGGCGATCTTGGACACTTGTGCATCGGATTCGATGGACAAGCGTCCAAGATCTACCGGCGGACGGGGCTCTACCTCTTCCAGAACGGGCGGCGCCTCTGCTCGGCCGGTTCACCGGCGAGCGCCAGGAGCGCCGCCTCGGTGCGCGCCCACAGCTGCGGCGTCGCCTCGCCGGTGCCGAGGAGCTCGGTCGCCAGGTCGGCGTACCCGGCCAGCGTGGGGTCGGTCGGTGCGGCCACGCGCAGCTGGGTCACCGCGTCGCTCAACCAGCGGCCGGCCACGCGCAGCGCGTGCAGGCGGTCGCCGTCGGACCGGGTTGCGGCGGCCCGCAGCTTCGCGAGCTCGGCCCGCGCGCCGGTGGCGAGCTGGCCGGCCAGGTCCTCCGGCCGCACCGGACGCGGGGTCGCCTGCACCGGGGGCAGCGGCCGCGGCGCGACCGGCTCCGGGGGCAGCGGCGGCGCGACCGGCTCCGGCGACGCCGGCGGGCCGAACGGCGGCGGGGCGGAGTACCGGCGCTCGGCCCGCGGCTGCGCCCCGTCCGCCGACAGGTCGAGCTCGTACTCGGCGGCGTACAGGTCCCGTCCCGGACCGCCCGACGCGACCGTCGGCGGTCCACCGGGCGCGGCCGGCGCGGGCGCACCACCGGGCGCACCACCCGGCGCGGCCCCGGACATGGCGGGCGGCGGCCCCCCAGGAGCGGCACCGGGCGCGGGCGGCGGCGCGCCGGTGACAGACGCGAACTTCGCCCGCGACCGCCGGGCCCCCATGGGTGCCGCCATCGCCGTCCCGTAGGCGACCGGTCGCAGCGCGCCCTGCGGCATGTCCCACCCGGACACCGGCTCGACCGGCTGCACCACCTTGTGCGGACCGCCCTCGGCCACCACCCGGTCGTCGACTGCGACGTACGCGGTGAACCGGCACAGCACGCCGAACCGCAGCGACGTCTCGACGATGCGCTTCTCCAGGTCCGACGCGCCGCCGCGGGCGGTCACGGCGTACCGGTCCTCGAGGTCGCGTACGTGTGCGCGGGCCCAGATCGCGGTGGCGGCCGGGTTGTCGTGGCGCTCGCCGGCCACGTCGGCCCGCCAGGGTGTGCCGTCGGCGGCGGTGCCGTGTACCACCAGCCGTCCGTCGTCGCCGGTGTAGCGGCCCCGGATCACCAGGGGCACACCGGGGAACAGGTCGGGCAGCCGGGTCGGCGCGACCGTGTCGTCCACAATGGACAGTCCGTGCGGAACGAGCGACAGGTTCGTCACCAGCGGCGAACCGATCCGGCGGTGGAGGTTCGCCATCACGTCGTCGAGCTGGTCCTCGCTCTCGACGAGCTCGAACAGTCCTCCGCCCGCGGAAGCCAGCCGGCCCAGGAAGCCGGCGTTGACGGCCCGGTCGATGCCGATGGTGTGCACGCGGATGCCGGTGAGGTCGCCGATCTGGCCGAGGATCTGGTCCTCGTTGCCGACCTGGCCGTCGGTCACCAGTACCAGCACGAGGTCGCGCGACCGGTCCGTGAGAAGGGCGCGTCCCTCGCGGAGCGGCGCGAGCATCTCGGTGCCGCCGCGGGCGTCCACTGAGGACAGATGCCGCACGGCCCGGTACCGGTTGCGGTCGGTGGCCGCGACGAGCCCGGCCGGTAGCCCCTCGACGTGGTCGACCACGTGGTCGAACGTGAGCACGGCGAACCGGTCGGCGTCGGTGAGCGTGTCGACGATGCGGGCCGCGGCGCGCCGGGCGCTGACCATCTTCCAGCCGCCCATGCTGCCCGACCGGTCGAGCACGAGCACCACGTCACGCGGACGCGGCGGCGCGCTGCCGGCCGGTGGCAGCACGGTGAGCTCGAAGGTGCCGTCGTGCAGGCCGAGAACCGGTGCCGTCTCGGCGGAGCCGTAGTCCAGGCGCAGCACGAAGTCGCGGTCGGCCCGCTCTCCGGGCGCGATCCGCCACCGTCCGTCCACGTCGGACACCGCGTGCAGGCTCGACCGCACGGCGCCGAGCGGCAGTCCGGCCGGGTCGACGCCGACGTCGATCGACAGCCGCACCGGGCTCGGGAACCCGGGCAGCAGCACGGGTGGCGTGATCCGCGACGCGTCGGGCACCGCGTCGGTGTCGACCACGACGCCGTCGCCGGCCTGCCCGCCTCCGAGCGGCGCGCCCGGGATGTACCGCGGGGCGACGACCAGCGGGAACCGGAACAGCGCCGCACCGTCCGACATGGACAGTGGACCGGCGAGCGTCAGGATCACCGAGACCTGTTCCCCCGGAACGATGTTGCCGACCCGCATCGTGAACACGTCGGGCCGGTCCTCCTCGGCGATGGAGGCCCGCTGTCCGGCGGCGATGGCGCGGTCGTACGTCTCGCGGGCCTCGCCGCGCTCCTGCAGCGTCGCCTGGACGGTGCGGTCGGCGGCCACCATCTTCATGCCGGTGACGGCGGCGCGGTCGGGCAGCGGGAAGATGTACGTCGCTTCGAGCGGCTGGTCGTAGGTGTTCACGAACTGTTGCGTCAGCTCGACCCGGTACACCAGGCCGGTGATGTCGGTCTTCACGTCGACCGCGGCGAGCGGCAGGTTTCCGCGCTCGGTGCGCAGGCAGCCGATGCCACCATCGTCGAGCGGCCCGGACAGCCGGCCCGCCTGCTCGTCGGTCATCGGCACGATCTGAACTGTCATCGTTGTCCCCTCGCGTCGCCGTTCAGGAGGCCGCGTGCGGCCAGGAGGTCGATCAGTGGTTCGGCCGCGGCGCGCAGCGCCGCGAGGTCGTCGTGGTCGGGCCGCGCCGGCAGCAGCAGCACCGCACCCCCGTCCAAGGGGACGCCCGTGAGCACGTCCTGGTATGTGCGGTGCACGGTCCCGGCGCTGTCGCGCACGGTCTCGGGGGCGGCGGCGGTGACCGGTTCCGCCCAGAACGCACGCCGAGGTGCCTCCGGGGCCTCCGCGGCCTGCTCCGGATCGACCCCAGCGAGCTCGTACAGCACGGCGTCGGTGACGCCCACCAGCTCCGCCTGGATCTCGGCGAGCGACCGCCCCTGCGCCTGCCGCCGCTTGATCGCGACGAGCTGGGCGAGGTGCCGCGGCCCGTACAGCGCGGTGCGCCCGCGCATCCCGGCGGGCCGGTCGAGCAGCCCGATCGTGGTGTACCAGCGGATCGCCCGCCGGTCAGGCACCTCCCGGACGCGGCCGTTGGGCGCACCGGGGTAGTCGGCCGCTCCCAGCGCGCCCGAAACCCTGGCGACCAGCTCGTCCAGCGTCCACTCGATGCCCATGCCGACGACAGTAACACTGTCACACCAACTATGACAGTGTCAGATTCGGCGCCGGCGCAGCCGCTCCAGGAACACGGAGAAGCCGTCCGGTGCCCGCGCCGCCCGGCGGGCGCTGGTCACCACCGGGCTGCTCCCGTCGTGCACGACCCGGTACCCGGCCCGGCGGGCCCGGGCCACCAGGTCGTGGTCCTCACCGACCGCGAGCGCGTCGAAGCCGCCGACCGCGACGTAGGCCGGGGTGGCGCACCCGAGGTTCGCGCCGTGCACGTGTGGCCGGTTGGCCGCGTAGTGCCGCTCGAACCGGTCGCGCACGGACGGCGGATGCGGTGTCCAGTCGACGACGTCGATCTCGCCGACCAGCACGTCGGTGCCGGCGGCCGCGTGCGCCAGGTGCCAGGCGAGCCAGCCGGTGGGCACGAGGCTGTCGGCGTCGGTGGTCGCGAGCCACGTCGCGCCGGTGCGGACCGCGTGGGCCATGCCGGCGGCCCGCGCCCGGCCGACGTTGCGGTCGCCGACCTCGATCACCGTGGCGCCGGCGCCGGCCGCGACCGCCGCGGTGGCGTCGGAACACGCGTCGGCGACGACGATCACCTCGACGTCGGACCCCGCCGCGGCCCGCCGGACGCTCGTCACGCAGGCGCCCACCGCGAGCGCCTCGTCGTGCGCGGGCACGACGACCGCGACCCGGTTCAGCACAGACCCTCCGCCTGCGCGACGGACCGCGCCGCGGGTGGGACCCGGCTGAACACCTCCAGCCGGAAGTCGGTCTCCTCGTGCGCGGCCACCCGTTCCAGGCCCGGCAGCGCACCGATCACCTCGTGCACGTCGTCGCCGGAGCGCACGTGCTCGGCCACCGGGTGCCGCCAGTGCACCGCCAGCAGCGTGCCGCCCGGTTCGAGAGCCTCGCCCGCGTGCCGCACCAGCCGGTCGAGCTCGTCGTCGTCGAAGTAGTAGCCGAGCTCCGACAGCACGACGAGGTCGAACCGCCCGGGCGGCCAGTCGTCGGGCATCCGCCGCCGTTCGACGGTCACGTGCGGGTGGGGCGCGCAGCGCGCGCGGGCGGCGCTGACCGCGACCTCGACGGTGTCGACGGCGAGCACCCGGTCGCACCGGGCCGCCAGCAGATCGGTCAGCAGCCCGGTGGCGCACCCGGGCTCGAACGCCGCCCGGTACCGCCGCCACGGCAGCGACGCCATCACGATCGCCCGTTTGCGCTCCTCGTACCAGCGGCCGGCGAAGTCCCAGGGATCCTCGGCGCCGGCGTACATCGTCTCGAAGTACCCGGCCGGCGTGCTCACACCAGCACCGTCTCGAACGGCCGCTCGAATCGGGCGAGCACCGCCGGCGGGAGGATCGGGGCGTCGGCGGGTTCCGGACCGAGGGGCCCGGTCTGGCTGCGGAACTCCGCCACCGCGGCCCTCTTCCGTTCCCGGACGTCGGCGTCGAGGTCGATCCGGCGCGCCCGCTCCCACGGCACCCGCGGGTCACCGGGGCGGGCCCAGTGCCACATCCACACCGGGTACTCCAGCAGCCGCGCCCCGGTCCGCGCGCAGGCGGTGGCCGCGGCCCGGCCGACCGCCTCGTGGTCGGGGTGGCCGTCGCCGCGCCAGGTGGCGAAGCACCAGCGGCCGGGCCACAGCAGCGGGGTGAGCGCCGCGGCCAGCGCCGCCTCGTCGATGCCGCCGTCGGGTTGGCCCAGCCGGTGCACCAGCACCGGGTCGACGCCGAGCCGGTCGAGGGCCGCGTCGGTCTCCTCGCGCCGGAGCGCGGCGAGCTTCGCCGGCGTGTACACCGTGGACCCGGGGTGCGAGGCCTCGCCGTCGGTCACGGCGAACACGTCTGCGGCGCCGAGGATCGCCATGGCGCCGCCCACGCCGAGGATCTCGTCGTCGGGGTGCGGCGCCACCACCAACGGCGGGTCGTGCGCGTCCCACTCCAGCGCCGGGAAGGCGTCCAGGGAGCTCCAGGCGGCTTCGTCGGTGCCGTCACCCTCGATCGCGATCACCGCGCGGCCGCCGCGAGGGAGCCGAGCAGCTGCAGATCCCGCTCGGCGTGGCTCTGCCGCAGGTAGACGGTCAGGTCGGCGACGCGGGCGGCGTGCCCGGCGTCCCGGCACAGCGGCGCGGCGCCGAGTGCCCGGCCGACCCGGTCGATCACCTCGGTCGCCGTGGCCTCGACGACGGCGCGGACCTGACGGGCCAGCCGTTCGTCGACCCGGTCGGGTGCGGCGTCGATCCGGGCCGCGGCGTCGAGCAGCAGTGCCCTGGCCGCCGCGAGCCGGGCGTCGACCGCGCCGAGGTGCGCGAGGGCGTGCGGGTCCAGGTCGCGGTCGAGGGCCGCGGTCGTCAGAGCGTCGGAGACGCCGACGGCGCCGCCGAACCAGCACGCCGCCACCCCGATTCCGCCGTGCCAGAACCCGGGCCGGTCGGTGTACTCGCCGGGCCGGCCGACCGGCGTCGCCGCGGCGGCGGCGAACCGCACCGTGCGGCTGTCGCTGCGCGCCATTCCGACCGCGGGCCAGGTGCCGTCGAGCGGGGTGGCCCCGGCCCGCGCCAGGTCGACCGCGAACAGCCTGATGCCGTCCGGAGCCTTCGCCGTGACCAGGGCGAAGGCGCAGGCGGCCGCCCCCGAGCACCACGGCCGGTCACCGTCGAGCCGCCATGCCCCGTCGGCCGGCGTCGCGGTGACCGAGGCGGGCACCGCCGCCCATACCCCCCACGGTTGCGCCCGTTGCCCGTCGTCGATGCCGACGCCCAGTTCCGCCAGGATCGCGATGGCGTCGGCGTGCCCTTCGGCCAGCCGCGCCAGCACCGGATCCTGCCTGCCCAGCTCGGCCAGCCGCAGGAACCGTTCCGCGGTGCGGCCACCGCCCGGCAGGGGCAGCTCCTTGACCGCGGACACAAAGTCCGGAAACCCGACCAACCCCGCACCCGCCCGTCGTCGCGCCATGTCCCCCTGGCAGGTGCCCCACCCAAGCAAGATCAAACCCCCGGCGACCCCGCCACGATCGCGCGCTGGCAACCGAAGCCCGGCCGCCGCGCTGACCGAGTGCGTGGAGGTGCGCCGCCGCACCGCCCCACGCGCCCTTCCCCGCGCCGCCGCACGCGCCCCTCCCCGCGCCGCCACACGCGCCCCTCCCCGCGTCGATCTTGCAGTGGTGGCCGCACCTATGTAATGACATGTCGTGTTTTAGGTGAGGCCACAACTGCAAGATCGGCGCGCCGCCTCGGGCGGCACCACGGCGGGGCCCGGGCGCGGCGGGCGGCCCGACGCAGCGGCGACCCGGACGCGGCGGCGGGCGGCCCGGACGCGGCGGCGGGTCAAGGTGCGGGGATCAGGGCACGGGTCAGCGGTAGGCGGATCGTGGCTCGCAGGCCCGGGCCGGCGTCCGCAAGTGTCACCGAGCCGTCGTGTCTGCGTACCAGTTCGCGGACGATGGCCAGGCCCAGCCCGCTGCCGCCCTCGTCGCGGGCGCGGGCGTCGTCGAGGCGGGTGAAGCGGTCGAACACTCGCTCCCGGTCGACCTCCGGGATGCCCGGCCCGTCGTCGGTCACCTCGATCACGGCGTGTCCGGCCTCCGGGTAGCCGGTCAGCGTCACCCGGCCGGCGGCGTGCCGCACGGCGTTGTCGAGGAGGTTGGCCACCGCGCGCAGCAGGGCGTCGTGCTCGCCCAGCGTCGTCAGGTCCGGGCCGTCGTCCAGCACCAGGGTGACCGGGACGCGCGCGCCGCGCGAACGGTCGCGGGCCTCGCGGAGCACGTCGGCGACGTCGACCGGGGCGAAGCGGTCCTTCGCGGGGGCGGCCCCCGAACCGGCGTCGTCGGCGCGGGCGAGCAGGAGCAGGTCGTCGACGAGGCGGCTCAGCCGCACCACGTCGGCGAGCAGGTCGGGTACCAGGTCGGGCGGGATGCCGTGCCGGCCGGCGACCTCGAGTTCGGTGCGCATCGCGGTCAGCGGGCTGCGCAGTTCGTGCGCGGCGTCGGCGACGAACGCGCGCTGCCTCGCCCGGGCGGCCGACAGCCGGTCGAGCATGCCGTTGAGCGTGATGGCCAGGCGCTGGATCTCGTCCTCGGAGCAGGGCACCGGCAGCCGGTCGTCGCGGCGGGAACCGGTGATCGACTCCGCGCCCGCCCGCAGCTGCTCGACGGGGCGCAGCGCCGCGCCGACCACCCGCCACCCGACCACGCCGATCGCGATGACCAGCACCGGGTAGACCACGAGGAGGTGCCCGCGCAGCACACCCATGCTCCGGTACATCTCGCCCACGGGCCGCCCGACGACGACAGTGTCGTCACCGGCCGGCAGCGCGACGACCCGGATCGGCCCCTCGACGGTGGCCCGCGACCCGTGGACGTACCGGTAGTTGCCCTTGCGGGCCTCCGCCAGCTCCTTCGGCTGCAGCAGCGGCACCAGCCGGTCGGCGCCGATCGACGCCGAGCGCACCCGGCCCTGGGCGTCGACCACCTGCACCAGCTGGCCGCCGGAGACCGGCAGCGGGTCCGACAGCCGCCCCTCGGCGGCGAGGGCGGCGACCTCGCGGGCGGTGCTCTCGGCCGCGGTGTCGATCGACCGCTGCAACGCGAGCCCGAGCACCCCGAACAGCACGACCCCGCCGACGAGGAACCCGACGCCGAGGCCGCAGGTGCCGAGGATCACCAGGCGCGCCCGCAGGGACCGGCCGCGCCACCAGCGCATCACGGCGTGCCGCCGGCCAGCCGGTAGCCCGCGCCGCGCACCGTCTCCAGGCGGTCGCGGCCGAGCTTGCGCCGCAGGTAGCCGATGTAGACCTCCACCACGTTGGGCGCGGTGTCGGCGGCGGCGTCCCACACGTGGTCCAACAGCTCGATCTTGGAGACCACCCGGTCGGGGCGGCGCATCAGGTACTCGAGCAGGGCGTACTCGCGGGCGGTGAGCGTCACCGGCTCTCCCCCGCTGGTCACCGACCGCGACGCCGGGTCGAGCTCGATGTCGCCGACGGCGAGCACCGTGGGGCGTGACGGCGCGCCGCGGCGCAGCAGGGCCCGCAGCCGGGCCAGGAGCACCACGTACGAGAAGGGCTTGGTGAGGTAGTCGTCGGCGCCGCAGTCGAGGCCGTCGGCCTGGTCGTACTCGCCGTCCTTGGCCGAGAGCATGAGCACGGGCAGCCAGTGCTCCTCGGCCCGCAGCTGGCGCACCACGCGGTAGCCCGACAGGCCGGGCAGCATCACGTCGAGGATCATCGCGTCGTAGTCACCGTGCCGGGCCAGGTCGAGCCCGCTCACCCCGTCGTGGGCCAGGTCGACCGCGAAACCCTCGGCGGCCAGCCCGCGCTGCAACGCCCGGGCCAGCCGCTGCTCGTCCTCCACCACCAGCAACCGCACAAGAGACAGCGTGGCATGCGCACACGCAAAGGGGGAGCGCACTCTCAGCGGCCTCTCAGTGCCGGAGGAGCACCATGTAGGGCATGTCGATCTTTGCTACCCGTCCGGCGTTGCGCTGGCTCGTCCCGGTGGCCGTCACCGCCGTGGTCGTCGGTGGCGGGGCGGCGGCCCGCTCGATCGCGGCGTCCGCCGAACCGTCGTTGCCGGCACGCAGTGCCGCCCAGCTGCTGGTCGACCTGCAGACCGCCACGCTCGACGGCCTCTCCGGCACCGTGCGCACCAACGCCGACCTGGGCCTGCCCGAGCTGCCCGACGTCGGCAGCGGCGAGTCGAGCACCAGCCTCTCCCAGCTCCTGTCCGGCTCGCGCACCGTGCGGGTCTGGTACTCCGGGCCCGACAAGGTGCGGGTCGCGCTGCTCGGGACGCTCGGCGAGTCCGACGTCATCCGCAACGGCGCCGACGTGTGGCAGTGGGACAGCCGGGCCAAGAAGGCCGTGCACCGCACGCTCACCGGCGACGCGGCGAAGCAGCCCAAGGTCCAGGTGCCACAGACGCCGCAGGAGGCCGCCGACCTCGCGTTGCGGTCCCTGGACCCGACCACCACCGTCAGCACCGGCAGCAGCGCCCGGGTCGCCGGCCGCGACGCGTACGAGCTGATCCTCACGCCGAAGGACGGCGCCTCGCTGATCGGCCAGGTGCGCCTGGCGATCGACGCGAGGGAGCACGTGCCGCTGCGGGTGCAGGCGTTCGCGAAGGGCGCCGGCCAGCCCGCGTTCGAGGTGGCGTTCACGCAGGTCACGTTCGACCGGCCGGCCGACTCGCAGTTCGTGTTCAACCCGCCGCCGGGCACGTCCGTCGAGGAGGAGCCGCAGGATCAGGCGCCGGCCACGTCGGGCAAGCCGGACCAGGCGACGAAGGTCATCGGTGACGGCTGGACCGCGGTGCTCGCGGGGACGCTTCCGGCCGCGTCGGGCGCGGGCGCGGAGAACGAGAAGGGACGCGCGCAGGCGCAGACGGTGCTCGACAGCCTGCCCCGCGTGAGTGGCGACTGGGGCAGCGGACGCCTCCTGTCCGGCACACTGTTCTCCGTGCTGCTCACCGACGACAACCGGATCTTCGCCGGCGCGGTCGCCCCGGAGCGCCTCTACGAGGCGGCCCGTGCCAAATAGCACCGACCTGGCGGTCGGTACGACCGGCCTCACCAAGCGGTTCGGCCGCCAGGTCGCCGTCGACGGCGTCGACCTGGCGGTGCCGCGCGGGGCGGTGTACGGGTTCCTCGGGCCGAACGGCTCGGGCAAGACCACCACGATCCGGATGCTGCTGGGCCTGATCCGGCCCAGCGCCGGCGGCCACGCGCTGCTCGGCCGGGCGATGCCCGGGCACGCCGGCGAGGTCCTCCCCCGGGTCGGCGCGCTGGTCGAGGGACCGGCGTTCCACCCGTACCTGTCGGGCCGGGCCAACCTGCACCGGCTCGACGCGGCCGACCGCACCGCCGACCCGCGCACCGCGAAGGCCCGCGTCGACAAGGCGCTCGACCGCGTCGGCCTGCTCGCCGCGGCCACCAAGCGGTACCGGGCCTACTCGCTGGGCATGCGCCAGCGGCTCGCGCTCGCCGCGGCCATGCTGGTCCCCCGCGATCTGCTGATCCTCGACGAGCCGACGAACGGCCTCGACCCGCAGGGCACCCGCGAGGTACGCGCGATCATCGCCGCGCTGGCCGCCGACGGTGCGACCGTGCTGCTGTCGACGCACCTGCTCTCCGAGGTCGAGCAGATCTGCACGCACGTCGGGGTCATGCACCTCGGCAAGCTGGTGGCGCAGGCGCCGCTGGCCCAGCTCCGGGCGCAGGCGGTGCCGCGGGTCCGGGTCGACACCGACCGGCCGGAGGACGCCGCGCGGGTGCTCACCGCGATGGGCGTCACCGAGGTGGAGACGGGCGCGACCGGCGCGACGGGGCTGCCCGGCGACGTCGCGCCGGAGAAGATCGTCGCCGCGCTCGTGCACGACGACGTCCCCGTGCGCGGCTTCATGCTGGTGACGCCCGACCTCGAGGAGCTGTTCGTGTCGCTGACGGGAGAGGGTTTCGATGTCAGCGGTTGAGACCCCCACAGAGGTGCCGGCGAAACCGCGGCTGATCAGTACGCGCTTCATGCGCTCGGAGCTGATGCTCATCTTCGGGCGGCGGAGGAACTGGGCGGGTCTGGCCGTGCTGGGCGCGGTCCCGTTGATCATTGCCGTCGTCACGAAGATCTGGCCGCCGACCGGCGGCCCCGGCCCCGACGGCGGTGAGGGCGGCCCGAGCTTCTTCACCGACATCACCAGCAACGGCCTGTTCGTGGCGCTGACCGCGCTCACGGCGGAGCTGCCGCTGTTCCTGCCGCTGGCCGTGGCCGCGATCGCCGGTGACGCGGTGGCCGGCGAGGCGAACCAGGGCACGCTGCGGTACCTGCTCGCCGTGCCGGTGCAGCGCACCCGGCTGCTGCTGGTGAAGTACGCCGGCGTGGTGGTGTTCGCGTTCGCGGCGGTGCTGCTGGTCGCGTTCGTGGGGACCGTGTCGGGGCTGGCGCTGTTCGGCGGCGGCGACGTGGTGCTGCTGTCGGGCACCACGGTCGGGTTCGGCGAGGGCGTGCTGCGGCTGGTCGGCGTGTGCGCCTACATCGCCGTGGGGCTCTCGGCGCTCGGCGCGATCGGGCTGTTCGTGTCGACGCTCACCGAACAGCCGATCGGCGCCACGATCGCCACGATGATCCTGATCGTGGTGAGCTACATCCTGGACGTGCTGCCGCGGCTCGAATGGCTCGGCCCGTACCTGCCGACCCACTACTCGATGGACTACGGCGAGCTGCTGCGCGACCCGGTCGACCTCGGTGCGCTGCAGCCCGGGCTGTTCTCCGCGGCCTGCTACATCGTGATCTTCCTGACCGCCGCGTGGGCCCGGTTCGCCGGCAAGGACGTATCGAGCTGAGCCGCACCGGGCCGCCGGCGGGCCGGCCCGGTGGGCGTCACTTGTGGCGACCGGTGTCCGCCGGCACCATCGCGGCGTGCTCGTACAGCTCCCGGGCCCGGGCGAGCATCATCTCCTCCTGGTCGTTCTCTCGCCGCACGGTGAACCCCACGGTCGCGTACGCCAGCGAGCTGATCAGCACGCACGCGAGCACCGCGATCGGGGCGAGCAGCTCGAAGGCGCCCATCCCGCCGCTCACCGGCGGCAGGTCGCTGCTCAGCTCGATCCGCACGGCCGCCATCCCGGTGTAGTGCATGCTGCACACCGCGATCGCCATGAGCACCGCGGCCGCGACGGTCGCCGACGCGCCCTGGATGACCGTGGCGAACCACAGCGCCACGGTCGCCGCCACGATCGCGATCGCGAACGAGGCCGCCACCAGCGCCGGGTCGTAGGACAGCGTCCCGGCGAACGTCACCGCCGACATGCCGGTGTAGTGCATGGCGGCCACGCCGATGCCGGTGACGACGCCGCCGGCGACGATCCGGACCACCGTCGGGCGCATCGCGTAGACGGCGAGGAACAGCCCGACGGCCACCACGACGACCGAGATCGCGAAGCTCGCCGCGGTGGTCAGCGGGTCGTAGCGCACGAGCGTCTCGGGGATGTCGAAGCCGAGGATCGCCATGAAGTGCATGAGCCAGATGCCGGTGCCTCCGAGCGCGAACGCCGACATGATCAGCCAGCGCATGCGGCTCGAACCGACGGCCGCCCGGGCCCGGGTGGCCAGCACCAGGCTCAGCAGCGACCCGAGAAATGCCAGGACGAATCCCAGGACGGGGTTGATGAACCCGTACGCGAAGTGATGTACCTCAGCCACCGGGGAATTGACCCACCTCCGGTTCCGTCGCTGTCGCACAGTCCGTACGTCCGAGGCACCTGGGCAGCGAAAAGGCCCGGCGGGGGTTACCCACCGGGCCTTTCGGACTACCCCCCGCGGTCAGCTCACCGACTGGCGGGTCTGGTCGACGGTCGTGCGGCCGGACTCCTTCGCCTGGTCCGCCGTGGTCTGCGCCGCCTCGCGGGCGGTCTGCTTGACCTGGTCGGCCGCCTCGCGGGCGGTGCCGCCGAGCTCGTCGGCCATCTCGCGGGCGGTCTCCTTGGCCTTCTCGACGAGGTCGCCGGAGTGCTCGGCCACGGCGCCGCCGGCGCGCTTCTCGGCCTCGGTCTCGGGCAGCAGCGACGCGGTGAGCAGGCCGATCCCGAACGCGATCAGCCCGACGGCGAGCGGGTTGCCCTGGGTCTGGCGGACCACCATGTCGGGGGTCTGCCGGACCGTGTCGGCCGCCGTGGACGCCGCGTCCTGGACCTTGTCGCTCGCGGTCGACGCCGCGTCCTTGACCGTGTCGCCGGCGCTGGACGCCTTGTCCTTCGCTCCGGCCGCCACGGAGTCGCGGGCACCCATCACCCGGTCGGTGACGGAGCGGACGCGGCTCTTCGCGCCCTCCCACTTCCGGCCGGCCACCCGGGTCGGCACGGTGCGGTCGGCGAGCCGGTCGACGTCGTAGGCCAGCTCCTCCCGCGTCTGCTCGATCTCGGTCCTCAGTTCCTCCGGTCGCGAACCCATTGCGCGTCCTCCCTCAGCGTCTCGACCGTTTCGCGTGGCACCGGGTCCACGTCCTTCATCCGTTTGCGTCCCACGCTGTAGAGGACACCGCCGACGATCGCCCACAACACGGCGACGACGACGGCGGCCCACCCGAGGGGCATGACCGCGTCGAGCGCGAACACCAGGGCCAGGCTCAGCAGGACCGCCACCATGTAACCGGCGAACCCGGCGCCGGCGAGCATCCCGCCGGCCTTGCCGGCCTTGGCCGCCTCCTCCTTGAGCTCCGCCTTGGCCAGCGCGACCTCCTGGCGGAACAGCTTGGAGACGTCCTGCATCACCTCGCCGATCAGCTGCCCGATGGACTCGTCCCCGACCGGTCTCCGGATCTGCTCCGGTTCGTAGCCGGTGGTCATTGCTGTCCACCCGTGCGCGGGTCGGTGTAGTCGGGGTACCCCTGCGGCGGCACGGCCGGTGCCGCCGGGTAGGGCTCCGTCACCGGGTACGGCTCGGCGGTCGCCGGGTAGCCCTGCGCGGACGTCGACTGGTACGTCTGGGTCGACGCCGGGTAGGGCTCGGTGGCGCCGGTCCCGGTCGCCACGGTCTCGGTCACCACGGGCCGGGTGACGACGGGGGCCGCCACCACCGGCTCCTCGGTGGCGTAGGCCGGCTGCCGCGACCGGTACGAGTCCGACACCCGCTTCGACTCCTGGTCGTCCTGCTGGGCCTTCCAGACGTTCTTGCCGAGCCGGCCGACGAGGAACCCGGCCGCCACCGCACCGGCGATGAACGCGAACGGGCGCCGGCGCGCGAAGTCGGTGAGCTCCGACACCAGCCCTTCCGGCCCGCGGTCGGACAGGTAGTCGGCCACCCGCTGACCGCGCTGGCCGAGGTCGCCGACGAGCGCCCTGCCGGGCGAGCTTCCGTCGCCGCCCATCTCGGCGAACTCGTCGGAGATGCCGCGCAGCCGGTCCACCAGTTGGTTGTGCTGTCCGCGCACGCGGTCCGTCGCCTGGTCCTTCGCCTGCGACGCGAGCCGCCGCACCTGGCCGCGGGCCTCGCCCACGACGGCGCCCGCCTGCTCCTTCGCGGTGCCGGCGACGTTGCCGGCCTCGTCCTTCACGGTCTCCTTGGCGGTCTCCGCGGCGACGGCCGCCTTGGAGCTGGTGTCGTTGGCTTCGTGGGCGCCGCTGTAGGAGGGGGCGCGAGCGTACGTCTCCTGATCATGCATGTGAATCGCTCCTTCTCGGGGGTCGCGCCCGGAGCTACCCGCCATCGACGCACCTATGCCACTTCGCCGGTGCCGCCATTTGCGCAGCCCCCGGATGGGTATATGTGACTCGTGGCGGATCAGGTGATGGAACGGCCGGTGACCTCGACGGCCGACGACGACGTGTCGCCGTCGAAGCAGCCGTGGTGGAAGAAGGCGTGGCGCTACGTCCGCCGGCTCCAGGAGGACATGGGCAACGACAACCTCACGCTCGTCGCGGCCGGGGTCGCGTTCTACTGGATGCTGGCGCTGTTCCCGGCGATCATCGCGATGGTCACGGTGTACGCGTTGTTCGCCGACGCCGGGCAGGCCCGCGAACAGCTGTCGCCGATCCTCGGTGCGCTGCCCGCCGAGGCGCGCGACCTGATCGCGACGCAGCTCGACAAGACCGTCGAGGCCGGCGACGGCGGGCTGACGTTCGGTCTGCTGGCCAGCCTCCTGGCCACGTTGTGGGCGACGTCGGGCGGCATGCAGGCGCTGATGACCGGTCTCAACATCATCTGGGGGGAGCAGGAGACCCGCAACTACGTGAAGCTGCGCGGGATCTCGTTGCTGCTGACCGTCGGCGCGCTGATCGCGGCCGCGGTCGCCATCGCGCTGGTGGCCGCGTTCCCGGTGGCGCTCGACTGGCTCGGGCTCGACCCGGTGGCCGCCGCCGGCGCGCAGGGTGCCCGGTGGCTGATCCTCGTGCTGCTGATCGGCACCGGGCTGTCGGTGATGTACCGGTTCGGACCGGCACCGCACAGCGCCCGGTGGCATTGGGTCACCCCGGGCAACGTCACGGCGGTGGGCCTCTGGTTGCTGGCGTCGCTGGGCTTCTCGCTGTACGTCAGCTCGTTCGGGTCCTACAACAAGACCTACGGCGCCCTGGCGGCCGTGGTCGTGCTGCTGATGTGGCTGTACCTGTCCGCGATCGTCATCCTGCTCGGCGCTGAAATCGACGCAATCCGTGAGAAAACTGTTTTGACGAAAGAGGGCCGGGTAACCGAACTGCGCACCAGCAAGGAAGGAGTTGAACGCAACATGAGCACGGTCACTGAATCCGTCGACGTTGCCGTTCCGGTTCGGACCGCCTACAACCAGTGGACCCAGTTCGAAGAGTTCCCGCAGTTCATGGACGGCGTGGAGGAGATCCGTCAGGTCTCGCCCGAGCTGACCCACTGGAAGGTCAAGATCGCCGGTGTCGAGCGCGAGTTCGACGCCCGCATCACCGAGCAGCACCCCGACGAGCGGGTGGCCTGGACGTCGGTGGACGGCCCCACCCACGCCGGTGTGGTGACGTTCCACCGCCTGGACGAGTCGCACACGCGGGTCACGGTCCAGATGGACCTCGAGCCCGAGGGTCTGGCCGAGACCGTCGGCGACAAGGCCGGCTTCGTCGACCGGAAGGTCAAGGGCGACGTCAAGCGCTTCAAGGAGTTCATCGAGTCCCGTGGCAACGAGACCGGTGCCTGGCGCGGCGACGTCGAGAGACCGCATCCGTAGTCTCTCTGTCATCGAGGGCCGCACCCCGTTCGCGGGGTGCGGCCCTTTGCGTGCCTACCAGGGGCTGTGGTGGCGCTCCGGGCGGCGGCGCACGTCGAGCGCGATCCGACGTGCGGGCCGCGACGGGCCGTCGGACGTGGGACGCCGGCGGCTGAACGGGATCTGGCCCGGCTGGAATGGGTAGCTTGTCATGACATCATCGTGGCATCACAAGTGACGTCATGTCAAGCCGTAGTGGCGCTACCCGTGGTCAGCGACGAGGTTCAGCTCGATCCCGTGCTCCAGCCAGGCCTTCGCGCCCGCAAGCACCAGCGAGAAACCCTGCATGCTGTCGAGTGCATGCGCCGCTCTGCCGTCACTGGTGTCACCCTTGATGTCATCCTCGACGATGCGCACGTGCGTGCCCCGCTCGTGCGGGGTGAACGTCCACTCCACGGTCGACGGGTCGTCGGGGTTCCACTCGACGCGGATCCGCTCGTTCTCCACGACGTCCTTCACCGCGACCTTCGTGCCGACGCCGAACATCTCCCACTCCCACGAGACCGTGGCACCGGGTTCGAGCGGTCCGCTGCTCTTCGTGAACCAGAACCGGGTGGTGACCGCCGGGTCGACGAACGCCCGGAACACCTCCTCGACCGGCTTCCGGATCACCAGGGCGGTGTTCACGATCATGCTGTCTCCGCTTCTCTTCTCGTCATGGCCGCTCCACTTCTCGTCATGGCCGCTCCGCTTCCGTCTTGAGGGCGGCGAGCCGCCGGTCCCATGCCCTGGCGACGCTGTCGAGGCGCCGGCCGAGCTCCGACAGCCGCGCGCCGACGGCCTCGTACCGCCGCTCCCGCCCGACCCTCCGCGACTCGACCAGCCCCGCCCCTTCGAGCACGGCCAGGTGCTTGTTGATCGCCTGCCGGGAGACCGGGAGCTCCCGCGCCAGCGCCGACGCCGACGCCGGCTGCCGGCCGAGGTGCACGAGCACGCTCCACCGCGTCTCGTCGGCGAGCGCCGCGAACGAGGCCACCACGTTCACGCCAGTGCTCTTTCGAGCGCGCCGAGCTCCTGGAGCCAGCCCTTGTCGTTGCCGGCCCGGTTCTCCTCGGTCCAGAACCCCGACTCGACCACGCGCACGGTCACGGTGCCGTCCCCGTGGTCGTCGAGCCAGAACTCGACGAGCGTGGTCGGCCCGTCGACCGATCGGCCCACGCCGTCGCTGCGCCAGCGGAACGCCGCGTAGGTACGGGGTTCCAGCGCCACGACGCGGATCTCGAACTCGCCGCAGTTCGGGTCGGTCACCCGGCAGAGGTCGCCGTCGCGCTCGATGCGGTGCGCGGTCACCTCGCCGTCGTTGATCCACCAACCGGGCCGGGTGACGAGGTCCCAGACGCGCTCGACACCCGCGCTGATCACGACGGACCGTTCCACCTTCTCCATACCCCCACCCTGGCACGGCGCGCCGCGATGTGCAACCAAAGGGTTGCACTTCTGGGGGACGGGCAATCCCGCCACCGCCCATCGCGCGCCACCGCCTATCGGGCGCCCCCGGCCGACATGGCGCCCCCGACCGACATGGCGCCCCCGGCCGACATGGCGCCCCTGGCCTTCCCCTTCGCCCCGCCGCCCCCGGCCGCTCCTCGCCACACCGCCCCGCCGCCCCCGGCCGCTCCTCGCCACCCCTTCGCGATCTTGGACACCCGTGCATCGAATTCGATGCAGAAGTGTCCAAGATCGCGGGGGTCCCTGCCGGGCCCCCGCCAGGCACGCACCGCACAGGCGCGGGGCAGGGCGGGGGGCGGGGCAGCCGAGGCCAGGGGCGGTGCGGCCAGGGCGGTGCGACCCAAGCGCGGCCAACGCGGCCCCAGCGCGGCGAACGCGGCCCAGCACGGCCACGCGGCCAGCGCCGGGCCAGGGTCGATGCGGGCCGGCCCCCGGGTCAGAGCGGCAGCAGAACCCTCGATCCGTCGAGCACCTCGCGGTCGGCGGCCGTCATCGGGCCCGGCTCGTGCAGGGCCGTCGCCGTACCCGGGTTCCGCGACCACCGGGGATGCGCGCCGCCGCTGACCTGCACCCGGATGCGGTGGCCGGGCAGGAAGACGTGCGCCATCGGCCACAGGTCGACCTCGACCTCGTGCACGTCGCCCGCCGCGCCCGCCACCCGCAGGAGGCCGTCGCAGATGTTCACCGACCGGCCGTCGGGGTGCACGTCACAGATCCGCACGAACACGTCGAACGACGGTGTGGAGGAGGTCGTCCGCACGACGGCCCGCACCGGCCCGACCGCCTCGACCGGCGCGGTGAGCGGCGCGCTGGAGTACACGAGCACGTCGGGACGCGCCTCCAGCCGCCGGTTGTCGCGGATGCCGGCCACGCTTCCCATGAGCCGCGGCCCACCGACCGACGGCGTCGGGTCGGCCGGGTCGTACCGGAACCGCCGCCGTCCGTCGCGCGGTCCGCGCCCGGGTGCCAGGCCGCCGTCGCTTCCGAGAAACCATTCCTGGACCGCGTGAGCGGGCGGCCAGTCCGCCAGTTCGCGCCACTCCCCGGTCCCGCCGATGTGGACCCTGACCTTGTCTTTTCCTTCCTGGCCGCCGCGCAGGTGCTCGTCGAGGAACGCCAGCGCCTCGCGGACGCTCGCCGCCAGCAGCGCGCCGCTGCCGTGGTGCCACGGCCCGATCACCAGGCGTGGCTGCCGGCCCTGCGCGCGCAGCACCGCGTAGTCGACGAGCTGCCACGGCAGGAAGATGTCGTACCAGCCGCCGACCATGAGCACCGGCGCGGTGACCTCGGCGACCCGGTGCGCGTGGCCGCGTTCGAGCCAGTACGGGGCGCCTTCCTCCGTCTCGCGGATCCACTCCTGGAAGTGCGGCACCGCCGCGCCCACGGCGATCGCGTCGGCCTCGGCGAGCGTCGCGTGGGCGAGGCCGCGCTTGAGCTTCGGCTGCCCGCGCAGCAGTTCCCTGACCGCGGCCGAGGCCGGGCCGCGCTGGGCGGCGAGGATCGAGCTCCACGTGAGCACGGTGTCGAACGAGAACCCGCCGCCGGCGTAGGTGGGGTCGCGGAACGAGGAGGCGGTCACGGTCGTGCACAGTGCCTTGAGGTCGGGGCCGGCGTCGGCGGCCACGGCCCACTGGGTGAACCCGACGTAGCTCGGGCCGTACATCGCGAACGCCCCGCGGTACCAGGGTTGCCGCTTGAGCCAGTCGATGCAGTCGAGGCCGTCGTTCTTCTCGTTGCGCATGGGTTCGAACGTGCCGCCCGAGTCGGCGGTGCCGCGGCAGGACTGCACCACCACGCGGTAGCCCCGCTCGGCCACGGCGCGGGCGATGATGTTGCTCGGCGCGCCCCGGCCGTACGGGGTCCGGACGAGGAGCACCGGCGCGTCGTCGTGACCGGCCGGCTCGTACAGGTCCGTCCGGAGGATCACGCCGTCCCGCGCGCGCACCGACAGTCCACGATGGACCGTGACACGGCCGGTGAGCGGCGCGGGAAGCTTGGCCACGGCGGCGAACGCACGCGAGACGATGGTCACATCACCGACACTAGGTGACCCCCGGCCGGTCCGCTGTATGGGCGGGCCTGGACAATTGTGCGCATGGCAGTCCGCTCAGATCTTCGTAACGTGGCCATCATCGCCCACGTCGACCACGGCAAGACCACGCTGGTCGACGCCATGCTCAAGCAGGCGGGCGCGTTCCACGCGCGGGCCGAGGTGGCCGACCGGGTCATGGACTCGATGGATCTGGAGCGTGAGAAGGGCATCACGATCCTGGCCAAGAACACCGCCGTGAAGTACGGCGAGCACACGATCAACATCATCGACACCCCCGGTCACGCCGACTTCGGTGGCGAGGTCGAGCGCGGGCTGACGATGGTCGACGGCGTGGTGCTGCTGGTCGACGCGTCGGAGGGTCCGCTGCCGCAGACCCGGTTCGTGCTGCGCAAGGCGCTGTCGGCGCGGCTGCCGATCATCCTGGTGATCAACAAGGTCGACCGGCCCGACGCCCGCATCAAGGACGTCGTCGACGACACCTACGAGCTGTTCCTCGACCTCGACGCCGACGAGAGCCAGATCGAGTTCCCGATCGTGTACGCCTGTGCCCGCGACGGCCGCGCCTCGCTCGCGCAGCCGGCCGACGGTGGCATGCCCGACAGCGAGACGCTGGAGCCGCTGTTCGCGACGCTGCTGTCGACGATTCCCGCGCCGTCGTACGAGGAGGGTGCGCCGCTGCAGGCGCACGTGACGAACCTCGACGCGTCGCCGTTCCTCGGCCGGCTCGCCCTGTGCCGGGTGCGGCAGGGCGTTCTGAAGCGCGGGCAGACCGTGGCCTGGTGCCGTGAGGACGGCACGATCAACCGCGTGCGCGTGTCCGAGCTGCTCATGACCGAGGCGCTGGAGCGCAAGCCGGCCCAGGAGGCCGGGCCGGGCGACATCATCGCGGTGGCCGGCTTCCCCGACATCATGATCGGCGACACGCTGGCCGACGCCGAGAACCCGGTGCCGCTCCCGCGCATCACCGTCGACGAGCCGGCCATCTCGATGACGATCGGCACGAACACCTCGCCGCTGGCCGGCCGGGTGAAGGGCTCGAAGGTCACGGCGCGCCTGGTGAAGGACCGGCTCGACCGTGAGCTGATCGGCAACGTGTCGCTGCGCATCCTGCCGACCGAGCGCCCCGACACATGGGAGGTGCAGGGCCGCGGCGAGCTGGCGCTGGCGATCCTCGTGGAGCAGATGCGCCGCGAGGGCTACGAGCTGACCGTCGGCAAGCCGCAGGTGGTCACCCGCGAGATCAACGGCAAGGTCCACGAGCCGGTCGAGCGGCTGACCATCGACGCGCCGGAGGACTACCTGGGTGCGATCACGCAGCTGCTCGCGTCTCGCAAGGGCCGCATGGAGCAGCTGGTCAACCACGGCACCGGCTGGATCCGCATGGAGTGGCTGGTGCCGGCCCGGGCGCTGATCGGTTTCCGTACCGAGTTCCTGACGGAGACCCGCGGCACGGGCATCCTCCACCACGTGTTCGAGTCCTACGAGCCGTGGTTCGGCGAGCTGCGCATCCGTCCCACCGGTTCCCTGGTCGCCGACCGGGCCGGTTCGGCCACCCCCTTCGCGATGATGAACCTGCAGGAGCGCGGTTCCCTGTTCGTGGAGCCCACCACCGAGGTCTACGAGGGCATGATCGTCGGCGAGAACTCCCGCGCCGACGACATGGACGTGAACATCACCAAGGAGAAGAAGCTCACCAACATGCGTAACTCCGCGGGCGAGGAGACCGAGAAGCTGATCCCGCCGCGCCGCCTGTCGTTGGAGCAGGCGCTGGAGTTCTGCCGCGAGGACGAGTGCGTCGAGGTGACCCCGGAGGCGATCCGCATCCGCAAGGTCCTGCTCGACGGCAAGGACCGCGAGCGCGCGTTCCGCAAGCGCGCCCACGCCTGACCCGCTCCTCCGCGATCGTGGCCGATCGTCGTGGCCCGGCGACGACGGTCGTCCACGATCGTCAGGTGTCGTTCGCGCGTGACTCCAGGTCACGCTCGATCTCGTCGAGCGCCGCGAGAGCGGCCTCGACCTTGCGAGCGAACTCCAGCCCACCGGAGTTGGCGGCGAGGAGCCAGTCGAAGAACATGGTCCGGGCGTATGTGTCCACCGTATCGGGATCGGCCCGGACGTCCCGGATGGCGTTGTCGACCGAGGTTTGCTGGTAGTCGACGTCGAGTCCGGGCAGTACCGTTCCGGGGCCGCCCGTCTGGATCAGCGTCGACAACTCGTCGATGGCGGTGATCCATTCGTGCCGGGCGAAGGTCACGTCGGCCTCGGCGAGGCTGGATCGGCTGAAGCCCTTGTGGAACTCCCACTGGCTCGCGAATCTGACGAGGGTTTCCATCGCCTCCCCGGAGCCCGGCACCACCGCGCATCGGGCGCGGTGGGTAGTCCGCCAGTCCTGGCAGGCGGTGATGAACCCCCGGGCCTTCTCCGCCGCCGCCAGCCCGGTATCGGCGAGCGCGGTGCGGGTGGCCTCGATCTGTGCGGTGGACGCCTCGGTGTCGGTCACGATCTGGGGCCAGTCTTCGGCAGGATCCGGACTCAGCTGCCGGACGATCTCCTTGAGCTGTCTGCCACTCCGGACGGCTGACCGGATCCTCGAACGACGCTCCAGGCCTTCGACCTGAAGGCGGGAGATGTGCTGGAACACGACGAGGGCGAGCGGGATGCCGAAGGCCGCGCTGGTGAGCGTGGACACCACGTTCGTCGTGAACGCGAGCTCGTCCCACCAGTGCCGGACGTCTCCCACGACGCCGACGACGACCAGGACGACGCCGATGCCGACGGAAATGCCGAAGAAGCGGCGCAGGAAGGGTCCCGACTCATGCCACAGGGTCTTGAGCGCGTTCACCGGCCGGCCGGTCTCAGGTCTCGACGAGGGGGCGGTACGTCGCCTCGTCGAGGTCGAAGGTCCAGGCGACACCGGCGCGGGCGGTGCGGACCCAGGGCGGCACGCGGAGCCAGTATTTCCGGAACGTGCCGTCGGGCTCGGCGGTGGAGTTGACCACCTCGACCATCACGAGGTCCTCGTCGCGTTCCATGGGGAGGCGCCACAGGATGCCGGTGTCGTCTTCGTGCACCCGGGTGGCGCCGAACTCGCGGGCGTAGCGCTCGTACCCGAAGTGCTCGAGCATCACCCGGCGCAGCTCCGCGTTGGTCTCCGCGGTGATGCGTTCGGCGGTGAGGTGCGGAAGCACGTCGACCACCGTGTCGGGGATCGGCATGCCGTGCCACGCGTGGACGCCGTAGCCGTCGGGGTAGCCGAGCGCCGGCCCGTCGCCGCGGTGGAGCCGGCCGATGTTGTCGCGGTGCAGGTCGCTGGGGCGCTCGGTGAGCACCGCGACCCGCTCGTACGGCCACCACCAGCCCGCCCCGCGCGTGACCCGGCCCAGCGGCACCAACCCGGGATGCGGCTGGACCCCGAGTTCCGCGGTGGCGGCGAACGTCGCCAGCCATGGCGCCTCGTGGCCGCCGTACACGGCGTCGAACAACGCGTCGGCGGCGTCGGCGGGCAGGCCGGCGATCAGGTGCCGCCGGAGCGGCTCGACCACCCGGTCGACCACGAGACGCCACGGCCCGGCCGACGCGGCCGTCCATACCTGGGCCCAGCCCACCGGTCCCAACGCCGCTGACGCCGCCGCCCGCGCGGCGGCCCAGGGCACGGTGCGCAACGCCGCCCGCACCGGCCTGCCCCGGTCGGCGGCGGCGGCCGCGGCGATCGCGCCCGCGTGCGGCGACCCGGCCCACACGAACCGCTCCGGACCGGCCAGGCCGGCGGCCCGGTACGCCGCACGGACGTCGGCCTCGACGGCCGCCCGGTCGGTGGGCCCGGTCCCGAGCCCGACCTCGCCCCAGTCCGTCGCGGCGGCGGCCGCCGCGGCACCGATCCGCCCCGCGCCGACGCCGCCGACGCCGGTCTCGACGCCGCTCTCCCCCGCGCGGAGGCGGCCCGCGCCGAGGCCGCCCGCACCGACGCCGCCCGCGCTCGTGTCGACGGCCGCCATCAGTCGGCCACGTAGCGGTAGTCGCCCGGCGTGTACTCGCGCTGGCGGACGATGCGGTACAGCCCCGCCGGGACGGTGATGGCGCCGTGCTCCTCGTGCACCACGCGGGCCTTGCTGACGATCTCGACGAACAACCGGTCGATGTCGTCGGGCGCGGCGAACAACGCGACGTCGGGACCGGTGATCACGTGGGCGTGACCGGTGGCCTCACCGCGGGCGAGTACCAGCCGACCGCCGTCGCGCGGACCGGGGACCAGGCCCGCCGGCAGCTCCCCGATCGGAACGATCAGCACATCACCTTGTCGGTACATGCCGGCACTGTATCGACGGGGTACGACGTTTTCCGGCACGGCCACTCGGACGAGTCGACGGGTCGGCCGTTCGGCCCGAAACAGCTCGGGTCAACGGCGCATCGGCCGGGTCACCACCGGTAGTGACCGCATGTGGGACCGCCCGTCGGCGGCCGCGGGCCCACTCCGCGGGACGGCGGTCACCCATGATCCTCGATACGGTGCGCCGTCGGTCGCGTCGTTCGGACGCTTTCCATGGGGGGTTCATTGTGAGACTCATCGGCCGCTGGGGGGCGCGCCTCGGAGCGACGGCCGTGGTTGCCGCCGCCGGCCTCGCGGTCACCGCGCTGCCGGCCAGCGCGGCACCGGGTGTCGACCTGGCAGTCAGCGTGCAGAGCGGTGTCGTCGCCGCCGGTTCGGACGGCAAGCCGTTCGTGGTGAAGGTGACGAACGTCGGCGACGCCGACAGCGACGGGTTCGCGTTCGTCCTCGACGTCAGCGGGCTCGACCTGAAGAAGGTGACGATCGAGCTGCCCGAGGGCACCGACAAGGCCTGCGGGAAGCAGGGCGGGAAGATCGCCTGCGAGATCGTGAACGTGCTGGTGCCCAACGACTCCGCGGAGTTCCCGGTCGAGGTGAAGCCGGTCTCCGGTCGCGGCGGACTCGGCCCGGCCGGCAGCTTCAAGGCCATGGTGTCCAACGACAAGGACACCAACAAGAGCAACGACAGCACGACCGTCAAGGTGTCCGTCGCCAAGCCCGGCGTCGACATCGTGGTCTGGGCGGGTGACGTGGTCGCCGGCCGCGACGAGGCGACCGGCAAGGTCGAGCGCGTGAAGCCGGATGGCAGCGCCGAGCTGTCCTTCGCCGTGTTCAACTTCGGCAGCGTGGCGTCGAAGGGCATCGAGTTCGTCGTCCAGCTGCCCGAGCACGTCCAGTTCACGGCCGGCCTGGAGGGCTGCACCACGTCGTCGGACAAGCGGCGGCTGACCTGCACCCTGACCGACTTCCTGTTCGAACCCGGCGACAGGGGCATCGGCGCCGACGTGCCGGTGAAGGTCGCGTCGAACGCACCGGAGTCGGTCGACCTGAAGGGTTCGATCGTCGGGAAGTCGCTGGGTGTGGCGGAGGCGCTGGGAGCGGACGCCCGCCGCGCCGCGCCGCAGGCACCGGGCTGGCTGAAGACCCGGAACAACGCCGACGACGTCGACGCCGGTGACAACACCGACGAGTTCGTGGTGTTCGTCGGCGCGGTCGACGGTGGCCTGCCGGTCACCGGGCCGAAGGCGCTCGCCATCGGCGGCGTCGGCGCGGTCGTGTTCGCGGTCGGCGTGGTCCTGCTGGTCGCCGCCCGCCGGCGCCGGGTCGTCCTGGTGACCCCGGCCGAGTAACCCACTCGACGAAAGGGCTCCCGGTCACGCGGGGAAGGCGTGACCGGGGGCCCTTTCCCGTGCACGCAATGCCGCGAGGCCTCAGCGCAGAGCCGCGAGGCCTCAGCGCAGGGCCGCGATCCGCTCCAGTACTCCCCCGGCGAACACGTCGTACAGCGGCAGCGTGCGCAGGTGCACGTATCCGATATGGCAGTCGCACGTCAGGTTCGGGCACGGGCGCGGGCGAAGGCCGGCCCGCCACGTGCCGTCGTACAGGTTGCCGATCGGCTCGCGCACGAAGTGGCAGCGGCGCACCGTGCCGTCGCCGTCGACGGACACCACCGTCTCGCCGGTGCGGCAGCCGGCGCCGAGGCTGTCGTGGGGGCGCACGCTGAACCCGAAGTGCGGGTCGATCGCGGTCCAGGCCGCTTCGGCGTCGGCGTCGTAGGTGTGACCGTCGGCGGCGTTCACCCACAGGTACACGTCCCCGGGCAGGTCCCGCCGCAGCGCCCGCGCCTCGGCGAGGTGCTCCGGCAGTCCGACCACGCCCACCGAGTAGCGCACCCCGAGCCCGGAACACCGCTCCAGGAAGGCCTGACGGGTGACCTCGCCCGGGTGGTAGGTACACCAGAGGGCCACCTTCGCCGGGTCGGCGGCGGCCAGGAACCCGGTGCGGACGGCCAGGTTCGTCTGGATCGCGACCCGCTCGACGTGCGGCAGGTGCGACAACCGCACGATCGCCTCGCGGTACCACGAGCGGGTCAGGCCCTCGCCCCACGGGGTGAACAGCACCGAGACCGTCAGGTCGGAGACCGTCGACACCCAGTCGACGAACCGCCGCAGCGCGGCGCGGTCGGCGCGCAGCGCCTCCGGCGGGTCGCGCCGCTTGGCGAACGGGCAGTACGGGCAGTCGTAGTTGCAGCTCGCCAGCGGGCCGCGGTACAGGATCGACAGGTTCATCGCGCCGCGTACCCGGCCATCGCCTCGCGCACGCCCGGCGACACCAGCCACGGGCCGATCGCGTCGGAGTACGCGAGGCCCTCGGGCGTGAGCCGGGAGCCGTCGAAGTACCCGTGCTCGGCCAGCCGGGTCAGCTCGGGGAAGTCGTCGTCCACTGTGGACCCGAACCGCCGCCCGTACGCGTCGCGGTGCACGCCGTCGGTGCGCAGCAACGACTTCAGGAGCCACCGCCGCCGCTGTTCGAGCCCGTCGAGCGCGAAGCCGTACTCGGCGACGTCGAAGTCGGTGGCCGGCCGGCTGAGATAGTCGTCGATGATGGCGCGGACCTGCCCGACGCCGACCGCGTAGTCGAACGAGTAGTGCAGCCCGGTCGTGTACGACCGCGCGCCGCAGCCGAGCCCCACCATGCCGTCGTCCTGGCAGCAGTACTCCGGCCCACCCACGTCGGCGGCGTCGCGCCGGCGGAACATGCGCATCGACTCCTGCCGGTAGCCCGCGTCTGCCAGCACCTCGACGGCCCGGCGGTACAGGGCCAGCCGCTCGGCGTCCCATTGCGGGTCCTCGCCGGGGGCACGACGGCCGAGACCCGTCAGCGGCCGCACGTACAGCGGATAGAGGTACAGCTCCTCCGGCCGCCACGACAGCGCCGTCGTCAGCGAGTACTCCCAGGTGGCGACGGTCTGGCCGGGGATGCCGTAGATGAGGTCGAAGTTGAGCGTGGGAACGGCGCTGGCGCGGATGAGGCCGAGGGCCCGGTCGACGTCCGCGCGGTGCTGCGGCCGTCCGGCCCGGTGCGCCTCGTCGTCGAGAAAGCTCTGGACCCCGATGCTGACCCGCGTGACGCCGCGCGCCGCGAGCACTTCCAACCGGTCGGCCGTGGCGGTGGCCGGCGACGTCTCGACGCCGGTGGGAACCGTTGCGCCGCCGGTGAACCGTGCGACGATGTCGAACAGACCGTCCAGTTCGGACGGTGTGAGGTAGGTGGGGGTGCCGCCGCCGATCGCCACGCGGGCGAAGGCGCCGCTTCCCAGGGCGTCGCGCACGCGGTCCGCTTGGATCGCAAGCTGTGTGAGGTAGGCGCGCACCTGTTCAGCCGGCGGGTTCGCGCGCGTGAACAGGTTGCAGAAGCCGCACCGCATCTCGCAGAACGGCACGTGGACGTAGCAGAACAGCGCTCCCACGTCCTCGTCCACCCACACGCCGCGCAGGGACGGACGCGGCCGCAGCGGCCGGTACGCGGTCTTGTGCGGGTAGGCGTACAGGTAGCCCTGGTAGGGCGGGCCGATCACGGTCGCAGCACCACCTCGGCGTAGGGCACCGTCCAGACCACCTCGTGCGCGACGCGGTGCCCGGTGAGGCCGTCCTCGCCGTAGGCGGTGCCGTGGTCGGAGCACAGGATCGCCGCGCACGGCCGTCCGCGTCCGGTCATCGCCGTCACGAGCCGGGGCATCTGCGTATCGACATACTCCAACGCGGCGGCGTGCGACTCCAGCGTGTCCTCCGCGGCGCCGTCGAGGTAGTGCCGGTTCGGCTGGTGCAGCGCGGCCACGTTGAGGAACACGAACACGGGCCGGTCGCGCGGCGTCGCGTCGAGCGCGGCCTCGAGTCGCGCGAGTTGCGCTTCGAGGCAGCGCTTCTCGGTGACCCCGAAAGCAGGCTCCCAGTAGGCCTCGTCGAACAGCGACGGCAGCACCCGGCCCAACGGCGAGCACAGGTTGAAGAACCCGACCCCGCCCAGGCACAGGGTGCGGTATCCGTTGTCGCGCAGCGCGGTGACGATGTCGGGCGCGTCGAACACCCACGTACCGTCCACAGTGGACTCGCTGCCGGGGAAGCGTGCCGCGAACGGCCGTGGGTGCGGTCCGGGGCCGGACGGCGTGGGCAGGAAGCCGGCGAAGAACGCGTGGTGCGCCGCGTAGGTGAAGCTGGCCGGTGAATGCCTTTTCTCCCACCGGTTCCCGGGCAGCAGTGCCGCCAGGTTCGGCGTGCGCCCCCGCTCCATCAGCCCGGCGGCGACGTCGTACCGCAGCGTGTCGAGCGTGACGAAGAGGACGTCGTGCGTGCCGACCGCGTTCTTCAGGTCGAGCACGGGACCACCCGGTCCGCGCCGGCGCGGCCCTCGGACCCGACGGCCGTGCCGCGCCCCCACCCGGCGAGCGCAGCGTGGACCTGCTCCGCGTACGTGTCGCGCCCGTGCTCGTTCACCAGCCCCGGCAGCAGGTCTCCGAACGCGTTCACCTCGGCCACCGCGTGCCGACGCCACCCGGGCGCGAACATCAGGTCGACGCCGACCATCAGGCAGCCCGGGAACAGCGCCGCGGCCCGGGCGCAGGTCTCCATCGCCGCCCGCCAGTTCTCCTCGCCGGCGGCCGCCCGGACCGCGGCCGGGTCACCGCGCCGGGCACCCAGGTGCAGGTTGGTCATCGGGTGCCGGCTGGCCCGCACCACCACGTGCGTGGGCCGCCCGGCCACCACCACGACCCGCAGGTCGACCGTGCGTCCGCCGTGGCCCGCCTTCGGGAACCACCGCTCCACGTGCAGCGGCCCCAACCGGTCGACGACGAACGCCACGGTCGCCTCGTCGGTGTACCGCCGCACGGTCAGCGAGTTGTACAGCCGCCCGTCGGCCACCTCGACCGACGTGGTGGCCACGAGCCGCGCCCCCGCGGTCTCCAACGCGATGACCCCCGAGGCCGACGACCCGTGCGGCGGCTTCACGAACACCCGACCGAACCCGGCCGCCCGCATCCGCTCTCTCAGGTCGACATACCCGGTGACCGGGGGCAGCGCCGCCGGCACCGGCACCCCCGCCGCCTCCAGCACCGCGTGGCAGCGCCGCTTGTCGAACATGACGGCCACGGCGTCGGGGTCGCTGAGCGGCACCCCGGAACCGCCGAGCCGGCCGCCGAGCCGGCCGCCGAGCCGGTTCAGTGCGCCGGTGAACCCGGCGTACCAGGCCGCGCCGGGCCGGATCTCCCCGTGCGCCACCGGCTCGACGTCGCCGCGCAGCAGCCGGTCGACCTCGGGGTCGCCGTCGGGCGAGTCGATCCGCACCAGCGCACCCGCCGCGACCACGGGCACGTCCCCGCCCGCCAGCGCCCGCCACGGGATCTCGACCACCGGCGGCAGCCCCGCCGCCCGGACCGCGTCGGCGAACAACCGCGACCGCCGTCCGCCCGGGTTGGTCACCGCCGCGAACCGCACGCCCGCCACTCCCGTCACCCGGTGGGTCCTACTCGCTGACCGCGATCCAGCGGTCCTCACGCTCGTCGTCCAGCTGCTCGTCGAGGTCGACCGCGACGCCGGGAAGCGCGGTGACCAGCCGCTCCATCATCGCGGTCGACAGGTAGTGGTGCCAGAGGCGCAGCTCGGCCAGGTGGGTCAGCGGCTGGCCGGCCAGGAGCGCGGCGGCCCCCCGGTCGGTCAGGACGCCCATGGACAGGTCGAGCACCGCCAGCCGGGCGACGACCGGCGCGCCGGCCACCGCGGCGGCCACGTCGTCGGCGATCTCGGAGTTGCGCAGGCCCAGCTCCCTGAGCGCGGGCAGCTTCGAGCCGCCCAGCAGGTCGGCCAGGTCGGCCACGGTGGCGTCGCCGCCGTAGTTGTCGGTGCCGAGCCACAGCTCCAGCGACGACACGTTCGGCAGGTCGGACGCGCCGACCGCCCGCACGACCCCGGCCGGCAGGCCGCCGCTCTCGAATACCAGGTCGCGCAGCCCGGTGTGGTGGACCGGCCGGAGCTCGAGGCCCTCGCCGCCACGCACCGTGAGGGTCTCCAGGCCGGGAAGGGCCTCGAGCACGGGTGTGAGGTCGCCGTGCTGGATCCAGGAGATCTCGCACTCCTCCGGAACCAGGTCGCCGACGAACAGCGCCCGCAGGTTCGGCAGCGCGGGCAGCTTCTCCGCGAGCAGCGCGACCGGCAGCTTGTGTTCGTAGGCCGCGCCACCCCACTGACCGATGAGCAACGCCGAGACCGACGCGGGGTCGACGGCGCCCAGGAACGCGTCGAGGAGAGCCGCGAAGTCGTCGGGGCCGTCCTCGTACCCGACCTCCAGCCGCCAGGCGACGGCGCCGCCGGGCCGCTCACCGTCGGGCTCGAACGTGTGGACCGGCAGCCCGCCCCAGTCCTCCGGATGGTCCACGTAGCTCATGCGTCTGCCCCCGTTCGCTGACTTCCCGCCCACGGCAACGTACCGGGTGCCGTGGGCGGTGGCCGGCGGTTCGGCCTGTCGCGGAGCCCCATCGGCTACTCGCTCACCGCGACGACGCGGTCGACCGTACGCTCCTGGCGATCGTCCAGGTCGACGTCGACACCCGGCAGCCCGGCCACGATCCGCGCCGCCATCTCCTCGGACAGGTAGTGCCGGTGCAGGTCGAGCCGGCGCAGGTGGGTCAGCGGCTGCCCGCTGAGCAGCGCCCGGGCGCCCTCGTCGCCGAGCGTGCCCATCGACAGGTCGAGCACCTCCAGCCGCGCCACCACCGGTGCGGTGGAGACGGCGACGGCCACCTCGTCGGCCGCCTCGGCGTTGCACAGCCCGAGGTAGCGCAGGGCCGGGAGCCGCGCGCCGCCGAGGATCTCGGCAAGGTCGTCGACCCGGCTGTCGCCGCCGTAGCTGTCGTCGCCCAGCCACAGCTCGAGGTGGCCGAGCGCCGGCAGGTCGCTGGCGCCGACCGCGCGCACCGTCGACGCCGGTAGCCCGCCGCTCTCCAGCACCAGCGCCTCCAGCGGCGCGCCGACGAGCGGGGTGAACCCGTTGGACCCGCGGGCCCGCAGGTGCACCAGCTTCGGGAAGAAGGGCAGGATCTCCGTCGGGTCGCACGGCGTGATCCAGGAGACCTCGCTCTCCTCGTAGACGATGTCGCCGAGGAACAGCGCCCGCAGGTTCGGCAGCCTGCCGGCCCGCGCGGCCAGCGCGTCGATCGGTGCCGGGTGGTCGCCGACCGAGCCCCACGGGCCGACGACGAGCGTGGTCAGCGCCGGCCCGACCGCCGACAGCAGCCCGTCGAGCACCTCCGCGAAGTCGTCGGGGCCGTCCTCCCAGTCGACCTCGATCCGCCACGCCACCGCCGCGGGATCGTCGACGTCGGGTGCCTTCCCGTCCTCGAACCGGACGACCGGCAGACCGGCGAAGGTCTCCACATGGTCGTGAACGTCATGTGCTCCCCCTGTGCGCGAACGGCGGGCGTGGGACGCGCGGACGCTACCAGCACACCGCCCCCTGCGGTGGGGCGGTGTGGTGGCGCGATCTTCCGGTGTGGTGCGGCGCTACTTGACCCCGGCGACGTCCATCGCGCGGAGCTCCTTCTTCAATTCCTTGATCTCGTCGCGGATGCGCGCGGCGACCTCGAACTGCAGCTCGCGGGCGGCACCGAGCATCTGGTCGTTCAGGTCCTGGATGAGCGTCGCCAGCTCGGCCCTGGCCATGCCGGCCCGTGCCGGGGTGGGGGTGGGTGCCTTGCCGCGGTTGCGCGTCTCGGGCACCGAGGCCTTGCCGCGGCTCATCTGCCGGCCGCCGCCGATGGCCCCGCCGGGACCGTGCCCGCCGAGCGCGCCCTCGGTGTCGTCGGCCTCGCGGTAGATGTCGTCGAGGATGTCGCCGATCTTCTTGCGCAACGGCGTCGGGTCGATGCCGTGCTCCTTGTTGTGCGCCTCCTGCTTGGCGCGCCGCCGGTTGGTCTCGTCGATCGCCGCCGTCATCGACGGGGTCATCTTGTCGGCGTACATGATCACCTGGCCGGACACGTTACGGGCCGCCCGGCCGATCGTCTGGATCAGCGACGTGCCGGACCGGAGGAAGCCCTCCTTGTCGGCGTCGAGGATCGCGACCAGCGACACCTCCGGCAGGTCGAGGCCCTCCCGGAGCAGGTTGATGCCGACGAGCACGTCGAAGTCGCCCCGCCGCAGCTCGCGCAGCAGCTCGACCCGGCGCAACGTGTCGACCTCGGAGTGCAGGTAGCGCACCCGGATGCCGTGCTCGAGCAGGTAGTCGGTGAGGTCCTCGGCCATCTTCTTGGTGAGCGTGGTGACCAGCACCCGCTCGTCCTTCTCGGTGCGCAGGTTGATCTCGTGCATCAGGTCGTCGATCTGGCCCTTGGTGGGCTTGACCACGACCTCCGGGTCGACGAGGTTCGTGGGCCGGATGACCTGCTCGACGAACTCGCCGCCGCTCTTCTGCAGCTCGTAGGTGCCGGGCGTCGCCGAGAGGTACACGCTCTGCCCGACCCGCTCGACGAACTCGTCGAAGCGCAGCGGGCGGTTGTCCATCGCGCTGGGCAGCCGGAACCCGTGCTCGACAAGCGTGCGCTTGCGCGAGGCGTCGCCCTCGTACATGCCGCCGATCTGCGGCACCGTGACGTGCGACTCGTCGATCACGGTGATGAAGTCGTCGGGGAAGTAGTCGAGCAGGCAGTGCGGGGCGCTGCCGGCCTCCCGCCCGTCGATGTGACGCGAGTAGTTCTCGATGCCCGAGCAGAAGCCGACCTGGCGCATCATCTCGATGTCGTACGTGGTGCGCATGCGCAGCCGCTGCGACTCGAGGAGGCTGCCCTGCCGGTCGAGCTCGGCCAGCCGCTCCTCCAGCTCGACCTCGATCGCCTTGATCGCCCGCTCCATGCGCTCGGGACCGGCCGCGTAGTGGCTCGCCGGGAAGATGAGCAGCTGGTTGACCTCACGGATCTCGTCGCCGGTGAGCGGGTGCAGGTAGGCCAGCCGCTCGATCTCGTCGCCGAAGAACTCGATGCGGATCGCCAGCTCCTCGTACGCCGGAATGATCTCCAGCGTGTCGCCCCGGACCCGGAACGTGCCGCGGTTGAACGCCAGGTCGTTGCGCGCGTACTGGACCTCGACGAGCCGCCGCAGCAGCTTGTCGCGCTCGATCTCCCGGCCGACGTCGAGGCGGACCGACCGGTCGAGGTACTCGGCGGGCGTACCGAGGCCGTAGATCGCCGACACGGTGGCGACCACGATGACGTCGCGCCGGGTGAGCAGGCTCATCGTCGCCGAGTGCCGCAGCCGCTCGACCTCCTCGTTGACCGACGAGTCCTTCTCGATGTAGGTGTCGGTCTGCGGGATGTAGGCCTCGGGCTGGTAGTAGTCGTAGTAGCTGACGAAGTACTCGACCGCGTTGTGCGGCATCAGCTCCCGGAACTCCTTGGCCAGCTGGGCGGCCAGGGTCTTGTTCGGGGCGAGCACGAGCGCCGGCCGCTGCATCTTCTCGACCAGCCAGGCCGTGGTGGCGCTCTTACCCGTACCGGTGGCACCGAGCAGGACGACGTGTTTCTCGCCGCCCTTCAGGCGGCGGGCCAGATCGTCGATGGCCGCCGGCTGGTCGCCGGAGGGCACGTAATCACTGACGACGCGGAAGTCGCCGTCGAGGCGCGGGATGTCGAGCGACATGGGAACCACCGTAACTCCGGGGTGTGACAACTTTGCCGATCGGTCCAGGCAGGCACGATCAGCTTCGATATCACGATTGTTTTGTCAAGATCATGAAGCTACCGTTTTCAGGGTAGGCCGCTCGCGGGCGGCCGACCGGGAACGAAGGTCCAGCCTCATCGGGCTGGCGGTCCCGGCGCAGGGTTAGCAGCCCCGGCCGGCAAGGTCGGTGAGCGCAACCCGTGCGGTGGCGCCTTGAGCAGCGCCCCGGCCCCCCGCGAGCGCCTCAGCGTCGTCCAGGAGCTTTTATGGGACCGCGTGAGCGCCCACCTTCACCCAACCGCCCCGGGCCACGCCCCCATTCCCGGGTAGGTTCGACGAGTGGATCTCTCCAACGTCGCCGCCGTGCTCCTCGACATGGACGGCACCCTGGTCGACTCCGACGCCGCCGTCGAGCGCGCCTGGACCAGCTGGGCCGCCGAGTTCGGCGCCGACGCGGCCGCGGTGCTCGCGATCGCCCACGGCGCGCCGGCCGACACCACCGTCCGCAAGATCATGGCCGACGCCACCGACGACGCGGTCCACCGCGCCGCGACCCGCCAGCTGGAGCTGCAGTACGACGACCTGTCCGACGTGCGCGCGCTCGACGGTGCCACCGACCTGTTCGCGGTGCTGGAGCGGCGCGGCCTGCCGTGGGCGGTCGTCACGAGCGCCGACGTGCGGCTGGCGCGGGCGCGGCTGGGCGCCGCGGGCATCGTGGCGCCCCTCGTGGTGACCGTCGAGGACATCAGCGCCGGCAAGCCCGACCCGGAGGGGTTCCTGCTCGCCGCGGAACGGCTGGGCGTCGCGCCGGAGCGCTGCCTGGTGGTCGAGGACTCCGAGCCGGGCCTGCGGGCCGGCCGCGCCGCGGGTGCGATGACCGCCGCCCTGAAGGGCCTCGACGGCGACCTGAGGCTGAGGGACCTGGGCGAGCTCGCGGAGCTGCTCAGCGCCGCCGGAGCGTCCCCGAGGTGATCCCCTCCCACACCTCGTCGACCCGCGCGTGCAGGTCCTCCAGCGTCCCGTCGTTCTCGATGGCCACATCGGCCACGGCGCGCCGCTGTTCGTCGGTCGCCTGAGCCGCGATCCGCGACTCGGCCTCCTCGCGGCTCATCCCGCGGGTGCGCGCGAGCCGCTCGATGCGCGCCTCCAGCGGCGCGAACACGATGACCACCAGCTCGAACGTGGCCGCCATGCCACCCTCGACCAGCAGCGGCACGTCGTTGACCACGATCGTCCCCGGTGCGGCGGCCATGATCAGCTCGACCGTGCGGGCCCGGATCAGCGGGTGGGTGATCCCCTCCAGCCGGCGCCGCGCCTCCGGGTCGGAGAAGACGATCTTCCCGAGCGCCGGCCGGTCGAGCGACCCGTCGGGCGCGAGCACCCCGTCACCGAACGCCGCCACCACCTCGGCGAGCCCGTCGGTGCCCGGTGCGACCACCTCGCGCGCCAGTTTGTCCCCGTCGATGATCATCGCCCCGTGCGAGGCGAGCCGTGACGCCACGGCCGACTTCCCCGCCCCGATCCCCCCGGTGAGCCCGACCAGCACGAGACCTCCCACGATCACGACGACCCGCCCAGTGTGCACCCCCTGCGACCCCGCGCCGCGACCGCCCCATGATCGTGTTCCCAGGAACGAACGTGAAGCGTGGCTACACGTTCGTTCCTCAAATCGCGATCACGGCCGGGACACCGCGATCACTGCCGGGACACCGCGATCACGGCCCGGCACCGTGATCGCGGCCGGAACAGCGAACTGCCCCGGTCGCCGACGCGACCGGGGCAGTTCAGCAACAGAGCGTGGTGCTACTTGCCACCGGCGAGCTTCTCACGGAGGGCGGCGAGCGCCTCATCCGTGGCGAGCGTGCCGGACGGCTCCTCCGCCGCGCTGGAGCTGCGCGAGGAGGTGGTGCCACCGCCGCCACCGGCAGCCGGCGCGGATCCGCCACCGGCCGGGGCTTCGGGGATGTCGGCAGCGCGGGCGGTCTGCACCTGCTTGGTGTGCGCCTCCCACCGCTGGCGGGCCTCGGCGTACTGCCGCTCCCACTCTTCGCGCTGCTTGTCGTAGCCCTCGAGCCACTCCCCGGTCTCCGGGTCGAAGCCCTCGGGGTAGATGTAGTTGCCCTCGTTGTCGTACGTGGCGGTCATGCCGTAGAGGGTCGGGTCGAAGTGCTCCTCGCCCTCGACGAAGCCCTCGTTCGCCTGCTTGAGCGACAGCGAGATCCGCCGGCGCTCCAGGTCGATGTCGATGACCTTGACCATGACCTCGGAGCCGACCTGCACGACCTGCTCCGGGATCTCCACGTGACGCTCCGCCAGCTCGGAGATGTGCACCAGGCCCTCGATGCCGTCGTCGACCCGGACGAACGCACCGAACGGAACGAGCTTGGTGACCTTGCCCGGCACGATCTGCTGGATCGCGTGGGTGCGGGCGAACTGGCGCCACGGGTCTTCCTGCGTCGCCTTCAGCGACAGCGAGACCCGCTCACGGTCGAGGTCGACGTCGAGAACCTCGACCTCGACCTCCTGGCCCACCTCGACGACCTCGGACGGGTGGTCGATGTGCTTCCAGGACAGCTCCGACACGTGCACCAGACCGTCGACCCCGCCGAGGTCGACGAACGCGCCGAAGTTGACGATCGACGAGACCTGACCCTTGCGGACCTGGCCCTTCTGCAGCTTGTGCAGGAACTCGGTACGCACCTCGCTCTGGGTCTGCTCCAGGTAGGCGCGGCGGGACAGGACCACGTTGTTGCGGTTCTTGTCCAGCTCGATGATCTTGGCGTCGAGTTCCCGACCGACGTAGGGCTGCAGGTCACGCACCCGGCGCATCTCGACCAGCGACGCGGGCAGGAAGCCGCGCAGCCCGATGTCGAGGATGAGACCGCCCTTGACCACCTCGATGACGGAGCCCCGGACGACGCCGTCCTCGTCCTTGATCTTCTCGATCGTGCCCCACGCGCGCTCGTACTGCGCCCGCTTCTTGGACAGGATCAGACGGCCTTCCTTGTCCTCCTTCTGGAGAACCAGGGCCTCGATGTGGTCGCCGACCGACACAACTTCAGCGGGATCGACATCGTGCTTGATCGACAACTCACGAGAGGGGATGACCCCCTCGGTCTTGTAGCCGATGTCGAGCAGGACCTCGTCCCGATCGACCTTGACGACGGTTCCTTCGACGATGTCGCCGTCGTTGAAGTACTTGATGGTCTCGTCGATCGCGGCGAGGAACGCTTCCTCGGTGCCGATGTCGTCGACGGTGACCTTGTTGCGTGCGGGTGCGCTCGAGGTGGCCTCGATGCTGCTCGTCATGTGGGCTGTTGCTCCGGTCGGAAGGTGGCGTCTCGTAAAGACTCGATGCGCGCGTGGGCCCCGCCGCCGGGCAAATACGCGAATTCACGGAGAAAGGCGCGGATTGTTCGACGACCGCGGACCTGCTCCCTACCGAGGCACGCAGGCCCACATGTGCATCGAACAGCCTACCGTGCGCAATACCACAAGGTCCAACGCTCCCAGGTAACAGCTGTGCACTCCCGTAACGTGGCAGGACATGGAGCCAGGCGTCACGCGCAATCACGTGTCCGTCGCGGAGGCGAGCCGCGCGAACCGGCGCTGGTGGGACGCCGACGCCGACAGCTACCAGGCCGAACACGGCGCCTTCCTCGGCGACGTCGACCTCCTCTGGTGCCCGGAGGGCGTCCGCGAGGCCACCGCCGGCCTGCTCGGCGCCGTCGAGGGCCGGCGGACCCTCGAGGTCGGTTGCGGTTCGGCGGCCGGGTCGCGGTGGTTGGTCACGCAGGGTGCGCGGGCGGTCGCGCTGGATCTGTCCGCCGGCATGTTGCGGCACGCGTCGCGTCTCAACGAAAAGACGGGGATACGGGCACAGTTGGTCCAGGGCGACGCCAGCGCGTTGCCGTTGGTGGCGGAGAGCTTCGACGTCGCCTTCACCGCGTTCGGAGCGGTCCCGTTCGTCAGCGATTCGGCCCGCGTGATGCGGGAGGTGTACCGGGTGCTGCGACCGGGCGGACGCTGGGTCTTCTCGGTGACCCACCCGATGCGCTGGATCTTCCTCGACGACCCCGGCGAGGGCGGCCTGGTCGCCGTCCACTCGTACTTCGACCGCAGGCCCTACGTCGAGCACGACGAGCACGGCGTGCCCACCTACGTCGAGCAGCACCGCACCCTCGGCGACCGCATCCGGGAGCTGGTCGCCGCCGGCTTCACCGTGCTCGACGTCGTCGAGCCCGAGTGGCCGGAGGGCCACGACCGGATCTGGGGCCAGTGGAGCCCGCTGCGCGGGCGGCTGTTCCCCGGTACCGCGATCTTCGTCACCCGCAAGCCGATATCGCCTTGACCTCGAGCGCGGTTGGGATGGCAGCCTCTCGGGCGTGACCGCCGCCGACCCCGCCACCGTCGACGCTCCTCCCCGCTCCTACCGGGAGGTGCTGCGCGACCGTCGCCTGGCCACGCTGCTCTCCGGTGACGTGGTGTCCAAGACCGGCGACGGCATGACGTTCGTCGGCCTGCCGCTGGTCGCCCTCGAACTGCACGGCACCGTGCCGGCGGCGGTGGCGATCGCGCTGGTCACCGGCATGCCGTACATCGCGCCGTTCGGGCTGAGCATGTTCTACGGGCTGAGCCGGCGCCGGTTCGACCCGCGGCTGGTCATCCTGGCCGACTCGGCCCTGCACGTGGTGCTGTACGTGGCCCTCGGCGCGCTGGCCCTGACCGGCCGGCTGACGTTCTGGGTCCTGGTGGCGGGCCTGTTCCTGGCCTCGCTGCTGCGGCTGCTGTCGGCGAGCGCCCGGCGGCTGGCCGCCGTCGGGATGGTCGAGGAGGACGGGCGGCTGGCCGTCAACGGGCTGATCGGCACGTCCGACAACCTGGCCCTGTACGTGGTCGGGCCGGCGCTGGGCGGGGTGGTGGTCACCGTGTGGGGCACCGACCCGCTGCTGCTGACCGTCGGCCTGTCGTACCTGGCGCTGCTGGCGGCGGCCGCTGTCGCGGTCCCCGGAAAGGTGACCGACCACGACGGGCCCGGCGGCGCCGAGGCGGCCACGAGCGGGTGGGCGATCATGCGCCGGTCGGGCGTGGTGGTGCGGCTCGCGCTGGTGGTGTTCCTGTTCGACCTGTTCTACGGTCCGGTCGAGGTGGCGCTGCCGCTGCTGGTCACCGACGAGCTCGGCGGCGACGGCGGCGCCTACGGCGCGATGTGGACCTCGTTCGGCGTCGGTGCCCTGATAGGCGCCCTCCTGACCAACCAGTTCCGGCGGCTGCGGCCGCAGCTGCTGCTGGTCGCCATCATCGGCGGCTGGGGCACGTGCGCCGCGGTGGTCGGCATCGCGCCGAACCTGTGGGTGGCCGGTGCCGGCCTGGCCGTGGGCGGGGTGATCTACGGCCCGTTCCTCGCCGTGGCCTACACGCTGCTGCAGGGTCTGCTGAAGCCCGACGAGCAGCAGCCCGTCTTCACCCTCTACGGCGCCATGGTGACCGTCGCCCTCCCCCTGGGCCTGGCGGTGGGCGGCCCCCTGGTGGCGACCGCCGGCCCCCGGGGCGGCATCCTGCTGAGCGCCCTGATCACCGCCCTCCTGGTACCCGCGGCGCTGTACTGGCTCCGCCGCCCCCGAACCTAGCCCTCCCCGGCGCCGCGCTCTCCCCCGCGATCTTGGACATTCGTGCATCGAAACCGATGTAGAAGTGTCCAAGATCGCGGGGGGTGGGCTCGCCGGCCTACTGGCCCGGGCGGACCAGGCCGGTCTGGTACGCGATGACCACCAGCTGGGCCCGGTCCCTCGCGCCGAGCTTGGTCATCGCGCGGTTGACGTGGGTCTTCGCGGTGGCCGGTGACAGGTGCAGGCGGGCGCCGATCTCGTCGTTCGACAGGCCGAGCGCGACCAGCGTCACGACCTCGCGTTCGCGGTCGGTGAGGGCGTCGAGGACGGCCGCGGTGGACGGTTCGGTGGCGCTCGTGGTGAGGAAGCGGGCGATCAGGGTCTGGGTGGCCTTCGGCGAGAGGAGGGCCTCGCCGTTCGCGACGGTGCGGATCGCGTTGTGCAGGTCGGTCGGCGTGGCGCCCTTGCCGAGGAAGCCGCTCGCGCCGGCGCGCAGTGCCTGCAGGACGTACTCGTCGAGCTCGAACGTGGTCAGGATCAGCACCCGCACGCCGGCGAGGGCGTCGTCGGCGACGATCTGGCGGGTAGCCTGCAGGCCGTCGACCTCGGGCATGCGGATGTCCATCAGCACGACGTCGGCGGGGGTGGTGCGCAGCAGGTCGACGGCCTCACGGCCGGTGGCGGCCTCGGCCACGACGTCGAGGTCGTCGGCGGACTCGACGATGCCGCGCAGCCCGGTGCGGATCAGGGCCTGGTCGTCGGCGATCAGGACGCGGATGGTCATGCGGTGGCGTTCATGTGGCGGGCAGCTCCGCGTGCACGTGGAACCGGTCGGGCCACCGGTCGACGCTGAGCGTGCCACCGACGGCCAGCGCCCGCTCACGCATGCCGGTGAGGCCGTGGCCGGAGGTGCCGTCGCGGCGGGGCGCGCCCCCGGCCGGGTTGGTGATGTCGAGGACCACCATGTCGGGCCGGTAGTCGACGCGCAGGTCGGCGGCGCGGCCCGTCCCGTGCTTGTGGGCGTTGGTCAGGGCCTCCTGCACGATCCGGTACGCCGCCTGGTCGACGGCGGCGGGCAGCGGCCGGGGCGCGCCGACCTGCCGGTGGTCGACCCGCTGACCGGCGGCGGCCAGCGAGCCGAGCAGGTCCTCGAGCCGCGACAGCCCCCGGACCGGGTCGGTCGGTGCGCCCTCGTCGCCGTTCTGACGGAGCACCGACAGGATCGTCGCCAGCTCGTCGAGCACGGTGTGCGCCGCGTCGCGGACGTGGACCAGCGACGCCTCCGCCCGCTCCGGCCGGGTACGCACGGTGTGCCCGGCCAGGCCGGCGTGCAGGTTGATCACCGCCATGTGGTGGGCGACCGCGTCGTGCAGGTCGCGGGCGATCCGCAGCCGCTCCTCGGCGACCCGGCGGCGGGCCTCCTCGTCGCGGGTCTCCTCGGCGCGGCGGGCCCGCTCCTCGACCGCGGCGATGTACGCCCGGCGGATCCGGGTGGCGTCGCCGACGGCGGTGGTCATCCCGATCCACGCGAGCACCGCCAGCGCGGGCCCGTACCAGGTGTCGCCGCCTACCAGGACCGCAGCGAGGTAGCTGAACAGCGCCGCGCCGCCGCACATGAGCCACGCGGTCCGCCGGTCGGTGCGGCTCGCCACCGTGTACGTGGCGACGGCCGTGGTCATGATGAACGGCCCGGCGACCTCGTGGCCCGCCCCCGCGATCGTGCACAGCACCGACGCCATGAGCACGATCGTCGGCCGCCACCGCCGCAGGACCACCAGCGTGAACACGGCCACCGCGATCACGATGTCCAGGGCCCGCACCGGCCGGGCCGCGACACCGGGGTCACCCGGACCGCCGGGCTGCCCCATCGTGAACGCGATGATCGTCACCGCCGCGATGGCGGCACCGACGGCGATGTCGAGCAGGGTTCCCGGTGACGCCACCCGCCTGACCAGCGCGCCCATGGGCGTCACCCTAGCGGTCGGCGGACTGGAGGTCCTCGAGCCGGTGCGCTCCGACGGGCCGCTCCCCCTCCGCCTCGACCTCCGCCTCGACCTCCGCCGGCGCGGCCGCCCGCTTGCGTTCGCGCCGCCGCTCACGCCGGCCCTCGACCATCGTGTACAGCGTCGGCACCAGCACCAGGGTCAGCAGCGTCGAGCTGATCAGGCCGCCGATCACCACCACCGCGAGCGGCTGCGAGATGAACCCGCCCTCGCCGGTGACACCGAGCGCCATCGGCAGCAGCGCGCAGATCGTCGCGACCGCGGTCATGAGAATGGGACGCAGGCGGCGCCGGCCACCCTCGACGACCGCGTCGCGCACGCTCATGCCCTGTTCCCGGTACTGGTTGATCAGGTCCATGAGCACGATCGCGTTGGTGACCACGATGCCGATCAGCATCAGCACCCCGATCAGCGCCGGAACCCCCAGCGCGGTGTCGGTGAGCAGCAGCAACGCGATCGCGCCGGTGGCCGCGAACGGGATCGACACCAGCAGGATCAGCGGCTGCACGATGCTGCGGAACGTCGCGACCATGATGATGAAGACGATCGCGATCGCCACCAGCATGGCGAGGCCGAGCTGGCTGAACGCCTCGGCCTGGTCGGCGGACACGCCGCCGAGCGTCACGGTGGCGCCGGCCGGCAGCACGAGGTCGTCGAGCCGCTTCTGCAGGTCCGTGGAGGTCGCGCCGACGTCGGACCCGGTGGCCCGGCCGGAGACCGCCGCGCTGCGCTCGCCGTCGATGCGGGTGATCTGCAGCGGGCCGGCGCTCTCGGCGACCTCGGCCACGGCGTCGAGCCGCACGGGCCCGCCCGGTACGGGAAGCGGCAGCGCCTTCAGCTCCTCGATGCTCGCCGGCGGCGCGCCGAACCTCAGCACCACGTCGCGCTGCTGCCCGTCGACGGTGAGCCGGGTCAGCGTCTGGCCGCGGTAGGCGCCCGCGACGATCTGCCCGACGGCGGCGTCGCTGAGCCCGTACCGGCTGGCGACGTCGCGCCGGACCTTCACGTCGACCCGCGGGACGCTCGCCGCGAGGTTGCTCTCGACGTCGGCGATCCCGGGCGTGCCGGTCATCGCGTCCTGCACCAGCTTCGCCGCCGCGGTGAGGTCCTCGGCCCGGTTGGCCTGGACCACGACCTGCAGCGAGTCGGTCGACCCGCCGGGGCCGCCGGCCGCCGACCCAACCGTGATCGTGCCGGCGCCGGTGAGCGCGCCGGTCTCGGTGCGCAGGTCGGCCTGCAGCCGCTCGACGTCGGCGTCCTCGGTGGCCGTGACCTGGAAGTTGGCGGTGTTCGTCGTCTGCGCGCCGCCCCAGCCCTGCCCGGCCGACGAGCCGATCGTCACCTGGTAGGCCTCGACCTCGTCGTGGCCGGCGAGGATGTCCTCGATCTTCCTGGCCGCGGCGTCGGTCGCGGCGAGGTTCGAGCCGACCGGCAGCTCCTGCGCGATCGTGAACTCGCGCTGGCCGCCGTCGTCGAGGAAGTTGGTCTTGAGGAACGTCGCGCCGAACAGGGTCAGCACGAACACGACCAGCCCGAGCGCGACGGTGGCGAGCCGGCGCCGCGTGGCGAAACGGATCACCGGCAGGTAGGCCCGCTGCAACGGGCTGCGCCGCTCCTTCTCCAGCGCCTCGGCCTCGACCTCCTCCTGGGTCCTGCCGCCGGTCTTCGGCGGGCGCAGGAACCAGTACGACAGCACCGGGACGACGGTCAGCGACACCACCAGCGACGCCAGCAGCGCCACCGCGACGGTGACCGCGAACGGCCGGAACAGCTCGCCGACGAAGCCGCTCACCAGCGCGATCGGCGCGAACACGGCGACCGTGGTCAGCGTCGAGGCGACGACCGCGCCGGTGACCTCCCGCACGCCGGTGAGGATCGCGTGCTGTTTCTCCTCGCCGTAGCCGAGATGGCGTTTGATGTTCTCCAGCACCACGATCGAGTCGTCGACGACCCGGCCGACCGCGATCGTCAACGCGCCGAGCGTGAGGATGTTGAGCGAGTAGTCGCCGACCCACAGGGCGATCAGCGCAACCACCACCGACATCGGGATCGAGACCGCGGTCACCAGCGTCGAGCGCACCGACAGCAGGAACACCAGGATCACCAGCACCGCGAACACCAGGCCGAGCGCGCCCTCCGTGGTGAGGCTGCTGATCGACTCCTCCACCGACGGCGCCTGGTCGAAGATCGGCACGAGCGCGGCGTCGCCGCCGAGCTCCTTCTCCAGCCCCGCCAGCTTGTCGCGGATCTCGTTGCTGATCTGCACCGCGTTGCCGTCGGGCGACGCGGTGACCTGGATGCCGAAGCTCGGCTTGCCGTTGGTGCGGGTCACCGAGGTCTGCGCCTCGGGCGTCAGCTCGACCGTCGCGACGCTGCCGAGGGTCGCGGCGGGCGTGACGGCCAGGTTCCGCAGGTCGTCGAGACCGGCGAGCGCGCCGCCGACCTGCACCGACAGCGCCCGGTCGCCGTCGATGACGGTGCCGGCGGGAATCGAGACGCCGTTGGCCCGCAGCGCCGCGGTGAGCGTCTCGGCGGTGACGCCCGCGGGCGCGGCACGGGCCGGGTCGAGCGTGATGACGACGTTCTGGTCCTGGACGCCGGTGACCTCCACCGTGCGGACGCCCTCCACGCCCTGCAGCGCCGGCATGACGACGCTCGTGAGCTGCGCGGCGAACGCGCTCTGGTCGCCCGACTTCGTGGCGGCGAGCACGATCGCCGGCAGGTCGTCGGTCGAGCCGGCGACCACCTGCGGGTCGACGCCCTCGGGCAGCTGCGGACCGATCCGGTTGACCGCCGTCTGGATCTTGTTGGTGATGTCGTCGATCGGCGTGCCGAACGCGAACGTCACCGTGATCGTCGCCGACCCCTCGGCCGACGTCGACGTGATGTCCTCCAGGTCGGCCACGCCCTGCAACGCGTCCTCGATCGGCTTCGTCACCTGCTCCTCGACGATGTCCGGCGCGGCACCCGGGTAGGGCGCCACCACGAACGCCGCCGGGAACGACAGCGACGGCAGCAACTGCTGCTTCAGCGACGGGATGGCGATCGCGCCGAACCCCAGGATGATGATGGCGATCAGCGCCACCAGCCCCCGGTTACGCAGGCTCAGTCGGGCGAGGAATGACATGGTGGGGCTTCTCCTCCAGGGGACGGTCGCGCGCCGATGGCCCGGACACCGCGCCACCCTCACAGGGTCGCCGAGGTGCCGGGTCATCGGCATCTGCCGGCCGCGGTCGGTTGTCTACCGCGGTTGCGGTAGGCGCACTACCGCCGTTGGCTCGCGTCCATCCTCCCGTAGGAGGGCGTCGCAGGTGCCCGGGTCAGCCGGTTTCGCCGGCCAGGCGGTAGGACTTCAGCCGGTCGATCGCGAGAACCGTCGCGCCGACCGCGGCCACCGCCGCCAGCACCGCGGCCACGGCCACGTTGAGCCGGCCCGTGATCAGGTCGGTTCCGCCGATCGAGTCGGCGATCGCGATCCCGTACTGCGTCACGGACAGCACGGCCGTCCCGCTGATGAACCCGGTCAACATGCCCTCCCAGAGGAGGACGTACGCCAGTCCCACCAGCACCGGACGCGTGCTCAGCAGGCTCATCGCCACGAAGATCCCGCAGTACGCCACCGAGGCCACGGTCGAGCCCACCGCGAGCGCCGCGCCCTGCCGGAGTCCGTCTGCGAGGGTCCCGGCGACGAACATCGCCGGAACGACCACCGCGACGGTCGTGACCACCGCGACCACGAGCTTGGTCAGTACGATCTCCCACCGCGGCAGCGGCTTGGCCAGGATGTGCGCCAACGTGCCGTCGTCGATCTCCGAACCCAGCACGCCGGTGCCCACGATCAGCGCGACCAGCGGCAGCACCGCGCCGAAGCCGAGGCCGCCGAGGACCGTCGGCCCCCACTCGGCGGCGTGGTCGGGCGCCGTCGTCCGGACCAGCGCCGTGATGCCGACGAGCACCAGCGGCAGCAGGAGCAGGACCAGGAACCGGCGACGGCCGAGCAGACCGCGTGCGGTGATCCGGGCGATCGTCGCGTTCATGAGGTACCCACCAGGTAGGAGAAGACGCTTTCGAGGGACTCGTCGGCCGGCCGCAGGCGGTGCAGGCGCAGGCCTTCGCGGCGCACGATGCCGGGCAGCGCGCGGGTGAACGCGCCGTAGTCGGCGGCCCGCACGACCAGGCCGGCCGGGTCGACCTCGACGCCGCGCACCCACGGCGCGCCGATGAGCACCTGGGCCAGCCGCCGGTCGTCGCTGGTGTTGACGCTGAACACGTGCGGCCGGTTGGTCATCAGCCGGCGGATCGTGCGGTAGTCGCCCGAGGCGGCCAGCCGCCCCGACACCATCACCTGCACGGTGCCCGAGACCTGCTCGACCTCCTCGAGGATGTGCGAGCTGAACAGCACCACGCGACCCTCGTCGCCCATGCGGTGCAGCAGGCCCATCATCTGCATCCGCTGGCGCGGGTCGAGACCGTTGAACGGCTCGTCGAGCAGCAGCACCGACGGCTCGTGGACCAGGGCCGCCGCGAGCCTGGTCCGCTGGCGCATGCCCTTGGAGTAGGTGGAGATCCTGCGGTTGCGGGGGTCGCCGAGCTCGACGATGTCGAGGGCGGCCGCCGCGGCCCTGTGCGGGTCGGCGAGCCTGTGCAGCTTCGCGCTCGCGAGCACGAACTCGGCACCGGTGAGGAACCCGTGCACGGCCTCCTTCTCGGTGACCAGGCCCAGGTGCCGGTACACCTCGGGGTTGCGCCAGCTCGGCTGTCCCGAGACCTTGATCTCGCCCTTCGACGGCGGCAGGAACCCGGCCATCATGTGCAGCAGCGTGGTCTTGCCGGCGCCGTTCGGCCCGAGGAGACCGGTGACGCCCGCACCGAGGCTCATCGTCACGTCGTTGACCGCGACGACGTCGCCGTACCAGGCGGAGACGTTGGTGATCTCGATCGTCACTGTTCGACCTTCCGGTAGCGGGCCAGCAGGACGGCGAGGCACGCGACCACGATCGCGACCGCCGCCACCGCGTAGACCGGGCCGGTGCCGCCGATGTCGACGGGCGACTCGTGGTCGGACAGCCACGCGCCCACACCCGTCACCACCCAGGCCGGGTTGACCAGGCCGGCGAGGTTGCCGGGGGTCCCGCCGAGCACCGACAGCGCGCCCCCGACCGGCAGCGTCATCATGAACACCGCCACGATGCCGCCCGCGGCGAAGGCCCGCCGGCTCGTGAACGACGCGATCATGAGCGTCACCGCCGACATGACGAACGCGAACAGCACCGTGTACAGCCAGCCCCCGAGCAGCGCGAGAACCGCGTCGCGGAACTCACCCACGCCGTCGACGCTGAACGCGTCGCCGAGGAACATGATCACCTGGGGACCGCCGAGCAGCAGGAACACGGCACTGACCAGCGCCGCGTACTTGGCGAACACGTAGTCGTCCCGGCGCACCGGCCGGGCGAAGTACAGCACCAGCACGCGTGCCCGCAGGTCGCGGGTCAGCAGCTCCGGACCCACCGAGGCGAGCAGGAGCATCACCACGAAGCCCATCGCGTCGACGAACTCGGGATAGGTGCTCAGCTGCTCGCCGGTCTGCGACTCGAGCGCCGCGATGAACGTCGCCGCGAGCGTCACGATCGCGACGACCGCCCACGGGAACAGCTTGGCCTTCAGGCCGCGTCCCAGGCCGAACGCCGTGCGCAGGCTGTGCGTGTAGAGGCTGCGGACCCCGTACGCCCGGCCCAGCCGCGGGCCGGTGTACCGCTGGTAGCCGATGTCGTGGATGACACCGGTCGTCGTCTCAGACACCGGCGACCTCCTTCTGCGGAACCGAGAACAGCTCGGACAGGCGGCGGCGCTGCCGGTCGAGCCGGTGCAGCGGCAGCTCCAGGTCGGCCACCGCGGCCACGATCACGTCGGCGGTGTCGTCGTTCTCGGACGCGTTGACCAGCAGGGTCCGCGCGTCCCGGGTCACCGAGAGACCGCGCGCCATGAGCGCGGCCTCGAGCTCGGCGGTGCCCTCGTCGACCTCGACGACCAGGACGTCGCGGACGGTGGTCGCCGCGGCCATCGTGCCGGCCTTCAGGAGCCGACCGCCGTCGATGGCGATGAGCGCCGTGCAGATGCGCTCCACCTCACCGAGCAGGTGCGAGCAGACCACGATGCTGATGCCGAACTCGGTGCCGATGCGGTGGATGAGCTCCAGCATCGCCTCGCGCCCGGCCGGGTCGAGACCGTTGGTGGGCTCGTCGAGCAGCAGCAGGTCCGGGTCGTGGACGAGCGCCTGGGCCAGCTTGACCCGCTGCTTCATGCCGGTGGAGTACCCGCCGACCTGCCGGTACCGCTCCTCGTACAGCCCCACGTGACGCAGCGCCTCCGAGGCCCGCTCACGGGCGGCGGTGCGTGGCAGCCCGCTCATCCGGCCGAGGTGGGTGACCAGCTCCGCGGCCGACTGCTCGGGTGGAAGGCAGTCGTGCTCGGGCATGTAGCCGACCCGGCTGCGGATGCGGTCGCTCTCCCCGGTCGGGTCGAGCCCGAGGACGGTGGAGCTGCCCTCGGTGGGCGGTAGGAGACCGAGGAGGATCTTGATGAACGTGGACTTGCCCGCGCCGTTGGCGCCGACCAGAGCCACGATCCCCGGTTCCACCGCGACCGTGAGGCCGTCCAGGGCGGTGACCCCGCCCGGGTAGCGCTTGGTCAGCGCAGTGGTGGTGATGAGTGTCACGCTGCGTACCGTAATTGTCGGACCGGCTCAGCGGATCCGGGTGTGTCCCCTAAGGACCCTCGCGCCCGGCCGGGGAGCCACGACGATCGAAGACGCCCGGTGTGCGGTCAGGCGGTCGCGGCGGGGTCGGGGGCCGGCTTCGGGGGGACCGCGTACGCCAGCGCCACGAGCAGCACCAGCGCGCCGAGCCCGGTGAGCGTGTACGGGTCCAGTGGCGAGTCGATGTGGTGGACGGCGAACACCGGTATGCGTCCGAACTGGCCGGGACGCGCCGGCGCGGGACCGGCGACGACCGCCTCGACCGCGGCGCGGTAGACCGCCGGCGCCGGGACGCCGAGCGCGCAGCCCGCGACGACGGCGGCGACCAGGTGCGGCACCCGGCGCAGGGCTCCGAGCCGGCGGACCCGGTACCCGACCCGCGCCACGAGCAGCCACCCGGCGAGCAGCCCGGCGACGAGGCCGGCGATCGTCAACGGCAGCACCGACCGGGGCTCGGCACTGTGCATCATCACGGACACCGGACCCGGGGCGAAGCCGCCTTCGAGGACCGACACCATCATCTGGAGCCCGTCCCTCTCGGCCACGAACGCGTAGTCGTTCGCCCGGATCGTGACGCCGCCGTCCGTCCAGACCGCGGTCTGCGTGGTCACGACGGGACCGACCCGCCAGCCCTCCGCCGCCAGGCGCGAGCGGGCCGCTTCGGCGCCGGGGACGGTGGAACCGACCGGTGTGGCCAGTGCCACGACCGCCTGCGGTCGCAGCCCGAAGGCGTCGCTGGTACGGGTGGCATTCCACCGGGCCGGCTCCCCCGCGATGACCCCGACGACCGTGTCGACGCCGGCGTCGTCCGGCAGCGCCCGGCCGGTGGCCCAGCCGAGCCCCGACCCGGCGGCGGCCCCCAGCGCGCCGAGCACCAGCGCCGACACCACCGCGACGAACACCGCCAGCCGTCCGACCGGCAGCCGGAAGTGCTGCCGTAGGCCACCGAGCATGAGGTCGCGCACCTCCCGCCGGGTCGGCCGGTCCCGGGACGGGCCGGCGGCGTCCATGAGGGTGGTGAGGATCTCGGCACCGTGGCTGCGCCGGTAGGACCGCGGGTAGGCGAGCAGCAGCCGCCGGTACCGCCGCTCCAGCCCGGACCCGGCGCCCGCGAGCGCGTCGTTGGCCGTCACGCGGTTGCACCCGAGGTCGCTCCGAACGCGGGACCGGGTCGTCGCCGCAGCCGCGCCTCGGCCGCGGACGCGTTGCGGCGCAGCCGCGCCACCTCCGCGGCCAGCGCCGCGGCCCCGTCGTCGGTGAGCCGGTAGTAGCGGCGCAGCCGGCCGTCCACCGCCTCCTCCCGGTCGACGGCGACCAGTCCGCGCTCGGCGAGCCGGTCGAGTGCGCCGTACAACGTCCCGGCGCCGAGGACGGTCTCGCCCTGCGACAGGGCGCTCACCTCCTGGATCACTCCGTACCCGTGGAGCGGCCCGTCGGCGAGCGCGGTGAGGACCAGGAATGTCGGTTCCCGCATGGCAGTCACGCAGCGATATTACGGTTACCGCTATATAGCGTCAACCGTAACGCAGTCCAGCCCACTCCAAGCTCCTGAGAGAGCGGGGGACGCGCGATCACCGACCACGACAGGTTTTCGGGCTGACCCGAGCCGCGACGGCATAGACGCTCCAAAATCTGCCGTCGCGGGTCGGGTCAGCCCGAAAACCCACCCGAGAACTAGTGATCAGCCGCGTTCCAGTCGCGGCCGACGCCGACGGACACCTCCAGCGGCACGTCCAGCGAGTACGCCCCGCCCATCGACGAGCGCACCACGGCCTCCAGCGTGTCGCGCTCCCCGTCGGCCATCTCGAACACCAGCTCGTCGTGGACCTGAAGCAGCATCCGCGACCGCAGCCCCGCCTCGCGGATCGCGGCGTCGACGCGGAGCATCGCGACCTTGATGATGTCGGCGGCCGACCCCTGGATCGGAGCGTTGAGCGCCATGCGCTCGGCCATCTCGCGGCGCTGGCGGTTGTCGCTGGTGAGGTCGGGCAGGTAGCGGCGGCGGCCGAGCAGCGTCTCGGTGTAACCGTCGCGGCCGGCCTGGAACACGACGGCACGCAGGTACTCCCGGACGCCGCCGAAGCGCTGGAAGTACTCCTCCATCAGCACCTTGGCCTCGTCGGGGGTGATGCCGAGCTGCTGGGACAGCCCGTACGCCGACAGCCCGTAGGCCAGGCCGTAGTTCATCGCCTTGATCTTGCGGCGCTGGTCGGGGGTGACCTCCTCCGGCGCGACAGAGAAGACCGACGACGCGGTGGCCGAGTGGAAGTCGAAGCCGGAGTTGAACGCCTCGATGAGCGCCTCGTCCTTCGACACGTGCGCCATGATGCGCATCTCGATCTGGCTGTAGTCGGCCGTCAGCAGGCTCTCGAAGCCCTCACCGACGACGAACGCCCGCCGGATGCGACGGCCCTCCTCGGTACGGATGGGCACGTTCTGCAGGTTCGGGTCGGTGCTCGACAGCCGGCCGGTGGCGGCGACCGTCTGGAAGAACGTGGTGTGAATGCGGCCGTCGTCGCTCACCGACTTGAGCAGGCCGTCGACCGTGGACTTGAGCTTCGCCACGTCGCGGTGGCGCAGCAGGTGGCCCAGCACCGGGTGCTCGGTCTGCGCGTACAGCCACTGCAGCGAGTCGGCGTCGGTGGTGTAGCCGCTCTTGATGCGCTTGGTCTTCGGCAGGTTCAGCTCGTTGAACAGGATCTCCTGGAGCTGCTTCGGCGAGCCGAGGTTGAACTCGCGGCCGACCACCTGGTGCGCGGACTGCGCGGCCGACTTCACCTCGGCGGCGAAGTTGGCCTCCAGCTCGGACAGGTACCCGGTGTCGGCGGCGATGCCCGCCCGCTCCATGCCGGCGAGCACCTCGACCAGCGGCAGCTCGACCTCGGCCATCAGCCGGTCGGACGTGCCGCCGTCGCGGGCGAGGTCGTTGCGCAGCGCGTCGGCGAGGTCGAGGGTGGCGCGGGCCTGCAGCATCAGGTTGCGCTCGGCCGCGCCCTCGTCGCCGAAGCCGTCGAGGGCGAGCTGGGCGTCGTCCTCCTTCGTCTCGACCTTCAGCTCGCGGTGCAGGTAGCGCAGCGCCAGGTCGGTCAGGTCGTAGGTGCGCTGGTCGGGACGCGCGAGGTAGGCGGCCAGCTCGGTGTCGACGGCGACCCCGTGCAGCTCCCAGCCCAGGGCGGCGACGGCGAGCAGCACCCGCTTCGTGCCGTGCAGGATCTTCGGCCGGCCGGGGTCGGCGAGCCAGGCCACCACGGCCGTCTCGTCGGATTCGTCGAGCGCGGTCGGGTCGAACCAGGCACCCGAGCCCTCGGCGGTGGCGATCGCGACCCCGCTCAGCGTGCCGGTGCCACGCCCGAACGTGCCCGACACCGCCACGCCGACCGGCTGGCCCGGGACGACGTGCTCGGCGAGCCACGGCGCGACCTGGCCGGTGGCGAGCTGCGTACCGGCGATGTCGAAGCCGCCCTCGGCCTCGGGCTCGACCGCGTCGAGGTACTCGTAGAGCCGGTTGCGCAGCACGGCGAACTCGAGCGAGTCGAACACCCGGTGCACGGCTTCGCGGTCCCAGCCGTGCCAGGTGAGGTCGGCGGGCCGCATCGGCAGTTCGAGATCGCGGACCAGCCGGTTGATCTCGTAGTTGCGCAGCACGTCGGCGAGGTGGGCGCGCAGGTTCTCGCCCGCCTTGCCCTTGATCTCGTCGACCTTCTCGATGAGGTTGTCGAGCCCGCCGTACTGGTTGATCCACTTTGCGGCGGTCTTCGGGCCGACCCCCGGCACGCCCTGGAGGTTGTCGCTGTTGTCGCCGACGAGCGCGGCCAGGTCGCGGTAGTGCTCCGGTGGCACGCCGTACTTGTCCTGGACGCCGGCCGGGTCGCGCCGGGCCATGTCGCTGACCCCGCGCATGAAGTACAGGACGGTGATGCCGTCGGCGACCAGCTGGAACGCGTCGCGGTCACCGGTGCAGATGAGGACGTTGAAGCCCTCGTCGCGGGCCTGGGTGGCGAGCGTGGCGATGACGTCGTCGGCCTCGTAGCCGGGCTTCTCGACGTACGGGATGCGCAGCGCGTCGAGCACTTCCTTGATGAGCGGAACCTGACCGGCGAACGCGTCGGGCGTGGCCGACCGGCCGGCCTTGTAGTCGCCGTACTGCTCCGTACGGAACGACTGCCGCGAGACGTCGAACGCGACCGCGATGTGCGTGGGCTTCTCGTCACGCAGGACGTTGATCAGCATCGAGGTGAACCCGAACACCGCGTTGGTGGTCTGCCCCGTGGTGGTCGAGAAGTTCTCGGGTGGCAGCGCGTGGAATGCCCGGTACGCAGAGGAATGCCCGTCGAGCAACAGCAGAGTTGGCTTCGTCTCACCCACGTCCGAAACTCTAGTCCCGGGGTCCGACACAAAACGCGACACCCGGCCGCGCGGAGACCGCGCGGCCGGGTGAACACCTCATGTCGACCTAGGCGACGCCGAGGTACGCCTCCTTGACCGCCGGGTCGACGAGGAGCTCGGCACCGGTGCCCTCCTTGACGATCCGTCCGGTCTCCAGGACGTAGGCCCGGTGGGCACGCGACAACGCCTGCTGGGCGTTCTGCTCGACCACCAGGATCGTGGTGCCCTGCTGCGAGATCTCCGTGATGATGTTGAAGATCTGCTGGATCAGCATCGGCGCCAGCCCCATCGACGGCTCGTCGAGGAGCAGGACCTTCGGCCGTGCCATCAGGGCCCGGCCGATCGCGCACATCTGCTGCTCACCACCGGAAAGGGTGCCGGCGGACTGCTTGCTCCGCTCCTCCAGCCGCGGGAACAGGCCGTAGACCCGCTTGAGGTCGTCGGCCACGCCCTGCCGGTCACGCCGGGTGTAGGCACCCATGTCGAGGTTCTCGGCCACCGTCATGCCGGGGAAGATGCCCCGACCCTCGGGTGACTGGCACAGCCCGCGCACCACCCGCAGGTCCGCCCGCAGCTTGCTGATGTCCTCGCCGTTGAACCGGATCCGGCCCCCGGTGAGGTTCAGCAGCCCCGAGATGGCCCGCATCGTGGTGGTCTTGCCCGCGCCGTTCGCACCGATCAGGGCGACGACCTCGCCCTGGTCGATGCCGATGCTGATGCCGTGCAGCGCCTCGATGCGGCCGTAGGCGACGCGTACATCCTCGAGCTCAAGAAGCATCTTCGGACACCCCCAGGTAGGCGGCGATCACCTTCGGATTCTCCCTGACCTCGGCCGGTAGGCCCTCGGCGATCTTGCGACCGAACTCCAACACGACGATCCGGTCGGTGACGCCCATGACCAGTCGCATGTCGTGCTCGATGAGCAGCACCGTGTGCCCCTTGTCGCGGATCCGGCGGATGAGCTGGAGGAGGTCCTCCTTCTCCGCCGGGTTGAAGCCGGCAGCCGGCTCGTCGAGGCAGAGCAGCTTCGGCTCCGTGGCGAGCGCGCGGGCGATCTCCAGCCGCCGCTGGTACCCGTACGGCAGGTTCCGCGCGACCTCGTTGGCCCGGTCGGCGATCCCCACGAACCGCAGGAGCTCGTACGCCTTGTTCGCGCCGGCGTTCTCCTCGATGCTGTGCCGCGACATGCCGAAGATGCCCGCCGCACCGCGCCGGACCTTCTGCCACCACCGGATCAGCCAGTCGTCGGAGTCGACCCGCGGCAGCTCCTCCGGCTTCGGACGCATCCGGTAGACCCCGAACAGGGCACCGAGCACGCTCGTCTTGTGCCGGGAGTCGGTGCCGACCATCACGTTCTCCAGCGCCGTCATCTCCGGGAAGAGACGGATGTTCTGGAAGGTGCGGGCGATACCCAACTGGTTGATGTGGTACGGCTTGCGTCCGCTGATCGACTGACCGTCGAACGTGACCCGGCCCGACGTCGGCCGGAACACGCCGGTCATGACGTTGAAGCAGGTCGTCTTGCCCGCACCGTTCGGGCCGATCAGGCCGAGGATCTCGCCGCGGCGCAGCTCGAAGCTGACCTCGTTGAGCGCCACGACGCCGCCGAAGCGCAGCGTGACGTTCTCGACCGCCAGCAGCGTGTCGCCGATGACCGGCGTCGCGGCCCCCGACTTGCTCAGGTTGGGTTGCTGTTGGTCAGACACCGGCCGGCACCTCCTCCGCACGGTCCTTGAGCTCGCGCTTGCGCCGCGTGCTCGGGATGAGGCCCTGCGGACGCAGCAGCATCACGAGCACCATCGCCAGGCCGAACGCCAGCGGGCGCCACTCGGAGAAGCCACGGAAGCGCTCGGGCAGGTACGTGAGCAGGATGGCACCGAGCGCGGCACCGGCCATGTTGCCGGAGCCACCGATGACCACCATGGCCACGAACAGGATCGACAGGTTGACGTCGAACCCGGTCGGGTCGATGAACCCGGAGCGGCTGGCGAACAGGAAGCCCGACAGGCCACCCACCGCCGCGCCGATCGCGAATGCCCACAGCTTCCACTTGAACGCGTTGACGCCCATCACGACCGCGGCGTCCTCGTCCTCGCGGATCGCCAGCCAGGCCCGGCCGACCCGGCTGTGCTCGAGCCGCCGTACCCCGATCACCACGACGATGAGCACCGTGAGGGCCAGCCAGTACCAGGGCTTGATGTCGAGCAGACCGAAGATGTCGTTGTCCGCCGACGGCGCACCCTGCGGACCGGGGATCGCCGAGACGCCCTGGTTGCCGTTGGTGAACTTCGAGTTGCGGGCGACGATGCGGATGATCTCACCGAAGCCGAGCGTGACGATCGCCAGGTAGTCACCGCGCAGCCGCAGCGTCGGCCAGCCCAGGATCACACCCGAGACCATCGTGAACGCGATGGAGATGGGTATGCAGACCGCCCAGGCGACCGCCCAGTCGGACGACAGGTCGAACTGTTCCTGCAGCGACTTCACCACCGGCGACTGGCGCGACCCGAACAGGGCCACGCTGTAGGCGCCGATCGCGAAGAAGCCGACGTACCCGAGGTCGAGCAGGCCCGCCAGACCGATCACGACGTTGAGGCCGATCGCGATCAGCACGTAGACCGCGCACAGGAACAGCACGCCGGCCCAGTTCGACCCGCCCGAGCTGTAGTCGGTGCGCAGGATGGTCAGGCCCGGAACTCCGAGCAGGGGGAGGTAGTACAGGAACGCGATGCCCAGGACGACCGCGAGGACCCGGACGATGGCGTGTTCCCGGTAGACGTCACCGACCTTGCGCAAAACTGACACTTTGCTCATGCGCGGGCCTTTCCGAGGGACTCGCCGAGCAGGCCGGTCGGCCGGAACATCAGCACGATCACCAGCACCACGAAGGCCGCCACGTCCTCCCAGTTCGACGTGAACAGCGTAGCGAAGTACACCTCGACGATGCCGAGCACGATGCCGCCGAGCAGCGCGCCGCGGAGGTTGCCGATGCCGCCGAGCACGGCCGCGGTGAACGCCTTCAGACCGAGTACGAACCCGATGTCGAACTTGGTGATGCCGAACCGCATGTCCCACAGAAGCGCGGCGGCACCGGCCATGACGCCACCGAGCACGAAGATCAGCATGATGACGCGGTCCTTGTTGATGCCCATCAACGCCGCGACGTCGGGGTTCTGGGCGACCGCCCGAACACCTCGTCCGTAGCGCGTCTTGTTGATGAAGACGTCGAGGCCGTACATCATGACGAGTGACGCGATCACCACGATCAGCACGATGTTGGTGATCTCGGCGCCGAAAAGCTTGAACAGCACCTCGCGCTCGACGATCGTCGGCATGCCCTTGATGAGCCGGCCCTGCCACAGGCCGAAGATCTCCATCAGGACGAGCGAGACACCGATCGCGGTGATGAGGAAGACCAGGGGAGGCGCATTCTTGGTGCGGAGCCGTTTGTAGGCGATCCGTTCGACGGCCAGGGCCGTGCCACCGGACGCCAGCGCCCCGGCGATCAGGCCCGCCAACAGCAGCAGGATCGCTGTGCCGATCGGGGGGTTGTCCTTCGCGCCCAGAAGGCTCCAGGTGCCCATGACGGCGAAGGTGCCGACCATGAAGACCTCGGAATGGGCGAAGTTGATCAGACGAAGCACGCCGTAGACGAGGGTGTACCCGAGCGCTACGAGTGCGTAGATGGCCCCCTTGGACACACCGTCGACGGTGTGCTGACCAAGGTGGCTGAAGAGTTCATCGACGTTCACACACTCTCCTCGCACTGAATGCGGCCGGGGGTTTTGCCCCCGGCCGCATCAATCGCAAACGCTGTTAGCTCAGTGCAATCTCTTGCTGAGGCGTGATCTGACCGCCCTTGATCTCGTAGGCCCAGATCTTGACCTTCGACTTCTCCACGTCACCGCTGTCGTCGAACTTCAGGTCCTTCGAGACACCCGGCTTGTCGTAGGCGTTGACGAAGTCGAACAGGTCCTTACGGGTGGTCTTGCCGTCCTTCAGACCGTCGATGAGGATCTTCGCCGCGTCGTAGCCCTCGGCGCCGTAGGAACCGGCCGCCTGGCCGTACTCCTTCTGGAAGTCAGCGGCGAACGTGCCGCCGGCCTTCTCGGCCGGGAGGCACGGGCAGGTGACGACCGCGCCGTCGGCGCCCGCACCGGCACCGGCCGGGAAGGCCGGGTCGTAGAGGCCGTCGAAGCCGATGAACTTGGCGGTGACGCCCGCGGCGCGAAGCTGCTTCAGGAACGGAGCCGCCTCGTTGGTGTAGCCCGCGTAGGCCACCGCGTCGGCCTGAGCCGTCTTGATCTTGGAGATCGTGGCGTCGAAGTTGGTCTGCTTCTCCTGCACCTTGTCGCTGGAGGCGACCAGGGAGCCCAGGCCCTTGGTGACCTCGGCCGCGATGCCGGAGCCGTAGGTGGTGCCGTCGTCGACGACGAACACCTTCTGCGCCTTGACGACGTCCTTCAGGTACTTCGCGGCAGCCGCGCCCTGGGTGGCGTCGTTGCCGACGACCCGGTGGAACGCCTTGTTGCCAGCGGTGGTCAGCTCGGCCGCGGTCGCCGACGGGCTCACCATGACCAGGCCGGCCGCCTCGTAGATCGGCATCGTGGCCTTGGACTCACCGGAGAAGCCACCGCCGATGACGGCGAGGAAGCTCTGGTCGTTGGCGATCTGGTTGGCGATCGGGGTCGCCTGCGCCGCCGCACCCTGCGTGTCGAACTCCTGCAGCGTGATCTGGCAGTCGGGGTTCGCGGCGTTGTGCTGCTTGACCGCAAGCTTCGACCCGTTCAGCGACGGGATGACAAGGCCGGCGTTGGGTCCGGTGAAGGCGCCGAACGTGGCGATCTTGCCGCCGCAGTCGCCAGCCTCCGACTCTCCGCCACCCGAGTCCTGACATGCGGCCGCTGACACGGCCATGGCAGCGATCAGTGCCACGCTGCCGAGCGTGCGTAGTTTCCGCCTCACGGCTCCTTGCCCTCCTCAAACGCAGGCGCCACCAGGTGCAGCCCGTCGGCCCCGGTAGGAGCCGTTTCATGGCAGGCGGGACCGCTGGCCTGCGAAGCGATCCGCGGCCCGGACAGTACAGCAGCAGTGTCACAGGGTGTACACCTACGACCGGCGGAACACCAAACCGTTACGTGGCCTCAATCAAGCCGGTGCCGTTTCATTGACTCTGGTCTGTGAACCAGATCCGTCCCTGCTTGGCGTCGTCGCCGGCCAGGAGCCACCGGTTGCCCGCTCCGGCCACGGCCAGTAACCGTTCGGCGCCGGCGGGCTGCTCAGCGGGGAGTGCCACCCGCTGCCATGACCCTCCAGTGTCACCGGATCGCCACACGCTGAAGCTGCCACCGTCACTCACCGCAGCCAGCACGTCGGGTCCCCGGGTCGCCATCGAGACGACGCCACCGACGGTCGTGGGTCCGGACGCCGCGACCCCGCCGCGCACGGACCCGAACGTGCCGACGGCCTCCCACTGGCCGCCGCGCCGGCGCCAGGCTCCGAACACCTCGCCCTTCACGCCGGTGGCCAGCACGTCGTCACCCACCCGGACGACCCGCTGCAGGTCCTCATACGTCTTGTCCCCGGCGAGGTCGACCCGCTGCCAGGTCGCGCCGTCGGGGCTGGTCCAGGCGACGGGGTCACGGTCGGTGCGGCCGCGCTTGCTGGCGCCGCCCACCAGCGTCCAGCCGGCGGCGTCCGCCGTGGCGTCGGCCGCCGCGGTGAAGAGCTCCGCGCCGCCAGCGAGCGGTGGGACCCCGGACCGCAGCACGAACTCGTTCGCGTCGACCGACGTCCACGCGGCCGCGCCGGTCATCCGGTTACCGGCGATCAGGAACCCGGGCGGCCCCGCCACCATGCGGGCCACGTCGCCGGCGTCCGGGCCGCCGTACAGTTCGAAAGCCGAGATGACCTCGGTGAGCGGCCCCTCCGGGACCATCCGCCAGTGGCTCGTGCGCGGGTACGCGTGGGCTCCCCCACGCTTGGCGCCGAGCACGCCGACCACCCCGTCGCGCCGGCACGCGACCGAGTACAGGATGTGCTGGCGGCCGTAGAAGGTCTGTGGCTGCAGCGGCAGCGACTCCCAGGTGGCGCCGTCGGCGCTGCGCCACAGCGCCGGCCGGGTGTCGTTCGCCGGCGTCGACAACCCGCCGACGGCGTACCACTGCGTGCCGCAGGAGACCACGTCACGCACGACGATGCGCTCGTTGGACACGGCGGAGCCGCTGGGCATCGGGAGGCGCGCCTCGGTCCACTTCCAGGCGAGCGGCGGCGGCGCGGGTCGCGGCTCGTCGTCGTCACCACAAGCCGCGGTGACCGCGAGCGCGGCGACGATCAGCAACCCCGCGACGATGCTGCGACCCCGCCCCCGACGGACGCCTGACATGTCAGCCCGACCCCGACGGCTCTTCGCTGGCGGCGGCGGTCTCCGCGATGATCCGCTCGGCGACGTCACGCATGGTCATGCGGTGGTCCATCGCCGTGCGCTGGATCCACCGGAACGCCTGCGGCTCGGTCATCGAATAGGTGGTCATCAGGGCACCTTTCGCCCGTTCGACCAGTTTGCGCGTCTCCAGCCGGTCGGCGAGGCTCGCCACCTCGGACTCGAGGGCCGTCATCTCCGCGAAGCGGGCCGCCGCGATCTCGATCGCCGGCACGAGGTCGCTCTTCTGGAACGGCTTCACCAGGTACGCCATCGCGCCGGCCGCCCGCGCCCGTTCGACCAGGTCACGCTGGCTGAATGCGGTGAGGATCACCACCGGGGCGAGCCGCGAGTTGGCGATGTTCTCCGCCGCGGTGAGCCCGTCCATGATGGGCATCTTGATGTCGAGGATCACGAGATCCGGACGCAGCTGCTCGGCCAGCCGCAGCGCCGCCTCCCCGTCTCCAGCCTCCCCGACGACGTCGTACCCCTCCTCGATGAGCATCTCGCGCAGGTCGAGTCGGATGAGCGCTTCGTCTTCGGCGATCAGTACCCGCCGGCGCGTAGGCGCCGCCTCCCGCCCATCGGTCACGCCCGACTACCCCCTATTCCGGTTCCGTCGCGATCAGCGTAGTCGGTATTGTGATGGCCGGACCGGTCCCCGTATCCCAACCGGCAGAGGAACGGAGCTCAAACCTCCGACAGTGTGGGTTCGAATCCCACC
>NZ_BOPH01000133.1 GCF_016863655.1 Virgisporangium ochraceum
TGACCAGCGTGTCCCAGCCGATAGCCCAGGTCGGCGTGCAGCCGCGCACGGATAGCTGGATCGTCAGTGGCGGTCAGCCGTTGTTGGACGGTCAATTCGGTGAGAGCTGCCGCGACTAGGTCGAAGTCGACGTGGCGCCCGGCTGGCAGCTCTGCTTGGACCGCGTCGAGGACATCGGGGTCAACGTCGGGTATGGCGATCAAGCGTGCCAGTGCGGCAGGTCCGGCAGACAGCACCAGACTGGGACGGGTGCGCAGCAGCGGGTACAGAACGTCCGTTGCGACGTGGGGCCACCGAGTCGCAGTTTCCACCAGGACCGCAGTTGCAGCACCGGCATATGAGGGTGTGTCGTCGAGGTCGAGCAGGCGGGTGGCAACGGTCTGTGCCCAGGCGTCTGGTGTGTAGTCGTCGACATCGTGGCCTGGGATCGACAGGGCCAGGAAGTCCTCGCCGAGCCGGTCCGGGTACAGGGGAGAGAACACCGTTCCGTCGAGGATGGGCGGATAGCACTCGCTGTGATCATCGACCAGCGTGCGGGCCGTCTCTCCGGCACTTGTGGCGGTCAGCTCGACCAGTGCGAGGGCATGTCGGGCGACGTCGTCGGAGACCGGCCGGGTCAGCGTGGCAGCGAACACCACCCGACCCAGCATCTTTGGCGCAGTAGTGATCCCGCCGTGTTCGCACATCATCCGCCAATGCTGCTGCTCCCGGTCGAGCAGGTACGACGACAACCCGACCACGCTCCTAGCAGGGGCGGTGTTACGGGCCGCTGCGTCTACCGCGACCAGTGCGGCCATGTGCAACGGCAGCGCCCGGGCAAACGCGTTGTCGGCCAACTGCACCGGCGGTTGAACCCCGGCTCCGTCGACACCCAGCACCTGGGCGAACCGGTCGCGGGCAGCTTCGAACATCGTCCGGCGGACGGCGGTTGTGTCCGCCAGTTCTCCCAGCTTCATGCTGGACACGGTGATGTCGACCTTGCGTAGCTCGCTGCGCAACGACTGCCACCACAGCCCTGCCGGGCGGGCAAGCAGCAGCACCCGCACTGGTCGACCCGGCATCGGCCGGACCACCCCATCGGTCACCATCCGCAGCAGATCCGTGACCGGCCATCGTTCGGCGTAGTCGACGACCATGACCACGCCACACGCCTGCTCCGGTATCCCACTACCGGCAGCGTCGGGACCAAGGGAACTTTCATGTCGGGCCTGAACCACCGCCCAGCCTGCCTGTGCCGACCGGGCCGCGAACTCCGCTGCCAACCGGGACTTCCCCTGCCCACCCGGGCCATGTACCAACTGCACCGCCCACGCGGTCACATGGTCGTCCCGCCACCCGGCGAGCGCCGCGAGTTCGTCGTCGCGGCCGGTGAACCCCACCACCTGGCGGCGGGCGGCCAGCAACTCACTAGGCGGCACGCCTTCGGACACGCGGATCAGCGGCGGTGGCGACGGCAACCCCTCGATGACATAGCGGCGCGTACCGATCGTCACCGACCCGACCGTGCCCGTCACCGCAACATTGACCCCGCCGGTGTTCGCCTGGTGGATGTCGCCAGTGCGCTGCTGCGGTGTCCCGGTGGTGCGGCCGTGGCCCTTGACCATCAGGGGTTGCCACCCGGCATGTCAACGTCACCCATGTTGCCCGTGTTCGCCAGGTTGACCCCGCCTGTGTTGCGCTGGTCGATACGGCCGCTCTGACCCACATGCGGGCCCTCCGACGAGGACGGGCCGGAACCCGAGCCGCCGCCGACCGGCCGCCGCCACGCCAGCCACCCGATCACCAGCCCAGCCACCGCCAACCCGGTCGCCACGAAGAACCCCACCACCGTCACCCACGCACTGGCCCGTTCCAGTCCTTCCCGCCGAAGGAACTCAATGAACACCGCTAGCACTGCTCCGGAAGCGACCAGAAGTACCGCGAAGATGACCTTGCGTTGCCGAGTCACCGGTCCATCGTGACGAACAGTCACAAGCCGGCGATCCCCCATCCGGGTGACATCGACCGGCGACACCGACGCGAACGGGCCGCCATCCGACATCGCCAGCCCAGACGGTCATGATCACCCGGACCATATTGGGCACAAATGAGCCTGAGAACTGCTGTAAGAGGTCGACAGACGATGACCGACGAGCGGCAGGTCAGTCCACTGATTCGACCGATTTCGATGGGCCCGGAACGGCGACGCGGGGTAGGGGTTCAAGTCCCGTCGTCTTCCACCAAGACCATGCAGACGCTGTCCCCGGCATTGGAGAGTCCTGGGCCGACAAACGCGCACAATCTTGCAAGCCGGGGTTTGACAGGCCGGCCAGCGCTGCGGCTGCTGGCGGCCTCCGGCCGGCATCGCCGCGCTCGGCCGGTGCGCCGACGTTCAGAGAGATTTGGGGTGACCGGCCCGCCGCGCCGGTCGCCGCGACGATTGCCCGCAGGGTCGCCGTCTGCCGACGCGGAGGCAATCGCTGCCGCGCCGCTTCGCGGCTTGCCACCGGAGCTCGTGGTCGGCCGACGTCGTGGTCGGCCAGTGCCCACGGCGTCAGCGCCATCCCGACGCCGAATCGTCCACGCCGGCCGGTCGCCGCTGGTGCCGGCATCTATCGGGGGATGAAGGAGGACCAGAGGCCGCAAGATCATCGGGTACAAATCCGGTACAACAGAGGCCGATTAGCGGTGTCAAACGCCAACAACCGTCGACAGGCGTCCGCGCAGGTCGGCCGCCATTAGCGTCCGATTGGCGGCGTTTCGCAGGCCAGGAGCGTTTTGGGGTTCAAATCCCCTCAGCTCCACCATTTGTTCGCGTACTTGAACCCGGGTCGAGCAGGCTCGGGTTCCTCGCTGTCTGGCTCACGAGGTCGGCGAGTTCATCTTCCGCCGCGTAAGGCCGTCGTCGTCCGCGTCGAGATAGATGCGGTCGTAAAGGCTCGGTTGAGTACCTGGAGGGCGTTGGCTGGCGTGGCGGTACAGCTCCCGTGGGTCCGCGAGCAGGTCGAGCAGGTGGCCGATTGCCTCGGCAGCGGCGTCGAATGCGGGCGTGGCCGTGCCGTGACGAGGCGCGGCGGTGCTCGGCCCAGAACTCCTCGTTCTCGACGGCCGCCCGATGGAGCCGTTCGTCCCACTCGGCCTGTTGCTCGGGCGTCATCGGCGGCGGCACCGGAAATCCCAGCGGTCCGGAGGCGGGCTCGCACCGTCTCACCGCGGCCAGCGGGCCGCTCGGGCTTGGTCGACGCCCCGCAGGTCGGGTCGGACTCCATGGCTCTATCTTCTCGGCCGCGCCGTAGGAGGGGAGTCCCAGACAGTGGTCATCCAAACCCGAGAAGCATCGACAAGATCGTCCGGTGAGAATCCGGTCGCGAAGTTGCCGCAGCGAGTGGCACGTGCCGTCTTCCGGCCAGCCGCGGCTTGCCACACGGTGCGAAACCCGCTGGCCCATCGCTGCTCCTGGAACGGTGTTGCGTCTTGCGGTTCGTGAGGTCCCGGATGTCGATGGTTGGCGGCTCGCACTCTGGCTTGGCGGTGTGTGCCCGCTGCGCCGGTAGCTCGTTGGGGCGCTTGTGACCGGCGGTGCGTGGTAGACCGATACCGACATCACGCAAGCAGGGAGTAACCGATGGGTGATGATGGTGAGTTGACCGGCGAGGTGGGGGCGGGTCAGTTGACCAACGTCGCTGGGGCAATGACCGATCAGGGTGAGCATCCCGGCGATGGGAACGTCGCTGCGGCGGTGCGCGCCGACGCCAGCAGGTCCGTCACGGTGACGGTGACCGGGGCACCGGAAATCCAGGTCGGTCGTCACAACCCCCGGACGGACACCGTCAACGCATCCCGGACGACCGGGTGAAAGGACCGGCTGGTCACCCGGACCCACCGCGCGTCCACGTGAGCGGATCGGCCGGAGTCCAGGCCGGTGATCACAACACACAGACGAACGTCGCGGCGGATGTGTCGAGGGTGCCGCCGCCGCAACGGGTGCCCGAGGTCGCCGGGGTAGGGGTGGTGCACAACCTGCCGCTGGCGTCGGCGGTGTTCGTCGGCCGCGACGTGGACCAGGTGGCCAGCTTGTTCGGGCACGGTACGGGCGTGGTGGTCGGGCAGGCGGCGGTGCACGGCCTGGGCGGTATCGGCAAGACGGAGCTGGCGGTCCACTATGCGCGGGCGCATCTGCACCGGTACCGGTTGGTGTGGTGGGTCACGGCGGACACGACGGCCAACGTCGGTCTTGGCCTGGCCGGGTTGACGCGTCGCATGCATCCGATGGCCACGCTGACCGACGCGCAGGAATGGGCGATGGGATGGTTGCAGTCGAACACGGGGTGGCTGCTCGTGCTCGACAACGTGGAGGACATCGACCACATCCGTTACCTGCTGGGCGTCGTCGCCGGGCGGGGGCAGGTGCTGGTCACCACCCGGCGGGACTACGGCGCGGCCCGATGGGCGAAGGTGGGATTGGCGTCGCTGCGCCTGGGTGTTCTGGACCGGACGGCCAGCATCGATCTGCTGATCCGGTTGACCGGCCAGGACGATCCCGACGGTGCCGGCCGGGTAGCCGCCGACCTCGGGGATCTGCCGCTGGCGTTGGAGCAGGCCGCTGCCTACCTCGGTCACCACGACGGGCTCACCTTCGACGACTACCGGGACCTACTCGCCGCTCGGTTCACTCAGATGGCGGCCGACCCCGGTGAAGGGGAGCCGGCGCACCGCAGCCTCGCCCGGGTATGGCGGGTTAGCATCGAGGCGGTCACGGCCCGATCGGCGTTGGCCGCCTCGGTGCTCGCGGTGCTGGCCTGGCTGGCCCCGGACCGGCTGCCCGCCGACGTACTCGGGCCTCTCGCCGACGATCCGGCCGACCTGGACCGGGCGCTGACCCTGCTGTCGTCCTACAGCATGATCACCATGGCTGGGGGCGAGGTCAGTGTGCACCGGCTCGTCCAGGCCGTCACCCGCACCGACAGCGACGATGAGCCCCGGTCACAGGCGATCCAGATACTGGACGCGGCCGTCCCGGACGACCCGATCGCCAACGTAGCCGGGTGGCCGCGCTGGGTGGCGCTGCTTCCCCACATCGATGCGGCCGTAGAGAACATGCCGCCCGATCACAGCGACACCACCATCCTGCACATCGCAGACCGGGCCGCGACCTTCCGTCAGTTCCAGGGCCAGCTCGGACCCGCCATCACCGGCTTCGAGCAGGTTTTCGCCGACTCCCGGAGGGTTCTCGGCAACGACCACCCGGACACGCTTACTTTCCGTCACAACCTCGCCGGCGCCTACGAGGCGGCAGGGCGGGTGCGTGAGGCGATCGCCCTGCACGAGCAGGTTCTTGCCGACTCCCGGCGGGTTCTCGGCGACGACCACCCGTCCACGCTCACCTCCGGCCACAGCCTGGCCTACGCCTACGAGTCGGCGGGGCGGTTGGATGAGGCGATCACCCTGCACGAGCGGGTTCTCGCCGACTACCGGCGAGTGCTGGGCGACGACCACCCACACGCGCTGACCTCTCGTCACAACTTGGCCTACGCCTACGAGTCGGCGGGGCGGGTCGATGAGGCGATCGATCTGTTCGAGCAGGTCGTTGCCGACTACCGGCGGGTTCTCGGTGACGACCACCCGCATGCGCTGACGTCTCGTCACAACCTCGCCGGCGCCTACCGGTCGGCGGGGCGGGTGGGTGAGGCGATCACGCTGTACGAGCGGGTTCTCGCCGATCGGCGACGGGTTCTCGGTGACGACCACCCGGACACGCTGACCTCTCGTCACAACCTCGCCGGCGCCTACGCGTCGGCGGGGCGGGTGGGAGAGGCGATCACGCTGTACGAGCGGGTTCTCGCCGATCGGCGACGGGTTCTCGGTGACGACCATCCGTCCACGCCGACCTCCCGTCACAGCCTGGCCTACGCCTACCAGACGGCGGGGCGGGTGGGCGAGGCGATCGATCTGTACGAACAGGTCGTTGCTGACTACCGGCGGGTTCTCGGCGATGACCACCCGCACACGCTGACGGCTGCCGAGAACCTCCGCCGTGCCCGGCAGTCTCGCCCGGGCCCGGATTGACCGATCCGCCGCACGGCCATCTCGCGGGCTGTTCTCGAATCAGATGGTCGACACAAGGCCGGGCGTTCAAGGGCCGTCGATCTAGGGTGCGCGGCATGGAGCTGAACGGGCAGGGCGACTTCGGCGATATCGAGATGGACCAGCAACCCGTCCATGACGACGACTGGCGGGCGACGGCCGAACCGCGCGACGACGATACCGACCGGCATCCGGTCGGGCGACTGGGCATCGACTCCGACCATGACGGGGACGTCGACCGGATGCTCATCGACACCGATGGTGACGGGGACTTCGACCGGGTCCTGATCGACACCGATGGCGACGGGGATTTCGACATCGCGCGGGACTACGGCGACGACAGGCCGGCCGGGCCCGGCGACGACAGGCCGGCCGGGCCCGGCGGCGGTGGCGCCGTCAGGTACTGACCCGCGGACAGATTCGCAACGGGAGCCGACGCCGCTACATTGAGGGTTCCGGAGTGGCGTGCGGGAGGTTCCCTGTGCATACCGGGCAGTGGCGCGGTGACGACGCTGAGGCCTCCGGTGTGACCGTCACCAGCGACGACGATGGCTCCCAGCTCCGGGTCACGGTGGGTGGGCGGTGGGACTGGCGCGTCGCGCTCGCCGTGCGGACAGCGGTGAACAAGTGCCTGGCCGAGCATCCCGGTGCGGTGATCGTCGACCTGGGTGGGGCAGACGATCCCCGGGGATCCAGCGTGGCCCTGCTGGCGGTGGCCTACCGCGTGGGTCGGGCGATGCGGCCCCGGGTTTCGGTCGCCGTGTGTATCGCCCCGGGCAGCCCGTTGGAGCGGCGCATGGGCTCCCTGGGCGCGGCGTGGTTCGTGCCGCGGTTCACCAGCGTGCCGCTGGCCCGCGCGGCCCTCGAACAGGACCGGGTCGTTCCGAGCCATCTGAGCATGCGCCTGCAGCCGGTGCCCGTCGCCGCCAGGCAGGCGCGCCGGCTGGTCGCCGAGGCGGGCTACGGCTGGGACGACGTGGTGCGCCCGGCCCAGCTGGTCGTGTCGGAACTGGTCACGAACGTGGTCCGGCATGTCGGTACCGAGATGTCGGTCAGCGTGAGCCGCCGCCACAGCGGGCTCTTCTTGGCCGTCCGCGACGGTGGTCCGGTGCTGCCGCGTGGCGCGGAGAGGTACGGGCTCGGGCTGTCGCTGGTCGACCGGATCGCCTCGGTCTGGGGGTCCCACCCCACGCATCAGCGCACCGGCAAGGTCGTCTGGGCGGTCGTCCGGCAGGGCCACCACCTGGATGCGGCGGCGTCGACGGCGAGACAGATCCTCGAATATCTGCCGACGACGCTGTCGACGGAGGACATCGCTACCCGGTTGCGCATCCCGGTCAATACGATGAGGGCCCACCTCAAAGCCATCTATCGAAAGCTCGGGGTGTCCCAGCGGCAGGAAGCGGCTTCGGCATCCCGCGGTCGCCCGGTTCAAGGACGGAGTCGGCCGCCGGAGACCTACGCGGGGTTGTCGCGCGCCAGAGGCCCTGCACGTACTGCCGCTCGCTGGCCAGCGCGGGACTGTCCGGCTGTTGACTGCAGCGATCTACAGGGCAGAGGACGTTCTTTGTGGCGGAGTTCACCGACCTCCCTTTGACCAGGCCGGTTAGCCGACAGAATTTGCAGGCGGTACTCGCAATAGGCATCCGCAGTTTCGGAGGAGCTGTTAGAAAATGTCTATCTTTCTCCACCTCATTATTCCAATCGCGTCCGGTTTCCTCTTCTTCGTGCTCGGTGTCGTACTGCCGGATGAGATTCAGGGCGAACTTGCATTGGGTGCCATCGGCGTTCTCGTCGCAGTCATCGTGGAGATGATTCTTCGGCTTATTCGGAAAGAGGCAAGTCGAGATGCCACGAGCAACCTTCTCCGTCGACTTGATGACTTGCCCAAGGAATCGTACCCATTCGCTCTCGAAATGCTGAAGCAGTATGTGCGGGCCACCAATTCGACAGAACACCCCGTTTACAAAGACGCGTTAAGAACGCATGCGCTGAACTCGGCGGACTGGCTCCGACGTGTTTCGAGTGGCGAACTCGAAGTCGGGGCCGGAAGAATCGAACTCTTGGAGGAGGGCGTCCAGACATGCAAACGTTCAATTCGCGGAATAACTGTGGCGTCACTAGACCTAGGCTGGTGGCGGTCAGAACACGGAATAGGGTACTGGAAGGAGAACGTGGCAGCCATAAAGAATCGACAGGTCGAAATCCACCGAATCTTCATTGACGGGTTCGGGTTGTCCGAAGCACAGAGGAACGACCTGAAGGACCTCATAGCGGAGCAGCGGGCCGAAGGAGTTACGACCTTCTTCGCCGAGATTGACAAACTAACAAGTGTCATCAATGACCCTGGCCGTGACATCACTATCTTTGACGATCATCTCGTCCACGAGGTATCCGCCGTGATAGATGGACACCCTACGCGCGTGACATATCGCCGGGGGCAGGATGCCGTCCGGGAGGCGAATGAGCATTTCCTTAAGGTTCGCAACAGGGCCTCGCGTCTCGCGCCCTGACCTTCTCGCGCGGGAGCGGCGTTGGCAGTTCGCGTCAAGGCTCCTCGTCGTTGAAACATCATTCTACAACGAACATCCGCAACAATCGACCAGGTTGACTTCGACGCCGAATTGGGCTTGGTGCGCTTCGACGCGACGAGCACCGCGACATCCTCGCCGCGGCCATCCGCACCCGGCTCACCCCGAGCGGCTTCTGCGACGACGCCCCCTGTCCGCCGCACACTCACTCCACCCGGTTGCCGGCATCGACATCACCTGTGCCGAACTCGCCGCAGTCCAACGCGACCTCGTCGCCGTTCGAACCGCCACGACCGAGTTCGGCGGCCGTGCCCACCCTGGTTAGGGGACGCGGTTCACTCTCCCGGATCTGCGACCGGTTCGACCACGCCGCCCGGCCCGGCGCACGCGCAGCAGTTCACGCACACGCTCGTCGGCAGCAGCCTCCGTTCGTCGGCGCGGCTCATAGCCACGCTCGACCAGATCGATCGGACGCGTGACGCCAAACTCCTGCTAGAGCTGATCCGGGCCATGGCTCAGCTCGCCGACACCCTGGCCGGACCGCGCCAGGCGCAATATCGGCTGCACCAGGCACGATCCGCACTCGCCGCAGCGACCGAACTAGGGGCGGCAGCGGAACGGCCAGCATCCCGTCAGCCGTACCGTATCCCACTGCCGTTAGACATCGATCGGCTAACGTCCGCCGAGACTCTCCTACAGCGAGGCGACAGCCGCCGAACTCGACGCTGATGAACCCATCGCTCGGACATCATCCGGTCCGGCGGTCTGACAGCCAGTCGCTCACAACAGCGGCGAGCGCGGCGAGTCGCATCGACCGGCCCAATCCACTGCGAACCCGGGGCCGGATCGCTACCGGAGTACGACAGGCTCACACGTCGACCGTCAGGATGCCATCGGCCGCCGGGAACACCGCTGTGTGAGGCCACGGCGGGTCCGCCCACGTCTGCGTCGTCGCCGACCGGTAGTTGAAGACCAGTTCGACCGGACCGGTGCGTGATCGGAGCACGCGCTGCACGGCCGCCCGGTCGGGATGCCCGTACACGGCGCCGTTCGTGGAGAACAGGAACCGCGGGCTGTCGACGAGCGCGAGGAAGTCGTCGGTGACGTTCGCCGCGCTGCCGTGGTGCGGCGTCTTGACCGCGTCGACCGGCAGCCGGGCCAGCCCGCGCTCGGCGAGCAGCCTCCGCAGACCGGACGCGAGCACGGACCCGTGGCCGTCGCCGGTGAGGAGCAGGCTGCTGCCGGCGTGCTCCAGGAGAAACGCGATGCTGCTGCCGTTCGCCTCGGAGTGGTCCAGGCCGTCTCCGCCGAGGGCGTCGCCGCCGAGCCCGCGCAGGTCCCGCCGCTCACCGAGGCGCCGCAGGGCTTCGGCGGTGTCGCCCGGCTCCATCCCCGCCCGGCGGAGCGCGCCGCGCCAGGTGCGCCGCAGCGCGGTGAGCTGCTCCGGGCCGGGCGACAGCAGCGTCAGCTTCGGGCCGCCGGGCAGGTCAACGACAGGCACCGACCCGCCCGCCGGCACGGCCACCGGTCCGCCAGGCGGGCTGACGCCGGCGTTCCAGGACAACCGGTCACGGTCGATCAGCGCGGTGACGTACTCCCCCTGCTCGGGCCCGAGGCCATCACTCGGCACCGCGGAGAGGTGCCGGTAGCCGTTGAACCAGATGTCACCGATCCCGAGCCGCAGCGCTCTACGGTCCTGCAGCAGGCGCGCGACCCCTTCGACGTGGTCACCGTCGATGTGGGTCACGACGACGAGGTCGAAATGGCGGCGCCGCATCCGGCTGACACGGCGGTGAAGGAAGGGATAGGTCCAGCGCGGACCGCCGTCATTCGCTCCCCGTCGGCGTACCGCGGATGCCAGGCGGCGGCCAGCAACTGCCGTAGGGCCGGATCGCGCTGAAGCATCTCGATGAGCGCCGGCCGCACCCGCCAGATGTGCCTCCGGGTGTCGCTCGGGAGGGTGACCGAGCCGGCCCTGAGAGACGCGGCGTCGGCGAGGCCGGCTGCCGCCGCGATGTTCGGATGCCATCCCAGCAGGACGTCGATGTCCATGACACGGTTACCTTATGTATCCGGGTAGCTCCAGCACCACCTTCTGACGGACAGCCGGCTCGGTGGAAGAGCCGCGTCGGCTTCCGTTGCGCAGTTCATCGCCTCTCAGGTTCGACATGGCTTAACCTCCGGTGGGCAGCGCGCTCACGTCGGGGACCAATGGCGCAGCGGGTCGTGCCCAGGCGGCCTCTCAGCCGCAACCACAACGACGTACCGCCCTCTACCCAGAGCTCGCCGAGGTCGCGCGCCCGGCAATGGATCAGCGATCCGCGCTGGCCAGCTACTCGCCCGACGGCGCTCCGTTGGGTGTGCCAGTCCGGAGCGTCGGTGTACACCGCGCAAGCCGCGTGAACCGTCTTGATTCGTCCGCTGACCACGCCGCGCCCACCTCGTCGCCGCGGAGCAGGCGCCTAATGGCAGTGCGGCCTTCTCGTAGTTGTGGGGAAGGATGCGTCCAAGCCGCCGGCGGGTGATTACTGGCTTCGCCTGAGATGTGATCTCTACCGCTAGAGAGTGACCTCGCCGGCTGCGGAGGCTGCTGTCAGCTCGTGGGGTGTCGCGCCGTTGAGCGCTGTCCATTAGGCCGCTGCGCAGGCTCCTGGCTCTGTCCGAGTCGAGGAGGGAACTGCTTGGAGATCTTCTGTGGTATCGACTGGGCCGAACGTCATCACGATGTAGCGGTCGTCGACCAGGCCGGAACGTTACTGGTCCGGCGGCGTATCACCGATGACCTGGCCGGTTTCACTGCGCTGTCCGCGATGTTGGCCGAACACGGCGGTGAACAGTTCACCGCGGTCGACGTGGCCATCGAGACCGACCGCGGTCTGCTGGTCGCGGCGCTACGCGCGGCTGGGCACCGGGTCTTCGCCATCAACCCGAAAGCGGTCGACCGCTACCGGGACCGGCACTCGGTCTCGGGCGCCAAGTCCGATCCCGGCGACGCACTGGTCCTGGCGCACCTGCTACGCACCGACCGCGACCAGCATCGGCCAATGCCCGACGACAGCGAGCTCGGTCAGGCCGTCAGCGTGCTGGCCCGGGCGCACCAGGACTTGATCTGGGCCCGCCGGCAGGACGCCAACCGGCTACGCAGTCTGCTGCGGGAGTTCTTCCCCGCCGCGTTGACCGCCTTCACCGATCTAACCACCAAGACCGCCCTGACCGTGCTGGCCACGGCCCCGACCCCAACCGCCGCAGCCCTGTTGACCCGCGCGAACCTGGTCGACCTTCTTCACGCCGCCGGACGGGGCACCCGCCCGGCAGAGGCCGCCCATCTCACCGAGACGTTCACCGCGGAGGAACTGCGACAACCCGCAGCAGTGGAGACGGCGATGGGCGAGGCGGTCCGAGCCATCGTGCGGACCCTGACCGCGACCAACGAGTCCATCAGACAGCTCGAACATGCCCTAGCCGCGTCTTTTGAGCAGCACCCGGACGCCGAGATCATCGACAGTCTTCCCGGACTCGGTCTCGTCCTCGGCGCCCGGGTACTCGGCGAGTTCGGCGACGACCCAACCCGCTTCACCCATGCTGCCAGCCGCCGCAACTACGCCGGCACCGCACCGATCACCCGCGCCTCCGGCCGCCACCGCGCCGTCCTGGCCCGCTACATCCGCAACAAACGCCTCGCCGACGCCTGCTACCTCTGGGCCTTCGCCGCCCTGACCCGTTCCACCGGCGCCCGCTCCTACTACGACCGCCGCCGCAGCGCCGGAGACCGCCACAACGCCGCCCTACGCCGCCCTACGCCGTCTCGGCAGCAAACTCCTCGGCCAACTCCACCACTGCCTGACCACCCGCGAGCACTACAACGAAGCCCTCGCCTGGCCCGAACCGGTCACCGCTTGACAACCAACAGCCGTGGGGTGTCTAGCGGCGATGTCGTCGATCACACGGCTAACAATGTCGTTGGAACTTTGCCTACCTTCGAGAGCGCAAAGCGAACTCGGTTGCGGTCTGGCTCGGCTGTTGGGCCACAACGCGCTGGACGGTCGTTCCCGCACCTGACCACCGATTGAATGCCGCCAGATGCCGCCCGTCGCCAAGTTGTGACGCGCCCGATCTCACGGTCAAACCACGGTCAAATGATCAAGGGCGGCTCCCGTGGCACCGGGAAAGCCGCCCTTGACCTGCGTAAATAGTGTGGAGCTGAGGGGATTTGAACCCCTGACCCCCTCGATGCGAACGAGGTGCGCTACCGGTCTGCGCCACAGCCCCTTGGCCCAAGAAGCGGGCCGGCAACAAGGCTAACAGGCCCCCCGCCCGCCCCGCGAACGGGTTCCCCGTTCGCGAGCGAACGAGGACCCCGTTCGCGAGCGAACGAGGACCCGGTTCGCGGGCCAACGAGGAACCAGACCACCTACTCGTTCACCGCCCGCCCGTAGCTGCCCTCGCCGGTCAGGCGTCGGCGGGCCTCCTCGCGGGCCTCCAGTTGACGTTCCAGCATTTCGCGGCGTTGGGCGGCCCGGCGGGCCTGTTCGCGGCGGACGGCGGCCTGCCGGCGTTCGACCCAGGCTTCGTACTGCTGCTCGGCCCGCCGGTGGCGACGCTCCAGCAGCGACCGGTTCCGCAGGTTCACCACGAACGCCACGAGCAGGAACCCGGTCACCGACACACCGATCCAGAAACCGGGCGCCACGAGCGTCGCGAGCGTGGTGAACAGCGCCGTCACCAGCGTCAGCAGCACCAGGGTCCGGCGGCGGCGCCGCAGCGTCCGCAGCCGCGCCGCGCGGCGGGCGGCGGCGGATGAGAGGGACGTCGCGCGGCGTGCGTCGGGAGAGGGCGCGGCGGTCGGACCGCGAGGGGACCGGCGGGGACCGGACCCCGCGGGACGCGACGACGACGGGAACGCGTTCGACGCCGTGAAGACCGCGGCGCCGGCGGCGAAGGCGGCCGCACCGGCGACCTGGCGGGCCAGCACGCGGGGTGGGTTCAGGGGGCGCCGGCCGGGACAGGTGCGTTGGCGTCGGGGATGCTGCCAGCCGGCCCGGGTCAGTACCCGCGCCGTCGACATCGCCCGCTCCGCCACCAGGCGTTCCGTGGCGTCGTACCGGCGCACGAGTGCCGGGGCGAGCGCGAGAAGGCCGGCCGCGGCAAGGACGGCGAGGAGCACCGAGGTCGGCACCCTCACCCCTCTCAACCGAGCGCCGACGATCCCGCACCGTCAGCGCATGTACCTGACGATCACCGAGGTTAAGGCTCTGGTGGCGCAAATCGGGCGCGCCACGCCAGCCGTTGCATCGGCAAGGAACAAAGCCGCGGGACGCCAAGTGTGAAACCGCTCAAAATCGCCCAAACAGGGCATAACTACACGCCAGTGCGCATCCTGTGCCACCGGGCCAGCAGGCCGCCCTCCAGCGCCACGTCCTCGGTGGTGATCGCGTATCCGACGTGGTCGCGCCAGGCGCCGTCGATGTGCAGGTACCGCGGGTGGTAGGCCTCCTCGCGGATGCCCAGCTTCTCGACCACCCGGCGGCTCGCCTTGTTCTCCGGCCGGATGTTGATCTCGATGCGGTGCAGGCCCCCGGCCCGGAACGCGTGGTCGACCGACAGCGCCAGCGCCGTCGGGATCACGCCCCGACCGGCGACCCGCGAGTCGACCCAGTAACCGGCGTACGCCGAACAGAACGCCCGCCGCACGATGTTGCCGAGGGTGAGCTGGCCGACGAGCCGCTCCTCACCGTTCTCGACGTAGCAGACCGCGAACGGCATCGCCGCGCCCTGTCGCGCCGAACGCTTCAGGTCCGAGTAGACCGCGCGGAAGGCGGCCGGCGAGTTCAGGTCGTGCCACGAGCCGTACGGGGTCGGCTCCCACTGGGCGAGCCAGCTCTCGTTCGCGCGGCGGACCTCCGCCCACGCCTGTCCGTCGGAGCGCCGGTACGGACGGAGCACCACCGGACCGTCGGTGAGCACGACCGGCCACCCCGGCGCACCCGCGCCTAACAGCATCGTTACCGCCGTCGATCAAGCAGGAGAACGTCTACCGTGGACCCGGCCGCGGCGGTGACCACCCGTTCGCCGAGCACCATGAGGGCATTCGCCTTGGCCAATCCTGACAGCGTATACGGGCCACCGGCGAGCGGCGCCACCGTGTAACCGCCACCGCGCCGTTCCGCGACGTGCGCGGGCCGGAACTCGCGGAGCCCGGCCGGCGAGGAGACCGTCTCCAGCAGGTGCGCCTTCACCGAGGGCCGGAACACCGGGTCGGCGCCGGCCAGCAGCTGGATGATCGGACGGGCGAGCACCTCGAACCCGATGAGCGCCGCGCCCGGGTCACCCGGAAGGCAGACGACCGGTACACCGGTGGCGCCTCCGACGGTCCCGAAGCCCAGCGACCCCGACGGGTACAGCGACACGTCCGTGAACTCGACGTCCTTGCGGGAGAGGATCCGGCGCACCATGTCGCCCGGGCCGGTGCCGGTGCCGCCCGTGGTGATGATCAGGTCGGCGCGCAGCGTCTGGTCCTCCAGGAGGCCGCGCAGGCCCTCGGGGTCGTCGTCGCAGATGCCGATGCGGTAGGCCAGCGCGCCCGCCTCGGCGGCGGCCGCGGTCAGGGCATGTGAGTTCGCGTCGACGACCTGGCCGGGCTGGCTCGTGCGGCCGACCTCGACGAGTTCGTCGCCGGTGGCCAGCAGCACCACCCGCGGGCTCGGCCGCACCACGAGGTGACCGATGCCGGCCGCGGCCAGCATCGCCACCAGGGCCGGTGTGATGTACGTGCCCGACCGGGCCAGCAGCTCGCCGGCGGGCAGCTCCTCGCCGGCGCGACGCAGGCCGCTGCCGCGCTTGCCGGCCCGGTAGACCTCGACCACGGCCATGCCGCCGTCGGTGTCGTTGGTGGGCACCACGATGTCGGAGTTTCCCGGTAGGGCGGCACCGGCCGCGATCGAGAAGCAGGTTCCGGGCGTCAGCCGCACCGGCCGCCAGCTCGACGCACCGAGGTCGCCGATGACGTTGAGGCGTACCGGCCGGTGGCCGGAGGCGTCGAGCAGGTCGTCGAGCCGGGCGGCGTAGCCGTCGACCGCGGCGTGGTCGAACGCGGGCAGTGGCCCGGGTGCGCGCACGTCTTCGGCCAGGACGTTGCCGTACGCCTGGTTGAGCTCGAGATCGAGCGGCGGCAGCGGCCGGACGGCACGCAGCACCGACGCCAGATAACTGACGAGCGGCGTGCGCGACTCGGCGAGCAAGGTCAACAGTTCTCCGTCACAGTTCCTTGCCGACGAACTCGACCAGCCACTGCTTGAAGGCCGGCCCGATGTCGGCCCGTTGACATGCCAGTTCGACCACGGTCTGCAGGTAGCCCAGCGGCATGCCGGTGTCGTAGCGCACCCCGCCGTACACGATGCCGTGCACGGGTGCGCCCTCCTCGAGCATCAGCGCCATGGCGTCGGTCAGCTGGATCTCCCCTCCGCTGCCCGGACCGGTCCGGCGAAGCGCGTCGAAGATCCCGGACGGCAGGATGTACCGGCCGATGATCGCGAGGTTGCTCGGCGCCTCCTCCGGCGTGGGCTTCTCGACCATGCCCGTTACTTCGACGGTCCTGCCGTCGCGATTGGTCACGGAGGCGATGCCGTACCGGCTCACCTCCTCGGGCCCCACCTCCAGGAACGCGAGCACGATGCCGCCCGTGCGGGCCTGCAGGTCGAGCATCTCGTTCAGCAGCGTCTCGTCGTCCATGAACTCGTCACCGAGCAGCACGGCGAACGCCTCGCCACCCACGTGCGACTCGGCGAACGACACCGCGTGCCCGAGCCCGAGTGCCTCTCCCTGTCTTACGGAATGGATCGCCGCGAGTTCACTGGGACGTTTCACCGCCGCGAGCCGCTCGTCGTCGCCCTTGGCCTCGAGGCGCTGCTCCAGGTCGGGCCGGCGGTCGAAGTGGTCGACCATGGCGGTCTTGCCCCGCCCGGTGACCAGCAGGACGTCGGTGATCCCGGCGGCGGTGGCCTCCTCGACGATGTACTGCAGCACCGGACGGTCGATGACCGGCAGCAGCTCCTTGGGCACGGCCTTCGTCGCCGGGAGGAAACGGGTGGCCAGACCGGCGGCGGGAATGACAGCCTTGACTGCTCGGCCGGAGGTCGTGGTCTGTGGCATGCCCGAAAGGCTAACCGCCGAGAACCCGCTGTGCCGGTTGCACACCGCGGGACACACCGGTAACCGGTACCGACGGGTCGCCAACCGGCGCCGCGGGGGCGACCTCGGGGCGCCGAGCGGGGATGGCGAGGCCCGGGGGTCGGCGTGCGTCGGCGGTGCGGCACGCGTCCCGTCCCGCCGCTTTCGCCGCATAGAGCGCGATGTCCGCGGCCTCGAGCACGGCGGACCCCGTTGCCCCGTGTTCGGGGTACACGGCCACCCCGATCGATACCGTGACGTTGATCATGTGCTCGCGGGCCCGGACCGGCGTGCCGCGCACCTCGGCGGCCAGCCGGCGGGCCAGCGCCGACCCGCCGGCGGCGTCGGTCTCCGGCAGCAGCACCACGAACTCCTCGCCGCCGCGCCGGAACGCGACGTCGACCTCCCTGGTCACGGACCTGATCCGGCGGGCGATCTCGACCAGCACGAGGTCGCCGGCGGCGTGGCCGTAGGTGTCGTTGACGTCCTTGAAGTGGTCGAGGTCGAGCGCCACGATGGCGAGCGTGCGGCCGAACCGGGCCGCCCGCTCCAGCTCCCGGCGCAGCGACTCGCGCAGGTAGCGGTAGTTGAACAGGCCGGTCAGCGAGTCGGTCAGCGACAGCCGCTGGGCCTCCTCGTGCAGGCGCACGTTGTCGAGGGCGATCGCGGCCTGCGCCGCGAACGTGGTCAGGGTGGAGACGTCGGTCTCGTCGAAGCCGTCCGGGCCGACCCGGTCGTAGAGCGCGAGGACGCCGCGGGCCGGCTCGGTCGCGCTGTCCTCCAGCGGCGTCACCGGTTCGGGGACGGCCACCGGCACGGCCACGAACGTGGTGGCTCTGGGCTCGTCCGGCGCCACGGCGAAGTCGGCGAGACGGCCGTGCGCCGGCACGCCGCTCTCGGCGACCGTGCCGAGCATCCCGACGCCCGGTGCCAGCGTGATGCCCGCCAGCGACGGCGACCCGGGCACCGCGCCGACCGAGCACTGCGCCACGAGCAGGCCGCTGGTCGGGTCGAACAGCATCACCACGCCGGCCTGCGCGCCGGTCGCCGACCGGGCCGTGTGCAGCGTGACGTGCAGGATCCGGGCCAGGTCGTGGGTGCCGCTCAGCGTGTCGCCGAGCAGGGCCAGGTGGTTGCGCAGCTGGTCACGGCTGGCGGTGAGGGCCCGCACGTAGCCGCGCATCTCCTGGGTCATGCGGTTGAACGTGGCACCGAGCCGGCCGACCTCGTCGGGTCCGACGTGCAGCACGCGGGCGTTGAGGTCGCCGGCGGCGACGCGTTCGGCGGCGTGGGCCAGGTCGGCGAGCGGTCGGGTGGTCGACCGGGCCAGCCACCAGCCGGCGGCGAGCGCGACCAGCGCGGCGACCGCGACCACAAGCCCGAGCAGCCCGTACAGCCGGTCGAGCGGCGCCGGGGTGGTGCTGATCACGAGGGTGAGCGGCTGGCCTTCGCCGGGTTCGAGACGGCGCTCGATCTCGCCCGGGCCGACTGTCACTCCCCCGGCCGCGGCGAGCGCCTGCAGCAGCGCGCCGTCGACCGGCGCGGTGGCCTGGGCGTAGCCGAGCAGCGCGCCGTCCCGGTCGCGGCGTTCGACGCGGACCCCGAACGCCCCGTCGCCGGTCCCTCCCCCCGCGCAGTCGGCCCAGGTCGTGGGCGCGGGGGGACCGGCGGAGGCGGTGACGCCGCCGTACGCGTCGGCGACGACGACGCTGGTGGCGCCGGAGGCGACCACGGGTGTGCGACCCTCGGCGGCGAGAAGGGCGGCGGTGGTCGCGGCCGACTGCAGCCGGTCACAGCGGGCGGCGAGTTCGGCTCGGACGGCGCTGGCCGCGGCGGCGAGCCGGTCGTCGGCCCGGTCGCGGGCGAGTTCGGTGGCGGTGATACCGACGAACACGGCGGCGAGCAGCACCGGCCCCAGCACCACCCCGAGAAAGGTGACGGTAAGCCGGGCGCGCAGCGTCACGGTCCTCTCCTCCCCGGGGGCGTGGGGCTGTCGTCCTCTTTCGATGCTGTCACAAAGTGTGATGTTCAGAAGCCGGACAGTAAGGAAGGTCGTGTCAGATTTCAGCCCATCGGGGGTTGCGCCGACCAAATCGGCCATGCGTTCCGCGCTGCTCGCGGCCCGCCGGGGCGTTCCGGCCCCGGAGCGGCGGCGCCGCGACACCGCGATCGCCGCCGCGCTGGCACCGCTCGCGCGTGGCGTGGTCGCGGCCTTCGTGCCGCTCGCGGAGGAGCCAGGGCTACGGGACCCGCACAGCACGCGGTTCTCCGTACTTCTCCCCGTACTTCTGCCCGACAACGACCTCGACTGGGCCGTGTTCGACGGCCCCCTGACCCCGGGCCGGTTCGGCCTGCGGGAGCCGGTGGGACCACGGCTGGGGGTCTCGGCCGTGCTCGACGCGGACCTGCTCCTGGTCCCGGCGCTGGCGGTGGATCCGCTGGGCCGGCGGCTGGGGCGTGGTGGCGGCTCCTACGACCGGGTGCTTGCCCGTGTGGCCGGCGCCGTACCCGCGCTGGCGGTGGTCGACGAGGCGGAGGTGGTGCCGGCGGTGCCGGTCGAGCCGCACGACCGCCGGGTGCAGGGGTACCTCACGCCCGCCGGGGTGCACTGGATCTCCCCCTAGCGGTCCCGGAACGCTCCCGGCCCGCACCCGTGCCGGACTGGACGACACGGTGGTTCATGACGCACCATTGGCACTCGAAGTCTCTGAGTGCCAAAGTGTGCCAGCCTGTGGAGGGTTTCGTGCCGACCTACCAGTACGCGTGCACCGCGTGCGGCCACCAGCTCGAAGCGGTCCAGTCGTTCGCCGACGACCCGCTCACCGAGTGCCCGGCGTGCGAGGGACGGCTCCGCAAGCTGTACTCCGCGGTCGGCATCGTGTTCAAGGGGTCGGGCTTCTACCGCACCGACTCCCGTAACGGCGGCAAGACCGGCGGCTCCAGCAAGCCGGCCGAGTCGAAGTCCGAGACGTCGAAGTCCGAGACCAAGTCGGAGACGAAGACCGAGACCAAGTCCTCGGACTCGTCGTCGTCCTCCTCCGCCTCCACCTCGTCGAAGAGCGCCGCGCCGGCGGCCTAGGGTCTAGTCCCAGTGCGGCGGGCGCTCGGCGAGCAGGCGCTCGTCGTTGCGCTCGGCGCGCTCACCCCAGCCCGCGTCGGTGTCGTCGGAGGTCTGGTCCGGCAGGATGACGAAGTCGTCGGTCAGCTGGACCTCGCGGTCCTCGTCGTGCGTGCCCACGTGAAGCAGCGTAGCGCCGCGATAGGTTGGCGCGGATGAGCGCGAACGACGACGCCTGGCGCCGCCCGCCGGGCCACCGGGGCGATGCCGCCTCCGGCCCGGCCGAGCCGGCCGCCGCCCCACCGCCGCCTCCGGCCCCGCGTCCGGCGCCCCGGCCGGAGGACGCCGTGTGGGCCCGACCGAAGTCGGCCACCGCCGGCGCCGGTTCACCCGCCGGGTCCTCGGCCGGCGCCGGTTCACCGGCCGGTTCGTCCGCCGCCACCGGTTCCTCGGCCGGCGCCTCGGTGAACGGGGCCGCGGTACCCGAGTACGCCGGTCCCCCGCGCACCAACCCGCCGCCGGCCGCGTGGCGTCCACCGATCGTGGCCGAGCCACCGCCCCCGGGCACGCTGCCCGAGCAGGACCACGACCGGATCGACGTCGAGGAGCAGGCCGCCCGCACGCTCACCACCGGCATCGGGCTCGTGGCCGGCGCGATCTGCCTGGTGCTGCTGCTGATCCTGTGCGCGAGGGCCGTCTTCTAACGCCCGTCCCAGACCGCCTTGGCGCCGGAGTCGCCGGTCTTGAACACGTAGTAGAACGAGATCGCCGCGAGCACGGTGACCACGGCGGCCAGGCCCCACTGCAGGATCGGGTTGGTCCGCCAGGCCGGACCGGAGGTCACCGCGGTACCCATGGCGGCGGCCCGCGGCGCGACCACGTAGACCAGCGCGAGTGCGGCGACGCCCAGCACGATGGTCCAGATGAGGGTCATGGTGCCGAACGACTGGTGCTCCTCGATCACCGGGATGAAGCCCTCGGTGATCTGACCGCGGGCGATCCCCCGATCGAAGAACGCGTCACCCGAGAGCTTCGCGAACAGGGCCGCGCCGGGCGCCATGACCGCCAGCGCCGCGAGCACCCAACGCAGGTGCGGACGGATCATGGGGACGAACGCGTACCCCACCGCGACCAGGCCGAGGAGGGGGACGAAGACCACCGCCGCGTGTACCAGCAGCGGATGCATCGGGATTCCACTGAACTCCTCGAACATCGGGTCCTCCTCGGTCATCGTTGATCGCGCAATTAAAGCAGCCTACGGATCATCGGCGAGAACGGTTCAAATCTTGTCGGTCCGGTGACCTTCGTGGTGCGATTGCGAGATGTACGGCGAGCGTCTCCTTCGCGACCGCGGGTTACGGGTCACGCGGCCCCGGCTCGCGGTACTCGCCGTCCTCACGGAGTGTCAGGCCCACCTCGACGTCGAGGAGATCACCGTGCGGGTCCGCGAGCGGCTCGACTCGGTGTCGGTCCAGGCGGTGTACGACGTCCTCGGCGCGCTCACCGCGGCCGGCCTGGCCCGGCGGATCGCGCCGGCGGGCGGCGCGGCCCACTACGAGGCCCGGGTCGGCGACAACCACCACCACCTGGTGTGCCGCCAATGCGGAGGGATCACCGACGTCGACTGCGCCACCGGCGCCGCTCCCTGCCTGGAGCCGATCGACACGGCCGGCTTCGTGGTCGAGGAGGCCGAGGTCACGTACTGGGGCGTCTGTGCCACCTGCCGGAGCTAACCTCGAACACATGGGCGATCTCGGGTTGTTCGGCCCGGGCTCGGTGACCTGGAAGGTGCACGCCGAGCCGATTCTGATGGTGGCCGGCCTGCGGGCACTGCTGTTGCAGACGCTGCATCCCCGCGCGCTGGCGGGCGTGGTGCAGAACTCCGACTTCCGCGTGCGTCCGTGGCACCGGCTGGAGACGACGGTCACCTATGTGGTGACGGTGAACTACGGCACCACCGCCGACGCCGAGGAGGCCGGGCGGAAGGTGCGGTACATCCACAGCAGGCTGCGCGGCGTCGACCCGCGCACCGGTGAGGAGTTCCGCCTCGACGATCCCGACCTGCTGCGCTGGGTGCACGTCGTCGAGCAGGAGTCGTTCCTCGACGTGGCCCGCCGCTCCGGCGTGAAGCTGACCGACGCCGAGGCCGACGAGTACTACCGCGAGCAGCTACGGGCCGCCGAGCTGGTCGGCCTGGACCCGGCGACGGTGCCGTCGAGCCGCGCCGAGGTGGCGGAGTACTACGAGTCGATGCAGCCCGAGCTCGCCACCACCCGCGACACGGTCGAGTCGATGCTGTTCATGGCCGTCCCGCCGATGCCGTTCGGCCTGGGCTGGACCCCGCTGCGCGGCGCCTACACCGGCGTGGCCGCCCTGGCGTTGAGCATGCTGCCGACCTGGGCTCGCCAGCGCTACGGCCTCCCCGGCCTGGCGGTGGCCGACCCGGCCGCGTCGATGGCGGCCCGGATCCTGCGCGCCGGCATCATGCCGATCCCCCGCCGCCTCATCGAGGGCCCGATCTACAAGGCCGCCATGGCCAGAGCCCGCGCCGCCGGCCACGCGATCTGACGCCCCCCACAGCCCCTCGCGCCGCCCGGCCCGGCCCGGTTGCCCGCCGATCTTGCAGTTCTGGCCCCGACAAAAGCCACCAGAAGCACACCAAAGGGCGGCCACAACTGCAAGATCGACGCGGCCGGCCGGCCGGGCACACACGAGGAGGCGGACGGCCGGACGGGCACGCGCGACGGGCACACGCGGACGGGCACACGCGGACGGGCACACGGACGGACGGCCCCGCGGACCGGCCAAGCGCGGACGGACACGGACGCACGCGGACCGACGGCCCCGCGGACCGACAGGCGCACGGGCGCACGCGACCGACGGACCCGCGAGCCCTCAGGCGGACGCGGACCGACGGGCGCGCGGACCCGCACGCGGACGCGGACCGACCGGCGCACACGGACCGACCGGCCCCGCGGCCCCAGCCACGGACCCCGCAGACCCGCGGCGCGTGGATCAGCTGGCCGACAGGGCTGACCAGGGTTCCTTCGCCGGGGCCGCCGCGCTGCCCTCCGGACACGCCTTCCGGTAGTCGCACCAACCACACAAGGGGCCGGGTGCCGGCGGGAAGGCCTCGTCGGCGGAGCGGCCCTCGGTGCGGGCGCGCTCGGCGGACATCACGTCGTGGGCGGTGTCCTCGGCGCGGCGCAGGTGCCGGGCCAACGACTCCTCGGTGTGCTCGTGGGCGGCGACCGTGCCGGTGGGGAGGTGGTGCAGCTCCACCCGGGTGCAGGCCCGCCGGAAGGTGCGCTGGGCCGAGTACGCGTACAGGGCCAGCGCCCGGGACCCGCGGGCGTCGTCGCTGGTGGACTCGCTGCGACCGGTCTTGTAGTCGACGATCACGAGTTCGTCGCCGCGGCGGTCGATGCGGTCGACCCGTCCGGAGAGGGCGAGCACCGACGTGCGCGCGGCGACCGTGCGCTCGACGCCGACCGGCTCGTCGGCCGGGTCGGCCTCGGCGAGGTAGGTCTCGAGCCAACCCAGTGACCGCCGGAACGCGTCCCGCTCCTGTTCGCCGTCGCGGTAACCCTCGCTGACCCAGGTGGCCTTCAGCAGCCCGGGCAGCGCCGCCGGCGTGCGCCGCTGGGCGGGCAGGCCGTACCAGTTCTTCAGCGCCGTGTGCACACTCGCGCCGAGGGAGTTGTGCGCCCAGGGCGGGCCCTTCGGCGGCGACGGGCGATCGACGTATGTGAACCGGTACCGGCGTGGACAGTCCTCGTAGGAGCCGAGCTTGCTCGGCGTGCACGTGAACAGCCGCGGCGGGGCATCGAAGAGGCCTGGTTGCTGCACGTGACAATCCTGCCACCCGCCTATGACAGAACTGAGGCCACCAACCGCTCGTACTGGTCGGGCGCGGTCGTGCAGGCCCCCAGCCGCACGGTCTTGTTCGAGCCGTGGAAGTCACTCGATCCGGTGACGAGCAGCCCGAGGTCGCTGGCCAGCCCCCGCACGTGCTCCCGCTCGGCCGGGGAATGATCGTCGTGGTCGGCCTCCAGCCCGGCCAGCCCGGCCGTCGCCAGGTCCGCGATCAGCTCGTCGGGAACCACGCGGCCGCGCACGGTCGCCCGCGGATGCGCGAACACCGCGGCCCCGCCGGCGTCCCGCACGAGCGCCAGCGCTTCGAACACATCAAGATCCTTCTTTGGGACCCGGTAGCGCTCGCCGAGCCACTCCGACTCGAACGCCGCCCGCACCGTGGGCACCAGCCCGAGCCGGATGAGTGCCCGGGCGAGGTGCGGCCGGCCGATGCTGCCCCCGGCGGCATCGGCCACGATCTCGTCCCAGCTCACGTCGATCCCGTCGGCGCGGAGCAGGTCGACCATCCGCTTCGCCCGGGTCTCCCGCGACTCGCGCACCCCGGCCAGCGCCGCGGACAGGGCCGGGTGCTCCGGGTCGAACAGGTAGGCGAGCAGGTGCAGCGAGATCGGCGGGTCCGGCGCGTACCAGCGGCAGGACAGCTCCGCCCCGCGTACCAGCGTGAGCCCCGGCGGCAGCGCCTCGGCGGCCGGGGCCCAGCCCGCGGTGTTGTCGTGGTCGGTCAGCGCGACGACGTCGAGCCCGGCGTCGGCCGCGGCCCGCACCAGCTCGGCCGGCGTGAGCGTGCCGTCACTGACCGACGAGTGGGTATGCAGATCGATGCGCACCCGACAACGCTACTGGCTCACGATCAGCGACAGCCCGGGAACCTTGTACTCCACGGCCTTCTCGTTCGCGAACGGCGAGAGCACCACGACACCCGTCGACGTGTGCAGCGCGACGGTGTCGCGGTCGAGCCACGCCGCCTCGGGGCCGACGCGGTCGACGCTCCAGGCCACCTGCGCGCCGGTTCGCCAGTCGGCGAACAGGTCGAACATCTGCGCCTGCTTCCGGTCGGCCACCACCAGCCACCGCCCGGACGGCGACACCCACCCCCGGATCGGCAACCAGTCGACGCGGTGGCAGTCGGAGTCGTCGAGCGTCAGGTTGGTCATCCGCACCGACGCCAGGCACACGCTCTTGCGGTCCTGCCGGGCGACGACGAGCTCGGCGCTGGCCCGGACCCCGTACACGGCGACGAAGGCGGCCCACGTCGGCACGTAGTCACCGCGGTCGGGGAACCACAGGTCGTGCCGCTGGGGACCGGACGGCCCCAGATCGGCGAGCAGCACCGCGTCGCCGACGAACCCGACCGGGCCACCGGACGCCGGCCCGTCGGTGGCGACCGCCTGCGCCTTCGTCGACGCCCGGCCGATCGGCACGACGGTCTCCTGGTAGAACATCCGCGACCCGTCGAGCCAGGCGACCCGGCCCGACCCATCGGCCGAGACGGCCACCGACCGCACCCGGTCGAGCACCACCACCGGTGCACCGGTGCGTTCGTTGACATACCAGGCGCGCTCCTGGTCGGCTCCGCTCTGCTCGACCACGACGAACCCGTCGCCGGCGCGCTGCACCTGCGTGATGGTGCCGGCCGGCAGCCGCACCGATCGGCCGCTGCGCAGGTAGAGCCAGCCCGACTGGACGTAGTCGACCGGCACGTCGGAGTTCGACGGCGGCATCGGCGACGACACCGCGACGTAGTCGCGCGGGGCGGCGAGGTTGGTGCCGGACCCGTACTGCGCCGGCCCGTTACCGCCGACGACGACCACCAGCGACGCGGTGACGACCGCGCACACCATCAGCGCCGCGGCCAGCCCGCCGCCCACGCGCCGACGCCGCTGGGCACGGCCGGCCGCGATCACACGCTCGGCCAGGTCGCCCACGTCGGGCAGCCGCTGGCGGGCGTGTTCGCGCAGCGCCGCGGTGAGGGCGTCTTCCAGGGCGGTCACCGCACGGCACCACCCGGAACGGTGCTGAGCGCGTCGGCACCGGCCACCGCCGCGCCGGAACCCACCGCCGCGCCGGAACCCGCAGCGGTGCCGGACGCCGCGGCGCGGCGACCGGGTACGAGCGTGGTGGTGGCGATCTGGAGGCGGCTGGCCGCCGGCTCGACGCCCTCTTCGGCCAGCCGCCGACGCAGGGTGGCGATCGCGCGGGCGCCCTGGCTCTTGACCGTGCCGACGGAGATGTCGAGCAGGCGCGCGGTCTCGGCCTCGGTGAGGTCTTCGTAGAAGCGCAGCACGAGCACCGCCCGCTGCCGCGGCGGCAGCCCGAGCACGAACTGCCACAGCAGGTCGCGCTCCGCGCGCTCGTCGGCGCCGTCGGGGCCGCTGGTCTCGGGCAGCGAACCGGTGGGCTTCTCGCCGTGCCAGCGCCGCCGCCACCAGCTCGTGGCGGTGGTGACCAGCACCCGCCGGGCGTACGGCTCGACCGAGTCGATCGTGCCGAGGCGCCGCCAGGCCAGGTACGTCTTGGTGAGCGCGGTCTGCAGCAGGTCTTCGGCGTTCGCCCAGTCGCCGGTCAACAGGTACGCCGTGCGCAACAGCGCGGCCGACCGGTTGGACACGAACTCACGGAACTGCTCATCGATTGGATCAGATATCCGGTCTGCTGTCCGGTCTGGCACCGCGTTCCCTCCCCCACACGAGCACGCCCATACATAAGACGCTCGAAGTGGGGGGTTTGGTTGTGACGCATTGTGGCGGGAACTCAGGTGCCGTCGTCGATGACGTCCTGTGCACCGGCGAGCCGGGCCTCGACGGCCTCGGGCTCGTACATCTCCTCGACGATGCGCAGGTAGAGCTCATTGGGACTGGGCAGGTGCGGAATACTGCGCAGCGCCTGGTCCTGACCGGCCGACTCCAGCTCGAACGTGCCGTAGTTGAGCACCCGGCCGAGTGCGCTCTGGACGTACTTCATGTCGGTGACTCGCTGTAGCGGCATCATCGCAACATTCCGGGTGATGACGCCGGAGACCACCATCACCCGCTTGTTGGTGAGGATGAACCGGTCGAACCACCAGTCGACGATCTTCCACGCCGCCCAGATGATGACGCCGAGCCAGCCGAGCACGAGGAAGCCGGCGATCTCGTCGGCCGCGTTGATGCGCGCCAGGTAGCCGGCCAGCAGGCCGACGGCGATCGTGACGCCGGCCGCGATGCCGATCTCCTTCGCGAGCTGGATCGGGTGCCGCTTCCACTCCCCGCGGAACTTCTCCGTGGGGAAGAGGTAGCGCTGCACCAACGTGCTCGCCTCGTCCTCCAGCGGCACCACGCGCCGGCTGGTGACCAGCGGCGTCGTGCCACCGCGCAGCCCGCCGAGCTCCTCCTCGGTGATCGGCTCGCCGACCACGAAGGAGCCGTCGACGTGCGACGGCCGGCCGTAGCGGGGGTCGTCGAAGTCGTCGGGCAGGTCCTGGTACGCCGTCGGCTCGTCGTCGAAGGACAGGCTCTCGCGCCGGTACCCGCCGGCGGACGCCGGAGCGGTGCCCACCGCGGGGCTGACCGGCTCACCGGCCGCGATCAGCGGATCGGGCCCGAGGTCACCGTCGGTGCGGCCACCGCGCCGGGGGCTCGGCCGCGGCTTGTCGCGCCGGACCGCCTCGGGTGGCACCTCGGCGGAGGCCGACGGCGGGTGGACCGGATCGAAGTCGGCGTCGGCCCGCGGCGCCGGCCGGTCCAGCGGCGGGTCCGACGGTGGGTCTGCTGGCCCGGACGGTTCGTCGGCGGCGGCGTGGCGGCCACGTTCGCCCTGGAACCGAGCGCGCGGGATCGGTTCGGTGTCGCGGTCGAAGAACCCCGGTTCCTCGCCCCCTCCTCGCGAGCCCTCAGCCATGGCGCTAGCTGACGAGGCTGGTGAAGAAGTTGGTGAAGCCGTCGGCGAGGTCGGCCAGCCCGCTGCCGATCGACTTGGCCACCTGGGCGGCCGACTCGGGCCGGTACGCGATGAAGAAGATCAGGAACGCGATACTGCCCCAGGTGAGGATTTTCTTGACCATCCCCGGTCCCATCCCTCCCCACGGCTTGACGGATGTACCGCCGCGGACACTCAGCGTATCAGTCAGACGCCTTTGGGTGAATTGTGCTCGCAACAACGCGCTGGCGTGTTGATCCTAATCCGACGGGTCTACACCGCACCGTGAAGATACGGCGATGGCGCGCCGTACACCAGTTGGCCAGGCAGCGTGTCGACGAGGTCGACCAGAGTGAGATCCTCGGCGAGCAGATAGCCGGCACCGGCCGGCCAGGCGATCAGGTACAGCCAGCAGCCCTTGGCCTCGCCGACGTGGGCGCACCGGTCCTCCGCCGACTTCACCGCCCACAACGACGCCGGCCACCCGGCGGCGCGCACCTTGGCGTGCGGCGTGCCGTTGAGCTCGCTCTCGACGAACGGACCGGGATCGGGGCCGGGAATGCCGGCGAGCCGCGTACCGAGACCCACACCGGGCTCCTCGGCCACGATGAGCAGGTCGGCCGGGCCGCCGTGCAGCGGAGCCGGGCCGCTGCAGGCCACCACGCTGCCGCGGACGCCGTCACGCTCGTCGCCCACCCAGGCGACGCCGGTGACGGTCCAACCCGGAGGCAGCGGCCACGGGCACCACAGCGGGGCGGTCTTGTCGGTCGCCGACATGCGCCCCCGGACCGCGTCGACGATCTCGGGACCGATGTGCACGGGCACGTGCAGCGGAAGCACCGCGCCGTCGACGTCACACCGCCATTCGGTGTGCATCATGTCGGGCGGCCGCACCGAGCCACCGCATCGTGGACAGCTCACCGAAACGCCCATCCCACTACGGTGCGTTGCCGGGCCACTGCAGTCAACCTATTCGGGCGGATCCGCGTGTGCCTGAATCCAGGCGTGCATGGCGATCCCGCTGGCGACGCCCGCGTTGATCGATCTTGTCGATCCGTACTGCGCGATCGAGTACAGTGCCGCGCACGCCGAGCGGGCCGCGTCGGACAGCCCGGGGCCCTCCTGGCCGAAGAGCAGCACGCACCTGCGCGGCAACGCGTGCCGCTCCAACGGTGTGGAGCCCGGCAGGTTGTCGATTCCGAGCACCGGCAGCCCGGCACCGGCCGCCCACCCGACGAACTCCTCGACGGTCCCGTGGTGCCGCACGTGCTGGTAGCGGTCGGTCACCATGGCACCGCGCCGGTTCCAGCGCCGCCGCCCGACGATGTGCACCTCCTTCGCGAGGAACGCGTTGGCCGTGCGTACGACGGTGCCGATGTTGAGATCGTGCTGCCAGTTCTCGATCGCCACGTGGAAGTCGTGCCGGCGCCCGTCGAGGTCGGCCACGATCGCGTCGCGCCGCCAGTAGCGGTACCGGTCGACGACGTTGCGCCGGTCGCCCTGCGCCAGCAGGTCCGGGTCGAAGCGGGGATCGGCCGGCCACGGACCCTCCCACGGGCCGACGCCGACCGGCAGTTCGGGTTCCTCCACTGCTTCCACGCAGGCAAGGTACTAGCCGGGAGAACCGGCACCGCTCAGGCGGCCAGGGCGCGCTGGCACTCGTCGAGAAGATCCATCTGGGACGCGCAGACCGGGTCACCCGGCACCGGGTCGACCCCGGCCTCCCCGATGCGCCGTACCCAGGCCCGGTAGGCCTCCGCGTCGGCGGAGGGGACCCGCTGGGCGAGCACGAAGCCCGCCCGGACGCACTCGTCGCGCACGGGGTAACCGGGATCGTCGGGCGGCTCGGCCGAGGCGAAGATCGCCGTGGCGACCTCCCGCACCAGGCCGGCGGGCGTCGCCCGCGCCTGCGCGATCGTGGCCAGACCGGCGAGCCCGGCGCTGACGAGCGGCGGATCCACCGGTACGGCCAGCACCGCGGCGAGCACTCGGGAGGGCAGGCGCACCAGAAGCGCCCAGTCTCCGGGCACCAGTGACGCGGCGAAACCCGGCCGGAGTCCGGCGTTGGTAGGCGTGGGCTGGCTCCACATGGCGACCTCCCAGGTGGAGCATATGCCCGCTATCCCCCGATGGGGGCAGATCTTCGGGGGGCAGCGCCTCAAAAGCAAAACACCCCGGACGCAATGAGCGGCGGGGCCCTCCCCGGCACCCGCCACCCACGCTCTGTTAGGAAGTATTCTGGGGGTTCATCCACGGTACGTGAAGAGACGCGCGTCACATTTATCAAACAGAGATCTGCTCCTGAGTGTGGTAGCGCTCCCAAATGACGCGGAAAATGCACGTGCAGCTACTTTACGTAACGGCGTGCACGTGCATTCGCACCGATCGCATACGGGCGGTATAGGGTGCGCGCGATGACCCAGGCCCCCATTGACACCGAACCGCCCGGAGAACCGCCCACGGAGGCAGCAACCGGGCGCGAGCCGCTGTCTCCGCGCGGCCGCGCCACACGCATCGTGATCACGGTGCTCGGTGTCGCCCTCCTGCTCGCCGGCACCCTGTTCGGCACCGACGACCACTTCCCGTTCGGACCGTTCCGGATGTTCGCCACGACCAACGAGTGGAGCGAGCCGATCTCGATCGCGCGCGCCGAGGTCGTCGACGTCGAGGGCCGCACCATCGTGCTCACCGAGGGGAACAGCGGCGTCCGTCGGGCCGAGGTCGAAGGGCAACTGGACCGGTTCCGGCGCGAACCGGCGGCGCTCGCGGGCCTGGCCGACGCGTACCGCGCCCACAACCCGTCGGCGCCGAAGGTCGTCCGGGTGGCGGTGGTGATCCGGCACCACGAGATCAGCCGGTCCGGGCCGACCGGGCGATTCACCGACGAGACGGTGGCCGAGTGGACCGCGTGACGCGCTGGCTCACCGAGCCCGTGCCGAAGGGCCGCATCGCCGCCTTCCGCACGCTGGTGTACCTGTTCGTGGCCGCCGACATCACGATCTTCACCGGCTGGGTGCGCGCGCACGCCGGCGTACCCGGCGACCTGTACCGGCCGCTGTACCTCGCGCGGGTGCTGCACCTGCCGGTCCCCACGCGCGTCCTGGTCCTGACGATCTTCTGGACCCTGCTGGCGGCGGCCCTGGCGGCCGCGACCGGCCGCGCCCACCGACTGCTCGGCTGGCCGGTCTTCCTGCTCTACCTCGAGTGGATGATCATCGCGATGAGCTACGGCAAGGTCGACCACGACCGGTTCGGCCTGCTCGTCGCGCTGGCCGTGCTGCCGACCGCCGGCCGCGCCCGGCACGGCGACCCGACGCTCACCGAACGCGGCGGCTGGGCCCTGCGCATGACCCAGTTCGGCGCGATCGCCACGTACTTCCTGGCGGCGTGGGCCAAGCTGCGGTTCGGCGGCATCGCCTGGCTGACCGGCGCCACCCTGACCCGCGCGGTGGTGCGCCGCGGCACGGTGCTGGCCGACCAGCTCGTGAAGATCCCCAACCTGATGGTCATCAGCCAGTTCGGGATCATGGCGTTCGAGCTGCTCAGCCCGCTGATCCTGTTCCTGCCGCGCAAGTGGCAGCTACGGGCGGTCGCGGCCTGCTACGCGTTCCACGTGATGGTGATGGCGACGATCACGATCTCGTTCCTGCCGCACCAGGTGGCGATGGCGAGCTTCCTGCCGCTGGAGCGGGTCAGGCCGGTCGAGTGGGTCAGGCGGTGGCGTCAGCCGGCGGCGGGCGGACGGATCGCGCAGGCGGCCGTGCCACCGGGCAGACGGTGGCGGTTGCGGGCGACCCAGCGGTAGACCGGCCACGCCAGCCAGGTGACCGGGCGCAGCGCCAGCACCATGCCCGCCGGCCGCCACACGCGGCGGGTGCTCGTGCGCAGCAGGCGCGCGATCGCGACCGGACCGGCCAGCACCGGACGGCCCGGCTCGACCCACTGAACCGCCTCGGAGGCGGCCTCCTCGGTGACGCCCAGCGCGCCGAGGTCGGCGAACTGCCACGGCGTGATCGTCGCCGGCGACGGGATGTACCGCTCGATGAACCGGACGCACGACGAGCAGAACGAACAGTCGCCGTCGTAGAGGAAGGTCGCGCTCACCACGCCATTGTGCCCAACGGCAGGAGTGAGCCGGCGCACCGTGGGAATGTTAGAGGCGGTCCGGGTCGTTTGAGCCCATGACGCTTCAAGTGAATCGGAGAACCTCATGGGAACCGTCACCATTACCGCCGAGAACTTCGCTGAGACCGCGGGCGGTGAAGGGATCACACTCCTCGACTTCTGGGCCACCTGGTGCCCGCCGTGCCGCCAGTTCGGGCCGATCTTCGAGCGCGTCTCCGAGAAGCACCCCGACATCACCTTCGGCAAGATCGACACCGACGCCGAGCAGCTGCTCGCCGGTGAGTTCAACATCAGGTCGATCCCGACGGTGATGGCCGTACGCGACGGTGTCGTCGTGTTCCAGCAGGCCGGGGCGCTGCCCGAGCGGGCCCTCGAGTCGCTGATCGAACAGGTCCGCGAGCTCGACATGGACGAGGTCAAGGCGAACGCCGAGGAGCACTCGCACAAGTAACTTGCACCTCCTTCGCACACGTGTTCGAATATCGCGGTGCGTTGGGATCAACTGCTGCTCGACCCTCCCCCGAGCGGCGACAACTCCGGGGAGGGCAGGCTCGCGCTTGCCCTCCCCGGAGGCATTCCCGGGGCCACGGTCCGCACGTTCGACACGCCCGAGTTCCGGGGCATGACCTTCTACGAGGTACAGGCCAAAACGATCATCAACCGGGTGCCGGCCTCGTCGCGCATGTTCTTCGAGTACACGATCAACCCGTACCGGGGCTGCAGTCACGCTTGCGTCTACTGCTTCGCCCGCAACACCCACACCTACCTCGACCTCGACGCCGGGCTCGACTTCGACTCCAAGGTGGTCGTCAAGGTCAACGCGCCCGCGCTCGTGCGGCGGGAACTGGCCGCGAAGAAGTGGTCGGGCGCCCACATCGCGATGGGCACGAACGTCGACTGCTACCAGCGCGCCGAGGGCCGCTACCGGCTCATGCCCGGCATCCTCGCGGCGCTGCGCGACTTCGGTAACCCGTTCTCGATCCTCACCAAGGGCACGCTGCTCCTGCGCGACCTCGACCTGCTCGTGTCGGCCGCGCGCGACACCGACGTCAGCCTCGCCGTGTCGGTCGGCTCGGTCGACGAGGCGCTGTGGCGCTCGGTCGAGCCGGGCACGCCGGCACCGCGTCGCCGGCTCGACATGATCGCCCGCCTCAGCGACGCCGGCTTCGAGGTCAGCGTGCTGATGGCGCCCGTTCTGCCCGGGCTCAGCGACACCGAGGAGCACGTCGACGCCACCGTCCGGGCCATCGTGGGCGCCGGCGCGGCGAGCATCGCGCCGCTCGGCCTGCACCTGCGCCCGGGTGCGCGGGAGTGGTACCTCGCCTGGCTCGGCCGGCACCATCCGCACCTGCTGCCCCGGTACCGGGAACTGTACGAGCGGGGCTCCTATCTGGCGTCGGCCTACCAGAAGGACCTCACCGAGCGGGTGCACCGGGCGGCCCGCCGCCACGGCCTGCAACCGAAGTCGCCCCGGGCCGCCCGGGTGCCGGCCGCGTCGGGTGGCGATCCACACCCGAGTCACACCCAGTTATCCCTGCTCTAGCCGGCTCCGCTATCCGAGTAGGAGAACATGTCGACACCGCCGTCTCCGCAAGGCTATGTCGGGGTCATCGACCCCCCGCGGGCGTACACCGACGTCGCGCAGGTCATCGACGACCGCGCGATCTGGACCGCGTTCCAGCCGATCGTGCGGCTCGACACGCGTGAGGTCATCGGGTACGAGGCGCTCAGCCGCGGTCCCGCCGGCTCGCGCTGGCAGGACCCGGTCGCGATGTTCTCCGCCGCCCGGGCCATCGGGCGCGCCGGCGAGCTCGACTGGGTCTGCCGGGCGCGCGCCCACCAGGGTGCCGTCGCCGCCGGGCTGAGTCCGGAGCTGGTGCTGTTCGTCAACGTCGAGCCGAGCACGCTGCGCGAGCCGTGCCCGCCCGACCTGCTGCCCGCGTTCGTGCGCACCCACGAGCGCGTGATCATGGAGTTCACCGAGCGCGACCTCGCGGCCGACCCGGCCGCGCTGCTGATGGCCACCTCCGGGCACCGGGCCGCCGGTCACGGCATCGCCCTCGACGACGTCGGCGCCGAGCCGACCTCGCTGGCGCTGATGCCGTTCGTGCACCCCGACATCGTCAAGCTCGACCTGCGGCTGCTCCACAACCCCGACGCACCGCAGACCGCCCAGGTGGTCAACGCGGTCGTGGCGCACGCCGAGCGCACCGGCGCGCTGATCCTGGCCGAGGGCATCGAGCGCGAGGCGCACCTGGCCCTTGCCCGGTCGATGGGTGCGACGCTCGGGCAGGGCTGGCTGCTCGGGCGGCCGGCGCAGCTGCCACCGGCGCGGCCGTACGTGGCCCGGCCTGCTCCCGCACGTCCCCTGCAACTGCCCGCGCCGGTCGACGCCGCCGCCTCCGCCTCCACGCCGTTCGAGATCGTCGCCGGCGGCCGGCCGGCGGCGCGCGCCTCCAAGCGGACGCTGCTCACCACCACCCGCTACCTGGAGTCGAAGGCCGTCGACACCACCGATCCACCGGTGATCCTGGCCTGCTTCCAGGACGCGGCGCACTTCACGCCGCGCACCGCGTACCGGTACTCGGCGCTGGCCCGGGAGGTGCCGTTCGTGGCCGCGCTCGGCGCCGGCTTCGGCACCGAGCCGGCGCCCGGGGTGCGGGGCGCGGCACTGGCCGGCGGCGACCGGCTGCGTCACGAGTGGAACGTGCTCGTGGTGGGGCCGTACTTCAGCGCCGCGCTGGTGGCCCGCGACCTCGGCGACACCGGCGTCGACCGGCACCGCCGGTTCGAGTACGTACTCACCTACGAGCGGCCGCTGGTGCTCGCCGCCGCCCGTGCACTGCTCGGGAGGCTGACGCCCGCAGGGACGGCATCGATCCGGCCGGGCGCCTGACCGCGCGCTCGGCTCCGCTGCAAGCGCTGCACGCGCTGGCGCCCGGCGTAATGTTGCCCCCGTGAGAAGCCCGCGCGACATCCTCTGCGACGCGTTGACCATCGCAGTCGTCGGCGCCTCCCGGTATCCGGAGAAGGCGGCGCACGCCGTGCCGTTCCAGCTGCTGAAGCACGGCTGGCGGGTGATTCCGGTGAACCCGAGCGCCACCGAGATCTGGGGTGAGCGCTGCTATCCGGTGCTCGCCGAGATCCCGGAGCCGGTCGACCTGGTGAACGTGTTCCGGCCGTCGGCCGACGCCACCGACGTCGTGCGGCAGGCGATCGAGATCGGCGCCAGGTCGGTGTGGCTGCAGCAGGGCATCGTGTCGGCAGAGGGCCGCCGGATGGCCGAGGAGGCGGGCGTCGACTACGTCGAAGACGCCTGCACCGCCGTCGTCCGGGCCGCACACAGCCTCTCGCGCCGCGAACCGTCCTAGCGCTGTGTCAGGTTCCCGGGATGCCGTATGGCGCAACGCATTCAGCGACACACGTCGGCGCCGTCCACGGCACCCACGACGCCCCCTCTCCGCCGATCTTGCAGTTGTGGCCTCACCTAAAAT
>NZ_BOPH01000134.1 GCF_016863655.1 Virgisporangium ochraceum
CATGACTGCGCGCGAACCTGCGACACGGGCTACTAGTACTGGTACTGGGCCTCGCGCACGCTGTTGCCGCCGTCGATCACGAGCATCTGGCCCGTGATGTACGACGCGCTCGGCGAGCACAGGAACGCGATCGTCGCCGCCACCTCGTCGGGGGTGCCGGGACGGCCCATCGGGGTTCCGTAGCCCTGCTTCAGCTCCACCAGCGTCGACGCACCCGTGTGGATGATGCCCGGCGCCACCGCGTTCACCGTGATGCCGTCGGCGACCAGCTCCATCGCCAGGGCCCGGGTGAGCCCGACGACACCCGCCTTCGCCGCCGCGTAACCGGCCTCGGCCGGCAGAGCGTTGACCGGCCCGGCCGTCGCGGAGAGGTTCACGATGCGGCCCCAGCCGTGCTCGGTCATGCCACCGACGAACGCCCGGCTCACCAGGAACGCGGTGCTGAGGTTCCGGTCGATCTCGGTGCGCCACTCCTCGTAGGTCAGCTGTGCGACCGGACGGACCACCTCGGGGCTGGCCTTGCTCGCGAGGCCCGCGTTGTTCACGAGAATGTCGACGGTGCCCATCTGCTCGGCGATCGCGTCGGCGAGCGCGCCGACCTCGGCCTCGACGGTCAGATCCGCGACGAAACCGGTGACGCCCAGCTCGCCCGCCCGCTCGTGGATGCGACGGGTGGTGGACACGATCGCCACGTTGGCGCCCATCGCCCGCAGCCGCCGGGCCGTGGCGTAGCCGATGCCGTCGGGGCTGCCGGCGCCGGTGACCAGGGCCGTACGACCGGCCAGACGCTCCGGGAACGAGTCACCGAACGACTCGCCGGCCGGTGCGGCGCCGGCCCCACCCTCGACGTTGCTGCCGGTGGGGACGGAACGCAGGTTGGGTCGCCTGGTTCGAGGGTCGGAAACCATAGGCCGATCCTGCCTGGCGTACGGAGCGGTAGCAACGACAACGGGTACGAAACACCCGCAGCGCCCGAGCCTGGCGCAATGGGGGACACCGTGGGGTGGTGGCGGCGGGCTACGCTGGCCCGCAGACTCCTTCGACCCGCGAGGCAATGATCATGTCGTATGGGCAGCAGCCGGGCAACTGGTCAGACCAGTCGTGGCCGAACCCGAACCAGCCCTACTCAGATCCGGGTTACCAGGGCCAGTACCCCGGGTACCCGCAGTCGGCCGTTCCGGCCAGCCCGGGGTACGGGTACGGGTACCAGCCGCCCGCGCCGATGCGTCAGACCAACGGTCTCGCCATCGCGGCGATGGTCGTGTCGCTGGCGAGCATCGTCGTCTGCGGGTTCCCGGCGATCGTCGGCGCGATCATGGGTCACGTCGCCCGGCGCCAGATCCGCGAGCGCGGTGAGGACGGCGACGGCATGGCGCTCACCGGCGTCATCGTCGGCTGGATCGTCTTCGCCCTCACGATCATCGGCTGGGCCGTGTACGTCATCTTCTTCGTGTGGCTGGTGACGTCGACCCCCGACTACGAGCCGTCACCCTACTCGACCTACTGAGCCTCGAACCGTGACGTGCGCGTGAGGCCGGCCGCCCGGCCTTTCGCCGCGATCACGAGCGCCATCTTCCGCGACGCCTCGTCGATCATCTCGTCGCCCAGCATCACCGCACCGCGCCTGCCGCCCGCCTCCGACGTGTAGTGCGCGTACGCGTCGAGGATCAGCTCGGCGTGGTCGTAGTCCTCCTGCGACGGCGCGTAGACCTCGTTGGCCGCCTCGATCTGGCCGGGGTGCAGCACCCACTTGCCGTCGAACCCGAGGGCGGCCGACCGCTTCGCCACCGCACGGAAGCCATCGACGTCGCGGATCTGCAGAAACGGGCCGTCGATGGCCTGCAGGTCGTGCGTGCGGGCCGCCATCAGGATCCGCATCAGGATGTAGTGATATGGATCACCGGGATAGTCGGGGATCAGTGCGCCGACCGACAGCGACCGCATGTTGATCGAGGCCATGAAGTCGGCGGGACCGAAGATGATCGTCTCGAGCCGGGGCGAGGCGGCCGCGATCGCGTCGACCTCGACGAGCCCGACAGCGTTCTCGATCTGCGCCTCGATGCCGATGCGGCCGACCTCCAGACCGACGGCCTTCTCGATCTGCGTCAGCGTGATGTCGAGCCACTGGATCTGGCCGGCGTTCTGCACCTTGGGCAGCATCACGCAGTCGACGTTCGGTCCGGCGCCCTCGACCACCTCGACCACGTCGCGGTAGGTCCACTCGGTGGTCAGGTCGTTGACCCGCACCGCACGCACCTTGCCGCCCCAGTCGCCCTCGTTGAGGGCGGCGACGACGTTCTTCCGGGCCTCCGCCTTCGCCAGGGGGGCCACCGCGTCCTCCAGGTCGAGGAACACCTGGTCGGCGGGGAGCCCCTGGGCCTTGCCGAGCATCTTGACGCTGGAGCCCGGCACGGCCAGGCACGATCTACGGGAGCGCACCTGTCTATTTTGTGTCAGCCCGCCGGTGCCCCTCGTGCGGCGGCGGCGGATGTGGCGAAGGTAGCCTCGGCGCGTGGCTGCCGCAGCGCGCGATCTCACGGGTCAGGTCATCGTCATCACCGGCGCGAGTTCCGGCATCGGGCTCGCCGGCGCCACCGCGCTGGCCGCGCGCGGCGCCGGCATCGTGCTCGTCGGCCGGAACAAGGAGCGGCTGCAGGAGGCCGTGAAACAGGTCGCCGCCGCGGGTGGGCCGCGCCCGTTGTCGTACGAGGCCGACTTCAGCCGTCTCGACGACGTGCACCTGCTCGGCGACCAGCTGCGCCAACGGCTGCGGAAGATCCACGTGCTGGCCAGCAACGCCGGCCAGGTCGTTCTGAGCAATAAGACCACAGTGGACGGTCACGAGCAGACCGTCCAGGTGAACCACCTCGCGGGTTTCCTGCTCGCGCACCTGGTACGGGAGCAGCTGCGCGGCGGCCGGCTCGTCGTGACCTCGTCCGACGTGCACAAGAGCCAGGCGATCGACCCCGCCGACCTGTCGGCCACGACCGGCTGGAAGGCGTACGGGGCGAGCAAGTCGGCGAACATCCTGTTCGCGCAGGAGGCCAACCGGCGCTGGCCCGACATCACCTCGGTGAGCTTCCATCCCGGCGTCGTGCGGAGCCGGTTCTCCTCCGGCACCGCGATGCGGCCGCTGTTCGCGTTCAACCCGTTCCTGATCTCCACCGAGAAGGGCGCCGACACGCTGGTGTGGCTGGCGTCGGCGCAGCCGAACGAGCTGCGTCCCGGCGCGTTCTACGTCAAGCGCAAGGAGAAGACGCCGTCGCCGCACGCGACCGACCCGCAGGTGGCCGCTCGCCTGTGGGACGCCAGCCTCGCCGCCGTCGGCATCGGCTGGAACCAGCACTAGGCACTAGGCACTAGGATCGGCGCGATGGCGCATCCGCTGGTTCCCGAGGTCGGCAAGAAGGCCGCCGTGGCGTGGCTCGGTGGCCGGATGGCCTGGTGCGCCTGGTTCGACGACGCGCTCTACGTGGTCAGCGGGCCCGGTGAGCAGGAGCTGGGCGAGCTCCACGACGGCATCGAGGTGACGCTGCGGGGCGACCACGGCGGCCGGGTCGTCACCTGGCCGGCGGCGGTCACCCGCGTCGAGCCCAGCGGCGAGGAGTGGGAGAAGGTCGCCCCGCAGCTGGCCGGCAAGCGCCTCAACGCGGCGGGCAGCACCGACGAGGTGGTCGCGCGGTGGGCGTCCACCAACGTGGTCTACGCCCTACGGCCCGGCAGCGACGCGATCACCGGAACCGACCTGCCCGACGGGTCGCTCGCCGCGCCGCCGCGCCCGAGCGGGGCGGCCCGGCCGACGAAGCGGCCGTTCCGCCTGCACCGGGTGCGGCGTCACAAAGGCTGACCCACCCCTCGTCACAAGGGCTGACGCGGCGAACGGTCGCGGTACTCCGCGGTGGTGTACGTCGAGGCGGTGAGCCCCGGCGGCCACCCGGCGGCGGGCCACCCGCCCTTGGCCAGCAGGGAGTCGACGAAGACGTCGGGGTCGGACAGCTTCGCCCACACGGCGGGCAGGAACGTGGCCCGGCGCTCCCCGTCGGTGATCAGGACCCCGTCGACGCCCGGGCGCAGGGCCGCCACGAACTCTGCCCGCGTGCCGGCCGGGATCGCGCGGCCGGGGGCGAGCACGGCTACCTTCACGTCGAGCGCGGGCCACTCGGCCGCCTCCACCGGTGCCATGCGGGGGTCACGCATGGCGCGCTGCGCGTTGCGGATCACGTCGAGGTAGAGCGGGCGAGCCGCCTCGATCGTGCCGATGCATCCCCGGAGCCGCCCGCCGGCCTCCAGCGTGACGAATGACGCGCCGGGCACCGTGAGCGCGGCCCGGTCGGGTACGTCGTCGGGGACCGGGCGCCCCGTGAGGCGTGCCCGCACCACGGCGGCGGCGAGCCGGGCCAGGGCCGCGCCGTCCGCCTGCTCCACCCCAACAGCCTCGGAAGGGATCACTCTGCCCACCTCCACGCGGAGGGTCGCCGATGATCAGGCACCGATTGTCCCGCCGCTCCCCTCAAGATCGCCACAGACCAGCGGCAGTACCTCACGGAGCGAGGTCACCGACGGACCGCGGAACGCCTGGTCCGGCTGGAACGTGAGGTGACCGGTGAGGTCTGGTGCGTCCAGGCGGACCGCGCTCATGCCCACGGCGGTCGCACCCGTGAGCTCCCGGCTGCCGCCGTCGCCGACGTACAGGCACTCGGCGGGCGCGACCCCGAGCCGGTCGCAGGCCTCGAGGAACAGGGCCGGGTGCGGCTTGCACCGCCCGACCCGCACCGAGAACACGTGCACGTCGAGCAGCGGGTACACCGGCAGCTCAGGCAGCAGCTCGGGCAGCTCGTACCAGCAGTCGCTCACCACGGCCGTCCGCAGGCCGCGTTCGCGCAGGCCGGCCAGCACCGGCACCGCGTCCGGCCGCAGCGGGCCGTCGGCGCCGATGGTCGCGATCCGTTCCGCGCGCACCGAGCGCAGGGTCAGCGCCGACGGTCGCGAGCCGAGGATCCGGGCCAGACCGTAGAGGACGTCGAGCGGGTTGCCGAGGCGGCCGGTGGCCCGCAGGTAGAACGTGCGCGACATGAGGTCCAGCCACGACTCGGGCTCGCACCCGAGGCTGCGGGCCATCCGGGCGTGTGCCGGCCCCTGTCGGACCGCACGGCTCAAGGTTCCGAAGTAGTCGAAAACGACGGCCCGGAGCGGGCCGGTCAACAGAAAGTGACTCACAGCTCTCGCAACGTACCCAGCCCTGAAACTCAACCAAACGTGTCGGCAAGGCGACTCTGAGCAACCTGGCACGATGGGGCACCGTGTCCAGGCTCGGCTTCCCGGTGGTGCTCGCGCTATGCGTCGCGGTGGTGAGCGTCTCCACCTCGGCGCCGCTGATCGCCTACGCGGCCGCGCCGGCGCTCGCCCTGGCGTTCTGGCGCAACGCGCTCTCGCTGGCGGTGCTCGGGCCGGCCGCCGCGGGGTCCCGCGGCCGGGCGCAGTTCACCGACCTGGTCCGCCATGACCGCCGCACGCTCGCGGTGTGCGTGCTCAGCGGGCTCGCGCTCGCGGTCCACTTCGGAACGTGGGTACCGAGCGCCAAGCTGACGACGGTCGCGACCGCGACGGCGCTGGTCTGTACGACGCCGATCTGGTCGGCGGTGATCGCCACCGCGCAGGGCACCCGCCTCCCGCGCGTGACCTGGATCGGCATCGCGATCGCCGTCGCCGGCGCGGTACTGGCGACCGGCGCCGACTTCGCCGTCTCCGGCGACGCCGTGCTGGGCGACGTGCTGGCGCTGATCGGCGGCGTCGCCGGCGCGGTGTACTTCGCGCTGGGCGAGCGGGCCCGCACGGTCGTCAGCACCACGGTCTACTCGACGACGAGCTACTCCGTGTGCGCGCTGGCCCTGCTCGTGGTGTGCCTCGCCACCGGCACCGAACTGGTCGACTTCCCGGCCACGGCGTGGCTCGCCATCGTCGGCACCACCGTGTTCCCGCAGCTTCTCGGGCACACGATGGTGAACTACGCGCTGCAGCGGGTCTCCGCGACGACCGTCAACGTGCTGCTGCTGCTCGAGGTGCCGGGCGCGACACTGCTCGGCTGGCTGCTGATCGACCAGCTTCCCGATGTCCGCAGCGTGCCGGGTCTGGCGATCCTCACCGTCGGGGTCGCCGTGGTCCTCGTCGGCGCGGCGCGCGCATCCCGGGCGACGGTCATCGAGGACGCGGCGCAGCAGCCGACCTTGTAACCAGGTGTAACCCGCTGTCCCATAGGCTGTTCGCGTGACCGCGTCCCGGATCTTCCTGGCCCGCGTCGCCGGTGTTCCCGTCTTCGACCCCAACGGAGACCAGGTGGGCCGGGTGCGCGACGCGGTGGCGCGTCCCCGGGCGGCGGGCTCGCCCCGGGTGGTCGGCCTGGTCGCCGAGATGCCCATGCGCCGCCGCATCTTCCTGCCGATCGGCCGGGTCGAGGCGATCGATGCCGAGGCGGTCGTCCTCGGTACCGGCACGCTCAACCTGCGCCGGTTCGAGAAGCGCCAGGGCGAGCTGCTGGTGCTGGAGCAGCTGCTCGACCGGCGGGTCACCGTGGCCGCGACGGACGCGTCGGCCACCGTGGTCGACGTCGCGATGGAGGTCGACCGGTCGGGCAACTGGTCGCTGAACAAGGTCGCCATCCGCGAGTACACCGGCCTGCTCACCCGCCGCGGCCAGCTCCGCCAGGTCTCCTGGTCGGAGGTGCGCGGCCTGGCCGGGATCGGCGACCATCACGGCACTGCCGGCATCCTCGCGCTGCTGCACGACATGCGCCCGGCCGACCTGGCCAACGCCCTGCAGGACCTGAACGACAAGCGCCGGTTCGAGGTCGCCGAGGCGCTCGACGACGAGCGGCTCGCCGACGTGCTGGAGGAGCTGCCCGAGCACGACCAGATCGAGATCCTCGCGGCGCTGGCCCCGGAGCGCGCGGCCGACATCCTCGAGGAGATGAACCCCGACGACGCGGCAGACCTGCTGGCCGAGCTGCCCGAGGGCGAGCAGGAGGCGCTGCTCGATCTGATGGAGCCCGACGAGGCCCAGCCGGTGCGGCAGCTGCTCGCGTACACCGAGGGCACGGCCGGTTCGGTGATGACGTCCGAGCCGGTGATCCTCGCGCCCGACGCCACCGTCGCGGAGGCGCTGGCCCGCATCCGGGAACCCCAGCTCGCCCCCGCCGTGGCCGCGCAGGTGTTCGTCGCCCGGCCGCCGATGGCCACCCCGACCGGTCGTTACCTGGGGGTGGTGTTCTTCCAGCGTCTGCTCCGCGAGCCGCCGTCGGCTCTGGTCGGCGGCATGATCGACAGTGACATCGACCCGCTGTCGCCGGAGGCGCCGCTCGGCGAGATCACTCAGCGGATGGCCACCTACAACCTCGTGGCGATGCCGGTGGTCGACGACAAGGACCGGCTGGTCGGCGCCGTCACCGTCGACGACGTCCTCGATCACCTGCTGCCGCGCGACTGGCGCGACCGCGCCACGGTTCCGGTGCCGGCGGTGCCCAATGGCTGAGCGCGTGCCCGACCGGACGACCGACCGGCGGCGGCTCGACCAGCCGCGTGATCCGCGTCGCATCTCGCTGCCGCGGTGGGACCCGGAAGCCTTCGGCCGGTTCTCCGAGGGCATCGCCCGGTTCATGGGCACGGCCCGGTTCCTCGTCTACATGACGGTGTTCATCCTCGCGTGGATATGTTGGAACGTTCTCGCGCCTGCTGGCCTCCGTTTCGACCCATATACCTTCACGTTCCTCACGCTGATCCTGTCGTTGCAGGCCTCCTACGCCGCGCCGCTGATCCTGCTGGCGCAGAACCGGCAGGCCGACCGCGACCGGTTGACGATGGAGGAGGACCGCCGGCGGGCCACCGCGCAGAAGGCCGACACCGAGTACCTGGCCAGGGAGATCGCGGCTCTGCGGATCGCGATGGGCGAGGTCGCGACGCGTGACTTCCTGCGTTCGGAGCTGGCCCGCATGGCCGAGGAGCTCGACGACGCGGCGCACCGCCGCAGCAAGGCCGACCGCAAGGAGCTGCGCAAGCACGTGCGCGCCCTGTCCGACCCGGCAAGCGAAGCCGAAGCCGCCGCCGACGGCTACGACGACGACGAGGTCCTCGACAAGCCCGCCCCGCGCCGCTGATGGGTCACGCCCGCGGAGGCGGGCGCAGACAACGGACCCGGGTCCCGCGCCCGCGGAGGCGGGCGCAATCAACTGAGTACAGTTGCAGGAATGTCAGCCCCTGCACCGACGCTCGACGAGGCCGTCGCCGCCGCACTGGCCAATGTCCAGGATCCGGAGATCCGTCGGCCGATCACCGAGCTGGGCATGGTCCAGTCCGTTTCGGTGGGCTCTGACGGATTGGCCCGGATCGGCATCCTGCTCACGGTGTCGGGCTGCCCGTTGAAGGACAAGCTGCGCCAGGACATCACCGCGGCCGCCACGTCGGTGCCCGGCGTCACCGCGGTGGAGATCGACTTCGGGGCGATGACCGCGGAGCAGCGGCAGGAGCTGCAGGCCAAGCTGCGTAGCGGCGGCGGCAGCCACGCGGGCCACGGGCACGGCGGGGGCGCCGAACCGGTGATCCCGTTCGCGCAGCCGGAGTCGCGGACCCGCGTGTACGCGGTGGCCAGCGGCAAGGGCGGGGTCGGCAAGTCGAGCGTCACCGTGAACCTGGCGGCGGCGCTGGCCAAGCGCGGCCTCTCGGTCGGCGTGGTCGACGCCGACATCTACGGCCACTCGGTGCCCCGCATGCTGGGCGTCGACGGCGGGCCCACCCGGGTCGAAGACATGATCATGCCGCCGCAGGCGGTGCACGGCATCAAGGTCATCTCGATCGGCATGTTCACCCCCGGCAACGCCGCGGTGGTGTGGCGCGGGCCGATGCTGCACCGCGCCCTGCAGCAGTTCCTCGCCGACGTCTACTGGGGCGACCTCGACGTGCTGCTGCTCGACCTGCCGCCGGGCACCGGCGACGTGGCGATCTCGCTGGCCCAGCTGCTGCCGAGCGCGGAGATCCTGGTGGTCACCACCCCGCAGCAGGCCGCCGCCGAGGTCGCCGAGCGGGCCGGCGCCATCGCGCTGCAGACCCACCAGCGCATCATCGGCGTCGTCGAGAACATGTCGTGGCTGGAGCTGCCCGACGGCACCCGCATGGACGTGTTCGGCGAGGGCGGCGGGCAGACGGTCGCCGACTCGCTGACCCAGGGCATCGGCGCGAAGGTCCCGCTGCTCGGCCAGATCCCGCTCGAGCCGAAGCTTCGCGAACTCGGCGACGAAGGCACCCCGATCGTGCTCGCGGCACCCGAGTCGCCGGCGGCCAGGGCGCTGACGGCGATCGCCGACACCCTGGCCGTCCGGCGCGACTCGCTGGTCGGCAAGCGCCTCGGCCTGCGGCCCGCCGGGCGTTAGCGGCGCAGCCAGGCGGTGGCGTCGGGCGCCAGCCGTCCGTCTTCCAGCGGCACGCTGGTGAGCAGCACCTCCGTGTGCGGGGGCAGGTCCACCGACGCCGGGCTCAGGTTCGCCACGCAGGTAAAGCCCGGCTCGCGGTCGAAGGCCAGGACCCCGTCGGTGACGTCCGTCCGCCACTCGATCGTGCCGGCGCCCAGGGCACCGGTCGAGCGCCGCAGGCGCAGCGCCTCGCGGTAGAGGCAGAGCATCGAGTCCGGGTTTCCGGACTCCGCGGTCACCGTGTAGGCGCGCCAGCCGTCCGGCTGGGGAAGCCAGGGCTTCTCCCGCGCATCGGCCGGGGAGAAGCCGAACGGCGACGTGTCGCCGCTCCACGGGATGGGCACGCGGCAGCCGTCCCGGCCGGGGTCGGTGTAGTTGGAGCGCCTGTAGAAGGGGTCCTGGCGTAGCTCGTCCGGGATCTCGGTCTCGAGTTCCGGCAGCCCCAGTTCCTCGCCCTGGTAGACGTAGACGGCACCGGGCAGGGCCATCATCAGCAACGCCGCGGCGCGGGCGCGCCTCGTGCCGAGGGCGAGGTCGCTCGGGGTGCCGAAGAGCTTGCCGCCGAACGAGAACGTCGTGTCGGGACGGCCGTACCTGGTGACATGGCGGGTGACGTCGTGGTTCGACAGCACCCACGTGGCGTGTGCGTCGACCGGTGCGTGTGCGGCCAGCGTGGCGTCGACGCACTCGCGCAGCACGGCAGGGTCCCAGGCGGCGCTGAGGAACATGAAGTTGAACGCGGTGTGGATCTCGTCGGGACGCAGGTAGGCGGCGAAGCGCTCGTGGTCGGGCAGCCAGATCTCGCCGATCAGCACGCGGTCGTCGGCGTACGAGTCGGTGACCCGGCGCCAGCCCTGGTAGATCTCGTGGATGCCGTCGCGGTCGGTGTAGGACTCCGGGTGCGGCAGGTCGAAGTCCTTGATGAGGACGGCCGCGGAGTCGATGCGGATGCCGTCGACGCCCCGGTCGAGCCAGAACCGCAGCACGTCTTCGAACTCGGCCCGCACCTCCCGGTTCTGCCAGTTGAAGTCGGGCTGGCCGGGGTCGAACAGGTGCAGGTACCACTGTCCATCGTGGACCCGCGTCCACGCCGGTCCCCCGAAGATCGACTCCCAGTCGTTCGGAGGCTGGTCCCCACGCCCGTCCCGGAAGATGAAGCGCGACCGTTCAGGCGTTCCCGGACCGGCGACCAGCGCCGCCTTGAACCAGGCGTGGTCGACCGAACCGTGGTTCGGCACGACGTCGATGATCATGCGGAGACCGAGGGAGTGCGCCTCCTCGATGAGCTTCTCCGCCTCGGCGAGCGTGCCGAACGCAGGGTCGATGGCGCGGTAGTCGGCCACGTCGTAGCCGCCGTCGGCCATCGGCGACGGGTACCACGGCGTCACCCAGATGGCGTCGACGCCAAGCTCCGCCAGGTACGGCAGCCGCGACCGCATACCGGCCAGATCGCCGACTCCGTCGCCGTTCCCGTCGGCGAAGCTGCGCACGTACACCTGGTAGATGGCCGCACCGGGCCACCATGCCTGAGTCGACACGTAGTACCTGCTCTCTTTAACCCTTGATACTGCCGGCCGAGAGGCCGGCCAGGATCTGCCTCTGGAAAACAAGGAAAACGGCGATCATCGGGATGCTGGCGATCGCCAGCCCCGCCATCAGCTCGGTCGGCGTGACGAACGTGGTGCCGGCGAGCCGGGACAGCGCGACGCTCAACGACTGCGACTCCGGGTCCTGCAGCACCAGCAGCGGCCACAGGAAGTCCTTCCACATCGCGATGATCGCGAAGATCGAGATGACCGCGAGCACCGGACGGCTCAGCGGCAGCACCACGCTCCACAGCACCCGCAGCCGGCCCGCGCCGTCGATCGCGGCCGCGTCGAGCAGGTCGTTGGGTATCTGGTCGAAGAACCGCTTGAGGACGTAGATGTTGAACGCGTTCGCGGCGGCCGGCAGCCACAACGCCCACGGCGTGTTCAGCAGTTGCAGGTCGGCGACCGTGAGGTAGGCCGGGATCAGCAGCGCCGACGCGGGAAGCATCAGGCTCGCGAGCATCAGCCCGAGCACGACCTTGCCGAACATCGGCCGCAGCTTCGACAACGCGTACGCCGCCGCCACGTCGACGACGATCTGGAACAGCCAGCCACCGATCGCGTAGTAGACGGTGTTGACGAAGAACTTCGCGATGTCGAGGCGGGTCCAGGCGTCGCTGTAGGTCTCGGGATGGAACGTCTGCGGGATCAGCGTCGGGTTCGTCTGCGCGTACTCGGCCGGCGACTTCACCGCGCTGGCGAACATCCAGTACAGCGGGAAGACGAACGCGATCGTGAACCCGACCATCGTGAGCGTCAGCACGATCCAGTAGATGACGCGCGACCTGGTCCGGTTCAGCTCCTTCTCGGAGATGAGGGTTCTCGGGCCGCTTCCCAGCGGCTTCCGTCGCCTGGGCGCGGCCGCCCGGGGTTGCGCTTGTGCGGCGTGACGCGGCGGCGCGGTCATCGTCATGTGTCCTCCTGGCCCCGGGTAAGGCGGAGATAGACCGCCGAGAACAACGCGAGCACGATGAACAGCAGCACGCTCATCGCCGCGGCGAGCCCGAAGTCCTGGTTCACCACGAACGCGTAGCGGTAGACGAGGATCATCACGGTGATCGTCGACGGTGTGGTGGTTCCGGTGAGCTGGTAGGGCTCGATGAACACCTGCATGGTGGCGATGACCTGCAGCAGAAGCATCACCAGCAGCAGGAAACGCATCTGCGGAAACGTGACGTAGCGCAGCCGCTGCCAGAGGCTGGCACCGTCGATCTCGGCGGCCTCGTACAGCTCGCCGGGGATGTTCTGCAGGCCGGCCAGGTAGATGATCGTCGCGCTGCCCATGTTGGCCCACGTCGACACGAGGACCAGCGAGATCATCGCGGTGTCGGCGTCCTGGGTCCAGGCACTCGTGGGCAGGTGCAGTCCACTGAGGACGGTGTTGAACAGGCCCGCGCCGGGATCGTAGAAGTACTGCCACAGCAGGACACTGACGATCGGCGGCAGCATCACCGGCAGGTACACGGCCAGCCGGAAGTAGCCCTTGAAGTGCCGCAGCTCGTTCAGCAGGATCGCGAGCGCGAACGGCACGAGGTAGCCGAACACGAGCGCCAGCCCGGTGAACTTGAGCGTGTTCCACCACGCCGTGAGGAACAGCGGGTCGTCGAAGACGCGCTCGTAGTTGTCCAGGCCCACCCAGATCGGGTCGGTGACCAGGTTGTCCTGCTGGAAGCTCAGCATGATGCCGCGCAGCATCGGCCACCAGGAGAACAACGCGAAGCACACCAGTGCGGCGGCGAGGAAGGCGTAGGCGAGGGCGTTGTCGCCGATCTTTCTTCTGCGCCGGGCACTCGTGTGCGTCAGAACCGCCATTACGTGCGTCACCTCTTGGCTTGTGAACCCCCGGCGGCCGCGACCCGGGCGGCGGCCGCGACCACCGGGGGTTTCCCCGTTTTTTCTACTTTGGTAGAGCCGACAGGATCTGGTTGACCTGCTTCTCCGCGTCGGCGAGAAGCTTGTCGACGTTCGCGTTCCGGTCGGTGAGGACGCCCTGCATGGCCGTGTCGAGGACCGCGTAGATCTGCTGCGCCGCCGGCGGCTCCACCTTCAGCGGGATCTTCTCGGTGCTCTCGGTGAAGGCCTTGTAGTTGTCGGTGGGGACGTTGCCGTACTGCTTCGCCGCGGCGAGGTACTTCTCCTCGGCCGCGCCGGTGTAGAGGTTCGGCTGGGGCAGGCCGACCGGAACCTTGTCGGCGGCCTTGCGTTGGAAGTCCACTGCCGCCCGGTCGGGGTTCGTGTACATCCAGGTCAGCCACGTGAGGCCGGCCTTGATCTTCGCCGGGGTGGCCTTGGCGTTGAACATGAACGCCTCGCCGCCACCGAGCGTCGCCTGGCCGCCGGGGATCGGGCCGAGACCGTAGTCGTTGTAGTTGCCCTTGTACTGGTTGACGATCGTCGGGATGTTGTCCGGCGCGGCCACGTACATGCCGAGCTTGCCGGAGCCCATCATCGTCAGCAGGTCGGCGTACTCGAGCAGCTGCTTCTCGCCCATGCTGTTGTCGGTCCAGCGCATGTCGTACAACTGCTGGAGGACCTGCTTGCCCTTGGCGTCGTTGAACGCCGCCTTCCAGGTGTCGCCGTCCTGCTTGGCGATGTCGCCGCCGAGCGAGTAGATCTCGGCGGTGAAGTGCCAGCCGCCGGTGTTGCTCTTGCTGTAGTCGCCGTAGCCGACGTGCCCGTCACCGAGCGCCGCGATCTTCTTGGCCGCGTCGCGGACCTCCTGCCACGTGGCCGGCGGCTTGTTCGGGTCGAGCCCCGCCTTGGTGAACACGGCGCGGTTGTAGAGCAGGCCGAGGGTGTAGTTGGTCCACGGGAGGCCGTAGACCTTGCCCTTGTCGTCCTTGAAGACCTTCATGAGGTCGGGCTTGATCTGCTCGACGACCGGGAAGTCCTTCAGGTACGGCGTGATGTCGGCGACCTGCCGCTTGGCGATCAGCTGGGCCGGGTCGGTGAAGTAGACGTAGAAGACGTCCTCGAGCTGCCCACCGGCGAGCTTGGAGGAGAACGTCTTCGGGTCCATCTTCCCTTCCTTGGCATCGATCTTGATCTTCGGATACTTCTTCTCGAACTCCGCCACGTCGGCGAGGTAGTTCTTGCGGTTCACCTCCTCCGTCTCCGGCGGGAGCGCGTTGACGGTGATGGTGACGACGCCGTCAGCGGACTCGCCGCTGTCTTCGTCTCCGTTGCAGGCGGCCGTCCCGAGAACAAGGCCGGCGGCGAGCAGCAGGCTGACCGCTCTGCCGCTGCTGGCTCTGATCATGTCGAAGTTCCTTCCACTGCCGTATGGGCACATGGGCGTGGTGGATCGGCCGGCGGGCGGGCGGCCCGTCGGCGGTGGGTTGCGTCAGTTGTGGCGGGTGGGTGGGTGGACCGGCGGGGCGCCCTGCGCGCGAAGCGCGGGACGGTGCCGGCGTAGCCAGAAGGGTAGGCGTCGATCCCGCAAGAAGTAAATACACGGATGCAAAAAAGCCATTGCGCAACGAACAGAGCGGGCGAGATTGGCGAAAGCGCTGGTCAGCGCGCTGGTTCGCGCCGATCTTGCAGTTGTAGCCCCGGACCAAAAGCCGCGAATGGGCGGGAAAGGGCGGCCACGACTGCAAGATCGGCGGGCGGAAGAGGCGCGGGCGGGCCGGCGTGCGGGGCGGGCCGGCCAGGAGGCACGGGGCGCGCGTGGCCCGGGGCGCGAGCGCGCGTGGCCCGGGGCGCGAGCGCGCGTGGCCCGGGGCGCGGAGGCCCGGGTGTGCCGGGGCCCTGCTACGGGGCGGTGGCGTTCAGCGGGCGGGGCGCGCGGGCCGGGTTGCTACGCGGCGGTGCGGTTCAGCGGGCGGGGGCGGTCGAGCCGCGCACCACCAGTTCAGGCTCGAAGAGGAGTTCGTCGGTCGAGATGACGGCACCGTCGATCTGGCCCACCAGGAGTTCCACCGCCGCCCGGCCCATCGACTCGATCGGCTGGCGCACCGTGGTCAGCGGCGGGTCGGTGCAGTTCATGAACGCCGAGTCGTCGTAGCCGACCACCGACAGGTCCGCCGGCACCGACCGGCCGCTGCGGCGGGCCGCCCGGATCGCACCTAGCGCGAGCGGATCGCTGGCGCACACGATCCCGGTGATGCCGCGCTTGATCAGCCGGGTGGCGGCGGCCTGCCCGCTCTCGATGGAGAACATTCCGTGCTCGAACTGGTCGTCGTCGAGCTTGATGCCGGCGGCCGCCGCGGTTTCGCGGAAAGCGACCTCCTTGCGTCTCGACGGAATGTGATCCGGCGGGGCGAGCACCATGCCGACGCGGGTGTGGCCGAGCGCCAGCAGGTGGCCGAGGGCCTGCTCCACCGCGACGGCGTCGTCGCAGGAGACGCGAGGGAAGTCGAGCTGGTCGATGGCCGCGTTGATGAGTACTGCCGGCAGGCGGCGTTCGACGATGCGACCGTAGTGCGCGTGCGGCGCGTCGGCCTGCGCGTAGAAGCCGCCGGCGAAGATGATGCCGCTCACCTGGTGCTGCAGCAGCAGCTCGACGTACTCGGCCTCGGTGACGCCGCCCGCCGTTCTGGTACACAGCACCGGCGTGAAGCCCTGCTGGGCCAGCGCGCCGCCGACCACCTCGGCGAACGCGGGGAAGATCGGGTTCTGCAGCTCCGGGAGCACCAGCCCGACCAGGCGGCCGCGGTCGCCGCGCAGCTGGGTGGGCCGCTCGTACCCGAGCACGTCGAGAGCGGTGAGCACCGCCTCGCGGGTGTTCTCGGACACCCCCGGCTTGCCGTTCAGCACCCGGCTGACCGTGGCCTCGCTGACCCCGACCTTCTTCGCCACTTCAGCAAGGCGACGCGTCATGGCCGCAATCTTACGACAGAATGCGCAAGCCGCTTACGTCAGGTTGCGTCGTCGTACCGGACGGCCGGCTTGGCCGTCGGCTCCGAGCCGGTGGTGGCGCCGGTGACCGAGCGCGTGCTCTTGTCGAGGTTCAGGGCATCCGTGGTGCTCTTGACCTCGCCGTACGCGCTGTCGGTCGTCTTCTTGATGTCGCGGTAGGCCTCTTGGAACGGCTTGCGCAGCGCGTCCTCCTCGGCCTCGCTCAGCAGATGCTTACGCAAGAAGGTCTTCGGATGGAGGTCTTCGAGCTCGATGTTGGTACCGAGTTCGCGCGACAGGTCGCTGGTGGCGTTGCGCGCCATTCCCCGCACCTTGCGCAAGAAGCCCATGGTGTCGGAGATCGCCTTGGGCAACCGGTCGGGGCCGATGATGAACAGCGCCAACAGCACGAGCGCCAGGATCTCGAAGCCCCCGAGATTCTCGAACACGCCGTGAGCCTACGACCTAGTTGGCATCTGCTGCCAGGGTCACCGACGCGCGCTGGTCGGCGCCGCTGCGTTGGTACTGCACCTGGACCACCGCGCCGGGCGGGTACTTGCGCACCAGGGCGACCAGGTCCTCCGGGTCCTCCAGCGGGTCGTCCTCGAGTTTCAGCACCACGTCGCCGGCGCGCAGCCCGGCCTGCTCGGCCGGTCCGCTCGCGACGACGCTGGCGAGCTTCACGCCGCCGGTCGGGCTGTTGTAGGCGGGATCGGTCGACGCGCCGAGCACCGTGCGGCGGGCCTTGCCCCGCTCGATGATGTCCCGGGCCTGCCGCTGCGCCTGGTTGATCGGGATCGCGAACGCCAGGCCGACATTGCCCGCCGTCTGCTGGTCGGCCGACAGCGACTTGATGACCGAGTTGATGCCGACCGCGCGGCCGGCGAGATCGAACAGCGGACCGCCGGAGTTGCCCTGGTTCACGGCCGCGTCGGTCTGGATCGCGGCGTAGTAGCGGGGGCTGCCGCTCTCCCCGGCGACCACCGGCCGGTCGGTCGCGCTGACGATCCCGTAGGTGACCGTGTTCGACAGCGCCAGCGGCGCACCGACCGCGATCACCGGGTCGCCGACCTGTACGGCGTCGGAGTCGGCGAACTCGACCGCCGGCAGACCGGTCTGGTCGATCTTCAACACCGCGACGTCGGACTCGGTCTCGGTGCCGATCACCCGGGCCGGTGCGGTGCGCCCGTCGGAGAACGTGACGGTGATCGTGGCGCCGCCGGACGCGCCACCGACCACGTGGTCGTTGGTGAGCACGTAACCGTCGCTGGAGACGATGAAGCCGGAGCCCAGGCTGCCGGAGTTGCCGACGCGCGCCCGGATCGTCACCACGCTCGGAAGCACCTTCTTGACCACGCCGGCCACCGATTCCGGTGCCCGGTTGGCCGCCTCGGGTGGACTGCCGCCGAGCTGGGTGCCGCCGCCGAGCGCACCGCCCCCGCCGCGCAGCGCGAACACGTAGCCGAGGGTGCCGCCGAGCGCGCCCGCCAGCAGGGCGGTGATCACGGACACCATGAGCACGAGGCCGAGACCGCGGCGCGGCGGTGGCGGCGGTGTCTCGAGCGCGACGGGCGGCGTGACACCGGGCGGCGGGGGCGTGTAGACCACCGCGGAGGCCTGCGGGTCGCGCCACGGATCGCTCAGCGCGTCGGACCACCACACCTCACGGGCCTGCCCTGCGCCTCGCTGCCAGGGCGATCCGTCCGTCACGATCGGCGCTCCTTCATCGACCGGGGCCAACCGCTGGTCGGTGGCACCTGTCCAGCATTGCACGTGGGCGCGCACACCATCTGCCACGAACGCTCACTAGGCTCGCTCCGGGACGGGAGGAGGTGCGCGATCACCGCGCGGTTCGAGGCGCACGTCCGGGACTTCGCCAACGGCTACGTCGCGGAGGACGCACTGCTCACAGCCGCCCGCGAACATGCCGAGGAGCTGGGGTTGGCGCCGGTGAGTCCGGCGGCGGGCGCCGCGTTGCGCCTGGTCGCCGCGGCCGGTGCGGCCCGCGCCGTGGTCGAGATCGGCACGGGGACCGGCGTGAGCGGGCTCTGGCTGCTCCGCGGCATGCGTGCCGACGGCGTACTCACCACGATCGACGTCGAGGCGGAGCATCAGCGGGTGGCGCGCCGGGTGTTCGCGTCGGCCGGCCTGGCACCGTCACGCACCCGGATCATCACCGGCCGGGCCCGGGATGTGCTACCCCGGCTCGCCGACGGCGTCTACGACCTGGTCTTCGTGCACCACGACCGGCTGGAGTACGCGGCGGCGGTGGCCGCGGCGGCGCGGCTCCTGCGTCCCGGCGGTCTGCTCGTGCTGGGCGACGCCTGGAGCGGCGGACGGCTCACCGACCCGACCGCGCGCGACCCCCAGACCGTCGCGCTCCGCGAGGTCCTGAAGGCGCTCCGCGACGAGGACGGCTGGCTCCCGGCGTTCCTGCCGACCGCCGACGGACTTGCCTGCGCGGTGCGCCGGTAACGCGTGCTTTCTGTCGTACCCCCCGTCGAGCCTTGACGCATGAACCCCGAACTCGCACACACCGTGCTCCTGCCAGCCGTTCCCCCGTTCTCCCTGGCCGCGTCGCTGGGCGCCATGTCCGGGTTCCGGCCGTCGGCCGGCGACCAGGCGGTCCTGGTCGACCGGGTCCGCAAGGGCCTGGCCCATCCCGACCATCCGCGTGCCGCCGTCGTCGTCGAGGTCAGCGAGCCGCCCGATGCCAGGCCGGGCGTGCGGCTCGACGTCTACGCCGACCGGCCGCTGTCCCCCGCGGGCGCCGGCCACCTCGAGCGGAGGGTCGCCGCGTGGCTGAGCCTCGGCGACGACCTGCGGCCGCTGCTCGCCCTGATGGCCGACGACCCGCCGGTCGCCGAGCTGCTCCCGCTCGTCGCCGGCCTGCACCAGGTGCGGTTCAGCTCGCTGGCCGAGGGTGCCACGTACTTCACGCTCACCCAGCGGTCCACCCAGTGGTTCGCCACGGCGCGCAAGGCGCGGATGGCGTCCGAACTGGGGCGCCGGATCGCGTTCGAGGGCGAGACCTACGTCGCCTTCCCCGGCCTCGACGAGCTGGCCGCCCTCGGCGCCGACGGCCTGTTCACCTTCGCCGGCAACGCCCAGCGCGCCCTCCGCCTCGCCGAGGTGCTGAGCGGGGTCGCCGCGCTCGACGAGCAGACCCTGCGCACCGCCCCTTACGACGAGGCCCGCTCGATGCTGCTCGGCGTACGCGGCATCGGCACGTTCACCGCCGACGCCATCCTGCTCCGGGTCCTGGGCCGCCCCGACGACGCCCCGTTGGAGATGAATCAGTTCACCACGATGACGGCCGAGGTCTACGGTCCGGCCGGCGCCCCGGCCCCCGCCCTGCTACGCGAACGGTACGAACCGTACGTCGGCTGGTGGGCGTACCTGTGCCGCACGGCGCTGGGGGTCCGCCGCCGGCAGGCCATGGCCGAGAAGGCAGCCGAGAAGGCAGCCGAGAGAGCGGCCGAGGCGACCGGGCGGGCCGCCTAGCGGCGCCCACCCGGAACGCGCGGACCGCACACCGAACGCGCGCCGCGCCCGCAGAGCGCGCCGTGCTCAACGCCTGTGTGCGGCGGCGGTCAGGCGGTTGCGGAGGCCTGGGTTTCCAGCCAGCGGACGAGGGTGCGCACGCCCCAGCCGGTCGCGCCCTTGGTCAGGTCACCGTCCGCCTTGTCCGACCAGGCGGGGGCCGACATGTCGACGTGGGCCCAGCGGTCGCGGTAGTCGCCGGTGAACTCACGGAGGAAGAGGGCGGCCATGATCGAGCCGCCGCCGATCTCGGTGGAGTTGACCAGGTCGGTGTCGTCGCCGTCGAGGGCGTCGGCGTAGTCGTCGTGCAGGGGGAGGCGCCACATGCGTTCACCGGCTTCGGTGCCGGCGGCCCGCAGTTCGTCGGCCAGGGCCTCGTTGTCGCTGTACAGGGCGGCGGTGCGCTTGCCCAGGGCGACGCTCTGGGCACCGGTCAGGGTGGCCAGGTCCACCAGCACGTCGGGGCGCAGCCTCCGCACCGCGTACTGCAACGCGTCGGCGAGCACCAGGCGGCCCTCGGCGTCGGTGTTGCGCACCTCGGTGGTGATGCCCCCGTAGTGACGCACCACGTCGCCCGGCCGCATGGCGCTGCCGCTGAGCATGTTCTCGGCGAGCGGCAGCAGCGCCGTGACCCGCACCGGCAGCTTGCGGGCCGCGGCGGCGAGGGTCGCGGCCGCCACGGCGGCGGCGCCGCCCATGTCCTTGCGCATCAGCTTCATGCCGTCGCGGCCCTTGATGCAGATCCCGCCGGTGTCGAACGTGATCCCCTTACCCACCAGCACCACGTGCCGGCCCGCCCCGCGCGGGCGCCACGAGATCTCGACGAACCGCGGCCCGCGCTCGGAGCCGCCGCCCACGGCGAGCACGCCGCCGAAGCCCTCGGCCACCAGCTGGGCCGGCTCGCGCACCGTGACGGTCACGCCGGTCAGGGTGCGGGCCTCGCGGCTGATCTGACGGGCCAGCCACTCCGGGGTCTTGCGGTCGCTCGGGGTGTTGGTCAGGTCGCGGGCCAGCATCACCATGCTGGCCGTGGTGCGGGCCGCCTCGAGTGGGGCGTCGAGGGCGGTGGCGGCCACCAGGGTCACCCGGCGCAGCTTGCGGCTGTCATCGTCGTCGCTGGCCAGGGAGAACCTGTACGAGGCCAGCCACAGGCCCTCGGCCAGGCCGCGCAGCTCCGGGTCGGTGAGGTCCGGGGGCAGGAGCACGGTCAGGCGGTCCTCGCCCTTGGCCTTGCGGGCCAGGGCGGCGCCCGTGGAGCGCCAGTCGGCCTCCTCGCGGTTGGCCACACCGGCGAGCAGCAGCCTCGTCACCGGGTGCAACGGCCGGACCCACGTGTGCACCGAGCCGGCCTTGCCCTTGTGCTTCACCTCGCGCAGGAACGCCGCCAGCTCGTCGGGCTCGGTACCCGTCGGCAGGGTGCCCAGGACGTCGAGCTCAGCCAGCTCGTCAGCGGCGTCGGAGACGTCAGCGGCGTCGGAGACGTCAGCGGCGTCGGCCGTCTGTCTGGCGACGGCCACGGCGACCACCGTGGCCGAACGCGGTACCGCGCGTGCGAAGCGCAGGTCCAGCATGGGGTCTCCCGTGCCCGGTTCCGGGCGGCAATGGTCACCCGCCGGGCCACGGCAGGCGAGGAGGGACGTTCGGATGTGCGCCGCGCCGGTGGACGGCCGGCGCGCCGTCGTGGTCGACAGCGCGCCGGCACGGAATCCCCGTACGAGCCGCGGTTCGGGCCGGAGTCAGCCGGTGGCGGTCTTCAGCGCCTCGCTGAGCGCGTTCGCCTCGTCCGGCGTCATCTCGACGACCAGGCGGCCGCCACCTTCCAGTGGCACCCGCATGACGATGCCCCGGCCCTCCTTGGTGACCTCCAGCGGACCGTCACCCGTCCGCGGCTTCATGGCCGCCATCTTGTCTCCCCTCACATCAGCCAGTCGAGCTAAGCCACTCAGGCGCGGCGGTTCCCCTCGCAGGCCCGCACCCACATGCGACGTGCCACTTTCCGGCGAGCGATCAGCCCGTCGGTTACGTGCCAACTTTTGATTTTCGCTGATAATGGCCCCAAGACCCAAACCGACGCGGCTTCGTTGTGACAGTGATATGGCCCGTGACCGGCAGCTCTGTCACAATGAGCGCCCATGCAGGCACGGTCGGCCCTCTTCGACCTGTACGGCGACTACCTGCGTCCGCGTGGCGGTCGCGCCCCGGTCGCCGCTCTCGTGCGTCTGCTCGCGCCCCTCGGAATAGCGGCCCCAGCAGTGCGAACAGCCGTCTCGCGGATGGTCAGGCAGGGCTGGCTGCACCCGCTGCGGCTGTCGAGCGGACCCGGTTACCTGCTCACCCCGAAGGCCACGAGAAGGCTCGACGACTCCAGCGCCCGCATCTACCGCACCGGCCGGCTGGCCTGGGACGGAAAGTTCGACCTGCTGGTCATCGAGCCGCCGGCGGCCCGGGCCGAACGGCAACGGCTCGCCTCCACCCTGAGCTTCCTCGGGTACGGCAGCATCGACACCGGCACCTGGGTCGCGCCGCGGCCGTCCGACGAGGTCGAGCACCTCCTCGCCGACGCCGGGATCGTGTTCGAACGGTTCACGGCCGGGCACACCGGCGGCCTGCGGGGCGCCGCCGCGCTCGTCCGCCGGGCGTGGAACCTGCCGGAACTCGCGGCCGCCTACGAACGGTTCGTCCAGGACGCACGGGAACTGGTCGAACAGCCACCGGCCGACGACGAGGCCGCCTACCTCGCCCGGTTCACGCTGGTACACCGCTGGCGCACGTTCCTCTTCCGTGACCCGCAGCTGCCACCGGTGCTGCTCCCCGACCGCTGGGCCGGCACCGCCGCCGCGGCGTTCTTCGACCACCACGCCGCCCGCCTGCGGCCACCGGCCGACCGGTTCGTCGACCGGTGCCTCGACAACGCCCAGCGGCCGCCAGTACCCGCGTAAAGGAGAAACCCCATGACACTGCTCGTCGAGAAGGACGGCGCGGTCACCACGCTGACGCTCAACCGGCCCGACGCGCTCAACGCGCTCGACGTCCCGTTGAAGCTCGCGCTCACGGAAGCGGTCGAGGCCATCAGGGCAGACCGTGGATGCCGTGCCGTGGTGCTGACCGGCGCCGGCCGGGCCTTCTGCGTCGGGCAGGACCTCCGGGAGCACGTGGAGTCGCTGAAGGGTGACGACCCGCTGTCGACGGTCACCGAGCACTACAACCCGCTCGTGCTGGCGCTGGCCGGCCTCGACCGGCCCGTCGTGGCCGCCGTGCGCGGGGTGGCCGCCGGCGCCGGGGCCTCGCTCGCGCTGCTCGCCGACTTCCGGGTCGGCGGGCCGAAGACCGGGTTCCTGATGGCGTTCGCCAACGTGGGCCTCGCCGCCGACACCGGCGCGAGCTGGACGCTCCCCCGCATCGTCGGGCACGCCAAGGCCACCGAGCTGCTGATGCTGGCCGAGCCGGTCGACTCGGCCGAGTCACACCGGCTCGGCCTGCTCACCTACCTCGTCGACGACGACGAGAAGGTGCTGCCGAGAGCGCAGGAGCTGGCGGCGCGGCTCGCGGCCGGACCGACCGTGGCGTACGGGCAGATCAAACGCCAACTGGCCGGGGCCGCGACGCTCGCCGACGCCCTCGCCGTGGAGGCCGAGGCGCAGGCAACGTGCGGCGCGACGGAGGACCACAAGCAGGCGACAAGAGCGTTCGTGCAGAAGCAGCGGCCGAGCTTCACAGGAGCTTAGGAATCGAGCCCTTCCAGCCGTTCAGCACCCGGCCCGGGTCGGTGTCGAGCACGCCGGCCAGCAGCGTCGCGTACACGTCGCGGAAGTCGGTGGTGAACTTCAGGTCACCGTCGTCGAGGTCGGCGAGGTCGGGACGCTCACCGTACTGGCCGCCGCGCACCGGCTGGCCGAGCAGGAACACGTCGGAGGCGGTTCCGTGGTCGGTACCGTCGGACGCGTTCGCGCGCACCCGGCGGCCGAACTCGGAGTAGATCGCGACGACCACGCCGCGCCCGCGTTCGGACCGCGACATGCGCTCGACGAAGCCGCCCACGGCCGTGTCGAGCTCGGTGAGCAGGTTCTGCTGCGCCTCCCGTCCGTCGGCGTGCAGGTCGAACCCGCCCAGCGACGCCGAGAAGACCCGGGTGGCCACGCCGGCCTCCACGCACCGGGCGATCACCTCCAGCTGGGCCTTCAACTCGGTGCGCCCGCCCGTGCCGGTGCCGGGCGAGCCGGCCTGCTCGTCGGGCGCGTCGGGCAGGTCCTGCACCATGCGGTCGACCTGTACCAGGTCGGCGAACGCGCGGGCGGCCCGGGCCTGCAGCGGGCTCTCGTCGGAGGCCGCCTGCCCGAGCGCGGTCAGGACCGCCGGTTGGTAGCCCTTCGGCAACGACGAGCCGGTCGTGGTCACGGCGGCACCGGCCCGGGTGGCGCCGGCGAGCACCGGCGGGAGCACCCGCTCGAACGTCACCGCGTGCCGCGGGTCGCCGCCCGGCACGGTGTCGAGCCACCGGCCCAGCCAGCCGGTGTTGCCCGGACGCGACGGGTCGCCGGTCTGCCAGATGTCCATCGAGCGGAAGTGGCTGCGGTCGGGCTTCGGGTATCCGACGTTGCGCACGATCGCCAGCTGACGCGCGTCCCACAGCTTTTTGAAGGTCTTCAGCGACGGGCTGAGCCCGGTTTCGTCGTCGAGCCGCAGCACCTGGTCGCCGGTGTAGGCGATCTCGCCGCGGGCCTTCGCGTAGCCGGGGTCGGCGAAGGGGATCACGGTGGCGAGGCCGTCGTTGCCGCCGTAGAGCGTGATCAGGACGAGCGTCCGCGGGCCGCCGAGCGGCTTCCACGACGTGGTCTCCATCAGCTGGCCGAGCGTGTAGGCGCCCGCGCCGGCGGCCAGCGCCGTGCCACCGACGACGCCGCTGGCCAGGAGGAACTTCCTACGGGTCACGAGGTCCATGTCATTGCACCGTGTATTCCGGGCTCGCGAGGGCGAGCGAGACGATGCGCTTCGGCTCGCCGGTCAGCACCGCGCGGGTGCGGTCGGTGAAGCCGTCGAGCGCCAGGAGGTTCGCCAGGGCGTCGGGTCGCTGTTTCTCCGGGACCGCGGCCAGCTTCTCGGTGACCGCGGGGGACGCCTTCGCGGCCAGCAGGTCGGCCGCCTTGAGCCGCCACTGGGTGCCCGACGTCGTGAGCCACGCCGTCCCGGACGGCCAGCCGCCCACGCTCGGCGGGTCGAGCGGTATCTGCCCCTGCTCGCGCAGCGCCCTGACGAGCTGCTGCTTCTCGGCCGTGGACAGTTCGCCGGGACGCACGCCGAGCTGGCGCATCGCGCCGACGGCCCACTCGACGGGCTGCTTCACCAGCTGACCCTTCGTGGCGGCGAATGCCGGGTCGGTGAACAGCGCCTTCAACACCGCCGTGATCCCCTGCGGGAACGCGGCGACCAGGCGGCCGTGCGTGTCGGCCGGGACCGGGTCGGTCGACGCGTACCGGTACCAGAGGCGGGCGGTGACGAACTTCGCGGTGGCCTCCTGCGCGAGCAGGATGTCGACGAACTCGTCGGTGCCGAACGGCCCCGTCCGGCCGAGGATCGTCTTCTCCCCGGTGTCGACCCGCTTGGCGTTGATCACCGCCAGGTTGCGGGACCGGTCGACCGCCCAGCCGGTGAGCGCCCGCGCACCCGCCTTGACGTCCGCCTCCGTGTAGTTGCCGATGCCGAGCGTGAACAGCTCCATCAGCTCGCGGGCGAGGTTCTCGTTCGGGGCCTTGGCGGTGTTCTTGTGCCCGTCGAGCCACCAGATCAGGGCCGGGTCCTTGGCCATGGCGTGCGCCAGGACGCCGAAGGCGCCCGTGCCCAGCGCGTGCAGCTTCTGCTGGTGCGCGAGCATGACCTGCGGAAACTGCACCTTCTGGACCGACGTGGCCCAGTGCCCGTGCCAGAAGAACGTCAGCTTCTCGTGTGCCTGATGATCGGCCTGCACCATGCGGTCGAGCCACCAGACGGTCAGCGCGGCGACCTGCTCACGCTGCTGCTTCTGGGCCGCCTGCTTCTGCTCGCGGGTGGCGTCCTTGGCCAGCGCCGCCACCGGGTCGGCGGTGGCCGGTGGTGGCGTGCGGGCCGCGCCCGCGTCGGCGGCCGGCGGGGCGAGCAGCGCGTCGACTGTGGCGGCGACGCCGCCCTTCTCCGCCGCGTCCACCTCGTCGACGCGGGGGCCGAACCCGGCACGACGGAGGAGATGCGCGAGATCCGAACGGGTCGCCATGCCCTGACCGTAACGCCGGTGCGCGGTGCGACTGGGTAGACCTGCCCGAAATGTCCGACTATCGGCACGGTCTCTGTGGCGCCTCTGTGGATCAGTCCTCTTCTTCGGGGTCCTGGTTCGACTCGATGCCCAGAACGAAGGCCTGCATGGCCAGCTCGTTGCCCACCGGGCTGACGAACGCCGGCAGCTCCTGCGGCCCCAGCTCGTACACGTACGACCAGAACAGGCGCGCAGCCTCGGCCGGGCTGGCCGCCTCGATCGGCATGTCGACGCTCACGAGCCAGGTGCGCTTCGGCCCGTCGGTGCGCAGGTACGGGTCGACCCCACCGGCCGACGCCTCGAACGCCGAGGGCTCCAGCGGGTACACACCCGGCCCGGCGAGCTTGAGGTCGCCCACGGGCACGGGCTGGTCGAGCAGCCGGTGGGTGTAGTGCACCTCGCCGGGCACCCGCACGCGGCCCAGGCCGAACAGCACCGGCGCGGCTCCGTCGGCGACCAGCAGGACGACATCGCCGGCCGTCGGGCCGTCGCCCTCCAGCGGAACCGAGTCGTTGGCGAACAGCCGCTCCTCGTCGAGCCGTTCGGCCGGGAACACCACCGCCCAATGCGCCATCGCTACATCACATCACGCGTACGTGGCAGCCTTCGAGGTGGTCGTCGACCATGCCCATCGCCTGCATGAGCGCGTACGCCGTGGTGGGCCCGACGAACCGGAAGCCGCGTTTCTTCAGGTCTCTGGCCATCGCCTTCGACTCGGCGGTGGTGGCCGGGAACTCGGCGAAGCTGTCCAGTCGTGCCGGGCGGGGCTCGGGTGCGAACGACCACAGCAGGTCGCTCAGCGGGAGCGGCAGGTCGGCCAGGACCCGGGCGTTGTGGATGGTCGCCTCGATCTTCTGCCGGTTGCGAACGATTCCGGTGTCGGCCAGGAGCCGGTCGATGTCTTTCTCCCCGAACCCGGCGACCGTGGCGGCGTCGAAGTCGGCGAACGCCTTCCGGAAGTTCTCGCGCTTGCGCAGGATCGTGATCCACGCCAGCCCCGACTGGAACGCCTCGAGGCTCATCTTCTCGAACAGCGTCCGGTCGTCGCGCTGCGGCCGCCCCCACTCGTCGTCGTGGTAGGCCATGTACAGATCGGAGGACACGCACCAGCCGCAACGGGCCAGGCCGTCTTCACCAACCACCAGATCCGGCACGCCTGAAAGATAGCCGTGCCCTACGACAGAACTACGGGAGCCGTCCCGCCTCGACCAGCTTCGCGAACCGCTTCAGCGCCGCCGTCAGGCTGAACTTGGACCCGGGCCACACCACCGGCCAGGCGACCCGGCCCGCCGCGCCACCCGGCAGGTGGAACCAGTCGTGCCACACCACCTGGGTCCGGTCGCCACCCATCGGCGTGCACCGCAGTACGCCGGGACCGCGCAGCACCTTGCCGTGGTGCACCACGTGCACGGTGCGCGGCGGGTCGAGCTTGACCACCGTCAGCTCGTCGCGCAGCACCGCCGGCCCGACCTTGGTGACGGCCTCGATCTCCGAGCCCTCGCCGCCGTCGCCGGACACGACGCGCACCTGGGTGAACGGGATCCAGTCACCCTGCCGTTCCCAGGAGACCAGCGCCCGGAACACCTTCTCGGCCGGCGCGTTGACGATCACCGTCGCGGTGACCTCGCCGGCTCCCGGGCGGGCGGCGTCGCCGAGCCCGGCCGTGGACGACGGGCCGTCGGAGGTCACGAGCGCTCACCCACCGCTTCCGACTTGTCGTCCTTGGTCAGCTGGACGGGCTCGGGCTCGTCCGCGGTCGCCTCTTCCGGCTCCGGCGCGGCGTCCCGGTTCAGGTTCTCGATCTGGTTCTCGATCTGGTTCTCGTTCCCGTTCTCGTCGAGGTCCGGATCGGGCCGGTGCTGCTGCTCGCCCAGCGCGGCGATCCGCGCCTTGCGCAGCTCGTCGGCCTCCTCCTGCCGCCCCTCGCGCAGCGCGCTGACCTCGGCCTCCAGCACCGCGACCAGCTCGGTCTTGTAGCCGACGTCGTAGGCCGCCCGGCGCAGCGCCGAGTCGACCTGCGACATCCGGTAGCCGCGCAGGCCGGTGTCGAACCGCAGCGCCTGGAAGTCCTGCTCGGCCAGCGGCCGGTGGCCCGGCAACGGTACCGAGGATCCTTCGGGTTCTTCCGCGGCGAGACCCGGGTCGGCGCCGGTGACCAGCACCGCGACCCCGAACGCGACCGCGCCGACAACGAGTGCGCCGAGGAGGACGTACAGCAACGTCATGTGCCGATCGTGGCACGTCGGCCGAACGGGTGTGAAACCGACCACCTATTACGTCCAGCGGAGGACGCCTTTCCGCCACGCGTAGAGCAGCCCCAGCGCGAGCACCGCCACGAAGATCGCCATTTCGACGATCGCCGCCGCGCCGAAGCCGGGCCGGTCGAAGATCACCGCCCAGGGGAAGAGGAACACGCTCTCGACCGCGAACAACGCATACAGGTAGGCGTACACGTAGTACCTGATCTGCGCCTGTGCCCAGTCGCCGCCGACCGGGTCGAGGCCGCACTCGTACGTCTCGTACTTGCCGGGGCCGGCCGTCGGGCGCCGCGGACGGAGCAGCCGGTTGGCGGAGAACGCGCCGACGAACACCACCACCGCGCCCAGAAGGGTGAGTCCGAGCGTCGCGTACGACCCCAGGTAACCGGTCACCGTCGCAGCGTACCGACCACAGGGGCTATCGTCCGCACCATGGCGCGGCGGAGGCGAGGGCTGAGGGCCGCCGTCGTGGGCGGGCTGATCGCCACGATCGCGGCCGTGCTGCCGGTGGGGACCGCTCCTGGACGAGCCGCGCCCGTGCCCGATCCCGACCCGACCGTCAGCGGCAGCCCGTCGGAGCCGCCGGCTCCCGCGGTCGCCGTGACCGCCGAGGACATCCCGGTCGGCGCCGGCTACTGGCAGGGCCTGACGGAGACGTACCCGCTCAAGGCGCGGGTACGCAACACCGGCACGCCGCCGGTCACCGCCGAGACCCGGTTCACGCTCCCGCCCGGCGTCGAGCTGGCGCGGTCGGAGGGCGGACCCGGCTGCACCGCGGACTCACTGGTCGTCACGTGCCGGATAGCGCCCCGGAGCGCGGCGACGATCACCCTCGACGTCACCGTGGCGCCGGGCCTGTGGCGCGACCCGCCCACCGGCACGGTCCAGGTGTCGGCGACCGCCGGTGGCCGCACGGCCACCGACCGGGCCCGCTTCGGCATCGACTTCCCGCCCGGTCCGCCGACCCCGGGCATCGACCTCGGCGTGAGCGACCCGTTCCTGCCCGCCGACCCGGCCGACCCCGAGGCGTCCACCGAGCCGACGACGCTGGAGGTGCGGCTGTCCAACACCGGGTCGGTGCGGGCCGACGGCACCGTCGACGTGGTGACCCCGCCCGGCGTCGAGGTGGCGACCGTGCCGGCCGAGTGCGTCACCCGGGTGCGCGTGTCGGCCGAGCGGGAACGGTGCCAGGTCGGCCGGGTGCCCGCCGGCCAGCGCCTCACGCTGCGGTTCACGCTCGTGGTCGACCGGGCGGCCCGCGCCGAGGCGCCGCTGCTGGGCAGCGTCCACGGCTCGCTCACCCCGCCTGGGCAGGACGCGGCCGCGCGGCAGGCGTCGTACTCGGTCCTCATCTCCGCGCGTCCCGACGAACGGGCCGGACCGACGGGCGGCGACGACCCCGACGTGACCGTCGCCCAGCCCCGACGCGGCGCCGGGTTCAGCGGCATCGACCCGGTCGACGCCGGATCCCGGGTGGGTCAACCCCTGTCGGTTCTGCCGATCGTCGTGTCCTTGATCGGGGTGTTCACGACGGTGGCGGCGATGGTTATCCTTCCGTTGCGCCGCCGCCCCGAGCCAGGCGTGGATTCCGCGATCTAACTCACCGTCGCACTGCGCGTTGCGTGCTCCGACGTACGCTGGGCGGTGAATCAAAGACGCGGGCCGGCACCGCCGCCGCTGCCCGATACCCGCCGCGTCGGCCCACGGCCACCCGCCCACCGGGGTGCCGGCATGAGGAGGTCTGTTTCCCGTGACCAAGCAGGTTCGCCAGTTGGATCGTGTCGTCATCCGGTTCGCTGGCGACTCAGGCGACGGTATGCAGCTCACCGGGGATCGGTTCACGTCGGAGACCGCGCAGCTCGGCAACGACATCTCGACCCTGCCCAACTTCCCGGCCGAGATCCGCGCGCCCGCCGGCACGCTGCCCGGGGTGTCGAGCTTCCAGGTCCATTTCGCGAACTTCGACATCCTCACGCCCGGTGACTCGCCGAACGTCCTGGTGGCGATGAACCCGGCCGCGTTGAAGGCCAATTTGCCCGATCTTCCGCGTGGTGCGGAAATCATCGTCAACACCGACGAGTTCACCAAGCGCAACCTCGCCAAGGTCGGCTACGCCAGCAACCCGATCGAGGACGGCTCGCTCAGCGGCTACACCGTGCACCCGGTCGGGCTCACGAGCATGACCGTGAAGGCGCTGGAGGACCACGACATCTCCAAGAAGGACGCCGAGCGCGCGAAGAACATGTTCGCCCTCGGGATGCTGTCCTGGTTGTACTCGCGGCCGTACGAGTCCACGCTCGACTTCCTCGACCGCAAGTTCGCCACGAAGCCGCACCTCGCCGCCGCCAACGCCGCGGCGTTCAAGGCCGGCTGGAACTTCGGTGAGACCACCGAGGACTTCGCGGTGCGGTACGAGGTCAAGCCGGCCAAGATGCCGCCCGGCCACTACCGCAACATCACCGGCAACATCGCCCTGGCCCTGGGCCTGGTCGCGGCCGGCGTGCGGTCGAGGCTGCCGGTGTTCCTCGGCGCGTACCCGATCACGCCGGCGTCCGACATCCTGCACGAGCTGTCGAAGCACAAGAAGTTCGGCGTCACCACCGTGCAGGCCGAAGACGAGATCGCGGCGATCGGCGCGGCCCTGGGCGCCTCGTACGGCGGCGCGCTCGGCGTCACCACGACGTCGGGGCCGGGCGTGGCGCTCAAGGGCGAGACGATCTCGCTCGCGGTCGCCCTCGAACTGCCGCTGGTGATCGTCGACGTGCAGCGCGCCGGACCGTCGACCGGCATGCCCACCAAGACCGAGCAGGCCGACCTCAACATGGCCCTGTTCGGCCGGCACGGCGAGGCGCCGGTGGCCGTGGTGGCGCCGAACTCGCCGTCCGACTGCTTCTACGCCGCGATCGAGGCCTCGCGCATCGCGCTGACCTACCGCACGCCGGTGATCCTGCTCTCCGACGGGTACATCGCCAACGGCTCCGAGCCGTGGCGCCTGCCGGAGATCTCCGAGCTGCCCGACCTCCGGGTCGAGTTCGCCACCGAGCCGAACAGCGACGACGGCAGGTTCCTGCCGTACCTGCGTGACCCGGAGACCATGGCCCGGCCGTGGGCCGTACCCGGCACGCCGGGGCTGGAGCACCGCATCGGTGGCCTGGAGAAGGCCGACAAGACCGGTGACATCTCGTACGACCCGGCCAACCACGACTTCATGGTGCGCACCCGGGCCGCCCGCATCGAGGCGATCGAGGTGCCCGACCTGGAGGTCGACGACCCGTCCGGCGAGGCCGAGGTGCTCGTGCTCGGCTGGGGGTCCACGTACGGGCCGATCGGTGCCGCCTGCCGGGCGCTGCGGGCCCGCGGCGTCGAGATCGCGCAGGCGCACCTGCGGCACCTGTCGCCGATGCCGAAGAACACCGGCGACGTGCTGCGCCGCTACGAGCGCGTGGTGATCCCGGAGATGAACCTGGGCCAGCTCGCCCACGTGATCCGGGCGAAGTTCCTGGTCGACGCGCTGGGCTACAACCAGGTGCGCGGTCTGCCGTTCACCGCCGCCGAGCTCGAGACGATGCTGGAAGAGGTCGTGAAGAATGCCTGAGATCCCGCTGAAGCCGAGCAATCCCGGCGAGGGGGCTTCGCCACCCTCGCGCTCCCCTGTAAAGCTCGCGATGAAGGACTTCAAGTCCGACCAGGAGGTCCGCTGGTGCCCGGGCTGCGGCGACTACGCGATCCTGGCGGCGGTGCAGTCGTTCATGCCCGAGCTGCAGATCCCGCGCGAGAACATCGTGTTCGTCAGCGGCATCGGCTGCTCGTCGCGGTTCCCGTACTACATGAACACCTACGGCATGCACTCGATCCACGGCCGGGCGCCGGCGATCGCCACCGGCCTGTCGGTGTCGCGGCCCGACCTGAGCGTGTGGATCGTCACCGGCGACGGTGACGCGCTGTCGATCGGCGGCAACCACCTGATCCACGCGTTGCGGCGCAACGTCAACGTGAAGATCCTGCTCTTCAACAACAAGATCTACGGGTTGACCAAGGGCCAGTACTCGCCGACCTCGGAGATCGGGAAGATCACCAAGTCGACGCCGGTCGGTTCGGCCGACTCGCCGTTCAACCCGATCTCGCTGGCCCTCGGCGCCGAGGCCACGTTCGTGGCCCGCACGCTCGACACCGACCGCAAGCACCTTCAGTCGGTGCTGCGGTCGGCCGCCACCCACGAGGGTTCGGCGTTCGTCGAGATCTACCAGAACTGCAACATCTTCAACGACAACGCGTTCGACACGTTGAAGGAGCCGGCGACCCGCGACGACTACACGATCCGGCTCGAGCACGGGCAGCCGCTCACGTTCGGCGCCGAGAACCAGTGGTCGGTGATCAACCCGCCCGGTGGCTTCGGCCTCCGCGTGGTGCCGACCGACTCGGTCGATCCGGGCGAGATCGTGATCCACGACGAGACGGTCGAGGAGCCCGCGTACGCGTTCGCGCTGTCGCGCCTGCCCGGCGAGGACCTGCGCAACACGCCGATCGGCGTCTTCCGGAAGGTCGCGCGCAACTCCTACGACACGATCGTGCGGGAGCAGCTCGACACGGCGAAGTCCAAGCTGGCCGGCGACCCCGAACAGGAGCTGGCCGCCCTCCTGGGCGCCGGCGACACCTGGACCATCCTGTAGCTCCCGCCGCGCCCCTGGCGCCGGGGCCGCACCGCGCCCCTGGCGCCGATCTTGCAGTTGTGGCCGCACCTATGTCCGGCTATATCCGGCCTTGTCGGGGGCCACAACTGCAAGATCGGCGCATGGATCGATCGGCGCGCGGAACGATCGGCGCGGGGGTTAGACGCCGATTCGGGACCAGGGGCCCCAGATGGCGAACGTCATGCCGCGGCTGGCCTGGATGTTCACGAACAGGGTGTGGCCGTCCGGGGAGAACGTTGAGCCGGCGAACTCGTCGTTGTAGCGCGGCGCGTTGCCGGGCAGCGAGCTCACCAGGCGGTTCAGCGCGATGTCGAACAGCTCGCCGTTCTGGGTGAGCCCGCGCAGGTAGTTGTCGTTGGTGTTGTCCTCGCAGACCACCAGCGTGCCGCGCGGGCTCGTGGTGACGTTGTCGGGGAAGTCGAGCACGTCGGGGCCCGGCGACTCGTAGACGAGGCTGAGCGTGCGCGACCGCGTGTGGTACGCCCACACCTGGCCGTGCCCGTTGCCGTAGCCGTCGGCGATGGGGCCGAGCGAGGTCTCCGCCGGCCCGCCGCCCTGGGTGGAGGTGAAGTAGACCGTCCCGCGGTCGTAGATCGTCCCCTCCAGCCGGGAGAAGTAGGCGGCCCCCTGCGCCCAGCCCTGCCGCGACACGTACGTGAGCGCGGTGTCGTTCGGCGTCGACGCCGGGGTGCCGGGTGTGTAGGGGAACGACGGCGCCGGGTCGTCGATGTCGACCCACTCGACCTGGTAGCGGGCTCCCCGCTGCTGCGTGACCGCCAGGTCGAGGTTGTCGCGCCGCTTGATCTTCAGCATCTGCAGGCGGCCCTGGTTGTCCATGCGGCCGGTGCGCATCGGGTTGCGCTTGGGCACATACCGGTAGAAGCCCGACGGCCAGCCGAAGTTGTCCTCGCTCAGGTACAGCGCGCCCTCGTGCGGGTCGAACGCCACCGACTCGTGGGCGAACCGGCCGGCGCGGGTGATCGGTTGCCGGTCCGACCGTCCACCGACCGGCACCTCGAAGATGAAGCCGTGCCGCTGGGTCAGCGCGGTGTTGGGCGCGCCGGTGAAGTCGGCGCCGACGTCGGGGCCGTTGACCGTCTCCTCGCAGGTGATCCAGGACCCCCACGGCATCGGGCCGCCGGAGCAGTTCATCTGGGTGCCGTTGAGGCTGGTGAAGCCGCGGACCACCTGGCCGTAGCGGGTCACCTCGACCGTGGTGGTGCCGCCCGGTGCCATCGGGTCGTACGGGGTGCCGGGTCCGAACGCCGGTGTGGCGCCGTTGATCTCGTGGTTGCGGACCAGGATGACGTTGCCGCGGGGTCCGCGGAACGCGGCCATGCCGTCGTGACGCCCGGGCAGCGCGGTGCCGTCGTCGAGCGTCACCGGGGATTCGGTGTCGTGGAAGGAGCGGTACTTGAAGCCCGGCGGCAGGTGGAGCCGCACGATGCCGTCGCGTTCGTCGGGGATGGGGCCGAGGGGTGGACGTTCGGCCGGCGGCCGTCCGTGCGCATCGGCGCGGGCGGCAAAACCGGCGAATGGACCCGCGACGAGCGCGCCACCGGTGGCGACCGCCCCACGGAGGACGGTTCGTCTCTGAAGATCGACCATGAGTACTCCAGGGTCTCGGAGAGATCCGTCGATCCTGAAGACTCAGTTGCCCTCGCGCAATGGCTCGTTCATCTCGGGTTCACCTTCGAGGGCGGGCTCAAGGGGCTCCGCCGGCGCCGGTTCCGGCACGCTCGCGCCGGCCACGACGGCACCGGCCGCACAGAGAAGGATCACCGCGGCGACGGCCAGCGGCATCAGCACCGGCTCGGCGAACGCCGTCCACAACGGGATCTGCGGGCTGCTGAGCTGTGCGTGACCCGCACCGAGCCGCACCAGCGTGAGTGCGAGCGGCGCCAGCATCCCCAGCACCGACCCGAGCAGCAGCCACCGCGCGCAGCGACGGGCGAAGCCGCCGAGGTGGCTGAACCGCCGGGCGGCCCGCTGACCGATCAGCCAGCCGACGCCCGCGAACACCAGGAAACCCAGCGCGCCACCGGCCGGCACCGCGATCGGCGCGACCCGCACGATCTCCAGCCGGGCCTCGTCGCCGGGGCCGGCCAGGTACCGCACCCGCCAGTCGCCCTTGTCGGCCACGAAGATCAGACCCTCGACCCGCTCGGCCCGGTCGGACGAGGCCCGCCGGGACGGGTCGCTCTTCTCGTCGGGACCGTCGATCGCCCACGTCCGGTCGACCGCCCATCCGGCGGTGTCCAGCCGCACCCGGATGTCCTTCGCCTGCCACGGGAACGACGCGGCCGCCGGGTCGGCCGGCATCGTGAACCGGACGTATCCCGGCCCGTAGGCGTCGTTGCGGTCGTAGCCGAAGAACTCGTCGCGCCGTTCCGGCGGCGGGACCGGACCCGCGAGGGCCAGCCGGGCGATCGCCTCCGCCTCGGCGTCCGTGGGCAGGGAGCCGGCGGTGCGCCAGCCGATCCACTGGCCCAGCGATCCACCGGCGAGCCCGAGCAGCACGGCGACGAACAGCGCCACCAGGAGCGGGCGCCAGTCGACCGCCCGGACCCGCGCCACCCAGGGGTTGGCGCGCGGGCGCGCCGCCCACCGGGTGCGGAGGTCCAGAGGCACGAACACACCCTAACCGCACACCGCTTGCCGGCCGGCAACCAGTCAGGCGCGGGTGAACCGTGCGGAGTCGGCGGCGAGGTCGGGGTGCTCGACAGCCAGCGCCACCGCCGCCGCCTTCTCGACGCTGAGCGCGCTGCCCGCCGCGTAGGCGGAGTCGAACACCGCGTCGCCGAGGACGGCGCGCACCGCCGCCTCGTGCTCGACCCAGTAGACGCTGAGGACGCCACCGCTCGTCTTGAGCCGCGCGCGGGCCGCCTGTGCCGCCCCGAACAGCCGCGCCGCGAGGAGCGGCTCACCGCCGAGTGCACACCGCACGGCCATCGCGCCGAGGGTCTCGCCGGCCCGGGACAGGAACCCGTTGACCACCCGCGACCGCAGCGCGACCACCAGGTGCTCGTGGGCCGCGACGAGGTCACCCCGCTTCAACGCGACCAGGCCCAGGATCATGTCGACGGTGCGCCGGCCCCGCTCCACCGGGCGGCCGGCCTCCAGCGGCCGGGCGCTGGCGAGCAGGTCGGCGGCCTCGTCGAGGTCTCCGCGGAGCCACAGGAGCTCGGCGAGGGTGTAGACCGCGAACAACGCGTCGCCGGCGACGCCTTCCCGGGTGGCCCAGGCGATCGCGTCGCGGCACACCCGCTCCGCGTCGTCGACGCGGCCGACGTCGAGCAACGGCGCGCCCCGTCCGCTGAGGACCCGCACCAGCAGGGCGGGGTCGTCGGCCCGGTACGCGGCCTCCTCGGCCAGCCGGGAGTACTCCAGCTCCTCGGCGTACTCGCCGTCGACGCCGGCCAGCACCGAGTGCACGTGGTAGGCGGCGGCCAGCTCGCCGTCCGGCACCGACTCGCCGGCGGCGTCGACCCGCGCGTACAGCAGCCGGAGCCAGCGCCGGCCCTCCCGGGCGAGGCCACGTTCGCGCCACCACTGGTCGAGCGCGCCGGCGATGCTGAGGCCGGCCCGGGCGCTGCCTTCGCTCGCCGTCCAGCGCAGGGCCGCGCGCAGCTCGTCGGCGATCGGGTCGAGCGAGCGCAGCGACAGCGTGACGGGCTGGCCGTCGGGGTCGACGTAGGCCTGCCGGGCGGCGAGCCGGCACCAGGCGAGGTGCCGGTTACGGGCGGTGCGCTCCTCGCCCGCTTCGGCGAGGCGGCGGCGGGCGTAGGACCGGATCGGGTCGAGCATCCGGAACTGAAGTCGCTGGTTTGTCGCCGAAGGAGGCGAGGAAGCCCCGTCGGCCTGCAGCAACGACTTGTCGACGAGCGTGGTCACCGCGCACACGGGGTCGGCGCCGTGCACCATCTCCACCGCCGCCAGGTCGACCGGGCCGACGAACACCGACAGCCAGCGCAGCAGCCGGGCGACCGACGCCGGCAGCGTGCGGTACGACCAGTCGACGGTCGCGTCCATGGTGCGGTGGCGGGCCGGTACGGACGCGGCGGAGACGCCGGCGTCGGTGACGGCCAGCACGTCGTGCACGCGGGCCGCCAGCTGTGCCGCGGAGAACACCCGGAGGCGGGCGGCGGCGAGTTCGAGGGCGAGCGGCAGGCCGTCCATGGCGGCCGCGACCCGGGCCAGGTCGGCCAGCTCGGCAGAGGCGACCGGCCGCCCGCCCCGGGCCGCTTCGGCGCGCCGGATCAGCAGCGTCACCGCGTCACCGGGCCGTTTCCACCCGGCCTCCTGCAGTCCGAGCGGCGGGATCCGCCAGATCAGCTCGCCCAGCAGCCCGAGCGGCTCCCGGCTGGTGGCCAGCACGGTGACGCCGGGGCTGCCGGCCAGCAGCCGCGCGATGAGCGCGCCGACCGCGGCCGGGAACGCGTCGCAGGTGTCGAGAACGAGCAGCAGCCGCCGCCCGGCGACGTGGTCGACGAGCGTGTCGATCACCGGCCGGCCCGGTTCGGGGCGCAGGCCCAGCGCGTCGGAGAGGCAGACCTCGACCAGGTCGGCGTCGGCCGCGGTCGCGAAGTCGGCGAACCACACACCGTCGGCGTAGTTCGCCACGAGACCGGCCGCGAGCTCCACCGCGAGCCGGGTCTTCCCGGCGCCGCCGGGCCCGACCACCACGACCAGGCGCTGGCGTTCGAGCAGCGCGCGCAGGTCGCGCTGCTCGGCGCCGCGCCCGATGAAATCGGTGACCGGCACAGGCAGGTTGTGCGCGACCGCTGCGACCCCGCGGGGCCGCGGGAAGTCGACCTCCAGGCCGGGCGCGACCACCTGGAAGAGGCGTTCGCGGTCGTCGAAGCCCCGGAGGCGGTGCAGTCCCAGGTCGGCGAAGGTCACCGTGGGTGACCGGACCCCGTCGAGGGCGGCGTTGGCGGTGGTGGACGAGCACAGGATCTGCCCGCCGTGTGCCGCCGACGCGATCCGCGACGCGCGGTGCACCACCGGGGTCGCGTACTCACCGTGGTAGGGCTCGGCGGGCCCGGTGTGCAGGCCCATCCGCACCCGGGGTGCCTGGCCGCCGGGCCAGGAGCGCGCGGCGAGGTCACGCTGGGCCCGCACGCAGCCGGCGAGCGCCGCGGCGGCGTCGCCAAACGCGTAGAACAACGAGTCGCCCTCGACCGACATGCGCACCCCGCCGGCGGCGGCGAACGCGCGGCCGAGCACCTCGCGGTGTTCGGAGAGCATGGCGCGGTACTGCGCACCGAGCATGCGGGCCAACCGGGTTGAGCCTTCGATGTCGGTGAACAGGAACGTCACCAGCCCGGTGGGCAGGTGCATCGAAGCCGACACCTGAACCTCCGCCTCCCTGCCAGGCGCGCGATCATCGTGTCGCACGGCCCCTGCTGCCGGGCATCGGGCGTTCAGGCCGTGTCGGGCCGTGACCGGGCCGGGGCCGGATCCGGGCCGGGTCGGGGCCGCGTCGAGGGGCCGGGCAGGTGAGGCACCGGGGTAACGACGGGCGCCCGCGACGCGATGTCGACCGTTCGGTCGCCTTTGTCAGCCGCAGCCGCAGCCGCCGCCGCAGCAACCCCCGCCGCCCGCGCCCGGTGCGGGCATGCCCGCCGCGCCGCCGCCCCGACCGGTGAGCGCGATCGTCGACAGCAGTTTCACCGTGTCGTCGTGGCCGGCCGGGCACGGGGCCGGGGAGTTGGCCTCGCTCATGGTGCGGTTGAGCTCGAAGGTGTCGCCGCAGGCGCGGCAGCGGTAGTCGTAACGCGGCATGGGATACAGGGTATGCGCCGGTATCGGTAATACTCGACGGGTGGCGAGCAATGACCGGCCCTCGTTGATCCGCCCGTCCGCGCCCCGACAACGCTCCGGGGAGGACGCGCCCGTCAGCCTGACCAGCGACTCCAGCGAATCGGCCCCCAAGGTGAGCCTCGTCAGACGACCCGCCGCCACGGTGAGCCTGGTACGGCGGGCGGCACCGAAGGTCAGCCTCGTGCGGCGCGCTCCGGTCAGTCTGACTAAAAAGGTCAATCTCGCAAAACGCACGAAGCGACCATTCAGCGACCCGTGGACGTCGACGCGGCCGCCGGTGCGGTCACACCGACGGTCGCGGCTCACGCCGACCCAGGTGTTCGTCGCCGCCGGCACCGGTGCCACGCGCAGTGCCCGGGCCACCCGCGCCTGGGCCCGGCGGCCGGCCGGCCGCATGGTGCTGCCGGGCGTGCTGATGGCGCTGCTGGTCGCGGTCGCGTTCGCAGGCGGTGCCTGGCTGCCGCAGGTCACCGGCAACGAGCCGGTCGTCGCCGAGCAGTCCGAGGATGTCCTGCCCTCCGAGAGCGCCGACCTGCCGAGTGACAAGCCGGAAGACGGCGAGCAGCCGCTGTTCCCCAGCGAGGACCCGTCGGCACCGCCGCGCGGCGAGCAGAGCGCGGCCGACACGCTCGCGGCCTGGGCCGCACCGATCGCGGTGCGCACCAACATCCCGCTGGCGGCGGTGGAGGCGTACGCGCTGGCCGAGCTGACCGTGGCCCAGACGCACCCGGGCTGCAACCTCAAGTGGACGACGCTGGCCGGCATCGGCCGCAACGAGTCCAACCACGGGCAGTCCGGCGGCGCCACGCTCAACTCCGACGGGCGGCCCAGCAAGCCGATCTACGGTCCGCCGCTCGACGGCACCAACAACAACAAGGCGATCCAGGACACCGACGACGGCGTGCTCGACGGCGACGCGGTGTGGGACCGGGCGGTCGGCCCGATGCAGTTCATCCCGTCGACGTGGCGCACGTACGCCATCGACGCCGACGGAAGTGGACAGGCCGACCCGCACGACATCGACGACGCGGCGCTCGCCTCGGCCCGGTACCTGTGCGGCAGCAACCGCAACCTCGGCACCGCCGAGGGCTGGCGGCAGGCGATCCTGGCATACAACAACGTCGAAGTCTATGTGAACAATGTGTTCCGGGAGGCCGACAACTACGGCAAGGCGACCCGGGCCTGAGATCGATCATGATCGGCCGACACCGTAAGTTGTCTGGTCGTGACACTTCCGCGATGGCCCGCCGATCGGCAAGCTGTACGGGTGAAGGTTCAGGAGTGGGAACCCGCGTCGGCACCTGAATCCGAGGTGGCCGCGGTGATCGACCTGCTCAACGCCGCCGGCGAGGTCGACGTACCCGACGATCCACGCTGGCAGGTTGACGGCTACCGCGATTATCTGTGCTGCACCATGCCCGGCGAGCGGCGGGCGTGCTGGGTCACGCCCGACCCGCACGAGGACCGGCTGCTCGGCCAGGCCAACGTCCTGCTGATGGACGACATCGGCGTCATCGACCTGATCGTGCACCCCGAGGCGCGCGGCAAGGGTGTCGGTAGCGCGCTGCTGCTGGCGGTCGCCCGGCGCGCGCACGACGAGGGCATCCCGTCGCTCGGGGTCGAGGCGATCGGCGAGACGCCGTCGATCCCGTTCTACGAGCGGCACGGCTTCCGCTGGGCGTACGGCGAGATCCGCAACGTCCTCGATCTGGGGTCGGTCGACTGGTTGAAACTCGGCGGGATGGCGCAGGGCATCGGCTCGGGGTACCGGGTGGAGTACTACCCGGGCGGGCCGCCGGAGGAGCTGTTCGCGGCGTACGCGGCCGCCAAGGAGTCGGTGCGCGACAACGGAGACGGCGATCTCGACCTGCGGCCGAGCTCGTACGACCCGGAACGGCTGCGGGCGAGCCTCGCCACGCTGCACCGCCGTGGGCTCAAGCCCTACATCGTGGTGGCCGTCCACGAGCCCACCGGCGACGTCGCGGGCCTCACCGAGGTCGTGGTGCCCAGGCCGCGGCCCGGTCGGGCCGACCAGTACGACACGATCGTGGTGCCGGAGCACCGCGGCAACGGCATCGGGCGCGCGATCAAGGCGCGCATGCTGTTCGAGCTGCGGGCCGCCGAGCCGAAGCTGGCCGAGGTGCAGACCTGGCACGCGCTCGAGAAGGACCCGATGCTGAAGGTCAACGCCGACCTCGGATTCCAGCCGGATCGTGAATGGCGGGAGTACGAGGCCGACGTTCCTGACCTTCTGCGCAAACTAGGACCGAGCCTTGCGTAGGACGTCGCGCTTGTAGAACTCGAAGAACTCGCGGTAGTTGGGCCCGCTGTTCGCCACGTAGACCTCGTCGAAGTCGGCGTCGGCGTACCTGCCGATCATCTCCAGGTGCGCCTCGACGTCGGAGCCGCACACGAACGACTCCTTCACCATGTCCTGGGTCACCAGCTGCGAGGCCTGCTCGAAGTGCCGCGGCGACGGCAGCACCTGCGACAGCTCGCCGGGCACGCCGGCGTTGGGCCACTTCTCGTAGGCGATGCGCGCGCCCTCGTCCTCTGTGGGCGCCCACGCGGCCTTGAACCCGCCCTGCGCGACCTTGCGGCCGCCGCCGTTCTTGCGGAACCGCTTCACGTGCTCGGCCTCCGGCTGCACGGAGACGAACCCGTCGCCGATCCGGGCGGCGAGGTCGATCGCCTTCGGCCCGAAGCCGGAGACGTACACCTTCGGCGGCTCCTCAGGCAGCGTGTAGATGCGCGCGTTCTCGACCACGTAGTGCTCGCCGTCGTGGTCGACGAACCCGCCGTCCCACAGCTTGCGCATCACCTCGACGGCCTCTTCGAGCATCTCCAGCCGCACGGCGGCGCGCGGCCAGGCGTCGCCGAAGATGTGCTCGTTGAGCGCCTCGCCGGAGCCGACGCCCAGCACGAACCGGCCCTGGTGCAGCACCGCGGAGGTCGCCGCGGCCTGCGCGATGATCGCCGGATGGATGCGCATGGTGGGTGCCGTGACGGCCGTGGTGACCGGCAGCCGTGTCACCTGGCTCAGCGCGCCGATCATCGACCACACGAACGGGCTCTGCCCCTGCGCGTCGACCCAGGGATGGAAGTGGTCGGAGATCCAGAGGCCCTCGAAGCCGGCCTCCTCGGCGAGCTTCGCCTGCTCGATCAGCTCGGCGGGCGTGTACTCCTCGCTGGACAGGAAGTATCCGATACGCATACCGGACCAACTACCCTGCTCAGCGGCCGCTAACCAGTCCGGCGGCCTCGACGGCCCAGTAGGTCAGCACGATGTCGGCGCCCGCGCGGCGGATCGAGGTAAGCGTCTCGAGGATGCCGCGTTCGCGGTCGATGAGACCGTTGGCGGCGGCCACCTCGATCATCGAGTACTCACCGGAGATCTGGTACGCCGCGACCGGCACGTCGACCGCGGCCCGCACGTCGGAGATGACGTCCAGGTACGGACCCGCCGGCTTCACCATGACGATGTCGGCGCCCTCGGCGAGGTCGAGCAGGGTCTCCCGGATCGCCTCGCGGCCGTTGCCGCCGTCCTGCTGGTAGGTCTTGCGGTCGCCCTCCAGCGACGACTCGACCGCCTCGCGGAACGGCCCGTAGAAGGCCGACGCGTACTTCGCCGCGTACGCCAGGATCGACACGTCGGTGAACCCTGAAGCGTCGAGGGCCTTGCGCACCGCGCCGACCTGGCCGTCCATCATGCCGCTGGTCCCCAGCATGTGTGCGCCGGCGCGGGCCTGCGCCACCGCCATGTCGCCGTACACCGCGAGCGTTGCGTCGTTGTCGACCGAGCCGTCGGGCGCGAGCACGCCGCAGTGGCCGTGCGAGGTGAACTCGTCGAGGCACAGGTCGCTCATCACGACCGTGGCGTCGCCGACCTCGGAGACCACGTCGCGCAGCGCGGCGTTGAGGATCCCGTCGGGGTCGCAGCCGCCGGAGCCCACCTCGTCCTTGTGCGTGGGTACCCCGAAGAGCATCAGCCCGCCGACGCCGGCCTGCACGGCCTCGACGGCCGCCTTGCGCAGCGAGTCCCGGGAATGCTGCACCACCCCGGGCATCGACGCGATCGGCTTCGGCTCGTCGAGGCCCTCACGCACGAACATCGGCAGCACGAGCTGCGCCGGATGGATCCGGGTCTCGGCCACCAACCGGCGCATCGGCGCGGACACCCGCAGCCGCCGCGGCCGCACGGTCGGGTAAGACATCGATGAAATCCTATCGGAAACGCAGGGCCGTGGGGCCCTGGACCTTGGAACCGCGCCGCTGCTTGGCCGGCATCGCGGCCAGCTTCTCGCGCAGTTCGACGGCGTACGTCGCCAGCGACTCGACGAGGTCGGGCACCGAGGCGTGCGGCGGCTGCACGTCCACCCGCAGGCCGAACTCGACGGCGGTCTCGGCGGTCTTCGGACCGATCACCGCGACCACCGTGCGCGCGTGCGGCTTGCCGGCGATGCCGACGAGGTTCCGCACCGTCGACGACGAGGTGAACAGCACCGCGTCGAAGCCGCCCGACTTGATCGCGTCGCGGATCTCGGCCGGCGGCGGCGCCGCCCGCACCGTGCGGTAGGCGGTGACGTCGTCGACCTCCCAGCCCATCTCGACCAGACCGGCGGCGAGCGTCTCGGTGGCGATGTCGGCACGCGGCAGCAGGATGCGGCCGACCGGGTCGAGCACCTCGTCGTGCGGCGAGAACTCGGCCAGCAGGCCCTCGCTCGACTGCTCACCGGCCGGGATCAGCTCGGGCTGGATGCCGAAGGCGCGCACCGCGTCGGCCGTCGCCTCGCCGACGCACGCGATCTTGACGCCGCCGAAGTGCCGGGCGTCGAGGCCGTGCTCGGCGAACTTCTCCCAGACCGCCCGCACCGCGTTGACCGACGTGAAGATCGTCCAGGCGTACCGGCCGTCGACCAGGCCCTTGATCGCCCGCTCCATCTGCGCCGGTGTGCGCGGCGGCTCGACGGCGATCGTCGGCACCTCGCAAGGGATCGCTCCGTACGTGCGCAGCAGGTCGCTCATCACGCCGGCCTGCTCCTTGGTGCGCGGCACCAGCACCTTCCAGCCGTACAGCGGCCGGTTCTCCCACCACGACAGCTTGTCGCGACCCGGAACCGCGGAGCCGATCAGCACGACCAGCCGGCCGGCCGCGCCGAGCGCCGAGGAGACCAGCCCGTCGACGGTGGTCGTGGACGTGTACTGGGTGTCGCCCGTGCCGTCGCCGGTGAGGGCCACCGGCGTCGCCGGGTCGACCCCGGCGGCGATCATGCCGTCGCGCAGGGCACCCAGGTCGCCCGCGTCGACGGAGAGCGACACGGAGCCGCGGGACACCCCGGCGGCGACCGCGTCGAAGTCCAGCTCCTGGACGTCGTCGACGTCGGCGGTGACCCGCACGCCGCTCAGCGGCACACCCGCGTAGGTGGCGACGCCGGCCGCGTGGCCGACGCCGGGCACGACCTCGAACGGCACCGCCGTACGCGCGACCGCCTGCACCTCCTTGACCACCGGCTCGACGGCGAACGGGTCGCCGTCGACGAGCCGCACCGCGCGCAGCCCGGAGCGGGCCGCCGACATGAGCACCTTGGCCACGTCGCCGGGGCCGCCCTCGGCCGGGCTGAACTGCGCGTCCGGTTCCGCTTCGGCCTTGACCGCGTCGAGCAGCGCTATGGGTACGTCCCGGTCGTAGACCACGTGGTCGGCACTGGTCAGCGCCGCGAACGCGCGGCGGGTGAGCAGGCTCGGGTCACCCGGACCGGCCCCAACGAACGAGATGCGGCCCACCGACTTGCGGGTGCGGGTCATTCCTGGTCTCCCATTAACTGATCGGCGCCTTCCTCGCGCAGGTCGCGGGCCAGCGCTCGGCCCACCTCCGCGGGATCGGCGAGCGTCCCGGTGCGCGACAGCCGGATGGTATTGGAACCGTCCGGGCTGAACACTGCACCGCGCAGATAAATCTCCGGCCCGTCGTCACCCTCGGCGACCTCGGCCAGCGCCGCAACCGGAGCCGAACAACCGGCTTCGAGCTCGGCCAGCAGCGTCCGCTCGGCCACGACGGCCGCGCGGGTGTACTCGTCGTCGAGGGCCGCCAGGAAGGCGACGGTCTCGGCGTCGTCGATCCGGCACTCCACGGCCAGGGCGCCCTGTGCGGGCGCCGGCAGCATCGTGAGCGGGTCGAGGGTCTCGGTGATCTCGTCGGCGCGGCCCAGTCGGGCGATACCGGCCCGCGCCAGGACGACCGCGTCGAGCTCACCCGCGGCGACCTTGCGGATCCGCGTGTCGACGTTTCCCCTGATCGGGACCGGAGTGAAGCCGCGGCGCAGCGCGTGCAACTGGGCGATGCGCCGCACCGCGCCGGTGCCGATGGTGGCGCCGGTGCCGAGGTCGGCCAGCGTCGCGCCGTCTCGGGCGACGAGCGCGTCGCGGCTGTCGGCCCGCGGCGGAACGGCCGCGATCACCAGGCCGTCGGCGGGCGCCGTCGGGAGGTCCTTGTAGGAGTGGACCGCGAAGTGCACTTCCTTCGCGAGCAGCGCGTCACGCAGCGCGGACACGAACACCCCGACGCCGAGCTGCGCCACCGGCGCGTGCGACCTGTCACCGGCGGTGACGATCTCCACCAGCTCGACCCGCTGGCCGGTGGCCCGGGTGAGCGCCTCGGCGACCTGCGTCGACTGCGCGAGGGCCAGCTTGCTCCCGCGCGTTCCCAATTTGATCATTCGGGTCCGGCCTCCAGAGCGCCCGGCACGTCGAGCGGCTCGGGCAGGTCGAACAGCTCCCGCAGCAGGTTGGCGTACTGCTCGCCACCCGGCTCGGCGGCGCGTTGCCGCACCCGCACCGTGGGCTCGTGCAGCAGGCGCTGCACGATGCGGTGCATCGACTTGGCGACCTCGGCCCGCTGCGCGTCGGTGAGCCCGGTGGCGCGCGAGCCGAGCCTCCTCAGCTCGGCGGTGACGACCTCGTCGGCCCGGGTGCGCAACGCGGCGACCGTGGGCGCCACGTCGGAGCCGCGGTGCCAGGCGACGAACGCGTCGACCTCGGCGCTGACGATGTCCTCGGCGAGCGCCACGTCGGCCGCGCCGGCGGTGGCACCGCCGCTGCGCAGCCGGTCGATGTCGATGAGCGTGACGGCGGGGTGGTCGGCGACCGACCGGTCGACGTCGTGCGGCACGGCCAGGTCGAGGATCAGCAGCGGCGCGATCCGCTCCGGCACCGACGTGATCACCCGACCGGGTGATGCGGTGGCCGACACGACGATGTCGACCTCGCCGAGCAGGGCCGGCAGGTCGTCGACCGGTGCCGCGGTGGCGCCGTGGGTGGCCGCGAGGTGCACGGCCTTCGCCGCCGTGCGGTTGCTGACCAGCAGGTCGGTGACGCCGGCGCGGTGCAGCGTCGCCAGGGCCAGCGCGCCCATCGCGCCCGCGCCGAGCACCAGGGCCTTCTTCCCTGCGGCCGGCTCGCCGGCGAGGCCAAGGTCGAGGGCGGCGCTGACGACGCTCTGCCCGGCCCGGTCGATGCCGGTCTCGGCGTGCACCCGCTTGCCGACCCGCAGCGCCTGCTGGGCCAGCTCGTGCAGCATCCGGCCGGCCACGCCGAGCTCGGCGGCGGCCGTGTACGCATCGCGCATCTGCCCCAGGATCTGGCTCTCGCCGACCACCATCGAGTCGAGCCCGGCGGCCACCCGGTACGCGTGCCGCACCGCGTCGGTGCCGTAGTGCGCGTACAGCCGGTCGGCCAGCTCGGAGACCTGGACCCCGGCCCGCTCGGCCAGCACCGTTCCGACGTCGGAGAGTCCACCGTGGAACGACGCGACCACCGCGTAGACCTCGACCCGGTTGCACGTCGAGACCACCAGGGCCTCCCGGACGTACGGCTGGGCGAGCAGGCGGGCGAGCACAGTGGGCAGCTCACCCGGCGCGAGGGTCACCCGCTCGAGGACGCCGACGTCCGCCGTCCGGTGGGAGATGCCGACCACGAGAACGTTCATTGCCCCACCGCCTTCGCCGGAAGTGCCGTCAGCGCCGATTTCCGGTGCTCGTGGAACGACAGGATCTGGAGTTCGATGGCGAGGTCGACCTTGCGCACATCGACGCCGTCCGGCACTACCAGTACGCACGGCGCGAAGTTCAGGATGCTCGTCACACCCGCGGCCACCAGGCGGTCGGCCACCCGCTGGGCGGCGTGCGCCGGCGTGGCGATCACCCCGATCGAGATGCGCTCCGCGTCGACCACGGCTTCGACCTCGGCGATGTCACGCACCGTCATGGTGCCGACGCGCTCGCCCACCCGGTGCGGGTCGGCGTCGAACAGGGCCGCGATGTGGAAGCCGCGGGTGGCGAACCCGGCGTAGCCGGCCAGCGCGTGGCCGAGGTTACCGATGCCAACCAGCGCGACCGCGCGTGACTCGTGCAGCCCGAGGACCTGCTCGATCTGCTCGATCAGCAACTGGACGTCGTAGCCGACGCCGCGGGTGCCGTACGAGCCGAGGTGGGACAGGTCCTTACGCAGCTTCGCCGAGTTCACGCCGGCGGCGGCCGCGAGCCCCTCGCTGGAGACCGTGTCCTGGTCGTCTTCGGCGAGGTTGTGGAGCGCACGCAGATACTCGGGGAGCCGGGCCACGGTCGCCTCGGGCAGGTCCGGAAAGTCGGGACCTGCGGTGGCGAATCCTGATCCGTTGGCGCGCTGGCTCATGAGACTCCGTGATTCTGACCGGGTGATTCTGACCGGTTCCATACCGGTGTGCACCGATTCGCGCGAGCCCTACCACACCACGGGCACCCTGGCCGGGCGGGCTCGACGCGCTTGCCAGCCTAGGCACTTGTGAAGCCGTGCACAAATCGCGATCTTGAAAGTGGCGCCGGCAGCGGGCGGTCCCCATAAAAAGGACGCCCACCCGCACACCGGAAAATCGAGAGATGCCCCCGCGGCACAATGTGCCCTTCATTCTCGACCTCCGGGCGCAGGTGAGCGCCCTGAAACCATTATGCGCAAACCAGGCCGATGCGGGGCGAAAACGAACAATTACGCTGAGTTGTCAATGCAGCCGACGGCGTAGGCCCACCGGTACGGTATGGCTGGCCCTACCGGCAACCGGGCAGGTCACCGGATGGGAGGGAACCGGACAGATGCCTACCGTCGAGTCATGACCAGGCCCGCACCCCTCGCCATGCCGACCGTCCCGGCGCTCCCCCGGCCGAACTGGCTCGGACGGTTCCTCACCGACGCCGTGTACGTCCTGCTGGCGTTCCCGTACGGCCTGGTGAGCTTCGTCGTCCTCTTCTGCACGTTCCTGCTCGGCGCGGTGAACGTGGTCACGCTGCTCGGCCTGCCGGTGCTGTTCGCCGCGATGTTCCTGGCGCGGATGTTCGCCAACGGCGAGCGCGCGCTGCTGACCCGGGTCATCCGGGTGCCCGCGGCGCGGGTCAACTACAAGCAGCCGCCGGCCGACGCCGGGTGGTGGCGCCGGATCGTCACCCCGCTCACCGACGGGCAGAACTGGCTCGACCTCGGGCACGGCCTGGTCACGTTCGGCACCTCGCTGGCCTCGTTCATCCTGCTGGCGTCCTGGACCATCGGCGCGCTCAGCGGCGTGACCTACCCCATCTGGTTCTGGGCCCTGCCCGACAGCCCCGACGACCAGCAGTTCCACCAGCTGCTCGGGCTGCCCGACACGGCGTTCGCGAACATCGCCGTCCAGTTCTCCATGGGTCTGGTGTTCCTGATCACGCTGCCGCCGGTGGCGCGCGGCGCCGCCATGCTCCGGGCCCTGCCCGCGCGCGGCATGCTCTACTCCGTCAGCGCATTGCGCGACCGCATCACCGACCTGGAGGAGCAGACCGTCGAGGCCCGCGCCCAGACAGCCGCCGCCGTGTCGGCCGAGGCGACCGCGTTGCGCCGGCTCGAACGCGACATCCACGACGGTCCGCAGCAGCGGCTGGTCCGCCTCGCGATGGACCTCGGCCGGGCCCAGCACCAGCTCGACAACGACCCCGACGCGGCCCGTGCGACCGTCGGCGAGGCCCTGGCGCAGACCCGCGAAACGCTGGCCGAGCTGCGTGCGCTCTCGCGGGGCATCGCGCCGCCGATCCTGGCCGACCGCGGCCTCGTCGCCGCCGTCTCGGCGCTCGCCGGCCGCAGCACCGTGCCGGTCGAGGTCGACTGGCCGGGGCTCGCCGGCAGCGGGGACCCGCGACCCCGGCTCGACGCCGCGGTGGAGAACGCCGCCTACTTCGTCATCGCCGAGGCGCTCACAAACGTCGCCAAGCACAGCCACGCCACCGAGTGCTCCGTGACCCTCGAACGCGACGGCGCCTACCTGCTCATCGAGATCCGCGACAACGGTGTCGGCGGTGCGCACGTCTCGAAGGGCCACGGACTGTCGGGCCTCGCCGACCGCGTGCGGGCCGCTGGTGGTGTACTCACGATCGACAGCCCCGACGGGGGACCCACCAGACTTCTCGCGGAGCTGCCGTGCGTGTAGTGATCGCCGACGACGCCGTTCTCCTCAGGGAAGGGCTGGTCCGGCTGCTCGTCGAGAGCGGGCACGACGTGGTGGCCGCGGTGGGCGATGGCCCGTCGCTGGTCACCTCCGTGCTGGAGCACAAACCCGACGTGTCGATCGTCGACGTGCGGATGCCCCCCTCGCACACCGACGAGGGGCTGCGGGCGGCGGTAGAGGCCCGCGGCAAGGTCCCCGGGACTCCGGTGCTCGTGCTGTCCCAGTACGTCGAGGTCTCCTACGCCGACGACCTCCTCGCCGACGGCAAGGGCGGCATCGGCTACCTGCTGAAGGACCGCGTCTCCGACGTGAGCGACTTCCTCGACGGCCTGAGCCGGGTCGCCGGCGGCGGCACCGTGCTCGACCCGGAGGTGGTCGCGCAACTGTTCGCCCGCCGCCGCCGCGGCGACCCGCTGCGCAGCCTGACGGCCCGCGAGCGCGAGGTGCTCGGGCTGATGGCCGAGGGCCGGTCGAACACGGCGATCGCCCGGCACCTGGTGGTCACCGAGGGCGCGGTCGAGAAGCACGTGCGGAACATCTTCACCAAGCTCGACCTCCCTCCGGACGACGAGCAGCACCGCCGCGTGCTGGCCGTGCTCGCCTACCTCAAAGCCTGAGTTGTTGGCGCCCGCCTCCGCGGGCGCGGGCCCCAGGGCTTTCTCGGCGTGGCCTTCCCTCGTCGCTCCGGTCGCTGCGCTCTCTACGCTCCTCAGTCCAGGCCGCGCCGGCCCTGGGCCGCGATCTTCACGGCTTCCACGAGAGAGTCGGCGACCGGGCGGCCGAGGGAACGCAGCACGTCGGGGTGGGTGAAGCCGCCGGTGTAGAGGACTATTCCGGCGCCTACCTCGTCGGCGGCGTGGGCGTCGTCGACCGAGTCGCCGATCAGGACCGTGTCCTCGCCGCGCACGCCCAGGGCGTCGAGGTGCTCGATCAGGTGCTCGGCCTTGTGACCGCCGCCGACCTGGGCGCGCAGGCCGTCGACCCGGGCAAGCCGGTCGACCAGGCCGCGCCGGGTGATCTCCGGGACGAGCTCGTCGTGGAAGTACATCGACAGCAGCGACTGGGTGCCGTCCCAGGCGCCGATCGCCTCGATGGCGTCGTCGGCCAGGGCGCAGTCGACGAGCCTCGTGCGGTAGGTGTCGTGGAAGACGCGGTCGAGGCGGCTGAACTCGTCGGCGTCGATGGGCCGGCCCAGCACGTGGGCGTAGTAGTCGACGACCGGGCGGCGGAAGTCGCGCCGGTGCTCGTCGGCATCGACCACGGGGCCGCCGATCAGGGCGAACGCCGCATTGGTCGCCTCGACCACCGGTTCGAGGTCGTTGAGCAGCGTGCCGTTCCAGTCCCAGACGAGGTGAGCCACGGACGGAAGACTAGCCGGCGAGATCGCGCAGCAGCCGCTGCTCCTCCACGCGCCAGTAGCCGTGCTCCCTGCCGTCGAGCAGCACCACCGGGATGCGGTCGCCGTACTCGGCCGTGAGGTCCGGGTCGCCGGCGATGTCGACCTCCGTGTAGCCCTCGCCGGTCTGCCGTTCGACGCGGGCGAGCACCGCCTTGGCGTCATCGCAGAGGTGGCAGCCTTCGCGCGTGTAGAGCGTGATCCTCATCGGAGCTCACCCTTGCGGACCTTGCCGGTCGCCGAGTGCGGAAGCTCCGACACGAACTCGATCGTTGCCGGGCACTTGAACCGCGCGAGGTTCCGCTCGGCGTGCGCGATCAGCTCATCCGTGGTCGCCTCGGTCGGCGACAAACCAGCCGTTGCGGTCACCTCGCCGGAGCGCACGACGAACGCCTTCACCGCCTGGCCCGTGTACGGGTGCGGAACGCCGATCACCGCGGCCTCGGCCACGGCCGGATGCGCGGCGAGCACCTGCTCCACCTCGTGCGGGTAGACGTTGAAGCCGCTCACCAGGATCAGCTCGGTGAGCCGGTCGACCAGGAACAGGTCGCCGTCGGCGTCGGCGTACGCCACGTCGGCGGTGTGCCACCAGCCGTCGTCGCGCGGACCCTCGCGCCCGTCGGGCCAGTAGCCGGAGAACAGGTTCGCGCCGCGCACCAGTACCTCACCCGGGTCGGTGCCCGGGGTGCCGGGGCTGTCGGTGTCGTACTCCTCGTCGGCGTAGTCGTCGTCGTCGAGGGGACCGTCGACCAGCACCTCGCGTCCGCCGGCCAGGGCGAGCTTGACCTCGACGCCCGGAATCGGCCGGCCGATCGAGCCGGGCTTGCGGGTCGCGCTTCCGAGGGTCGACGCGACCACCGGTGCCGTCTCGGTGAGCCCGTAGCCCTCGTGGACCGGCTGGCCCGACGCCGCGGTGAACCGCTCGGCGGTGGCCCGGTCGAGCGGCGCGGTGCCCGACGCGGCCAGTCGCACGCTCTTGAACGCGTCGGCCAGCCGCTCACCCATCAGCGACCAGGCCACGTACATCGGCGGGACGCCGGCCACCACGGTGATCCCGTGCCGGGCGATCAGCGCGAGGGTGTCGGCGGGGTCGAACCGCTCGACCAGCACCCCGGTGGCGGCGTAGTAGGCCGCCGCCACGATGCCCGAGTTCAGCCCGTACGCGTGGAAGAGCGGAAGGGCAAGGAAGAAGACATCGTCGGGACCGGCCGGAGGCGGATCGATCGCGGCGAGCTGCTCGTGGTTGGCGAGCAGGGCGCGGTGACTGAGCATCGCGCCCTTCGGTGCGCCCGACGTGCCCGACGTGTAGATCAGCAGGGCGAGGTCCTCGCCGCCGGTGGTGGTCTCCGGCGGGGTGTCACCGTGGGGCAGGTCGCCGAGCGCGAACGTGTGCGGCGGGGCGTCGTCGCCGGCGGCGGCCAGCACGTCGCGGGTACCGATCAGGACCGCCGCCCCCGAGTCGCCCAGCACGTGGGCCAGCTCGCGGTGCGTGTAGGCCGGGTTGACCGGCACCGCGACCAGGTTCGCGCGCAGCGCGGCGAAGAGGGCGACCGCGAACTCGGGAACGTTCGGCAGCGCGACCGCGACCCGGGCCGGGTGGGACCCGTCGGCCGGCAGGCCGAGCCCCGCCAGAGCGGCGGCCAGCCCGTCGACCTGACGGTCCAGCTCCGCCCACGTGATGACGCGGTCGTGCCAGTGCAGGGCGGGATGGTCGGGACGGGTGTCCGCGGCGCGGCGGACGAGGTCTGCGACGTTGCGTACCTCGGGCACGGTCGCGAGTCTGGCACACTCACGAGGTCGCCTGGACGGCCACTTCCCACCGGTAATACCTTTTGTCCGAATTGCCGGTAGTTTTCGATCCGACACGCCGAGATGAGTTTCGACTCACTCTCCCGAGCGACGTCAAATTCGAAGAGTGATCACGGACTCGCGGAACGCTCAATAAGCGGCGTGTCACCGTGACATTGCGGCGTGTCGCAAGGTCGGATCGCACTTGATGTGCGACGACGGACAGCGTCGGTTGTTCACGATGGGCCTCCGTGTAGCGGACTTCCCACACGGGGGTGATGACGGCCCTAGTATCGGCGGGTCGGCTCACCCCTTTTGTTGTGTTCCGATCCCCCTCAGACCGAGGAGGCCGCAATGCCCTGTTTTTTACCGGAAGCTGACCTCTTGAGGCTGTTGGGAGACCCCTACCTCTCGATCGATCCCGCGAGCGACCGGAAGGCGGATCTGTGACGTCGATCCCGTCCATGGCGGGCGTGGTGGGCGTGGGCCTGAGCCCCGAGGTGCTCGCCGCCCGTACCGCCCTCAGCAAAGGGTTGAACACCCTGCGATACGTCATGACCGACGCCTGGAGCGCCGGGCTGGAGAACGCCGGTCGCATGATGTCGACCGGCATCCAGCGTGGAAACGGCGTCCCGCGCACCCGTAACCGACCGGGCGTCGGCGACCAGGCGCAGCCGTACACCCCCGGCGGCAACTCCAGGTCGGCCGAGGCACGCCTGGGCGGCAAGCCGTCGCCGGTCCCGCATCCGCAGCGCCCCGCCGACGAGCGCACGCGGACCGACCCGGCCGACCCGCTCACCGGTCCCCTTCCCCTGGACACCAGCGCGGACACGGACCTGGAACCGGCGCACGGCGGTGCCCCCGGCGGAGCCCCCCACGGTGCCCCGCCGCAACTGCCGCCCGAGCCGGAGCCGACGCCGGTCAAGACGCGGCCCGACCCCACCGACGCCGCCGCCGGCGTGTGGGTGCTGGTCGAGCGGGCACAGGCCGGTGACGCCGAGGCCTTCGGCCAGATCTACGACCGCTACCTCGACACGGTCTTCCGGTTCATCTACTTCCGCGTGGGCAACCGGCAACTCGCCGAGGACCTCACCTCCGACACGTTCCTGCGCGCGCTCAAGCGCATCGGCAGCTTCACGTGGCAGGGCCGCGACCCGGGCGCCTGGCTGGTGACGATCGCCCGCAACCTGGTCGCCGACCACTTCAAATCGGGCCGGTACCGGCTCGAGGTGACCACCGGCGACGTGCTCGACGCCGACCGCGAAGACCGGGGCCCCGAGGGCAGCCCGGAGTCGGCGGTGGTCGACCACATCACGAACGTCGCCCTGCTCACCGCCGTGAAACAGCTCAACCCCGAGCAGCAGGAGTGCATCGTGCTGCGGTTCCTGCACGGGTTCTCGGTCGCCGAGACCGCACAGGCCATGGGCAAGAACGAGGGCGCCATCAAGGCTCTGCAGTACCGGGCCGTCCGCGCACTGGCGAGATTGCTGCCGGAGGGCTTCAAGTCATGACGACGGCGCTGGTGACCACCGTCACGCGCCACTCGTTAGGGGAACGGTCCGCCGTAACCCCAGCCTTTCGGCTCCGTTGGAACGGGTACGACCGGCGGCCAGGCGCCCGCCGGTCCTGGCCGCTTGGCCCGTTCCGCGCCGTTGACGTCTTTCAGAGCGAAGGGGGGTGCTCCCGGTGATCACGCCAGTGTTTCCCAGCCGGCGCGCCGAGCGCTTTGCCCAACTGCTCGACGAAGCGGCCGGCGCCCGCCGGCACCATTCCTGGTCAGACGCGGACAGCGAACTGACCGGCATGGTGACCATCGGCCAGCGGGTAACGACACTTCCGCTGGTCGTCGAGGTCGATCCCGAGTTCCGTACCGGCCTGCGGGCAAGCCTCATGGCCCGCATCGAACGGGAGGGCATCGGCGCCACCGCCAGCGAGCCCGAGGTCGACACACCACAGAAGCGCCGGCTCACCGACCTGCTGCCCAGCGGACGCACCCGCAGCGCGATCATCGCGACGATCGCGGCGGGCTCGTTCGGTGCGTTCGGGGTCTCCGCCGCCAGCGGCGACGCGATCCCCGGCGACACGTTGTACGGGGTCAAGCGCTCGGCCGAGCAGGCGAAGCTCGCGCTCGCCGGCTCCGACGTGAGCCGTGGACAGCTGAACCTGGAGTTCGCCCGCAAGCGGCTGGCCGAGGCCGGCGCGCTGGGCAACAACCAGGCCAGGCTCGACCCGGTGCTCGACGACATGGACACCGGCATGCGCGAGGGCACCAAGCTGCTCACCACGGCCGCGGTCGACCGCGGCGAGGTGGCCGGCCTGCAGGCGGTGCAGCAGTTCGCCCGTGACCAGCGACCGATCCTGGCCGGCCTCACCGGCCGGCTCGACGGGCCGGCGAAGACCCGGGCCGCCGAGTCGCTGAGCCTGCTCGACCGCATCAACGAGCGGGCGACCGGTCTGCAGTCGACGGTGAAGTGCCCCGGCATCGACACGCCGCTCGACGACCTCGGCGCGCTCCCGGTCGTCTGCGGCAACGCGGCGCCGGCACCACCGCGCACCCAGCCCGAGGTCGCGCCGGAAGCCACGCCGAAGCCGACCCAGGGTGCGCAGAGCGGCGCCACGCCGCCCACGACCGGCCGGACTGCGGCCACGCCCACGGAGTCGGCGGAGGTCGCCGCGTCGCCGTCGGCCGACGCGTCCGAGAACACCGCCGACGACGACGGTGTGATCGACAGCATCAAGAAGGCCATTGAAGGCCTGTTCGGTTAGGACACGTACGACGATCGGCGCCCGGCGGCTGTTTCGCCGGGCGCCGTTCATCTTGTCCGGCTCGGGACGGGCGGTCGCTCGGGTTAGGCTCGCGTGCGAAGGGAGGCCGAGCACATGACTGAGGACACGACTGAAGTGCCCGCTGGCACCCGGCGTTCCTGGCGACGGTTCCGGTCGGAGCCCCGCAAACGGCTGATCACCACCGCTGCCGGCTGGGCCGCCGCCGAGGTCGAGGCCGCCCTCACCGTGCCCGCCGACTCCGGCGCCGCCGCGTTCTTCGACGTCGACAACACGATGATGCAGGGCGCGTCGATCTACTACCTGGCCCGCGGCATGGCCCGGCGCAAGTACGTCACCACCGGCGACATGGTGCGCTTCGCCTGGAAGCAGCTGAAGTTCCGGGTGGTCGCCGCCGAGCACGGCGGCGACGTCACGGCCGCCAAGGCCGCCGCGCTGGCGTTCGTCGAGGGCTGGAAGGTCGAGGAGCTCGAGCGCCTGTCGGAGGAGATCTTCGACGAGCTGATGGCCGACCGCATCTGGTCGGGCACCCACGCGCTGGCCCGCCTGCACCTCGACGCCGGGCAGCGGGTGTGGCTGGTCACGGCCGCGCCCGTCGAGCTGGGCCGCATCATCGCGCAGCGGCTCGGGCTCACCGGCGCGCTCGGCACGGTCGCCGAGATCCGCGACGGCGAGTACACCGGCCGGCTCGTCGGCGACATGCTGCACGGCCCGGCGAAGGCCGAGGCGATCACCGCGCTCGCCGCCGCCGAAGGGCTCGACCTGGAGCGGTGCTCGGCCTACAGCGACTCGGTCAACGACACCCCGATGCTCTCGCTCGTCGGGCACGCGGTCGCGGTCAACCCCGACTCGGCGCTGCGCCGCGAGGCCCGGCGGCGCGGCTGGGAGCTGCGCGACTTCCGCACCGGCCGCAAGGCCGCGCGGGTCGCCGTGCCGGCGGCGTTGGGCACCGGGGTCCTGGCCGGCGCCGCCGTGGCCGGGCTCGCGCTGCACCGGCGGCGTCGCAGCCGGGGAACACTCGTCGCGGACGCGGTGCGCAAAGCGCTGTGACGTCCCGTTCCCGCGTGGCCGGCATGGTCGGCCTGGTGGTCGCCGTGCTCGCGGCCGGCCGGCTGCTCACCATGCCCGAGCCGTCCTCGACGCCGTCGCCCGCCGCGGTGGCCGAGACGACGGTCGCCGACCTGTGGCCGGCGTCGACGGTCGTGCAGTCGCCCGGCCGGCTCGGCGACGGCCGCGCCTACACGCCGTGGTTCCACCTCGACCCGTCGACGTCGGTGGGCACCGCGCTGACCGGCGACGGCAGCTCGATGCGGTTGATCGTCCGAACCGGTACCGCCGAACGAGAGTTGCTGCGCCTGCCGGCCAGGGACAACCCGCAGTTCAACGGGTTCGCCACCACCGGCGACGACCTCGTGTTCATGGTCTCGGCCAGCGGCGACGCCGCGAACACCACGTCGGTGCTCTACCGCGCGTCGTGGAAGGACGGCGCCGCGTCGGTGCTGACGAAGGACACCGGCGCGGTGATCTTCTTCAACTCCCAGTACGACGTGCTGGTCCGCGACGGTCGGATCACCTGGGCGGCGGCCGGCGAGACGGGCCAGTTCACCGAGATCAGGTCGATTCCGATGGGTGGCGGCCGGGTCACCAGCCAGCGGGTCGACGGCGCCTACGCGCTGTCGGCCTGGCCGTGGCTCACCAGCGCCGGCGGGAGCCAGAACGGCGCGGTCGAGCTGCGCAACCTCACCACCGGCGAGCGCCGCACCGTGGCCGGCCAGCCGAACGAGCTCGTCAACTGCGGTCCGGCCTGGTGCCGCGTGATGATCCTCGGCGCGTCGGGCCAGCCGGCCCGCACCGACGTCATGCGGTCCGACGGATCGGACCGCAAGCGGATGGCGGCCGGCACCATCTCCTCGGCGGTGCTCGATGTGGGGCTGCTCGACCGGTTCGAGGTGCTGGCGCAGACCAACCGCACCGGAACCGGCACGCTGAAGCTGATGCTGTTCGACATCCCGTCGGGCCGGTCGGCGGTGCTCGCCTCCGGGGTGGCGACCGTGCAGGCCCGCGGCCCGATCGTCTGGTGGTCGACCGGCGAGGAAGAGGCGGTCGAGTGGTTCGCCCTCGACCTCCGCACGCTCAGCTGACTCCGGCGAGCGTCGCCGCTAGCCAGGGTGTTGACCACAAACACCGAGATCAACAGATTTGGGTCCGTACCGAAACTCCATACAGGGGAGCGGCGCGTTCCATGCTGCGCAACTGGAGTGCGCCCGCATCGCCCGACGCCTGCCCGCCAGGACCGCTTAGTGTCCTGGCGGATCTGTCGTCGCGGGGGTTCGGGCGCAGTGGGGCTTCACGTTCGTTCCTCGAACAACGATCAAGGCGGCCGGCACAGACCCGGATGTGCGATGACGGACAGTGGCGGCAGGGATCCGTCAGAGCTGAAATGTCGGCTTCGCCCAATCCATGACTGCGGTAGTGCTTTGTCAGGGTTGTGGCCCGGCCGCGCCGCTCGCGGCCGCGCCGTTGTCGATACCTGCGCCGATCTTGCAC
>NZ_BOPH01000135.1 GCF_016863655.1 Virgisporangium ochraceum
GGCGGAGAAGGGGCGTCGTAGGTGCCGACGTGTGTCGCTGGATGCGTTGCGCCGTACGGCATCCCGGGAACCTGACGAAGCACTACTAGGAGAATGGGTCTGGACGGCGTTCCAGCAGCTCGTACAGCGACTGCTGGATGTGCTCGCGCACCTGGTCGGCGAGGTTGAACACCACCAGCGGGTCGTCGACGTCGTCGCTGAGGTGGCTGGTCTCGATCGGCTTGCCGAACTCGATCAGCCACTTGCTCGGCAGCGGCACCATGCCCAGCGCGCCGAGCCAGGGGAACGTCGGCGTCACCGGAAAGTACGGCAGGCCGAACAGCCGGGCCAGCGGACGCACGTTCGCCAGCATCGGGTAGCTCTCCTCGGCACCGACGATCGCCGCCGGGATGATCGGAACCCCGGTCTTCAGCGCCGCCGACACGAAGCCGCCGCGGCCGAACCGCTGGAGCTTGTACCGGTCGGAGAACGGCTTGCCGACGCCCTTGAAGCCCTCGGGGAACACGCCGACCAGCTCGCCGTTGCCCATCAGCCGCTCGGCGTCGGGGCCGCAGGCCAGCGTGCCGCCGCCCTTGCGGGCCAGCTCCGACAGCACCGGCATCCGGAAGAGCAGGTCGGCGCCGAGCAGCCGCAGGTAGCGCTCGGCCGCCTCGTGCACCGCGACCCCGAGCATGAGCGCGTCCAGCGGGACCGTGCCGGAGTGGTTGGCGACCACCAGCGCACCGCCGTCCAACGGGATGTTCTCGGCGCCGGAGACCTCTGTGCGGAACCAGTTCCGGAACAGCGGACGCAGCAACGGCAGGTACACCGAGTCGGTGATGTGCTTGTCGAAACCGAACTCGTCGACCTCGTAGTCACCGGTGAGCCGGTGCCGCACGGCCGCGATGAGACCGGCCACCCGCTCGTCCCAGATGTCAGTCATCCGAACTACTTTCCAGGCTGCTTTCCAGCGCGGACCGGACCCGGCGGATGCGCTCCAGGATCAGCTTCTCGGCCTCGCGCAGGCGCTGCGGCCGCAGCGGGCCGGGCTGCTGCGCCCGGACGAACTCGTCGAAGGCCTCGGCGGTGGTACGCGGCTCGAAGCCGAACTCCTCGATCAGGGCCGTGGTGTCGACGACCCGGCCGTGCACGAACAGGTCGAGCTGGTCGAGCGAGAAGTCGAGCATGCCCGACCGCTTCGCGAACGCCGCCACCCCGCTCAAGCCGGGCTCGAGCGTGGGCGCCGCGATGCGACCGGCGCGGCGGATCGCCTGGTTGAGCGTGAGGACCCCGCGACCGGCGACGTTGTACGTGCCCGGATGGGTGCCGACGATGGCCCGGTGCAGCACCTCGAGCGCGTCGTCGACGTGCACGAACTGCAGCCGCGGGTCGCGGCCGAGCACCGTGGGCACGACCGGCATCGAGAAGTACCGCGACAGCCGCGTCTCGGCCTGCTGGCCGATGAACGGCGCGAACCGGAGCACGGTGGCCGCCACGTCGCGCCGGCGGCGGCAGAAGCCGCGCACGTAGCCCTCGATGTCGAGCACGTCGCGGGCGAACCCGCCGCGCGGCACGTCTCTCGGCTCGGTGTCCTCGGTGAAGACGGCCGGGTCGCGGAACGACGCACCGTAAGCGGCGGTGGACGACCGCACCACGAGCTTGCGCAGCCGCGGCGCCTGCTGGCAGGCGGCGAGCAGCTGCATCGTGCCGATGACGTTGGATTCCTTCATCGCCGCACGGCCACCGCGCTGCGACTCGGGCGCGGTGGCGACGGCGAGGTGCGCCACCGCGGTGACGTCGTTCGACCCGAACAGCTTGAGCAGCTCGCCCGTGCGCAGCTGGGACTCGCGGAGCTCGACGCCCGCCAGGTCGACCCCGGCGGTGGTCGGGTTCGGGTCGATGCCGATGACCCGACCGATCGCGGGATCGCCCGCCAACCGTGCCGCGACCCGGGCGCCGAGGTATCTCCCGACGCCGGTGACCAGCACGACGGGTTTGTCGGCCTTGGCGGCCTTACCCGTGGTTTTTCCGGTCGACTGGCGACGGGACGAGGTGCCGCGCGCCGGGGCGGCGCGGCGTGTGCTGCTCGGCTTCCCGTCGCTCACGGGCTCCGGCTATCCGTTACTTGCCGAGACGGCGACGCTGGACGCGGGTCTTGCGCAGCAGCTTGCGGTGCTTCTTCTTGGCCATACGCTTGCGGCGCTTCTTGACGACCGAGCCCATACGAATGTTCCCCTTAACGCGGTACGCGCGTACTCGCCGGCTTCAGATGCCGGGCACGACGAAGTTTGTTTGCGCGCTCCAGGGTAGCCCCACCGCGGCCCGAATGGGAAAACGGGTCGTCGCCCCACTCGGCGACAAGTCAGCCGTTTTCAGCTCAGGCCGTCTCGCGGAAGGCGCCCCGGAGGTACGCGTGCACCGCGTGCTCCGGTACCCGGAACGACCGGCCCACCCGCACGGCCGTCAGGTCGTTCGAGTGCACCAGCCGGTACACGGTCATCTTCGACACGCGCATCAGGGAGGCGACCTCCGCGACGGTCAGGAAGCGGACGTCGCCAAGCCGCTCGTCGTTACGGGCATCCACTCGGGTGTCGACCCGGGCGTCGCCTTGAGGTGCTGCGGTCATGACTCCTCCGTACCCGTCGCCTTACGTACTAGAAAGGTAGCCGGGACTCATGTGACTGCGCGGCTTTTCACCACATTTAGGGTCCTACTCTGTGCGGAGAGCGACCACCGGATCGAGCCGACCGGCCCGCTGAGCGGGGACCACGCCGAAGATGATCCCCACCGCGGCCGACACGCCGAACGCCAGCGCCAGCGACCACCAGGTGATCGCCGCCGGGATCGGCGACAGCGCCGCGACCAGCAGCGACGTGCCCACACCCAGCGCCATGCCGATGGTGCCGCCGAGCGAGGTCAGGAGCACGGCCTCCAGCAGGAACTGCGTCCCGATGTCCCGGGGCCGGGCACCGACGGCCTTGCGCAGGCCGATCTCGCGGGTCCGCTCACGCACCGACACCAGCATGATGTTCGAGACGCCCACGCCGCCGACCAGCAGCGAGATGCCCGCGATCGCGGCGAGCACCCCGGTGAGGATGCCCAGGATGTCGCCGAGCACGCCGAGGATCTGCTCCTGCGTCACCGCGCTGAACTCGGTCTCGGGGTGCCGGCGCGACAGCTCGGCGACCACGCGCCGGCCGAGGTCGTCGATCTGCTCGCGGTCGGGTGCCCGGATCGCCAGCGCGTCGATGCGGGTGGTCGCGAACACCCGGTGCGCGGTGGTCAGCGGGATGTGGACCTCGTTGTCGCGGTCGACGCCGAGGCTCTGCCCGAGCGGCGCGAACACCGCGATCACCCGGAACCGCACGCCGGCGATGTTGAGCTGCTGGCCGACCGGGTCGCGGTCGCCGTACAGGGTGCGTGCCACGGTCGCGCCCAGCACGGCGACCCGCCGCTGGGTGTCGACGTCGGTGCGGGTCAGGTAGCTGCCGCGGCCCACGTCGCGGACGAACACGTTCGTCGAGGTCTCCAGCGTGCCGAGCACGCTCGTGAACATCTCCTTCGTGCCGGCCCGCACGGTCTCGCCGGAGGCGACGCTCGCCGCCACCCGGTTCCGGTCGCCGACGACGCGGGTCACCGCCTCCACGTCGGACATCCCGAGCCGAGACGCGGTGGGCGCCGCGCCGAACTCGACCCGGCCTGGCACCACCACCAGCAGGTTCGAGCCGAGGCCCTCGACCTGCTGCTCGACCTTCCGCTTGGTGCCGGTGCCGATCGCCACGAGGATCACCACCGCGGCGACCCCGATGATCACACCGAGCATGGTGAGCCCGCTGCGGAGCCGGTTGGCCCGCAGCGCGCCCAGGGCGACCCGCCAGGCCTCCCCCACCCTCACGGCGCGGCCGCCGAGTCGTTCACGACCACGCCGTCGCGCATCTCGATCTGCCGGCGCGCGCGGGCCGCGACCTCCCGATCGTGGGTGACCATCACCAGCGCCACCTCGCGCTCGACGTTGATCTCCTCGAGCAGCTCCAGGACGGCCCGGCCGGTGGCCTGGTCGAGGTTCCCGGTCGGCTCGTCGGCGAGCAGCACCACCGGCTCCGTCACCAGCGCGCGGGCGATCGCCACCCGCTGCTGTTCGCCACCGGAGAGCTGGTTCGGCCGGTGGTCGAGCCGGTGCCCCAGCCCGACCCGGCCGAGCATCGCGGCCGCGCGTCGCCGCCGCTCCCCGGCCCGCAGCCCGCGGTAGACCAGCGGCAGCGCGACGTTGTCGACCGCCGTGGTGCGGGCGAGCAGGTGGAACGCCTGGAACACGAACCCGATCGTCTCGTTGCGCAGCTTGGCGAGCTGGCCCGCGTCGAGGTCGGCGACGTCGCGGCCGCCGATGCGCAGCGTGCCGGTGGTCGGCTTGTCGAGGCCGCCGAGCAGGTGCATCAGCGTCGACTTCCCCGACCCCGACGGACCCAGCAGCGCCACGTACCCGCCGGCCGGCACCTCCAGCGAGACGCCACGCAACGCGGGGACGCTCACCCCGTCGAGGTCGTAGGTGCGGGTGAGGTTGTCCGCAACGAGAGCCGGACTCATTCCTCGAGCTCTTGCCCCGCGGTCACCTGGTCGGCGCCGCGCACCACGATGCGGTCGCCCTCGCTCACCCCGTCGGTGATCTGCACCAGGTCGGTGCCGGACACGCCAACGGTCACCGGGGTCCGCTCGGCCTTTCCGCCGCGCACCACCCAGATCTGGTCGCGCCCGTCGGCGTTGAACACCGCCGCCGCCGGTACTACCACGGCGCCGCTGGCCGAGCGCACCGACAGGTGGGCGACCGCGCTCATGCCCGGCCGCGGCGCCGGCGCCGGCTTTCCGTCGGGGAACGTGCCGGGACCGAGCGCCAGCCGCGCCCGGTAGGAGACCCCGCCCTGCGCCGTCGCGCTGGGCAGCAGGTCGACCGAGCGCACCGTCGCCTCGTAGCGGGCGCCCGGCGCGGCGTCGAGCTCGACGGTCGCCTTGATGCCGGCGCTCACGAGCAGGACGTCGGTCTCGTCGACCTCGGCGAGGAGGCCGGGCTCGGTGAGGTCGACCACGGTGAGGATGGTCGTGCCGGCACTCACCCGGGTGCCGACGATCGGCGCCGGGTCGATGCCGGGGCCGGACGCCGTGCCGCCCTGCGGGGGAACGGCTCCCGCCGCCGCGCCGAGTGCCGCCGCGTTCCCGCCCAGCAGGTCGGTAATCGACGGGCCGGCGGTCGTCGCCGGGCCGCCGAGCTGCACCACGCCGGCGACCGGTGCCCGCAGCGTCAACGCGTCGACCGTCGACTTGGCCAGGTCGTAGGCCGCCTTCGCCTGGGTGCGCTGCGCGGCGGTGAGCGCGTTCATCGCCTGCCCCACGCTGGCGAGCCCCCGTTGCACCGACGCGATGAGGGCCCGCGCCGAACCCGACGCCTCCCGGTAGGCCGCCTCGGCGGCGTCGACCTGCGCGAGCAGCGCGGTGCGGGTCCCCGGTTCGGTGATCCTGTTCGCGGCCTCGCGCGCCTGCGCGAAGGCCGCGGCGGCCGCCTGGTCGGTTCGGCCCTGTGCGGCCGAGAGGTCCCGGGTGCCGCCCACCGACGCGCCGCCGCGGTTCAGCGCCTCGAGCGCCTCGGCCGCCGTCGCCAGTTGCTGCTGCGCCTTCGGCGAGTCGATGACCGCGAGCACCTGGCCGGGCGCGACCGTGGCACCGGGCTCCACCGCGAGCAGGCCGACCGTGCCCTCGGCCGGCGAGCTGAGGGTCGCCACCGCACGGGCGGTGACGGTGGCCGGCGCGTCGACGACCTCGCTGACGTCGGCGCGACCGGCGTTGCCGAGCCCGACGTCGTCGGAGTCGTCGGTGCAGGACGCGGCGGTCATGAGGATCGCCGCTATCAGGGCGAAACCGGCCACGAGCGAGGGGGGACGTCGCACCCCGCGATGGTAATCCGGCGTACCTGAGAAGACCTTCAGCCCGCGACCGAGCGGATGTACCGGTCGCAGTCGGCCGCGGCCTCGGCCCACGCAACGCCGAAGATCTCCGGCGACACCTGGTCGGGTTGGCGGCCGTCGCGCGCGACGGCGGCGAAGAACGCGAGCAGCTTCTCCTCGCCGAACCGCTCCGCGAGACGACGCATCGCGAAGTACGCGACCCCGTACCGGCCCGTCGCGTCACCGACGCTCGCGGTCTCGGCCGGTGCGGCCAGCGCCGCGGTGCCCGGCCAGCCGCCGCTGGCGACGTAGCGGCGGGTGCCGCTCAGCCACGGGTAGGTGGCGGCCGACCTGCCCACGTGCGTCACGTACTCGGCCATGCCCTCGACGAGCAGCCAGCTGTCGGTGTAGTTCCGGCGCACCCCGGACAGCGTGCTCACGTGCGAGAACTCGTGGGTCAGCGTGTTGAACGCCTCGCCGCCGTCGATGCGGCTGGCGTTGAGCACGATCTCGGTGTGGTCGGGCGTGATCGGCATCGCGTACCCGGCCGCCCAGGCCGGCTGCTTCACGCCGTACCAGGTCGACCACTCCTCGGCGCCGGCCAGGTAGACCACGTACCGCGCCGGCGCCGGGCGCCAGCGTGCGTACCGGTCGGCCTTCTCGGCGGCCCGCTCGGCCGCCTGCAGCGTCGCCTGGAGACGGGACGCGTACCGCGGCGAGGCCGCCACGACGACCCGGTTGCCGATCGCGGCGCGAAGCTCGCTCACCTCCCACGGGCGCGGGCCGTAGTGGGTCGAGCTTCCCCACTCGACCAGGCGGGCGCCTTCCCCGTTCACGGCCCACAGCGTCGGGACCCGCACCGGAGCGGCGCCGCACCCCGGCGCGCCGGCGCAGAAGCTGAGCTCGACCGTGGCCCGCCAGCCGCCGGCCTCCAGCACCGGTGCCTTCTCCAGCTGGGCGGTGTAGTTGGTGGCCCGGATCGCCCGCAGCGCCTCGAACCGGCGCCGCATCGGCGCCTGCAGCGGCGTGTCGACGGCGGCGAGGAACGCGGTCGCGTCGCCGCGGTTGACCGCCTCGGCCTGTACGCCGGCTGCCGCGGCGATCGCCTCCGTGGCCCACGCGGCGGCCGGGTCGGCGGCGTCGCCGCCCGGTGCGGCCGCGCCGGCGGGGCCCGCGACCGGCACCCACGTCGTGTGACCGTCGGCGCCGAACCGGCCGGTGGCGACCGCTGCCGGTCCGCCCAGGAGCACCGCCACCGCGGCGACGGCCAGCGCCGCCCGGAGCATGCCCGGCCGCAGTTTCACACCCGTGTGTACGCGGGACCGTTTTCCGCGGGTCCCTCTAACCCCGCGACAACAGCGCGCGGACGAAGAACGCGCTGTTCGCCGGCCGCTCGGCCATCCGGCGCATCATGTAGCCGTACCACTCGGTGCCGTAGGGCAGGTACACCCGCACGGTGTATCCGAGCTCGGCGAGCCTGGTCTGCTCGTCGGGCCGCACGCCGAACAGCAGCTGGAACTCGAACTCGTCGGCGCTGCGGTCGAACCAGCGGGCCCGGTCCTCCGCGATCGCGATCAGCCGCGGGTCGTGGGTGGCGACCATGGGGTAGCCGGTGCCGCCCATCAGCGCGTTCAGGCACCGCACGTAGGACTTGTCGACCTCGAGCCGGGTCTGGAACGCGACCGACTCGGGTTCCCGGTAGGCGCCCTTGCACAGCCGCACCCGCAGCCCGTCGACGGCGAGGTCGCGGCAGTCGGCCTCCGACCTTCTGAGGTACGCCTGCACCGCCACCCCGACCGTGGGGAAGTCGACCCGCAGCTTGTGCAGGATCTCCAGCGTCGAGTCGGTGGTGGTGTGGTCCTCCATGTCGAGGGTCACCGTGGTGCCGGCCTCGCTGGCCTTCGCACAGATGCTGCGGGCGTGCTCGTAGGCCTGCTTGTCGTCGAAGACCTGGCCGAGTGCCGACAGCTTGAGGCTCACTTCGGCCGCCGGGGTCAGCTCGGCGGTGTGCAGCGCGTCGAGCAGGTCGAGGTACTCGGTGGCGGTCGCGTCGGCCTGTGCCGGGTTGGTGGTGTCCTCGCCGAGGTGGTCGATCGTGACGGCCAGCCCGTTGCCGACCAGTTCGCGGCTGCACCGCAGCGCGTCGTCGCCTCCCGTGCCGGCGATGAAGCGTCGCACCACGTTCCGGCTGACCGGGGCGCTTTCGACGAGCCGCTCGACCCGGTCGGAGCCGGCGGCGGCCAGAATCACCTTGCGCAGCATGCCGGGAGCGTACCTGGCTGTAACCCCACCAGCCTGTTCAGCGCGCCCGCGCGGGGCCGCGCCGGCAACTCGGTTGCGTATCGCTTACGCAATGATTACTGGTTACCGTTGGCCCGTGAACTTCGAGGCGTACGCCCACACGGCGGTCAACCTGGTGAATGCGCCGTTGACCGACATGGCCGACATGGTGGCGATGTTCGGCCCGGAGAGCTGGGAGGCGAAGGAGGCCACCGAACGTGACCTCCACGCGTTGCGCCGGGCCCGCAAGCGGCTCCGCGACGTGTTCGAGCACGGTTCCGCCGGCCGCGACGCCGACGCGGTGGCCGAACTGAACGCCCTCCTCGTGTCGTTCCCGGTGCAGCCGCGCATCTCGGGCCACGACACCGCCGACTGGCACATGCACGTCACCGGCCGGGGCGCGTCGGTGAGCGCCGAGTACGTGGCCGGCGGCGTGTGGGGCCTGGCTGTCTGGCTGTGCGAGTTCGGTAGCGCCCGGTTCGGCGTCTGCGCCGACGAGCGGTGCGGCAACGTGTACCTGGACACCAGCTCCAACAACTGCCGCAGGTTCTGCTCGGAGCGCTGCGCCACCCGGAGCCACGTGGCCGCCCACCGCGCCCGTAAGAAGGCCGCCGAAGCCGAACTGGCAACCGCCACCGCCTAGCCCGGCACCGCGCGCTCCCCGCGCCGCCTCCGCGCGTCGATCTTGCAGTTGTGGCCGCACCTATATGCCGACATATCGCGCTTCAGGTGGGGCCACGACTGCAAGATCGACGGGAGGGGAGAGGCGGAACGGGCGGGCCGTCACGCGTCGACGGTCGTCCCCAGGTGGTTCCTCGCGAAGCGCAGGGCTTCGGCCAGGTCGGCCTCGCGTTCGGCGCGGCTGGCCGCCTTGCGCGTGGCGACCTCGACCGCCACCGACCCGGTGAAACCGCGACCGGCGAGCGACTGCAGCAGCGGGCCGCACGGCTGGGTGCCGCGGCCGGGCACGAGGTGCTCGTCGCGGCCCTCGCCGGTGCCGTCGCCCAGGTGCACGTGGGCGAGCCCGCCGGCCATGCGGTCGGCCATGTCGATCGAGTCGCCCCGCGCGGCGGCGCAGTGCGACAGGTCGAGCGTGTAGTGCTCGAAGCCGGCGGCGGTGGGGTCCCAGCCGGGGTGGTAGGGCACGATCTGCCGCTTGCCGACCCGCACCGGGTACATGTTCTCGACCGCGAACTTGACGCCCGGGTGCGCCTCACGCAGCTTCACCAGGCTCGCGGCGAAGTCGCGGGCGTAGTCGCGCTGCCACGCGAACGGCGGGTGCACGACCACCACCGGCGCGCCGAGGGTCTCGGCCAGCTCGGCGCTGCGGCGCAGCCGCTCGTACGGGTTCGGGCTCCACACCCGCTGGGTGACCAGCAGGCACGGGGCGTGCACCGACAGGACGGGCAGCCCGTAGTGGTCGGACAGGCCGCGCAGCGCTCCGGCGTCCTGACTCACCCGGTCGGTCCAGACCATGATCTCGAGCCCGTCGTAGCCCAACGAGGCGGCCAGCTCGAAGGCCGCCGCCGTCGGTTCGGGGAAGACCGACGAGCTCGATAAGAGGACGGGGACTCGGGACTTCACGATTCAAGCCTACAGACCGTGGCCTGAACGGAGACTCAAGCCGATTCGAGGACGTCGAGACGGCGCAGGATCACTCCCTCGCGCAGCGCCCACGGGCACAGGTCGATCTCGTCGATGTCGAGCTGCCGCATCGCCGACTCGGCCACCACCGCCCCGGCCAGGATCTGGTGGGCGCGGCCGGTGCTCACGCCTTCCATCGCCGCCAGCTTGCTCGCCGGGATGTGCCGGATGAACGAGAGCACCTGCGCCAGCCCGCGGCGCGTCATCGTGCGCCGGACCCGCGGACCGGCCGCCGACGGTGCCGCACCGGCCAGCCGCGCGAGCGTGCGGAACGTCTTGGACGTGCACACCGGCCGGTCGAAGCCGGCGTCGGTGAGCTTGGCGGCCACCGTGGCGATCTTCTTGTCGACGTGCTCCATGAGCGCCTCGACGCGGTCGGCGTCGGGCGCCTCGTCGGCCATCCGGTCGACCTTCAGCCGTTCGCGGGTGAGCCGCCCGGCCCCCAGCGGCAGCGACATCGCGAGGTCGGGCTCCTCGTTGATGCCGCCGGCGATCTCCAGCGAGCCGCCGCCGATGTCGAGGACCAGCAGCCGCCCGGCCGACCAGCCGAACCACCGCCGCACGGCGAGGAACGTCATGATCGCCTCGGCCTCACCGGAGAGCACCTGCAGCTCGACGCCGGTCTCCTCGCGGACCCGGCGCAGCACCTTCGCCGAGTTCGAGGCGTCGCGCACGGCCGAGGTGGCGAACGCCAGGAAGTCCTCGGTCTTGTAGTTCGCGGCCGAGTCGTGGGCCTTCGCGGCGGCCTCGCACAGCGCGTCGGCGCCGGCTTTCGTCAGCTCACCATCGGACCCGATGCGCTCCGCGAGCCGCAGTTCGGCCTTCTCCGAGTACGCGGGCCACGGGTGCGCCCCGTGGTGCGCGTCGACGACGAGTAGATGGACCGTGTTCGAGCCGACATCGAGCACCCCGAGACGCATACGCCTAACGTAAACGCGCGCGGCTCTGGACGTACGCTGTGACGATGGAAATCTCCGTCTCGGTGGACGACCCCGACGACCCGCGCAGCCTCGAGGTCGAGCTGGACTTTCCCCGGGAATGGCTGGAGTTCACCGATCCGGCGAATGACAGCCACGTCATCAAGGCCGACCTGACGTGGCTGCTGTCGCGGTGGACGTGCATCTTCGCCCGCGGCTGCCACGGCATCGTCAAGGGCGCCGCCGCGAACGGCTGCTGCTCGCACGGCGCGTTCTTCACCGACGGAGACGACGAGAAGCGGGTCAAGAAGGCGGTCAAGCGGCTCACGCCGCTCACCTGGCAGCACCACCGCCGCGGGTTCAGCAACTGGACCGAGATGGACACGATCGACGGCGAGAACCCGGCCCGGCGCACCGCGGTGCAGGGCCCCGGCAAGCCGTGCGTCTTCCACAACGACGCGACGTTCCCGGGTGGCGGCGGCTGCGCCCTGCACGGCCAGGCCCTGCGCGACGGTGTCCACCCGCTGGAGTACAAGCCCGACGTGTGCTGGCAGCTGCCGATCCGGCGCGACCAGGACTGGTCGAAGCGGGCCGACGGGTCGCAGATCCTCGTCTCCACGCTCAGCGAGTTCGACCGGCGCGGCTGGGGCGAGGGCGGTCACGACCTGCACTGGTGGTGCACCTCGTCGCCGGAGGCGCACGTGGGCTCGCAGTACCTCTACCTGGAGTACGAGCCCGAGCTCACCGCGCTGATCGGCAAGGCCGCGTACGGCAAGCTCGCCGAGCTGTGCGCGAAGCGCGCCGAGTTGGGGCTTGTCGCCCCTCACCCAGCGTCACCGGCGCAGCAGCTGAAACTTACGCCCCGCGCTTAGCGGCGACCAGGCGCTTGTAAATGCGGTCGATGGACAGTCCGATCATCGCGCCACCGGCTGCCACCAGCGCCGTGACGGTGTCGGCGGTCGTCCAGTAGAAGTTGCTGAAGTCGAAGTCCATGCCATTCCCATCGCTCAGCCGGCTACGTTGACCTTGGCCCAAAGAGACCCAGAGGCTACCTTCACCGAACCGATGGCGGCACGACAATCAGACTTTCGGCCCAAAAGGCTACCCGGAAGTTAGTGGCAGCTCACGGCTCGAACTTGTATCCAAGACCACGCACAGTAACGATGTGACGCGGCGTCGGTGGTTCCGGCTCGATCTTGGAGCGGAGCCGCTTGATGTGGACGTCGAGGGTCTTGGTGTCTCCGACGTAGTCGGCGCCCCACACCCGGTCGATGAGCTGGCCGCGCGTGAGGACCCGGCCGGCGTTCCGGAGCAGCAGCTCCAGCAGCTCGAACTCCTTCAGCGGCAGCTGCACCGCGCTTCCGGAGACGGTGACCACGTGCCGGTCGACGTCCATGCGCACCGGGCCGGCCGACAGCGTGGGCGGCGTCGACTCGGCGATGCCGTCCTTGGTCTGCCGCCGCAGGACCGCCCGGATGCGGGCGACGAGTTCGCGCGGCGAGTACGGCTTCGTGACGTAGTCGTCGGCGCCGATCTCCAGCCCGACCACCTTGTCGATCTCGCTGTCGCGCGCCGTGACCATGATGATCGGCACCTGCGACTTCTGCCGCAGCTGGCGGCACACCTCGGTGCCCGACATCTCCGGCAGCATCAGGTCGAGCAGCACGATGTCGGCGCCGGCGCGGTCGAACTCGGTGATCGCCTGGGTGCCCGTCTCCGCGACGGACACCTCGAAGCCCTCCTTGCGCAGCATGTACGACAGGGCATCGGAGAACGAGAACTCGTCCTCCACCACCAGCACACGTGCCACGCCGACTCCCTCCAGAAACCCGGGTTCGGCTGCGATCATCCCTGCTCAGATGAACGCGAAGGTAACCGTAAAGTGAACGTCGAACCCTTTCCGACGGTACTCGTCACATCCACCCGTCCCCCGTGGTTGGTGGCGATGTGCTTGACGATCGCGAGCCCCAGCCCGGTGCCGCCGGTCTGCCTCGACCGCGCCCGGTCGGCGCGGTAGAACCGCTCGAAGATCCGGTCGAGGTCGCGTGCCTCGATGCCGATCCCCTCGTCACGCACCACGAGCGAGACGGCCTCGTCGCCCGAACCCACCTCGACCTCGACGCGGGTGCCCTCCGGCGAGTAGGCGACGGCGTTCTCCACCAGGTTCGCCACCGCCGTGACCAGCTGGCCCTCGTTGCCGTACACCACCAGCCCGCGGTCACCGAGCACCTTGATCTCGATGTCCTTGGCGGCGGACGCCGTGCGGCTGCGGTCGATCACCTCGGCGACGATCCGGTCGACCGAGCACGGCTCCGGGTCCGGCAGCGGGTCGGCGCCCTGCACCTTCGACAGCTCGAGCAGCTCGGTGACCAGCCGGCTGAGCCGGGCCGACTCGTGCCGGATGCGGTCGGCGAAGCGGGTCACCGCCTCGGCGTCGGGGTCGCCCCCGTTCAACGCGTCCTGCAGCGCCTCGCTGAGCAGCTGCAGCGCACCGACGGGCGTCTTCAGCTCGTGGCTGACGTTGGCCACGAAGTCGCGTCGCACCCGGGCCACCCGGTGCGCCTCGGTGACGTCGGCCGCCTCGACGGCCACGTACCCGCCGCCGATGTCGACGGCCCGCACGTGCACGCCCAACGGCTCCGCGTCGCTGTTCGCGCGCGGGATGTCGAGCTCGACCACCCGGGTCACGCCGCTACGGCGGGTCTGGCCGGCCAGTGTGCGCACGATCGCGTGCGCGTCGGACGCCGACCGGATCAGACCCATCTCCCGGGCCGCCGGGTTGGCGAGCACCGGGTGGTCGTCGCCGTCCAGCACCAGCACGCCGACCGTGAGCGAGTTGAGGCTGGACTGAGCCAGGTTCGGCGGCATCGGATCTCCACCATCGGGGCCGGTTTCCGGCTCGTCGCCTCTTTCGGCGACAAACCAGCTGCTTCGGCGGGCGTGCGGGATCTGCCGGCCCTTTCCGGACAACAGCGTGGTGACGCGGTCCCATCTCACAACCGCGATGGTAGGGCCCGAAGGTAGCCGGATCAGCGAACTGTGATCAGGGTCAGCGGCCCTGGTTCGCGACCGCGGCCGCCGACTCCCTGGCCGCCTCCGGGTCGAGGTAGTCACCGCCGACCTTCACCGGCTTCAGCTCGCCGTCGAGGTCGTACCGCAGCGGGATGCCGGTGGGGATGTTCAGCTTCGCGATGGCCTCGTCGGAGATGCCGTCGAGGTGCTTGACCAGCGCACGCAGCGAGTTGCCGTGCGCCGCGACCAGCACCGTGCGCCCGTCGAGGAGATCCGGGACGATCGCGTCGTACCAGTACGGCAGCATCCGCCCGACGACGTCCTTGAGGCACTCGGTGCGCGGCTTCAGCTCCGGCGGCAGCGTGGCGTACCGCGCGTCGCCGAACTGGGAGTACTCGTCGTCGTCGGCGATGGGCGGCGGCGGGACGTCGTAGGACCGGCGCCACAGCATGAACTGCTCCTCGCCGAACTCCTGCAGCGTCTGCTTCTTGTCCTTGCCCTGAAGGGCACCGTAGTGACGCTCGTTGAGCCGCCAGTGCCGCCGCACCGGGATCCAGTGGCGGTCGGCCGCCAGCAGGGAGAGCTCCGCGGTGCGGATAGCCCGCTTCATGACGCTCGTGTGCACGACGTCGGGCAGCAGGTCGTGCTGACGCAGGAGTTCACCGCCCCGGCGGGCCTCGGCCTCACCCTTCGCCGTGAGGTCGACGTCGACCCACCCGGTGAACAGGTTCTTGGCGTTCCACTCGGATTCCCCGTGCCGAAGCAGTACCAGCGTGCCCATGGCGCTCACTGTAATCGCGACCATCGGGCCGGCGAGATACAGGGGATTGAACACAGGGGTCTGAACGAGAAAAAAAGCGGCGGCCGCGGGTGGCGCACACCCCCAGCACGCACCACCCGTAGCCGCCTAAGTCAGCGGGGCGCCCCGCCCGGCCGCACCCGCTGCACGGGTCTGTCGACTCCCCACCCCCTGGTCGGTCTAAGACCCGCCTAAGACTGTAGGTCGGCCTGTCAACAACGACAACCGACTGTAAGGGCAGTCATAGTCGGTCGTACTACCGAGAAGAACGGCGCGTCGGGGGCATATAAACACGGCGATTCCGGCACACCTCAGTCATTGAGGTGGCGTTCGACGAAGTGCTCGAAGGCTTTGAGATTTGCCAGGGATTCACCGCGTGATACGCGCCATTTCCATTCGCGCAGGATCGCGGTCCCGAAGCCGATCTCCAGCATCGGGTTGAAGCTCTCGTCGGCGTAGGTGACGACGGAACCGAGCAGGCGGTCGAGTTCGTCCTCGGTCACCGACGGCAGCGACAGCCGGCCGGTCAGATACACGTCACCCGCTTTGTCGATGGAGAACGCCACCCCGTACATGCGGGCGTTGCGCTGCAGCAGCCAGGCCCACAGCTCCTCCCGGTTCTCGTCGGGCTGGCGCATGATGAACGCCTCCACGCGCAGCGCGTGCTCACCGACGATGAGGTTGCAGGCCGTCTTCAGCTTGTTCTGACCGGGCAGCGTCACCACGTAGGACTGCTCGCCGGTGAGCTCCCAGGGCAGCTCGCGCTCCGTGCAGACGGTCTCGATGAGCTTGCTCACAGCGTCCCGTGATGTCATGACACCCCAGCCAGTGCGAACCGTGCGTGTTGTTCGGACATCGCGTCGCGATAGACCGTGAGCAGTCCGCTCGCGGTCGCGTTCCAGGAGAACCGGGCCGCGTGCGCCGCGGCGCCGCGCGCAAGCTCGGCGCGGCGCGCCGGCGACCGCAGCAGATCACCGAGGACGCGCGCCCAGTCGGCCGGCGCGTGCCCGTCGATCAGCACCCCGGAGACGCCGTCGGCGACGGCCGTCACCAGCCCACCCACCGCCGCGGCCACCACCGGCGTGCCGCACGCCTGCGCCTCGAGCGCCACCAGCCCGAACGACTCGTTGTGGCTGGGCACACCGACGATGTCGGCGGCGCGGTAGACGTCGACGAGCTCGCCGGGCGGACGCGGCGGCAGGAACCGCACGCGGCCGGCCAGGCCCAGCGAGGCGGCCAGCTCCATCAGCTCGGTCGGCCGGGTCAGGCCGGTGCCGCTGGGGCCGCCGCAGATCGCGATCGTGAGCCGGTCGGCCACCGCCGGGTCGGTCGCCGCCAGCTCCGCGGCGGCCTTCAACAGGACGTGCGGAGCCTTCAACGGCTGGATCCGCCCGACGAACGCCACCACGTACCCGTCGTCCGGCAGACCGAGCCTTCTCCGGGCCGCGACGCGTTCGGTGCCGTCTGCCGGCGGGGTGAAGCGGTCGAGGTCGACGCCGGGCGCCACCACCGACACCCGGTCGGGCGCCGCGCCGTAGAGGTCGATCAGCTCCCGCGCCTCGGTGGGCGTGTTCGCGATCAACCGGTGTGCCTCGGCGACCACCTGCTCCTCGCCGATCACGCGGGCGTTCGGCTCCGGGGTGTCGCCGTCGGCCAGCATCAGGTTCTTGACCTTCGCCAGCGTGTGGGCCGTGTGCACGAGCGGCACCCCCCACCGGTCGGTCGCCAGCCAGCCGACCTGGCCGGACAGCCAGTAGTGCGAGTGCACGAGGTCGTACCAGCCGGGCGGTTGGGCCGCCTCGGCCCGCAGCACGCCGGCGGTGAACGCGCACAGCTGCGCCGGCAACTCCTCCTTGCAGAGCCCCTCGTACGGTCCCGCTGTGATGTGCCGCACAGTGACGCCCGGAAGCATCTCCACGACCCGCGGAAGCTCGCTCGACGTCGCCCGCGTGAAGATCTCGACCTCGACGTTCGCCTCGGCGAGCCGCCTCGACACCTCGACGACGTAGACGTTCATTCCGCCCGCATCACCGGTTCCGGGCTGGTGGAGCGGCGAGGTGTGCACCGACAACGTCGCTACACGTCTGGGCAATCGCACGGCCGCTCCATTCGTTCGGGATACCAACCAGACATGTTCCCTCACCTGGGACCGGTAACCGAAATGCGCCCCTACTTGATGCGCCAGCCTCCGCGGGCGCGGGGCCTGGGGCCTGGCAGGATTCATGCATGACTCCAGGTGTGGCGGTTGTGACGGGCGCATCGAGCGGGATCGGCGCGGCGACCGCGCGACGGCTGGCCACCGAAGGTTTCACGGTCGTGGCGGCGGCCCGGCGGCTCGACCGGCTGCAGGCGTTGGCGACCGAGACCGGCGCGACGCCCGTGCAGTGCGATGTGACGTCCGACACCGACGTGGCGGCACTGGTCGACGTCGTGAGCGGGCTCGGTGCGCCGCTGACCGTGCTGGTCAACAACGCCGGTGGCGCGTTCGGCGCCGACCCGGTCGAAGACGCCGACCTCGAACAGTGGCGGGCCATGTACGAGATCAACGTGGTCGGCACGGTGCGGGTCACGCGGGCGCTGCTGCCGCTGCTGGAGGCCTCGGGCGCCGGAACGATCGTGATGCTCGGATCGACCGCGGGCTTCGTCACGTACGAGGGCGGCGGGGGGTACACGGCCGCCAAGCACGCCGAGAAGGCCGTCGCCGACACGCTGCGCCTGGAGCTGAGCGGGCGGCCCATCCGGGTGATCGACGTCTCCCCCGGCATGGTCCGCACCGACGAGTTCGCCATGAAGCGCTTCGGCGGTGACGCCGACAAGGCCGCGGCCGTCTACGAGGGCGTGGCCGAACCGCTGGTCGCCGAGGACATCGCCGACGTCGTGTCGTTCGCGGTGACCCGGCCCCACCACGTGAACATCGACCGACTGGTGATCCGGCCACTGGCGCAGGCCGCGCAGCACAAAGTCCACCGGGTGAAGTGACCCGGCCGGTCGGGCGGCCGACCCGGGGCACCACCGCACCCAACCGGCTGCGGCGGGTCGACCGGTTCATCGTCGCGCGGTTCGGGTCGCTGCTGCGCGCCGCGCCCGACCCGCTGGTGGTCGACCTCGGGTACGGCGGGCATCCGGTCACCACCGTGGAGTTGTACCGGCGGCTTCGGGTGGTGCGGCCGGACGTGCGCGTGGTGGGCGTGGAGATCGACGGCGCACGTGTCGCCGCGGCCGCTGACGCGGCCGCGCCGCCGGGACTGACATTCGCCCGCGGCGGCTTCGAACTCGCCGGGCTGCGGCCGGTGCTGGTGCGGGCGATGAACGTGCTGCGCCAGTACGACGAGTCCGATGTGGACAGTGCGTGGTCGGCGATGGTGGGCCCGCTCGCACCGGACGGCGTCGTGGTTGAGGGGACGTGCGACGAGCCGGGCCGTCTCGCGTCCTGGACCTGCGTGACCACCAACGGCCCGCAGACCCTGACGCTGGCCGCCCGACTGTCCACATTGGAGAGTCCGGCCGAGTTCGCCGAACGCCTGCCGAAAGCCCTGATCCACCACAACGTTCCCGGGCATCCGGTGCACGCGTTGCTGCGGGCGCTCGACGCCGCCTGGGCGGCGGCCGCCCCCTACGCGACGTTCGGCTCCCGCCAACGCTGGTTGCGGACCGTGATCGCCGTGAAGGACGCCGGCTGGCCGGTGCTCGACACCCGGGCGAGGTGGCGCCAGGGCGAGCTGACAGTGCCCTGGCCAGCGTGACGTTTCCACCCGGGACGGGTGGGGCAGCAAGATCCCCGGCGGGTATCGGCGCCCCGATCCTCTACTCTGGGTTCCCACGGCGCGCAACCATGGGTGAGACGGGTCGGCGCGGCAGGGGGAGGTTGCTATGAGCAAGCCACACGGCAACAAGGAGTTCTGGCTCGCTGCCCTGCGCGCCGAGGGCGCCGCGCTGCACACCGCGATCGAGACCGGCAACCTCGACGCCGACGTACCCACCTGCCCCGGCTGGACGCTTCGGCACCTCGCGTTCCACGTGGGTGCCGTCTACCAGCGGGTCTACCAGCACATCGGGCGGGGCGAGGTCAGCCGGCCGGAGCAGGCGCAGATCGAGGCCGAGGAAGGCCACCCGCTCAACTACTTCGACCGGCACTACGCCGAACTGGTGCGCGTCCTCGACCAGGTCGACCCCGATCTCCCCGCCTGGAACCCGGCGCCGCAGGCCAAGAAGGCCTCGTACTGGCACCGGCGGCTGGCCGTCGAGACCGCGATCCACCGCTGGGACGCGCAGGTGAGCGCCGGTCCGGCCGAGCCGGTCGAGGCCAAGCTCGCCGTCGACGGCATCACCGAGGTGATCGACAGCCTGCTGCCGAGCGGCAAGCGCCGGGGCCCGACCGAGGGCGTGCGCGGGATCGTCGCGCTGCACGCGGTCGACGTGGGCCAGGACTGGTACGTCCGCCTGCGGGGCGAGGGCATCGCCCTACTGGACACCGACACCCTCCTGGACGACGACCACCCCCACGAGCGGGCCCAGGCCACGGGCTCGGCCAGCGACGTGCTGCTTGCCCTCTACGGCCGGGTGCCCTACGACGTCCTCGAAGTGGCCGGCGACCCCCGCCTCCTACAGGCCCTCCGCACCGGCTGAGCCGACGGCCGCACCTCCCGGGCGCGGTCAGGCGAGCTTCAGCCGGACCCGGCGGTTCGCCTTGCCCTTGCTCTCGACCTTGACGATCTGCACCTTGCCCACCTGCGACGTCGACGCGACGTGCGTGCCGCCGTCGGCCTGGACGTCGAGGCCCACGATGTCGACGATGCGGATCTCCTGCTCGTCGGCCGGGATCAGGTTCGACTGGGTGCGGATGATGTCGGGCAGCGCCAGTGCCTCGTCGCGTTCGAGGACCCGGACGTCCACCCGGCGGTCGGCGACCACCTCGGCGTTGATCAGGTCCTCCAGGCGCGTCTTGAAGTCCGACGGCACCTCGGGCAGGTTGAAGTCCATCCGGGCGGTACCCGGCTCCATGTTGCCGCCGGTCACGAGGGCGCCGAAGTCACGGAAGACCACACCGCACATCACGTGCAGGCCGGAGTGGGTGCGCATCAGCAGCGTGCGGCGCTCGTCCTCCACCGCGCCGGTGACCTCCGTGCCGACCGGCGGCAGCGGGTCACCCTCGGCCGGCAGCAGGTACAGGTCGTCGCCCTTGCGGGTACCGACGATGCGCGTCTGCACCCCCTGCCACAGCAGCACACCGTGGTCCGGCGGCTGGCCGCCACCACCCGGGTAGAACGCCGACCGGTCGAGCACGATGCCGGTCTCCGGATCGGAGGCGAGAACGGTGCAGGAGAACTCGCGCAGCGTCGGGTCGAGCAGGTCCAGACGATGGGTACGGCCGTGATGTGTGACGCCCATGGGGTCACCCTACGTTGAGGAAGTCCGCGATCCGCGAACGGACGTCGGCGCGCTCGTTCCACATCACGTGCGGCTTGTCGTACAGGTGGAGGGTGGCCTTCGGCAACGCGGCCGCGATCTCCGAGGCGACCTCGGCCGGGTGCACCTCGTCGCCGTGGCAGCCGATCACCAGGGCCTCGGCCGTCACCGCGCTCAACGCACCGACCGCCGACGACGACGGCAGCGGCGCCTCCTCCGCGAGCGACGCGAGCTCGGGCGCCAACCCGAAGTGCACGATCTGCTCGACCCGCTGCCGCAGGTACGCCCAGCCGGTCGGGGTGGCCCGGATCTGGCCCGGCACCTCCAGCGAGATCACCTCGGCCAGCCCGCCCGGGTCCTGGTCCTCCGCGGCGGCGAGCAGCGCCTCGAACCGCTCGCCCGCGTCGGGCGACGGGGCGACCAGCGCGGCCGGCAGGAAGATCACCAGCCGCTCGAACCGGGTCGGGTTGTCGGCGAGGAGCCGCACGAGCGCACCCGCGCCCAGCGAGACGCCGAGCGCCCGGGTCGCGCCGGTCAGGTCGGCGACAGCGCGCAGGTCGCGGGAGAGGTCCAGGTACGTCCACGGACCGGGCGGCGCACTGGACCGGCCGTGCCCCCGGAAGTGCATGAACACCTTCCGCCCGCGCACACCGCTGCCCAGCGGACGGGTCTCCCCGATGCCCTGGCTGAGGCCGTGCGCGAACACCGTGACGGGCTGCGGCGGCGTACCGGTGGCGAAGATCTCCAGCTCGACGCCGTGCGGCGTGCCGACCAGCGTCGTGGGCGGCAACGGCAGCGTCGGGCGGCCACCGCGCGGACCTCGATTGTTCGACGGCTGATCGGGCCGCCCGTCGGGCGGCGGTGGCCAACGGAAGTCGGACGTCACCAGGAGGACGGCCCCTCGGCCGCGTCACGGAGCGCCGGACGCACGTCGAGCAGGTACACGGCGGCGATGGTGATGGCGATGAACCCCAGCAGCCCGAGCGCCACCTGCGACAATGCCGTGACGAACAGCGCGCCACCGGTCATGGCCAGCCACAGCCCCTTGGACAGGGTGCCGATGGCGCCGAACGAGTCGGACTTCTGGGTGAGGCAGTTGATGAAAGCGAACGCCTCGATGATGAGCGCCACCACCAGCAGTGCGTTGTCGATCGAGGAACGAACTTCCTCGAAGAAGAGCGGCGCGGCATCAACCATGCCTTGAAGCTTAGGCACCCGTCCCCCCGGTTTGCCCAACAGGCCGGGGGAACGGGTGCTCAGGTGTTACCTGTTACTGCTTAACAGCCGTAGGACGGGCCTTCTTGACCGCCTTGGCCGGGCTCTTGCCGGTGCCCGGGCCGCCAGCGGCGGTGGCACCCGTGGTGGTGGCCGGAGCAGGCTCGCCCTCGGAAGCGGTGATCTCCGGCACGATGTCGCCGGCCGGCTCGAGCTCCTTGTAGGGGCCGCCGACGACCTTCTCGCCCCGGGCGACCAGGTCGTTGTAGACCGCGACGGCCTGCACGCGCAGCACCTCGGCGTTGCGGACGGCGGCGTCGCGCAGCTTCTCGACGTCGACGCGCTTGGCCGGCTCGGCCACGGCGCTGGTGACGGCGTCGGTGACGACCGGACGCAGGGCGGCAACGCGACCACCGAGCTCCACCGCCTTCGCCGGCAGCAGGCGCAGCTGCTGGTAGGCCAGGTCACCGGCACCGGCGGCCGCGTAGAGCGGGTTCGGGTAGCGACGGGTGTTAGCTGACTGGGTCGACATCTGTGCTTTCCTCCTCTTTCAACCGGGAGTTCTCCCGGCGGAATGTTTCGTAGATCTGGGTCAACGACTGCTTCTGCGCCACGGTGAGCTCGGGATCGGTCGCGATCGCGGCGAGCACGCCCGGGTTGTCCTTCGCGTCGAGCAGCCCGGCCTTCAGGTACATGGCGGGCGTGGAGACCCGCAGCGCGTGGGCGAGCTGGGCGAGCACCTCGGCGCTCGGCTTGCGCAGCCCACGTTCGATCTGGCTGAGATACGGATTGGAGACACCGGCCTGCTCGGCCAGCTGCCGCAACGAGATCCGCGCGTTGCGGCGCAGGTCGCGAATGAACCCGCCGATATCACGCGGAGTCTCTTCGGGTTCCTTGTCGCTCACGTGACCGACGCTAGCTCGGGGTGCTAGCTCCTGCAAGCAAACCGCTAGCTAGCGTTAAAGAAGTCACAGGACATGCCGGACAAATCCCACCGTATCGCCGCCGCCCAGGACCGGCTCGGCCGGCGTCGGCGTGTCGAGGCCGAGTTTCGTGAGAGCCCACGAGAGGACCGGCATCAGCGCGCGTTTGGACCCGTCGTCGATCTTCATCGCGACCGCGCCGACCCCCGGAACCGCGACCGCCTGAACCCCCTCGGCGCCGCCCTTGGCGAGCAGCCCCGGTACGGCCCGCATGAGCACCGTGTCGTGCGCCTGCGGCCCGGTGCCCGACACGTACCCGGGGTGCGCCCGCATCGCGTCGGCGACCTCCGACCCCCCGGTCACCAGGCGCAGGTAGGAGCCGGCCAGCGCCTGCAGCGACACCGCCAGCACCGGCGCACCGCAGCCGTCGACACCCACCCCGCCGACCCGCTCGCCCGCCAGTTCCTCGACCGTCGCCCGGATCGCCACCTGCAGCGGGTGCGCCGCCTCCCAGTAGCCGTCGACCGGCCACCCGGCGGCGAGACACGTGAGCAGCATCCCGGCGTGCTTGCCGGAACAGTTGTTGCTGGCGCGGCTGAACTCGCCACACGGGTCGCTCAACGGCACCGTCGCCGGGCACCGCAGCGCCGACTCGGGCAGCCCGGCACGGTGCAGCATCGCGCGGGTCCCGGTCACATGGAAGTCCTCACCACGGTGACTGGCCGCGACCAGCGCGAGCTCGGCGGCATCGGCCGGCGCGAAGCCGGCCCGCAGCATCCCGGCGGCCTGCAGCGGCTTGTTCGACGAGCGCGGGAACACCGGCGCCGCGATGTCGCCGACCGCCGCGACCACCGTGCCCGCCGCGTCGAGCACCGCGACCGACCCGTGGTGCCGGCTCTCGACGAACCCCGACCTGACGACCTCGGCGACCGGCTCGCCGCCCCGGTAACTATCCGACACGTGCGATACCGAGCAGGCGGCGGGCATCGGCCGGCGGCATCGGCGGGCGCTGGGCGAGCCGCGCGAAGCTGACCGCCCGGGCGACCAGTTGCGCGTTGCTCTCCACCGGCTGGCTGCGCGCGTAGGTGATCGTGTCCTCCATGCCGACCCGCAGGTGGCCGCCGGCCGCGAGCGAGGCCATCAGCACCGGCAGCGTCGTGCGGCCGATACCGGTGGCCGAGAACGTGGTGCCCTCGGGCAGGTTCGCCAGCGCCGCCTTGCAGGCGACGAGCGCCTCCACGGTGCCCGGCATGCCGCCCGCTACGCCCATGACGAAGTCGACGTGCACGTGGCCGCCGGCCGGTAGGCCGTACTTGTTCAGCAGCCGCTCCAGGGCGGCCAGGTGACCGAGGTCGAAGATCTCGTACTCGGGCACGATGCCCCGGTCCTGCATGCGGGTGTGCAGGTCGACGATGAACGCCCAGCGGTTCAGGAACACGTCGTCGCCGAAGTTGACCGTGCCCATCGTGCAGGAGGCCATGTCGGGACCGGCCTCCAGCACCCGCAGGCGGTCCTCCTCGGGGTCGGTCACGGCGCCGCCGGTGGACAGCTGCACGATCAGCCCGGTGGCCGTCCTGATCGCTTCTGTCGTATCGCGGAGGCGGCCGAGGTCGAGCGTGGGCTTCGCCTCGTCGTCACGGATGTGGATGTGGATGACGCTGGCACCCAGCGCCTCGCACTCCTTCGCGGCTACGACCAGCTCGTCGATCGTCACCGGCAGGGCCGGCGCGTCGCGCTTGCCGACCTCCGCACCGGTCGGCGCGACGGTGATCAGTGTGTTGCCCATCAGCTGTCCATCTGAGCGGTCGACTCGCCGACCCGCAGCTGCGTGTCGTCCTTCACGTTGTTCTTGACCAGCGCCAGCGCGACCTGGCCCAGCTCGTGGTGGCGCACCGCCGTGCCGACGAACCCGACCGTGCGGTCGTTCGCCGTCACCGGCGTGCCCGGCACCGGCAGCTCGTCGGTGGTGATGCCGTCGAGGTGCAGCAGCACCAGCTTCCGCGGCGGACGCCCGAGGTGGTGCACCCGGGCGACCGTCTCCTGACCGCGGTAGCAGCCCTTCTCCAGGTGCACGGCCGGCGCGGTGAACCCGGCCTCGGCCGGCAGGGTCCGGTGGTCGGTCTCGAAGCCGTGGCGGGGCCTCTTCGCCGCCACGCGATGGGCCTCGTACGCCCAGAGCCCGACCTTTTCGACGTCGATCGTGTCCTTGTCGGCCCGCGGCACCAGCAGGTCGGCGCCGTTCTCGACCCGCCGGACCCACCCGGCGCCGAACGCGGCGACCCGGTAGATCGTCGACGGCCGCGGCGGCTGGGTGCCCTGCGCGAACTTGGCACCGGGCACGTCGAGCGCGTCGGGCGGGTCGAGCCGGTCGACGCCGAGTGCCGCGAGCGCCTCGTCGGTGCCCGGGCCGACCAGCGACAGCAGCGCCCAGTCGGCGGTGACGTCGGCGGGCTCGACCTGCGAGAAGAACCGCATCCGCTCCAGGTGGCCGAGCAGCTGCGACCCGGGTTCCAGGTCGAGCCACGTGGTGGTGCCGTCTTCGGTGACCATCGCGTGGTGCTCGATGTGGCCGTGCGGCGAGAGGATCAGCAGTTCGGTGCCCTGCCCCGGCTGCAACTTCTCGAGGTGCTGGGTGGTGAGGCTGTGCAGCCAGGTGAGCCGGTCTGCGCCGGGCACCGCGATCACGGTGCGGTGCGACCGGTCGACCAGGCCGACCTTCTCTTCCAGGAGGCGCTGCTCGCGCACCGGGTCGCCGTAGTGGGCGACCGCGCCGGCGTCGCGGCTGGCCGGATCGAGGGCGGCGATGTCGATCGCGGAGGTCATGTGCCTATCCTCCTGCGCAGTCGCGGCACTCGCCGAAGAACGAGACGTGTCCCACGTCGACCGTGAAGCCGCGCTCCCGGGCAAGCTGGTCCGACACGCCGTCGAGAACGCTCGGCTGGACCTCGTCGACCCGGCCGCAGCCCCGGCACACCAGGTGCACGTGCTGCTCCTCGGCGGCGGCGTGGTACGTCGGCGCGCCGTGCGACAGGTGCGTGTGGGTGACCAGGCCGATGTCCTCCAGCAGCTCCAGCGTGCGGTACACGGTGGAGATGTTGACCCCGGCGGCGGTCTCGGCCACTTTGCAGTGCACCTGGTCGGGGGTGGCGTGCCCCAGGTCGTACACCGCTTCCAGCACGAGCTGCCGCTGCGCGGTCAGGCGCAGGCCGCGCTCACGCAGTACCTGGGCAAGAGTGTCCGAAGCCACGCTCCGATGGTATTCCCCTGTCGTTAGGCTGCTGGACTTGTGACTGTCGTAGCCGTATTGGGTCGTGGCGTGGTCCCGGCCGACACCCCGGTTCTGCGGGCCGACGACCTCGCCGCCGTGCGTGGCGACGGCGTGTTCGAGACGATCCACCTCCGCTCGGGGTCGCTCTGGCAGCTCGACGCGCACCTCGACCGCATGGAGCGCTCGGCCGCCCGGCTCGAGATCGCGCTGCCGCCGCGGGCCGCGCTCGAGGAGCTGGCTTCCCAGGCCGTCGCGGAGTGGCCCACCGAGCTGGAGGGGGCGCTGCGACTGGCGTGCTCACGCGGTCCCGAATCGGGCGGGTCGCCCACGGTGTGGGCGACCCTGAACACGATCAACGAGAAGCAGCTGCGCGGCCGCCGCGAGGGCGTCACCGTCCGTACGCTCTCGCTCGGGTATCCGGTGGACGCGCGCAGCGGGCTTCCGGCGCTGCTCGCCGGCGCCAAGACGCTGTCGTACGCGGTGAACATGGCCTGCCAGCGCTGGGCGGCGGCCGAGGGCGCCGACGACGTGCTCTGGGTGTCGGGCGACGGCTACGCGCTGGAGGCGCCGACGTCGACGCTGGTCTGGCTGACCGACGGCGTGCTCCGCACCGTGCCGCCGGAGCAGACCGGCATCCTCGCCGGCACCACGTCGGCCTACCTGCTGGCGCACGCCGGCGAGCTGGGCTGGACGGCGGAGGAGCGCCTGGTACGCCCGGCCGACCTGCACACGGCCGACGGCGTGTGGCTCACCTCCTCGGCCCGCGGGCCGGCCGAGGTGCGCGCGCTCGACGGCGTGCCGCTGGGTCCCAGCCCCGAGACGCCGCGGATCGCCAAGCTTCTCGGCTTCCCGGCCTGAACCCGGCCCGTCCTCCCGGCCTGAACCCGGCCCGTCGAAGCGGGGACGTTCAGTTGATTGTCATCGATTCGCATCGATACTCATACTGACCGCCCAAATCACCCCCTTCGATTGGTGCCGGTCATGTCCCTGCGCAAGCCCATCCTGTACGCGATCCTCGGCATGCTCGTCACGGCACTCGGCTTCGTGGTTGCCCAGCAGCCCGCCTCGACGGCCGCCCCCGCCGCCCGGGTCATGGCCCTCGGTGACTCGATCACCGCCGCACCCGGCTGCTGGCGGGCGTACCTGTGGCAGCAGCTCCAGGCCGCCGGCTACACCGCCGTCGACTTCGTGGGAACGGCGCGCGGCGACGGCTGCGGCTTCACCTACGACGACAACCACGAGGGCCACAGCGGCTTCCTCGCCACCGGGATCGCCAACCAGAACCAGCTGCCGCCGTGGCTGTCGGCCACCAACCCCGACATCGTGATCATGCATCTCGGCACCAACGACATGTGGGGCGGGCAGACGCCGGTGAGCACCGTGCTCGGCGCCTACACCACGCTGGTCAACCAGATGCGGGCCAACAACCCGCGCATGAAGATCATCGTCGCCCAGATCCTGCCGATGGGCCAGCCCGCGTGCACCGCCTGCACCCAGGCCGTCATCAACCTGAACGCCGCGATCCCGAACTGGGCGGCCGGCCTGTCCACCACGCAGTCGCCGATCGTGGTGGTCGACCAGTGGACCGGGTTCAGCGTCTCGACCGACACCGGCGACGGCGTGCACCCCAACGACTCGGGCTTCCGGAAGATGGCCAACAGGTACTTCACCCCGCTGACCCGCCTGGTCGACGGCGTCACCACCCAGCCGTCGGGCAGCTCGTCGTCGTCGCGGCCGGCAAGCCCGTCGTCGTCTTCGTCGAGCCCACCGCAGCCGGCCCCCGACTGCCAAGCCACCTACACGATCGCCGGGCAGTGGCAGGGCGGGTTCCAGGCCGAGGTCACCGTGCGGGCGGCCAGGCCCATCGCGACCTGGACCGTGACCATGCGCTACACCAACGGCCAGCAGATCACCCAGGGCTGGAGCGCCACGTACTCGCAGACGGGCGCGGTGCTGACGGCGCGGCCGGCGAACTGGAACGCGGGACTGCCGACCGGTGGCACCACCACGTTCGGCTTCCTCGGCTCCTGGACCGGCACCAACAACCCGCCGGAGATCAGCTGCGCCTGACCCGCGTCATGCACAGGGCAGCGCCCGGGGAGACCCCGGGCGCTGCCGTCTTTCGGGTGGGGTCAGACCCCGCCGACCCTGGTCGGGCAGGCCGTGAACGGCTTCAGCGAGAAGTCGAGCACCTCGACGAAGCCCGCCTGCACCTGGTGCCGCTTGACCTGCGAACGCCAGCCGTCCCGCGAGACGATGACGTCGTAGCGGCCCTTCGGCAGCCAGATCTCGTACGTACCGTTCGTCCTCGTCCGCAACGGGTACGCGATGTCGGGGTTCGAGGACAGCGAGATCTCCACCTGGGCCTGCAGCGGCACCGTTCCGCCGCAGCCCTGCCCGGTCACCGTCCCACTGATCTTGCCCCAGTTGGCCGGTGGCAGCACGTGCATGGTGACCTTGACCGGCGTCACCGGGAACGGGCTGTTCACCCGCGCCAGGATCTCGGCGGTGTAGTCGCCCGGCTGGGTCACGCCGACCGCCGTGGTGGCCGTCAGCGTCACCTTCACAGTGCGGCTGGCGCCCGGCGCGAGCGTGAACGACTGCGGGTCCTCCGACAGCCACGGAATCTGGGCCTCGGCGGTGCAGTCCTCCAGATCGGCCAGGTACTCGGCGTCATTGAGCGCGTTGCGGCCGCTGTCGACGCCGCCGACCTTGTAGAAGCCGCACGCACCGGCGCCGCGGAAGCTCGCGACGTTGGAGTTCGGCAGGTTCGCCCACGTGTTGGTGGCCGGGTCGTAGGCCATCGTGCCGTTGGTGAGCGTGCTGCCGCCGTTGGTGAAGCCACCGTTGATCACCAGGAGCCCGCCGGCCGCGCCGTGCTGGGAGAGCGACCGCTCCTCCGGCATCGTGGCGATCGGCGTCCACGAGTTCGAGTCCAGGTTGTAGGCGTACGCGTCGTCGTACAGGGTGTTGCCGCTGGACCCACCGGCGCAGTAGCCCTGTGCGCCGATGCCGCCGCAGGCGATCCACGCCACCGGGTGCGGATACTGGGCGGCCTCGCTGAACCCGGTCACCGGGTCGAAGATCCACGACCGGGCCGAGTGGTTGCAGTTGCCGTCGAGGCAGCCACCGACCAGCAGCACCTTGCCGCGGAAGACCGCGGCACCCGCGGCCGCCGCCGGATCCGGGTGGGTCGCCTCCAGCGTGCTCCACTCGTTGGCCGCTGGGTCGTAGACGTCGACGCTGGCGATCGGCGTGCCGTCGGCGGACCATCCGCCGAAGACGTACAACTTCCCGCTCATCACCGCGACCTGCGGCTTCTGCCGGGGAACCGGCATCGACGCGGCTTCGGACCAGTCACCGGTCGCCGGGTCGAACACGAGCGTCGAGTCGAGCTCGGTCACCCCGTCGTAGCCGCCGACCACGTAGAGCTTGCCGTTGAGGAACGCGCCCGCCTGGTCGGTGGCCGTCACCGGCTGGTCGGCGAGCGGCGTCCAGGCGTCGGCCGCCCACGGCTGGTTCTGCGGTTGGCTGATCGGCTTCGGCGACCGCGAGCTGTACTTGTTCGCCACGGCGCCGCCGGGAACGGCGATCCGTTGCAGCGGCGCGCCCTGGCGGCCCTTCAGGATCTCGAACCCGCCACCGCTCTCGAACAGCTCCACGGTGGCCGGAGCCGACCCCGTGTTGCGGACCGTGATGTTGTAGTTCCTGGTCTGTCCGAGCGTCTGGTAGCTCTCGATCGCGGTCGGGGTGATCGTGATCCGCGCCGTCCCCAACGCGAAGTCCGCCCGGACGGTCGCGTTCGCCGCCACGGTCACCGACTTCGTCGTCGGCGTGTAGCCACCCTTGCTCGCGGTGAACGGGTGGGCACCGGTCAGGCTGGAGAACAGGTAGTAGAACCCGTCGGGAAGGTTCGGGTCGTCGGGGGTCGCGGCCGAGACGCCCTTCTCCGCCGGCCGGTCGTCGCTGGTCACGGTGACGCCGTTGAGCGGCTGGCCGGTCAGCCCGTCGGTGGTGAAGCCGGCCACGAGGCCGCCCGTCACCGGCGCGCACACGTCCCGGTAGACGCGCACGTTGTCGACCTGCCACCACCAGTCGAACGTGCCGAAGTAGTGGAACCGCAGCTTCACGTTGCTCTGGTTGGCGGCCGGTGCCAGCGACACCGTCTCCACCGTCGGCCCACGCCGGCTGTTGACCTCGTGGTACACGTTCGTCCACGTGGTGCCGCCGTCGATCGACACGTCGACGTCGGTGAAGTCCTCGGAGCCGAGGTCCCTGAAGTCGCTGTTGAAGCTCAGCAACGGATCCGAGACGCCGGTCAGGTCGATCACCGGTGTCAGGAGGTCGGTGTCGGTCGTGGTGCCGGCACCCGCGTCGTCGCTGTCGGCGTCGGCGAAGGCGCCGTCACCGCCGGTCAGGTTGCCGTCGGCGCCCGGGTCGTCGAACTCCCACTCGCCGCCGCCCGCGTTGCGCTTGACCACCGACCAGCCCGCCGGCAACGTACCGGCGTCGAACGACTCCGACAGGTACGTCGGCCGGGAGTAGCCCGGCGCGTTGCAGTCCGCGGCGACCGTGAGCTCGATGTCCCGCGTCACCGGGGTCGTGCCGACCACCACCTCGACCGTGCTGGCGGTGTACCCGGGATAGACCGCCGTGGCCGTCACCTGGTACGTGGCGTTGCCCGGGACCGTGAGCGTGTAGGCGCCGGTGAACGGGTCGGTGTACACGTCGCCGCTCGGGCTGTTGACCACCGTCAGCCTGGCGTACAGGCCCCATCCGTGGCCGGAACCGTCGAGGACGCGCCCGCTGATCGTCACCGACTGCTGCGTCGAGAGCGCGAAGTCCGCGGTCGCGACACCGCTTTCCGGGACGCTGACCGTGGCCGACCTCGTGCCGTAGCCGTACTTCGACGCGGTGATGGTCTGCTCGCCGGCCACCACGGTCAGCGAGTACCTACCGTCGGCGCCGGTCAGCGTCACGAAGTCACCGCTGACGACGGTCGCCGCGGCGATCGGTGCGCCGGTCGCCGCGTCGGTGACCGTGCCGACGACGCGACCCGCCGGGCCGCGCGGCGAGCTCAGGACGGCCTGGTAGGCGTCGAGGCGGCCCTCACCGAAGTTGTTGTTGTCGTCGGCCGTGCCGCCGCAGCTGAGCGAGTTGGCGTCACGGGCGGTGTTGTCGAGGATCTGCCGGGTCTGCGCGACGTTGTTCTTCAGCGCCGGCGCCTCCGACCACATCAGCGCGACCGTGCCCGCGACGTGCGGTGCCGCCATCGAGGTGCCGTCGAACGCGTCGTAGCCGCCACCCGGGACGCTCGACCGCACGTTCACCGCCGGAGCCGAGATGTTCGGCTTGATCTGGTTGCCCTCGCCGCGGCTGGAGTCGGCGTAGAGGGCGTTGTTCACGTCGTAGCCGCCGACGGCGTACGACTCCTCGTAGTCGGCGGGCGAGCCGACGGAGCCGCAGCCCTGGACGCCTTCGTTGCCGGCCGCGAACACCGGCATGATGCCGGCGCTCTCCCAGGCCCGCACGATGTCGTGGAACCACTCGTCGTGGGCGTCGTCGCCCCACGAGTTGTTCACGATGTCGGGGCGCAGTTCCGGCCGCGGGTTCTGGCCGTTCACATCGGTGGGCGCGGTGATGAACTGGCCGGCGGCCAGCAGCGTCTCCGAGGAGCAGGTCCGGTCCTCGCAGCCGCGGGCGGTCATCCATTTGGCGCCGGGCGCGACGCCTACCTGGTTACCGGCGCCGTCGTCGCCGACCATCGTGCCCATCGTGTGCGTGCCGTGTCCGTTGTCGTCACACGGAACCAGGGGGTTCTCGCACGAGGCCGACGGGTCGTACCAGTTGTAGTTGTGGTCGAACGTGCCGCCGCCGAGGTTGCCGCGGTACTTGCCGACCAGGGCCGGGTGGTCGAAGTCGACACCGGTGTCGATGCTGCCGACGACGATGCCCTCGCCGGTGTCCTCGAACTCGCTCCACACCTGCGGCGCGTTGATGTTCGCGACGCCCCACTCGACCGCCATGGTCGCCGGGCCGTCAGCGCGCGCCGTCGGTTCCACCAGGGGCACCGAGCCGACCGGCGTGATCTTCTTGACCTCCGACCGGGCGGCCACCGCGTCGAGGACGCTCCTGTTGCCTGTCACCACCATCGAGTTGGAGATCCAGAACGACGTGAAGGCGACCTTGTTCCTGGTGAGCAGCTCCGAGAGGCCGGCCTGGCTCTTCGTGGCGGTCGCCGTGAGCTGCTGGTAGACGTGCTGGGTCTTGGCGGTCTTCGACTTGATGCCGGCCGCTCCGGAGAGTTCGGCCTTCTCGTCGAGGTAGACCATGAACCTGGCGCTGCCGTTGCGGGCCAGCTCGTCGAGCACCTGCTTGTCCACGTCGGCGCCGGCCGCCCGTGCCGGTGCGGCCACCACCGCGACCGACAACGCGGTCATGGCGAGCACCGATCCGGCGGCGGCGAGCCGCCGGAGTCGCGACCCCCACCGCGCGCCCGGCTGCCCCCTGCCGGCGGCGACCGCGGCCGGGCCGCGTGGCAGGCTGCCCGGCCTGCCCGTTGCGAACTGCATGCTTCCTCCCCTGGGGTCCCCGCGCCGGGATTTCCGGGCGACGGAGAACTGCGGAGCGGACCGGTTACACCGGGTCGCCCTTGACCGACATGTTCCTGTCCTAGGTAGATGGCGATCAATGGCACAGGATGGGCAGTTCGATGGCGCGAGTCGGGCGCGAATCTGTCCGGAGGGCACCCTTTCTGTCGATCAGGGCCGGACCCGAGGGTTGACCCCAGAATCAACCGTTCGGTTGTCTGTCATTGGCGGTCGTCGAAATGAGGCGGTGGTACTGCAATGACGGCAGTAAACGTCGAATGGCCCCTGGTGGTGTGCGTCTCCCCTGATCCGGACGTGCGCGAACGCGTCGCCCGCCAACTCGACGGCGGCGGCATCGTGCTCATGTGCCCGGATATCGACGCTCTACGGGCGATGCTCAACAACAACGCCATGCAGGGCGGCAGCGTCACCGGCCCGGCGTTACCCACGCCCCGCCCGGAGCCCGCACTCGTCATCGACGCCGATGAACACGAGGTGCGGTGGCGGGGAGCCGTCCTGCCGCTGACCCGGTTGGAGATCGAGCTGATGGCGCACCTGGGCAGCGACCCGGTGCGGGTGTGGCCGTACCGGCGGCTGTTCAGCACCGTCTGGGGCGGGGCCTACCTGGGCGACAACTCGATCCTGCACTCGGCCGTGAAGCGGCTGCGCCGCAAGCTGCGCGACACCGGCGGCGGCCCGACGATCGAGACCGTGCGCGGCGTCGGCTACCGGCTGGTGACGCACTAGCCGCCTTGGGATCAGCCGGCGACGCGGTCGAGCTTCGCGCTGAGGTACGCCTTCAGCTCCTGACCCATCGCGGCCATGGCGACCACGTACGCCAGCGACCTGCCTTCCTCGACGAGGCCGTAGAGCCGGTGCACGCCGGAGACCTCCTTGCCCCACGGCGTGCGCATCATCGCGTCGGTGGCGACCTCGATCTGCAGCGGCGGGCCTTTGATCTCGCCGAGGTACACGCCGGTGACACCGGCGTCGAGTTCGGTGATGTGCGCCTCGACCTCGTCGGAGTTCTGCTTCGCCCGCCACCAGCCGACCTCGCGGCCGGCCAGCCGAACCGGCTTGTCCTCGTCGTCGAGGACCCACATGCGCGACTCGTAGGAGAGGAACGGGCGGCCGTCGTGGCTGAACCGCACCTCGTGCCCGTAGGTGAAGTCCTCCTCGACCGGCGCGTAGCCGCCCCGCCCCCGGCCGCGCCACACGCCGACCAGCGGCAGCAGCCCCAGCAGGTCAGGGTGCAGGTCGGGCCCGTGCCGCAGGTTGTGGGTCTCCTCGTACGGGTACGGATCGACGGGCGCGAGGCCCTCCCACGGCGGACGGTCGATGCTCACCATTTACCTCTCGACATACGGACGGCCAGGTAGACCAGACCGCCGGCCAGCGCTCCGAAGCCCGCAACGAGCAGGCTCACGAACCCGACGACGGTCCACATCGTCAACGATCCTAGGCCGTGTGTCGAAGTCCCGGTCGAGGCGGCGGGGCCCGGCGACTCCCGGCCGCGGCGTCGACGAACGGCCTGGTAGTGCTTCGTCAGGTCAGTCGACCGGCCGAGCCGCTCGCGCCCGCGCCCGTTGTCGACGCGTCCGCCGATCTTGCACTCGTGGCCGCCTCTATTTGCGGAAATGTCATGTTTTGAGGGAGGCCACAACTGCAAGATCGGCGCAAAGGGGCGTCGTGGGGCGCCCGGGGACGACGCCGACGTGGGTCGTTGAATGCGTTGCGCCACACGGCATCCCGGGAACCCGACGAAGCACTACCGGTGTCCTGGGTCGTTGGTTCGCATGCAGACGTGGTGTGTCACTGTGCGTTCGGATGCTCTGTCGTCGCGAGGGTTCGGAGGTCTGTTGATCGTT
>NZ_BOPH01000136.1 GCF_016863655.1 Virgisporangium ochraceum
ACCTGGTGGGCAGGTTTGCGATGACGGACAGTGGCGAAGGGCGTCCGTCCGAGCTGAAATGTCGGCTCTGCCCAATCCACGACTGCGCGACTCGGGAAACTAGTCTTGGTTGATGACACGCACCCTGGTCGTCAAGGCCACCGCCGGCGCCGACGCGCCGGAGCGCTGCTCGCAGGCGTTCACCGTCGCCGCCACCGCGGCCGCGTCCGGGGTGACGGTGTCGCTGTGGCTCACCGGCGAGTCGGCCTGGTTCGCGGTGCCGGGCCGGGCCGCCGGGTTCGAGCTGCCGCACGCCGCACCGCTGCCCGACCTGCTCGAAGCGGTCCTCGCCGCCGGCACGGTGACGCTGTGCACCCAGTGCGCGGCCCGCCGCGACATCACCGCGGCCGACGTCCTTCCGGGCGTGCGCATCGCGGGCGCAGCGGTGTTCGTCGAGGAGGTCACCGCCGAGGGCGCGCAGGCTCTCGTCTACTGACATCCGCTGGCGGCGGTCACCTGCACGTCGTCGGTGCGCAACCTGAGCGCGTAGCCGACGCCACCGGTCGCGAACACCAGCAGGTCCTCGCGCCTGACGATCGGTTCCACGCCACCGGGCAGCGCGCCGGCCAGCGGCCCCGAAGGCCGCGGCGCGCTCACGGTGATCGCGCTCAGATCCATCCGGGACCCGCACCGCACGGCGAACGACGCCGTTCCTCCACCCGTGACGCCCAGCCGGGCCAGCACGTCGGACGTGTTCGGCGGGCTGCCCGCCGCGGGCGGCTGCGGCACGGTGCCACCCCGGCGGCGGCACCCCGTGTCGGCGGTGAACCGCAGCTCGCCGGGCTCGGTGAGCGCACCGGTCAGCCGCACGTAGAACCCGGCGTCGGCGCGCAGCGCGTGCAGTCCGTCGGTGTGCCGCACCGAGGCCTCCCAGTCGCGGGGCAGGGCGGCGGCCACCCGGTCGATCACGTCGCCCTCGGTGCCGGGCGTCACGTAGACGGTGGCCAGCCGCTGGTACCGCTCGCCGGTCCGGTTGCCCGCCGTGCACGCCGACTCGGTCCGCTCGTATCCGCCGACGCCGACGACGACCCGCGGGCCGGCGGCGGCCGTGACCACGGCGGCGACCGCCCGGTCGACGGTGGGCAGCGCCTCGACGATCGTGGTCTGCTCGCGCACGGTCGGCTCGCCGTGACGCGCCGACCACGCGCCGGCCGCGACCAGGAGGACGGCCCACACGACCAGGCCGACAGTGATCCAGAGGCGCTTTCTCACGGCGCAACTATGCCAGGACGCCCGTCACCCCCAGGGGTGACGGGCGTCCCGATGCTCTGTACTAGGCGACCGCGACGGCCACCTGGTTCACACCGCGGTCCGCGGCGACGGTGGTGCCGCCGTTGCCCTGGCGGCTCAGCGCCCGCAGGGTCCACGTGCCGGGCGCGGCGAAGAACCGGAACTGGCCGGCGTCCGACGTGACGACCTCGGCCGTGAACTCGCCGCTCGCGTCGAGCAGCCGCACGTACGCGCCGCCGACCGGCGTGTCACCGGCCTGCACGACGCCGGTGATCACGGTCTCCTTCTCGACGTCGACCGACGCGGGCAGCGGGGCGGCCTGGTCGGGCGCGCCGCATCCGTCCTGGGTGGTGGTCATCTTCCTCACGCCTTTCCGGGCTCGTCGCCGAGAGCGACCGGCACGCCCACCAGGGAGCCGTACTCGGTCCAGGATCCGTCGTAGTTCTTCACGTTCGCGTGGCCGAGGATCTCCTTCAGCACGAACCAGCTGTGCGAGGAGCGCTCGCCGATGCGGCAGTACGCGATGGTGTCCTTGCTGTCGTCGAGGCCGGCGTCCGCGTAGATCTTGCGGAGTTCGTCGTCGGACTTGAACGTGCCGTCCTCGTTGGCCGTCTTGCTCCACGGCACCGACACCGCGGTGGGGATGTGGCCGGGGCGCTGCGCCTGCTCCTGCGGGAGGTGGGCCGGTGCGAGGAGACGGCCGGCGTACTCGTCGGGCGAGCGCACGTCGACCAGGTTGTGCACGCCGATGGCCTTGACCGCGTCGTCGCGGAAGGCGCGGATCGACAGGTCCTGCTCCTGCGCTGTGTAGCTGGTCTTCGCGCGCTCGGGCACGTCGGTGGTGTAGGGCCGGTTGTCGAGCTCCCACTTCTTGCGGCCACCGTCGAGCAGCTTGACGTTCCGGTGACCGTAGAGCTTGAAGTACCAGTAGGCGTACGCGGCGAACCAGTTGTTGTTACCGCCGTACAGCACCACGGTGTCGTCGTTGGAGATGCCCTTCTCCGACAGCAGGGCCTCGAACTGCTCCTTGTTGACGAAGTCGCGGCGGACCTGGTCCTGCAGCTCGGTCTTCCAGTTGATCTTCACGGCACCCTGGATGTGGCCACCGTCGTACGCCGTGGTGTCCTCGTCGACCTCCACGAACACCGTGTTCTCGGCGCCGAGGTTCTTCTCGGCCCAGTCGGCCGATACGAGTACGTCTTCCCGACTCATGCTGTCTCTCCCTGTTGCGGCGGTAATGAGGTCTGAAGGTGCCGCGCGGCCTCGAGCAACACCCGGCCGCGCATGGCGATGCGCAGTGGCGATACGGGTGGCGACGGCGGCTAGCCGCTCTCAGGATTCTGGGATGCCGGAATTCTGGGGTGCCCGGAAGCTCAGCCGTCGTCAGTGACGGCAACACAGGCAGGAGCCCACGCGGCACAGGTCGACCGCGCGGCGCTTGGTGAGCAGCATGCTCATAGCGGAGAAGCCTAGCATCGGACCGTCCCCCGGCGACCGGCTCTGTGGCGGGCGTCGCCTGGACTGAGGAGCGCGGGGAGCGCAGCGGACCGTAGCGACGAGGGAAGGCGGCGCCTCAGCGCCACAGAGCCCGCGCGAGCGGAGCGAGCGCATGAGGCGGAGCCGTCGCCCCGATCAGCTGACCAGCTGGACGTCGGCCGCGGTGGCCGTGACCTTGACGCCGTCGGCCGACGTGTCGACGCTCTTGATCGTCAACGTGTACGGCATCCTCGGCGTGCGGATCGACGCCGTCAGCCGGTTCTTGATGGTGTTGAGGATCCGCTGCGCCGCCGCGGGCAGGTTGACGCCCTCGGCCTGGATGTCGGAGAGCTTCAGGTCGACCTTGCCGTCGGCCACCGCGATCGTGCCCTTGGCGACCAGCGTGGTCTTGAAGCCGCCCAGGTCGAGCGGCAGACGCAGCTCGACGTTGTTGTTCACGACCTTCACCTGCAGCTGCGCCGGGTCGAACGGAACCGGCAGGTTGGCCAGCGAGATCAGCGACCGCACCGTGTCCCAGCTCATCGTGGCGGTGCCGGTGATCTCGTTGGCGGTCACCGGGCCGCGGCCGTTGAGCAGATCGCTCGCCGCCGCCTCGACGTCGGTGGCGACGATCGTCATCGTCTCGAGCTTGATGTCCTCGCTCTGCGGCTTGTCGGCGGTGATCGTGATCCGCTCGTAGTTGCCGCCCAGCACCTGGGTGAGGAACGGGAACCCGCCAATCTCGACCTTCGGCTGGCTGGCCGTGGTGGCTCCGGCCTTCTTCAGCTCGTCGGCGGCCTGCTGCGCGATCCGGTCCTCGGCCACGCCGGCGCCCACGCGGTCGGCGATGATCACCAGGCCCAGCAGCAGGACCAGCATGACCAGCAGACCGATGCCGATCTTGCGTCCTCGTCCCACGGCCGGACCCTCCTGTCATGACAAACGTCGACCGGCGGGCCGATCGGCCCGCCGGAGCGTTACCCAGGGGTTGAAAGTTACAACCCTCACGCCAGGAGAAGCTTGGCGACGTATGCCACCGGCGCCGCGAGCGCCAACGCCGTGAGCGGACCCTGCATGTGCCGCACCAACCACCACGACGGCACGGCGCCGGCGAGCCGGCGACCGGCCTCGGCGTAGTTCACCGACAGGTCGACCATCAGCGCGATCACCGCCGCGGCGAGCCCGGCGAACGCGGTGGGCAGCGTCTGCAGCCCGTCGAGGAGGTAGCCGGCCAGGCCCGCGACGGCCGTACCGACCATCGCGCCGACGATGATCCCGATGCCGCCACGCGGCACCGCCGGCGCGAGCCGCATCATCGGCGCGGCCAGGTCGGCGAGGTGGGCGACGAACAACGCGGCTCCCGCACCGACCACGCACGCGCTGATCACCTGGGTGCCCAGCGGCTCCCGGCTGAGCACGATGAGTGTCGCGTATGCGACCACGCCGAGGACGACCATCAGACTCGACCCGAGCGACTCGGTGACCCGCACCCGCCCGGCCGGACGCAGCAGCTGGCCGATCACCGCCAGCACGAAGCCGCCGGCCGTGACGTACGCCATCGAACCGAGCGACGCCGGCCGGTCGGTGAGCGCGAACCAGTCGGCCGCGACCGCCACCAGGAGCCCGACCGTGCCGACCACCTTCGGCGCCGGCGGCTGGGCGGCGATCGTCCAGACCACCACGAACAGCACCTGGACGCCGAACACGACCAACGCGAATGGCTGGTGGTCGAACTGGACGCCGACCACCACCGCGACCGTCAGCAGACCGGTGAGTCCCACCACACCGAGGGACACCAGCCGTCGCACGGGCGTGAAGAGATACGGACGGTCGTCGTCCTCCCCGACGTCGGGGGCGGGCGCGTCGTCGGGGTCGAGCGCCGCGTAACCAGCTTCGTAGCCGTCGTCGGCGCGCAGTTCGGACGGGGGCACGCACCGATGGTGCCAGACACCTCGTGATCTTGAACACGGGGCAACGAACCGATTCGAGACGAACTACCGAAACAGAAAGGTCAGGTTCTGCACTATCCTCATCGTCAGAGCGAGCAGTGGTCACCCACCGGTGACCTCCTCGACCGCCACCCGTCATAGACGCCGGGCCCGAGTAACTGAGCCGCCCAAACCCCCCGGGTACGGAGGTGTCGCGTGGAAATCCTCATGCTGACCACACGGGCTGATGCACCGTCGGTGCTCGCCGCCTTGGACCTGCTGCCACACACCGTGCGGACCGCGCCGCGTGACGTTCGCACGCTCATGTCCGGTCCGACACCTGACGCTGTCATGGTCGACGCCCGCACCGAGCTCGCCGAGGCCCGGTCCACCTGCCGCATGCTCCGGGCCACCGGGCTCGGCGTGCCGCTGGTGGCGGTGGTCACCGAAGCGGGGCTGGTGGCCCTGCACACCGACTGGGGTGTCGACGACGTCCTCCTCGCCTCGGCCGGCCCGGCGGAGGTCGAGGCGCGGCTGCGGCTCGCGGTCGGCCGGCTCAACGCCGCCACGGCCAGCACCAGCGGGCTGATCAAGGCCGGCGAGCTGAGCATCGACCCCGACACCTACGCGGCCAAGCTCAAGGGCCGCCCGCTCGACCTCACCTACAAGGAGTTCGAGCTGCTCAAGTTCCTCGCCCAGCACCCCGGCCGGGTCTTCACCCGCGACCAGCTGCTCCGCGAGGTCTGGGGCTACGACTACTTCGGCGGCACCCGCACGGTCGACGTGCACGTCCGGCGCCTGCGGGCCAAGCTCGGCTCCGAGTACGAGTCGATGATCGGCACCGTGCGCCAGGTGGGCTACAAGTTCGTCGTTCCGCCGACCCGTCCGCTGCCTGACTCGGAGCCCGTCCGGGTATAACTGCCGCGTGGGTGTAACGCGCGTCAGCACTTTGACCCCTGACCAGCACAAAGCTGTGTCGGAACTCACCGTGGAGGCCGAGGCCGCCGACGGAACGCCACCGTTGTCGGAGCAGACGGTGCTGCGGCTGAGTACCCCGGGGGTCCATCTTCTGCTGAACGACGGCCGGGACGGGTACGGACACCTCGACCACGACGGAGCGGCCGAGCTGATCGTCGCTCCGCACGCGCGCGGCCGCGGTCTCGGCCGCGCGCTGGTGCGGGCCGCGCTGGCCGCCGCCGACGAGCGCGGCGGCCGGCTCGAGGTGTGGTCGCATGGAGACCATCCGGCGGCGGCCGCGCTCGCGCGGTCGTTCGGGTTCGAGCGGACGCGCGTGCTGCACCGCCTGCGTCGGCTGCTTGCTCTCGAGCTGCCGCACGTGCCTCTACCGGACCGCGTGAGCATCCGCCCCTTCGTGCCCGGCTCCGCCGACGAGCAGGCGTGGCTGCGGGTGAACGCGCGGGCCTTCGCGACCCACCCGGAACAGGGCCGGATGACGCTGGAGGACCTACGACTGCGGATGGCCGAGCCGTGGTTCGACCCGGCCGGCTTCCTCCTCGCCGAACGCGACTCGACGCTGGTCGGCTTCCACTGGACGAAGGTGCACCCCGACGGGCTCGGCGAGATCTACGTGCTCGGGGTCGACCCCGACGCGGCCGGGCTGCGGCTGGGGCTGCCGCTCGCGGTGGCCGGGCTCGTCTCCCTGCGCGACCGGGGTGTCGAGACCGCGATGCTCTACGTCGACGAGTCGAACGCCAAGGCGATGAAGCTGTACGCCAAGCTCGGGTTCACACCATGGTCGTCCGACGTAACCTACCTGCGCACTGGCGGTGCTTGAGGGCGAGTTCGCGGTGGTCGAGCACGGCCAGCACGGGGTACAGCACCCCGCACGCGAAGAGCCAGAGCAGCACGCGGTGCCGCGCGTCGTCGACCACCCCGATCACCGGTAGCGGCGCGAGCGCCATCAGGACCGCCATGCCGCCGACGTGGTGCGGCCGGCCGCCGCCGGTCGCCAGGCCGTAGCCGAGCAGCACGGCCGCGGCGACCACCGCGGTGACCACCACCGGCGGCGTCCACACGACGTCGACCACCAGCGCCGCGAGCAGCAGGCCGCTGGCCAGGATGCCGCCGTGGCTCAGCTTGCCCGGCCGGATGTTCGGGAACATCCGGGCGTAGTAGCGCCCGGCGAGGCTGTGCAGGCGGGCCGACCCGACGACCGCCACGAGCCAGATGATCCACCGGACCGGCCACGGCATCGGCACGACGGTGACGGTGGCGGTGGTCAGCAGGAGAAGGCCTCCCGGCGCCCAGCGCAGACCCTGCCAGTACCACATATACCGCATATCAGACAAACGTAGCGGTTACCGCCCGTTTCATCACGGTGACTCGCCGCTCATTCTCCGATGGGGACGACCAGGGTGCCGTTGCCGTCGGCGTCGAACTCAACGCGGGGCCGCACCGGGGTGGCCGCGTCGCGGGCGCCGGCGGCCGCGAGCAGCGCGTCGACCGTCTCGTACCGGCCGATCTGGCGCAGCGTCGACCGGGTCGGCGGCAGCATCGGCAACGACCCGTCGAACAGCTCCTCCGGCCGGGCCCAGCGCGTGTGCGCCGCCTCGCCGCCGACGTCGCGGGTGCGCTGGCCGGTGGGCAGCACGGCGACGAAGAAGTAGGTGTCGTACCGGCGCGGCTCGAACTCCGGCGTCACCCACCGCGACCAGGGCGCCAGCAGGTCGGTGCGGGGCACCAGGCCACGCTCGGCGAGCAGTTCGGCGAACCCGACGCGGCGCTCGATCAGGGCGACCCGGGCCGCTTCCCAGTCGTCGCCGCTGACGTCACCGACAACGGTCGTCGGGTCCTTGCCGGCCAGCAGGACACCGGACTCCTCGAAGACCTCCCGCACCGCGGCGTACAGCACCGCCTTGGCCGGGCCCTCGTCGAGCCCGAGCCGGGTCGCCCACGCCGCTGGGGGCGGACCCGCCCATTCGGTCTCGACTGGAACGGTTGATCTGTCGCCGGGAAAGTCGCGCGGGTCGACCGCGCCACCGGGGAACGCGTACATGCCCGCGGCGAACGCCATCGTGGCCACCCGCTCGATCGCGAACGCCTCGTAGCCGGACCCCGCGGGTCTCACCAGCACCACGGTGCTCGCGAGGCGGGCCTCCGCCGGCTGCTCGTTGTCGGCCGCGAACCGTCTGGCCTGCTCGACCATTCGCCTGGGCAGCGGGAACTCGAGATCCACCCAGCGAGCTTAGATAAGTCCGTGCCGCAACGCGTAGGCCACCGCGTGCGACCGGTTCCGCAGGTGCAGCCGGCTCGTGATGTCGTGGAGGATGTTCTTGATCGTGCGCTGCGAGTACGACAGCTTCGCGGCGATCTCGGCCGTGTCGAGGCCGTCGGCCACGAGCCGGAGCACCTCGATCTCGCGCTCGGCCAGCCCGCCGAACGTGAGCCCGCGCGGCCACAGCACCTGCCGCTGCAGCTTGCCCACCTGGCTGAGCAACCGGCCGAGCAGGTCGGGCGGCAGGGCGCCGTCGCCGGCGGCGGCCGCCCGGACCACCTGGACAAGGCGGTCTGGACTGGCTTCGGCGCGACGGACCACGCCCGCCACCCCGGCCTCGACGGCGGCCACCAGGTCGGAGTCGTCGAGCTCGGCGACCACGAGCACCAGCCGGGCACCGAGCCGCTGCAGCGAGCGCAGCGTGCGCAGGGTCGGTTCGCCGACGCGGTCGGCCACAATGAGCGCGACGGTGGTGCGTCCCGGGTCGGGGGCGTCGATGACGCGCACCTCGGAGCGCGGGCGGAGCTGGGTCGCCAGGCCCGCCCGCAGGATCGGGTCGTCTGCGTGGATGTAGACAGTGAGCTGGTCAACAGTCGTGACGGTCATGGAGAGTGCCTTCCGGGGTCAGTGACACCACCCTGACCGGTCTGCCTCAGCGCACGCTCAACACAGGCTCAACGGCTGCCCGATGGGGCGGTTGACCGTCGTCCGCTAGCGTGCGGGCATGACCGCTCCCATCCGCTGGGGAATCCTCGCGACCGGCGGCATCGCCGCCACCTTCGTCGACGACCTCAAGTACCTTCCGGACGCCGAGGTGGTGGCCGTCGGCTCCCGCAGCGACGAGGCCGCCGAGGCGTTCGCGGCCACGCACGGGATTCCGCGCGCCCACGGTTCGTGGCAGGCGCTGGCCGACGACCCCGACGTGGACGTGGTCTACGTGGCCACCCCACATTCGGCACACGTGGCCGCCACATCGATTCTGCTCAATGCCGGCAAGCCGGCGTTGACCGAGAAGCCGATCAGCCTCGACGTCGCCGGTGCGACGACCCTGGTCGAGCTGTCACGCGCCCGTCAGGTGTTCCTGATGGAGGCCATGTGGACCCGGTTCTTCCCGGCCGTGCGGCACGCGCTCGACCTGGTGGCCGACGGCGCCATCGGCCGCGTGACGAGCGTCCACTCCGACTTCGGCTTCGCCGCCCCCGACGACCCGACCCACCGCCTGCACGCGAAGGCCCTGGGTGGCGGGGCGACGCTCGACCTGGGCGTCTACCCGGTGACGATCGCCCACCTGTTCCTCGGCCCGCCCGACGACGTGCGCGCCTGGGCCGACCTGGGCCCGGAGGGCACCGACCGCAACACCGCGATGGTGTTCGGCTACGCCTCGGGTGCGACCGCCACGGTGACCTGCTCGCTTGTCGGCCAGAGCCCGACGATCGCGGTGATCACCGGCTCGGAGGGCTTCATCGAGCTGGCGTCACCGTTCTTCATGCCCCGCCAGGTGATGCTGCACCGCGACGGCAAGGCCGAGGTCCGCGAGTTCCCCGTGGAAGGCCGCGGCTACCACCTGGAGGCGGCCGAGGTGCACGGGTGCCTGCGCGCCGGCCGGCTGGAGAGCGAGACGATGCCCCACTCCGAGACCCTGTCCGTGATGACCACCCTGGACCGGGTACGCGCCGAGATCGGCGTCACGTACTGAGTTCCGCTCCGCGATCGTGGAGGTCCTGACGCGAGGACCCCCACGATCGCCAGGTCAGGAGACGTGCGCCAGCCGGGGCTGCCAGTAGCGGTCGTCCTGCTGCGGTCCGAAGACGGGCTCGGGACCGTAGCCGCGGTCGAAGCCACCCCGGTCATAGCCACCCCGGTCATAGCCGCCACGGTCATGGCCGCCACGGTCATGGCCGCCACGGTCGTGGCTGGCGCTTCGGCTGTAGCCGCTGCCGCTCTCGTGGCTGGAGCTGTCGTAGCCGGCGCCGCGGGCGTGGCGGCCGCCTTCGTAGCCACCCTGCTCGTAGGCACTCTGGCCGTAGCCACCCTGGCCATAGGCGTCGTGGCCGTAGGCACCCTGCCCGTAGCCACGGTCGTAGCCGCCCTGGTCATAGCCACGCTGGTCGTAGCCGCCCGGGTCATAGCCGGCGCGGTCGTAGCCGGCGCGGTCATAGCCGCCCTGGTCGTAGGCGGCCTGGCCGTAGCCAGCCCGGTCGTAACCGCCCTGGTCGTAACCGCCCTGGTCGTAGGCGGGCTGGCCGTAACCGGCACGGTCGTACCCGCCCTGGTTGTAGCCGCCCTGGGCGTATCCGTCCTGGGGGTAGGCGTCCTGGGTGGGGGCGCCCCGGTCGTAGCGGCGGTCGTGGTCCTGGTCGCCGTAGCCGCCCCGGTCGTAGCTGGCC
>NZ_BOPH01000137.1 GCF_016863655.1 Virgisporangium ochraceum
CCGTGCTCGTAACCGTTGCCACCCTGGCCGTAGCCACCGCCCTGGCCGTAGGCCGCCTCTTCGTAGGCGTTGCGGTCGTAGGTCTCCTGGGTACTCGCGCGTTCCGGACCGGCGGTCAGGGCCCGCTGCTGGCCGTTCTGGGCGCTGTAGCCGGGGGTGCCGTACGCCGGTCCCGAATAGCCGCCCGCACCGAAGCCCGGACCCGACGTCGGACCGTAGCCCGACCCCGCCGCCGGGCCGTTGGCCAGGCGCGGGGGTGTGCCGAAGCCGCGGGTCTTGCCGTACTGGTACTCCTGCACCAGGGGGTGCTGACCGGCCGGCGGCTGGTCGTACACCCCGGCCGGCACCGGAAAGTTGCCGGTGTCGTCGATGCCGCGCACGTAGGTGGCCTCGGGACCGGCGTTGGCGTACCGCTCGTCGTAACCCGGGTCGTAGGGCGCCGGGCCGTAGCCCTGCTCATAGCCCTGCTGGCCGTAGCCCTGCTGGCCGTAACCCTGCTGGCCGTAACCCTGCTGGCCGTAACCCTGCTGGCCGTAACCCTGCTGGCCGTAACCCTGCTGGCCGTAGCCCTGCCCATAGCCCTGGCCGTAGCCGGCTTCGTAGCCGGTGCGGTCGTACATCGGGTCGTAACCGGCGCGGTCGTAGGTGGCCTCGTACCCGGCGCGGTCGTAGGCGGGGTCGTACCCGCCCTGACCGTAGCCGGCGTAGGCCGGTCCGTACGTCGGCTCCGGGCCGGAGTAGCCGTACTCGCGCGGGTCGGGGCCCGCCGACGACGGCAGGGCGGGCAGGGCGCGCGCCGGGTTGGGTGCCGGCTCGGGCGCGGCACCGAGCGCCAGCCGCTGCGGCGGCGCCTCCAGCGGACCGACACCCGGCGACACCGGGGCCGGCAACGGCGGCAGCACGGTGACCGACGGCTCGTCGAGCCGCATCATCCGGGCCGTGTTCGTGAACAGCCGCGGCGCGTTGACCGCGACCGAGCCGATCAGCTTGCCCTTGCGCGTGTAGGTGGCCATGACGCCGGCCTTGGCCGGGTCCTTCTTGCCGGGGCGCAGTTCGTGCACCTCGATGTCGGCCTTCGGGTCGATCTCGCCGCACACCTCGATGCGGAGCGCGCCCTGGTGGGTCCAGAAGCGGGGCAGGATCGAGACGGCCGGAACCGGCCGTCCGCCCGCGAGCAGCGCGCGGGCCGCGCCGATGCCCTGTTCCTGTGCGGCGATCCACTGGCCGACCTTCTGCGGCTTGCCGTCGCCGCGCGGGTTGGGCCAACGGGCGATCGAGCCGCACGCGACCACACCGTCGACGGCGTTGCCGTTGGTGTCGAGCACGCGCAGCGACGGGTCGCAGAGCACGCCGTCGGAGGTGTCGATGCCGGTGCCGTCGAGCCAGGACAGGTCGGGGCGCTCACCCATGGTGCCGACGACGATGTCGGCGGTCACCGTCGACCCGTCCTTGAGCGTGAGGTGCCACTTGTCCCGGTTGTAGTCGAGCCCGGTCACGCGGCCGCCGGAGGCGATCTCGATGCCGGCCCGCTTGTGGGACGCGGCGACCATGTGGCCGACGATGCTGCCCACCGCGCGTCCCATCACGAACGGACGCGGCTCGATGATGACGGCCTGGCGGGCCATGTCCTTGACCGCGCACGCGACCTCGCAGCCGGTGACGCCGCCGCCCACGACGGCGACCCGCTTGACGTTGCGCAGGTCGCGACGCAGGTTCCAGGCCGCCTGCAGCCCGCTGATCACGTGCATGCCGGGCTGGTCGTCGGGCCAGTCGTTGGGGACCACCGCGCGGGCGCCCGTCGCGATGACGAGCCCGTCGAAGAAGATCGACTCCCCGGTGTGCGCCTCGACGACGCGGCGCTCGAGGTCGCAGGAGACCGCGCGGCGGCCGAGCCGCCAGATGACGTCGAGGTCCGGGTCGAGCGGCGTGATGATGTCGCTCGGCCGCTTCTGACCCGACAGGATGCCCTTCGAGCACGCCGGACGGTCGTAGTGGCCCTCGGGCTCGTCACCCATCACCACGATCTCGCCGGCGAAGCCGAGCCGTCGCAGTTCGGTGGCGCACGACAGGCCGGATGCGCCCGATCCGACGACCAGGATCCGGTCACGCACGTCGAATTCGACGTACATCGTGTCAACGCCTCCCGTTGCGAGGGTACGAGTGGTCGTGCGGCGGCCAGTTGCCTCCGCCGCGCGGCGCCGGGCTCACCGGCGGGTCCGTCGGTGCGACCAGGCGCAGCGGGATCGAGCGGGCGTCGCCGCCGCCGCTCTGGCTGAGGGCGATCGCCCGTGCCGGGCAGGCGCGCGCCGCCGCGATGGCCGACTCGAGCTTGTCCTCGTCGACGATCGCGTGGTACGCGAGCCCACCGTCGTTGCGCAGCGCGAAGAGCTCGGGAGCCTCCTGCTCGCAGAAGCCGAACCGGGCGCAGTACACCGGGTTGACCTCGATCGTGGCCGTGCGGTTGTTGCGCCGGCGGCCGACGATCCGGTTCTTGAACGCCTTGGCGCCGTTTCCGGTGAGCCAGAGGACCATCACCGCGAGCCAGGGCAGCACCACGACGATCGTGACCCACGTGTAGCCGGTCTCCGCGCCGGAGATCAGGATGTGGCCCGTCATCGCGGTGTAGGCGCCGAACACCGTGCCGTGCAGCGCCCGCCACCGGTGGAAGCCGAGCTTCTTCTGGATCCCGATGGACGCGGCCACCGCGATCATGACCTCCATCGCGATGACGCCCGCGCCGATGCCCCACGGGTCGATGGCGTTGGTGAACGGCACCACCACGTCGATGAGGTTGACGGTGCCGGTCGTCGGGGTCAGCTGCGCGAAGCCGTGCACCACCGCGAGCGTCAGGCCCAGCACGGCCAGCAGACCGTGGATGGTGAGCATCGTGGTGTGCTTCATCTTCGTCATCGCCCAGCCGCGCGACAGGGCGAGGCCCGCCAGCAGCGAGAGCCAGAGCAGCGCCGCCGAGGCGAACCCGATCGCGGCCGCGAGGTAGTGAATCGGATCGATGTCCATCTGCTGCGATGTCCCCTGGATCAGACGGTGCCGCGAAGGCCACGAACGACGCCGGCGACACCTATGGCACCGGTCACGGCAAAGAATGCGATTGCCAGCAACGGCTGGTCCTTGAAGCCCTGCGCCCGGTTGTTGCCCTTCGCCACCACGGCCGGGGGCATGGCGTTCATGTCGACCTGACCGGTGCTCTCCAGCAGCGACATGTGCCGCGCCACGAAGAGCTCGCACTGCACGGCGAAGTCGCGCATCAGTTGGTTGCGACTGAAGGCGCGCACCTGGGCGATCGCCCCGTACACGACGCCGTGCGCGAGTCGGAGGCGCTGTGCGAACAGCTCGTCGAGCTTCTTGCCGCTCGCGCCGCTGATCTCGTCCATCCAGCCCTTCTGCTCCAGCGTCGCCTCTTTCGGGAGCGGGTGACCGAACCGCGCGGCGACCCGGATGACGTCGTCGTCGAGCACACGGTGGTCACCGGCGATCAGGGCGCCGACCTCCTTGGTCCGCTTGCTGAGGCCCTTCTGCTCGGCGAGCTCGCCCATCGGGATCTCCCAGAGGCCGGCCTGCTTGACCTTCTCCAGAAACATCTTGTCGGCTTCGCCGAAGTTCGACGTGTCGGCGTTCTCCGGGATCACGAACGACTTGGGCCGGTTCTCGTCACCGGGAGCGGCCTGGGCAGGTGAGCCACCCAGCACGAGGCCTGCGCCGACAAGTGCCAGCGCGACGACGGCGAGGATCCGCTTCACGATGCCTCCGAATACACATCGACAAGGGTGGTGGACATCAACTTCACGATCTGGGAGAGCCATTCGAGTTCGGCGGGGCAGGTCGGGCAGGTATCCAGGTGACCCCGGAAGTCGTCGGCGTCGTCGCGGTCCAGCGAACCGATGGCGTACGCAGCTACGTCGACGTGGACGGTCATCGAATGACGCCCTGCTGTTCCAGCTCGGCCCGCAGCATCCGCAGCGCGCGGTAGACGCGGGACTTGATCGTGCCGACCGGCACGTTGAGCCGGGCCGCGGCCTGCTCGCCGTTGCCGCCCCGGAAGTACATCTCGAAGAGGACCTCGCGGTGCGCCGGTCCGATCGAGCGCAGCGCGCGCTGGACGGCCACCGAGGACGTGATCCGCTCGATCTCGTCGGGCGCCGGCAGGGTCGCGAGGACGGCGTCGTCAACCTCGGTCGGGCGGGCCTTCCGCCGCCGGTGGTTGTCGATCACGATCCGGCGGGCCACCGCCACGAGCCAGGGCCGCAGCGACGTGCCCTCCTCGATGTGCAGCTTGTCGGCGTTGCGCCAGGCACGCACCAGCGTCTCCTGGACAACGTCCTCGGCCTTGTGCCGGTCGCCTCCGGTCAGACCGAGCGTGAAGGCCAGCAGGGGGCCGGCGTGCTCGGCGTACAGCGATCGGATCAGCTCATCCCGGTCGTGCGGGGTGCGCGTCGCGGGCTCGATGGTGGCCACCGCTGAGGCTGACAAGATCGCCTCCTCTCGTCGCGTCATGCTCGTCTTCGTCGAATCGCGTCGAACGCGTCCGTCGAACCTTCCCGAGAATGGATACGCCACTTCCGAGGGACAAATCGGACTGCTGTGTCGAACTTAAGACAAGGCAAAGCGCGGTTTGACGCCGAAGGCCCGGCTTCGCTCGGAGCCGGGCCTTCCATAACTTTGAGTCACCTAAGAATTGACGTTCTGCAACTTGCGCTCAGAACGGCCGCGCCGCAGGAATGTCGCACCCCTGGTGTGTATGGCCTGTTGCGTCGCGGTTAACCTGGCCGGTTCACCATGGTCACTCACGTTTGTCAGGACGTCGGCGCCACAGCACCGGGTGGCAGACAACTCACGTTGCGTGCACCGTTCGCCTGCACGACCCACCACGCGTTGTTGACCGCCTGGCCCTTCCACTTGGCCGGGCCGTTGTCGCCGACGAACCGGTACAGCGGCCACCCACCGAGGGTCAGCTGCTTGCCTCCATCGGCGCGGTCGATCGTGCCGACGCGCGCGGCATCGACACCGGTGAGGGCCGGCGTGCCGTCGACGAGCATCGGCAGCCACGACCGCGTGCAGGCGTCGACGCACGTGGACGTGGGCGGGTTCGCGGTGTCCTGGTCGAAGCGGTACGCCGTCCAGCCCTGGCTGTCGACCACCACGTTGCCCATCTGCTTGATGTCCTTGCCGGTGAGCGACGTGGTCTTCACGCCGACGGGCGTGGTGCCGGGTGACGGGGTGGGCGCCGCGGCAGGAGCGGACGACGCGGGAGCCGACGGACTGGCCGCGCCGTAGCCGTCGCCGCCGGCGTTGTAGGCGGGTCCGTTGGGCGAGCCCGAGGACGACGGGCTGGCGTCCGAGACCGCGCCGGCGGCTCGCGCCTCCCTCTTGCCCCCATCGCCGCCCAGCTGGGCGTGCACGAGATAGACGGTCAGAATCACGGCGCCCAGCAGCACAACCGCCAGGAATCCACGCCTCTGCATCACTCCGGCGGAATTCATGCCCGTCTCCTCGTTCTCGGCCCGGGCAGGGTCGACTTGAGGTACGCGGTGATCGGCGGCGCAGTTCCCGCAGTTTGTCAAACTCTGGTCACGAAGTGCTGTTGGCCGGCGCGTCGGGCCCGGTGGCGGCGAGCCGGCGCAGCGCGCCGCGGACCACCTCGGGCTTGGTGGTGTACCAGAGCGGCGGCAGCGAGTCGCGCAGGTAGGTGGCGTAGCCGCGCGGCGCGGCCAGCCGGGAGTCGAGCACGGCGACCGCACCCCGGTCGGAGCGCGACCGGATCAGCCGGCCGACCCCCTGTGCCAGCCGGACCGCCGCGATGGGCACGCTGATCGCCGTGAAACCCGAGCCCCCGCGGGCATCGACCGCGGCCGACCGGGCCGCCGCCAACGGTTCGTCGGGACGCGGGAACGGCAGCCGGTCGATCACCACGAGCTGGCACGCGTCGCCCGGCACGTCGACCCCCTGCCACAGCGACATGACCCCGAACAGGCAGCTCTCCCGCTCGTCGCGGAACCTGCGCACCAGCAGCGGCAACGCCTCCTCGCCCTGCAGCAGGACGGTGAGCCCGGTGCGTGCCCGCACCACCTCGGCCGCCCGCTCGGCGGCGCGCCGCGAAGAGAACAGGCCCAGCGTGCGGCCGCCCAGCGCGGTGACCAGATCGACCAGCTCGTCGGCGGCCGGATCGGACAGCCCCGACTGGGTGGGCCGCGGCAGATGCGCGGCGACGTACAGGATGCCCTGCTTCGGGTAGTCGAACGGCGACCCGACGTCGAGCGAGGTCCACCGGGGGGCGTCGGCACCGCCCTTGTCGTCGTCGGACGCCGCCGCGCCGGCCGGGTCGCGCAGGCCCAGGCTGCGGGCCACGGTGTCGAACCGGCCCCCGAGCGCCAGCGTGGCCGAGGTGGCCACGACGACCCGCTCCGGGTACAGGTGCGAGGTGAGCGTTCCGGCGACCGACAGCGGCGCGACCACGATCGCCTTGCGACCCCGGTCGTCGCGGTCGACCCAGGCCACGTCGTGGTCGGACTCGGCCAGCAGCCGTTGAGCGGTGTCGGACAGCTCGGCCAGACCGGTCTTCGCCTGCTGCTTGCGTACCGGGTCGGCGTCGTCGGCCTTCATGTCGCCGATCGCGTCGAAGGCGCGGCGGGCCGCCGAGTCGAGCAGGGTGAGCGCGTCGCGCAACGCGGGCGGCAGACCGGTGGTGATGCGGCCCGGAACCGCTTCGGCCAGCCCGATCGCGAGCATGTCGGCCGCCTCGGACAGCGCCTCGTGGTCGTCGGCGTTGATCTGGCTGCGCGCCCGCCGGGCCGTGCGCTCGACGCCGTCGGCCGTGAGCTCTGCCTGCGCGGCCGACGAGACGCGGTCGGCCAGTTCGTGCGCCTCGTCGATCACCAGCAGCCGGTGCGGCGGGACGATGTGCCGGTTGGCCAGCATGTCGAAGGCCAGCAGGCTGTGGTTGGTGACGACGATGTCGGCCTCGCGGGCCCGCGCCCGGGACGCCTCGGCGAAGCACTCGGTGCCGTACGGACACCGGGTGGCGCCCACGCACTCCCGCGCCGGCATCGACACCTGCCGCCACGCGGTGTCGTCGACGCCCGGGTCGAGCTCGTCGCGGTCGCCGGTCTCCGTTTCGAGGGCCCACTCGCGCAGACGGCCGATCTGCTTCGCGAGCCGACCCGCGGCGCCCAGCCACTTCACGCCACCGCCGCCGCCCTGCCCGGAGCCGGCGTCGAACAGCCCGTCGGGCTCCTCCTCGGTGCTGTCCTCGAGCTTCGCGAGGCACAGGTAGTGGTGGCGCCCCTTGAGGACCGCGAAAGAGGGACGCCGGCCGAGGTACGGCTCGGCGGCGTCGGCGAGCCGGGGCAGGTCGTGGTCGATGAGCTGGGACTGCAGGGCGAGCGTCGCCGTCGAGACCACCACCGGCCCCTCGACCAGCAGCGACGGCACCAGGTACGCCAGCGACTTGCCCGTGCCCGTGCCCGCCTGCACCAGCAGGTGCCGGTCCTTCTTCTCCGCTTCGGCGATCGCCTCGGCCATCGCCCGCTGGCCGGGCCGCTCGGCGCCACCGGGAACGGCACCCACGGCGGCGGCCAGCAGACCGTCGAGGGCGCTGTTGGACCGGCGGGGCTTCACAGCCTTCGAAACGGCCTTCGGCGTCGATTTGGCGGGAGCGGTGGTCACGACTGGCACCGTACCGGCTTCCTCTGACAGGAATCGGGTCATCCACAGGCGACACAAGTTATCCACAGATCCGGAATCGGGGTTGCGGGGCGCGGTGCGGCGGCCCGATCGTGGTCACGTGATCGAGATGCGGGTGACCTACCGGAAGTACGACGGGTCGCTGCACTGGAACCACACCGCGGTCCGGCTCGGCGAGGACGAGTACGGGGTGTGGGTCGGCATCGGCGGCGACGTGCCGATGTTCCGCGGTGCGGAGGAGTGGGGGCCGCCGAAGACCCCGTTCGTCATCCTGATGCCGCGCGACGCGTGGTGGACGGCCTCGTTCAACGCCGAGCCGCACCGCACCGAGATCTACTGCGACGTCAGCACCGTTCCGCGGTGGCCGAGCCCGGCGGAGGTCACGATGGTCGACCTCGATCTCGACGTGCGCCGACGGCGGTGGGGTGCGGTCGAACTGCTCGACGAGGACGAGTTCGCCGAGCACAGGGTGAAGTTCCACTACCCGCCCGACGTCGTCGCCGCGGCCGAGGCGTCGTTCGCGTGGCTGGCGGCCGCGGTGCGCGACCGGGTCGAGCCGTTCGGCGCCGCGTCGTACGGCTGGCTGGCCCAGGTCAGCTAGGAGCAGGCGAGTCAGGACCAGGCGAGTCAGAACCAGGTGAGCCGGACCAGGTGAGCCGGACCAGGTGAGCCGGGACCAGCGGCCCGGCCGGCTCACGGGCGCCCGAACAGGTCGCGTGACGGATCGACCCGCGGAACCGCGGTGAGCTTGGCCGGGTTGAGCTGGTCGAAGATACCGGTGATGCGGCCGTCGGCGATGGCCAACGAGGTCACCAGCCGCTGCGGCGGCTCGCCGAACTCCAGCAGGAAGCCCAGCGAGCCGTTCACGAGCACCTGTTCGGCCCGCACCGGTCCGCCTGACCGCAGCGTCTTCTCGAAGATGCCGAAGAGGAAGCGGGCCACCTTGTCGGTGCCCTCGACCGCCCGTCGGCCGGCCGGCACCACGCCACCGCCGTCACCGACCGCGATGACGTCCGGCGCCAGCAGCTTGACCAGCGCGTCCAGGTCGCCGCCGCCGACCGCCGCGAGGAAGGCCTCGGCCACCTGGCGCTGCTCGGCCGGCGTGGCCGTGTGGCGCACGCGGTCGTCGGCGACCGCGCGCCGCGCGCGGGTGGCCAGCTGCCGGGCCGCCGCGCCGGTGACCTTGAGCGCGGCGGCGATCTCGTCGAAGGGCACACCGAACACGTCGTGGAGTACGAACGCGACCCGCTGCTCCGGGGTCAGCCGCTCCAGCACCACGAGGAGCGCGTACGTGACCTCGTCGGCGCGCACCGCGACGTCTTCGGGCGACGGGACGCCCGTCGTCGGCAGCCGTTCGACGATCGGCTCCGGCAGCCAGGGACCGACGTACGCCTCGCGGCGCACCCGGGCCGACCGCAGCACGTCGAGACAGATGCGGCCGGTGGTGGTGGTCAGCCAGCCGCGCAGGTCACGGATTTCGGACCGGTCGACGCCCGCGAACCGCAGGTAGGCCTCCTGCACGGCGTCCTCGGCCTCGGCCCGGCTGCCCAGCATCCGGTAGGCGACGCCGACGAGATGGGCGCGATGCTCCTCGAATTCGTCGGTCACGGAAGGCATCATCCAGAAAGGACGGGACTCGCGGCTGTTTTGTGACGCGTCACTACCTCACAGATTCGGACTTTAAGTCAGAATCTCCCCATGTCGGGCAGTGTGACGGACAGCATGGCCGGCGGCATGGTGGGCACCTCGGCCCTGCTCGTCGACGGGTTCACCGCCACCGCGGTCGTGGCGGGCCTTGCGGCCGTTGGTGTGTCGACGGCCGCCGCCACCACCGTCGCGCGCCGCGAACGCAGCTACCATCCGCGCGCCCACGCCAGCCGCGTCGACGCCTGCCGCAACCCGCTCGGCCGCGCACTGCGTTACGGCTGCGCCGGCCTGTCGGTCGGCGTCCAGGTCGGTCCGCGCGGTCGCATCCAGGTCGTTGACACCGGCGAGCCGCTCAGCCGGCTCGTGCTCGACCCGTTGCACGCGCGGGTGCGGGACAGGGGACGCGTGTACGGGGGCGACGCCCGGTACCAACCGTTCACGCTCGTGCTGGAAGCGGCCGACGGCGTCGCGACGACGCACGTGGTCGACGTGCTCAACGACGAGCTGGCCGGCTACACCGACATGCTCAGCCGGTGCGTCGCCGGCACGCTGCAACCCGGTCCCGTGCTCGTGGCCCTCTCCGGCACGCCGCGCGCGATCCTCGACGCCCGCCACAACCGCCTGTACTTCGGCGAGGGCACGCTGTCCGACGTCGACCGGCGGGTGCCGACCTCGTCGATGCCACTGGTCGGCGAACACGTTGCGTGGCGGTTCGGGTGGGACGGCCGGGACGAGATGCCACCCGAGGAGCGGCATGTACTCACCGCGTTGATCCGCCAGGCGCACGCGGAGGGGAAACGGGTGCGGATCTTCGGTGTCCCCGAGGGCCGTCGCACGGTGCGGCACGCGTTCTGGCGTGAGCTGCACGATGCGGGCACCGACCTGGTCGGCGCCCGCGGGGTGGGTGCGCTCCGTCGATTTCTGAGGGGACGCCCGGCGCATCGCTGAAACGCCCAAATGGCAGCAGAACAGGCGGGACAGGTGAACAGTAGGTGAACGATGAATGGCCAGATCGCGACCGGGAAGGGGCGAACAACAAAGGGATCCGCGTGAACGTACAGTGAACCCGAGTGATCGTCCCGCCGCCGCAATCGGCGCAGTTACACGAGGTGGCCGCCGTGCGCTTGAGACTCCGTCCCAACGACGACTCGTTCTACGAGTTCTTCACGAAGGCCGCCGAGAACATCGTCCGCGGCACCGAACTCCTCACCGAGCTCGCGATGCCCAAGGCCGACGTCCAGTCGGTGAGCGAGCGGCTGGTCGAGGTCGAACACGACAACGACGCTCTCACTCACGAGCTGTACAACCGCATCAACTCGAGTTTCGTCACGCCCTTCGACCGGGAGGACATCTACCAGCTGGGTTCCCAGCTCGACGACGTGATGGACCACCTGGAGGCGGTCGGCAGCCTGCTCTACCTGTACGGGTTGACCAGCCTGCCGTCGCTGCCGCGGGAGATGCACGAGATGGTGGCGATCCTCGACCAGCAGGCGCGGCTGACGGCGAAGTCGCTGCCCGGGCTGAAGTCGATGAAGGGCCTCAAGGACTACTGGGTCGAGTGCAACCGGCTGGAGAACGAGGGCGACCGGGCCTACCGCATGCTGCTGGTGCGGCTGTTCTCCGGCGAGTACGACGCGTTGACGGTCATGAAGATGAAAGAGGTCGCCGACGAGCTCGAGGCGGCCTGTGACGCGTTCGAGCACGTCTCGAACACGGTCGAGACGATCGCAGTGAAGGAGTCGTGAGCGAGCACTTGTGCGCGCGAGCCATTAGCGCAGTGCGCCGCGAAGGCCTCGCCACGCGAAGCGGGGCGACCGCATGAGCGCGGAGCTCATCGGCGTCATCGCGGTGATCGCGGTCGCCATCGTCTTCGACTACACCAACGGCTTCCACGACGCGGCCAACGCGATCGCCACCTCCGTGTCGACACGCGCGTTGACCCCGCGCACCGCGCTCGCCCTGGCCGCGGTCGGCAACCTGCTCGGCGCCTACTTCGGGCACGGCGTCGCCGAGACGGTCGGCGGCGGCCTGGTGAGCCCGCCCGACGACCAGGGCGTCGCCTACCTCGGCGTCGTGTTCGCCGGTGTCGTCGGCGCGATCATCTGGAACCTGATCACCTGGTACTTCGGGCTGCCGTCCTCGTCGTCGCACGCGTTGTTCGGCGGGCTGGTCGGCGCCGCCCTGTTCGCCGGCCTCGGCGACGTGCACTGGGACGTGATCACCAAGAAGGTCCTCATCCCCATGGTGGTCTCGCCGCTGGTCGGCTTCATGCTCGGCTTCGCGGTGATGCTCGCCCTGCTGTGGATCGTGCGCAAACGCAACCCCGGCAAGCTGAACCGCGGCTTCCGCATCCTGCAGAGCATCTCGGCGTTCGCGATGTCGGTCGGCCACGGCATGCAGGACGCCGCGAAGACCATGGGCATCATCGCGCTGGCGCTGTTCGTGGGCGGGTTCCAGGACGACCAGAAGCACATCCCGTGGTGGGTGTTCATCACCTCGGCCACCGTGCTCGCGCTCGGCACCTACGCCGGCGGCTGGCGGATCATCCGCACGCTCGGCCGCAAGGTGATCGACCTCGGGCCGCCCGAAGGCTTCGCCGCGGAGACGGTCGCCAGCTCCGTGCTCTACTTCAACTCGCTGGTGCTGCACGCCCCGATCTCGACCACCCACACGATCACCTCGTCGATCATGGGTGTGGGCGCCACCAAGCGGTTGAGCGCGGTGCGGTGGGGCGTGGCCGGCAACATCGTCGGCGCGTGGATCCTGACCTTCCCGGGCGCCGCCCTGATCGCCTGCCTCGCCTACCTGATCACGCACCCGCTGTTCAACTAGCGT
>NZ_BOPH01000138.1 GCF_016863655.1 Virgisporangium ochraceum
ACCGGTGACCGCGCCCGCGTTGGCGACCCGGCACCAGGTCATCCTGTGCTCCGACCCCGCCCGCGTGATCGCCAAGCTGTTCGTTCCCGGCGAGGACGCCGCGGTGGTGCACACCCGCGCATCCCCGCGCAGCACCGCCGCGACCTTCTCGCGGCCGGCCTCGCCGAGCGCAGGAGACCTTGGAACAGCTGCGGCGCACCAACGCCCGCCGGATCCCCTACGGATCCAGCGACACCCGCATCGGCTTCGCCACCGTGCCCGTCGCAGGACTCCTCGACGCCATGGTCCCGATGGTGCGCTGAACGGTACCCACCGGGCGGGTCGGCCGGTCCGGCGCCTCAGCGGGCCGCGTGTTCCTCGCGGGCCGGAGCGCCCACCTGATGCAGGTACCGCAGCGCCTGCCGGTAGGACGTGGTGAGGCTGGTCTCTTCATAGGACACCCCGAGCTCGGCGCAGTACGCCCGCACGATCGGCTGGGCCCTGCGCAGGTTCGGGGTCGGCATGCCGGGGAACAGGTGGTGCTCGATCTGGTAGTTCAGGCCGCCCAGGGCCGCGTCGGTGAGCCAGCCGCCGCGGACGTTGCGGGAGGTGAGCACCTGCTTGCGCAGAAAGTCCTCGTCGCCCGTCGGGTGCGGCATTCCCTTGTGGTTGGGGGCGAAGGTCATGCCGAGGTAGACGCCGAACAGCCCCTGGTGGACCAGCAGGAAGGCGACAACCTGCAGGGGCGAGAGGACGAACAGCAGGGCGGACAGGTACGCGACCGCGTGCACGATCAGCAACGCGCTCTCCAGGCGGGGGCGTTTGACCGTGCCGTCGCGCAGCGCCCTGACGCTGGACACCTTCAGGTCGACGGCGAGCAGGGTGAGCAGCGGGAAGAACAGGGCGGCCTGGTGCCGGGTGATGAATCCCTTCAGCCCGCGCCGGCCCAGGGCCGACTCCGTGGCCCAGATGAGCACCTCGGGTGCGACGTCTGGGTCGAGGTCGTCGTGGTTGGGGTTGTTGTGGTGACGGGTGTGCTTGTCCATCCACCAGCCGTAGCTCATCCCGATGCCGAGGTTGCCGGCGACCAGTCCGGCGATGTCGCCGGGGCGCCTGGTCCGGAAGACCTGGCGGTGGGCCAGGTCGTGTCCGATGAGCCCGACCTGGGTGAACGTGACGGCGAGGAAGGCCGCTGTCACCATCTGCCACCACGACGATCCGACGAGGAAGAACGCGGTCCACCCGCCGGCGAACATCAGGGTGACGACGCTCATCCGGACGAGGTAGTAGGCGGGCCGCCGCTTCATCAGCCCCTCACCGGTGATCCGGCGGGACAGGACGGCGAAGTCACTGCCCGTTCTGGTCGGCGGTGGCGGCAGGGTAATCGTCATGTCCCCATCGAACCGCCTGCGGGCCGGCCCGTCAGGAGCACTACGACCTGCGGCATGGTGGTGCTGGCACCACCGGTCACCTCCGTGCCGCAGGGCACTATGAGACCTGTGGACATCGCCGCGATGGGAGCACGACTGGGGCGCTGGGCGCACCGCGGACTGCGCGGCGCCCTCAGCGGCCTGGCCGCGATGGGGCTGGCCTTCACCAACCTGCCGTTGCTGGCCGTCTCATTTGTCGCCTTCGCCCTGGCGCCGGTGCCGTTCCTCGGCCTGGCGTTGGTGCCGTGGACGATGACCCTCGTCCGGATGCGCACCGACCTGGAGCGCAGACGCGCGTCACGAACCGGGATCCTGGTGACCCGCCCGTATCAACCGCGCCCGGAACGGGCCGTGGCCGGCGGCTGGCCGCACTTCCGGTGGACCGTGACCGACCCGGCGACCTGGCGGGACCTGGCCTGGCTGGCGCCGGGTGCGCTGGTCGGCTTCGGGCTCGGGCTGGTCGGCGTGCTGGTGCCGTTGTACGGGCTCGCGGGTGTGACGCTCCTGCCGTTCTGGATCTGGCTCGGCACCGGCTGGTACGGCTACGGCGCCACCCTGGCCGTCGACACCTGGCCCGCCGTTCTGCTCTGCCTGCCCGAGGGCGCCGCCGTTCTCGTGGGCGGCCTGTGGTTGGCCCCGTGGCTGCGCCGCGTCGACGCCCACTTCGCCAAACTCTTCCTCGCGCCCACCAGGGCCGCCGAGCTGCGGCTGCGCGTCACCCAGCTGACGGTCACCCGCGCGGACACGGTCGACGCCCAGGCGGCCGAGCTGCGGCGCATCGAACGCGACCTGCACGACGGCGTCCAGGCCCGGCTCGCCTCGCTGAGCATGACGATCGGCCTGGCCGACAAGCTCATCGACCGCGACCCCGCACAGGCCCACAAACTGCTCGACGAAGCCCGCGAGTCCAGCCACACCGCGCTGGTCGAGCTGCGGCATCTGATCCGCGGCATCCACCCTCCGGTTCTCGCCGAGCGCGGACTCGGCGGCGCGATCCGCGCACTGGCGCTGAGCCTGCCGATGCCGATCACCCTCGACATCGACCTTCCCGGTCGGCCGGACACACCCGTCGAGTCCGCGGCGTACTTCGCCGTCGCCGAGACGCTGACCAACATGATCCGGCACAGCCGTGCCCACAGCGGATCGGTATTCATCCGGCACGCGGACGGCGCGCTTACCATGGTCGTCACCGACGACGGTGGCGGCGGCGCCGACCCGACCGCCGGGACCGGCCTGGGTGGCATCACACGACGACTCGCCGCGTTCGACGGCACCTTCGCGTTGTCGAGCCCGCCCGGCGGGCCCACCGTCATCACCATGGAGGTGCCGTGCGCGTTGTCATCGCCGAGGACCATGCCCTCCTCCGGTACGGACTGACCCGGCTCCTGGACGCCTTCGACTTCGACGTCGTCGCCGCCGTCGACAACGGCCCGGAGCTGCTACCGGCCCTCGTCACCCATCGGCCCGAAGTGGCGATCATCGACGTCCGCCTCCCACCGACCTTCACCGACGAAGGCCTACAGGCGGCGATCGCGGCCCGCACCGAACTGCCTGGTCTGCCCGTCCTGATGCTCTCGCAGCACGTCGAACCGCTCTATGCCCGCGAACTGCTCGCGACCCCGAACGGCGGGGTCGGCTATCTGCTCAAGGACCGCGTGTCCAACGTCGACGACTTCATCGACGCCGTCCGGCGGGTCGCCGCCGGCGGTACCGCCATGGACCCCGAGGTGATCACGCAGCTCTTCGCCCGCAGAGAACCCCTGGCGGTACTGACCGCGCGGGAACGCGAGGTGCTCGGCGAGGTGGCGCAGGGCCGGTCCAACGCCGCGGTCGCGACAAAGCTCGGCATCACCGAGAAAGCCGTGAGCAAGCACATCAACAACATTCTCACCAAGCTGCACATGCCGCCCTCGGACGACGACAACCGCCGGGTCCTCGCCGTCCTCGCTTACCTCAACGCCTGAACGCGAGGATCCCGTCCAGGTGTTGGCTGCGGTTGCGGATCTGTGACATAGCCGGCCGGACACCGAACAGACTCGCACTTGATCATCTTCCATCGCCGATTACGGCGGTCAGGGCGTGGCTGAGCCAGTAGCGGCGGCCGGTAAGAATGGCCCGCTCCTGCGCACTTCTCGGTGAGGGAGCAACCTCCGCCACCGAGAGGGGAGCCAGTGACAGAGATCGACCCACGAAGACGGTTCACCGCGATGTACGACGCGCACTACGCGCGGGTGTACGCCTACGCGGTCAGCCGGGCCGGGCGGCAACTGGCCGACGACATCGTCAGCGAGACGTTTCTCGTGGCGTGGCGGCGGTTGGCCGACGCGCCGGACGTGCCGTTGCCGTGGTTGCTGGGCATCGCCCGCAACGTGGTCCGTGAGCGTTACCGCGCCGAGGTCCGGCAGGTGAGCATCGCCGAGGAGATGCGCGCCTGGACCGACGACGCCGAGGACGACGTGGCCGACGCGGTGGTCGACCGGGCGGTGACGCTCGCGGCGCTGGGCAGATTGAGCGACGACGACCGTGAGCTGCTGACCCTGATCGCCTGGCACGGGTTGTCGCCCCGCGAGGCCGCCCGGGTCGTCGGTTGCTCGACGGCCACGTACTTCGTCCGGCTGCACCGCGCCCGGAAACGGCTGCAACAGGCACTGCAACAGGCACCGCAACAGGCACTGTCCACCGGGGCGCAGGCCGCTCGTCCCGCCCGTATCACGTTCCCGTCCGAGGAGTTCAGCCGATGAGCGTCCAGCACGACGTCATGAGAACCCTGGCCGAGGCCCGGCCCGCCCGGCTCGACCCCGGCCACGACGCGCGCCGGGTCGACCCGTCCGACATCATGTCCCATTCCCGGGCGGCCGTTGCGGGCGGCGCGCACCGGCGCACCCGCCGGTGGGCGCTCGCCGTCGGCGTGCCCGCGGTCGCGGCGGCCGCGGTGTTCGTCGGGGTCGGCGGGTTCGACGAGGCGTCCCGCACAGCGTCCCGGGAAGAGGGGACGCACGCCGACGGTCGGACCGGCACCACGAACACCGACCGGCCGCCAACCTCGTCCCGTGAACTGTTCCTGGCCGCGGCCGACCGTAACCTGGCCGCCGCCGCGACCGGCGGGCGCTACTGGGCCCTCAAGGCCGAGCACGGCGAGGCGCGCACGAAAGGACCGGCGAACCGGCCGTACGACATCATGATCCGCCGGTACACCGAGGAGTGGCAGCCCGTGCGCGCCGGCGACGCGACGGTCGTCGCGGGCCAGTACCTCGGGGCCGCGCCGATCACCGACGCCGACAAGGCCGCCTGGCAGGCCGACGGCGCACCGACCCGGTGGACGGAGTCGGCGCCGGGAATGGACCCGGTCGTCATCGACGCCGCGGCCGAACCTAAGTACGCCCGGCCGATCCAGGACGCCACGCGCGAGGCGACCTACCCCCTCGGGGGCGCCACCGTGACCGTGGCACAGCTGGCCGCGCTACCCACCGATCCGGCCGCGTTGAAGACGGCGCTGCTCGCACTGTTCCGGCAACAGGGCGTCACCGAACCGGACGACTACGCCCTGTTCTGGACCGGGGCCCACCTGGTCTCCGACCTGCCGGTACCGACCCAGCTCCGGGCGGCCTCCTACCGGATGCTGGCCGACGTCACCGGCGTGACACTGCTCGGCCCGGCCACCGACCAGCACGGCCGCGCCGGTGTCGCGGTCGGCTACACCAGAACCGGTGACGAGGGACGCCGCAGCCAGACCAGGCTGATCATCGACCCGAAGACCGGCCAGGCCCTGGCCCAGGAATCCTGGGACGTCGCGGCGCAGAAGCTGACGGGTTACACGCTGATACTGACCGCCATCTTCACCGACGAGACCCCACCGACCGATCTCCCCACCCGGCCGGCACGCCAATAGGCTTCATCCACTGTGGACCGGGCGCGGAGCCGTCCGGTCCACACCGGCTTCAGGGCCTTCTTGCTGGTCGACCGGCTCGAACCGGCCACGGCGCTGGTCAGAGCAATGTCGGCCGCCGAGGACCGACAGCCCGATGAGGCCGGCGATGTCGTACGGGCGCATCGGGCCGATGCGAACCGAAGCACTCCTCCGCCTCAGTGGCGACCTGGGTCGGGACCATGAACCACGACTCCAGCATCGCGGACACTCTGGCGGCGATCCCGGGGTCGGACCAGCCAACCGCGACCGTCTCCTGATTCAGCAGCTGACGCACATCGATGACCGACTCGTCGCTCATGCTGCTCGCCGTACCGGCGGACAGGATGGGGACTTTCTCGCTAACGGTGTTTCCGGCGTGGTCTTCCAGAAGATTTCAGGGGCACCTACCCGATCTTGCTGCTGCACGAGAGTTCCTCAGGCCTTACGGAGTTGATTTCCTGTGACCGAGTCGCTGGTGCCACCCGATCTGCTGGCCGCGCTGCCTCTTCCGTGGCGGATCGCCGACCTGGTCGAACGGGGCCACGCCATGAGGAAGACGGCACCGACTCCCGAGAACCGGAGCGTGGCGTTGTCCGCATTGGCTGCCTGCCTCGCTTACGGCGTCGAGGCCAAAGCCCGGTATGGCGACGACCCCGACTGGGGCCTACCGCCAGAGCTTCACGACGACTATTCGTTCGTCGTGTACAACACCCTCAGGGAATGGATGCCGACCCTGGCTGAAGTGACCCGGGAGACCGTACGCGAATGGGCCCAGACGAACATCGACGCACCGGCGATGTTCGGTGCCGCATGGACCACGCCACCACAGAACTTCATCGACAACATCGCCCGGATGTGGGTATACGGAATCGCCGTCGGGGCATGCGAGCACCTGATCCAGTGGTTCCGCGAGGTGGCGCGCGACCACCTGACCGATCAGCACCGCGCGCAGGTGGTCCAGCTACTCAAGGACGCCACACCGCAACTGTCATGGCGCCGCGCGATCGTGACGATCCCCGCCATCCTGGACCTTGGCGGCCCGTCACAGCGAGGCTACTTCGACCAGCTGGCGAACGACCCGACCGTACCCGAGAAAACCCGCGAGACGGCGGCGAGCAAGCGTTGGCTCATCGACCGGGGATAACCGACCGACCTGACCCTCGATCCCACCGGACAGTGGCCAGATGCGCGTCCGCGATGCGCCATCGGCCCACCTTGCCCATCGATTCAGCCGGATAGGTACGGAGGACCCAGGCGGGCCATCTGCTCGATTGATAGGCGCCTGGCCCGGTCAACGCCTGTTCATGACGCCTACGCGGCCTGCCTGGGCACGTTACAGAATCCGCGGGCGTCGTCCCGCGCCCGTGACGCGCCGAGGGCGGGTGGTACGGGCCTCACGTTTCCGAATCCCGGCCATGTCCCGCGGCGCCCGGGCTGTGTGCCGGAGCGAGGTTCGCTCGGGCGAGGGTGTCCACCCGGATCGCCTGGTCCCGGGTCTGATCGACGCGGGAGGCGTTGGCGACAGCGACACGGGTAATGGAACGCCTGTGACGAAGACGGTTCTGGTCAGTGGCGCGTCCGGTTTCATCGGCTCGCACGTGGCGGCGCGCCTGGTCGAGGGGAACTACCGGGTGCGGGCCATGACCCGCAACCCCGACAACTACCACGGCGCCGGTGAGCCGGTCGAGGCGGACGTGTCCGATCCCGGCACGCTGGCGGCGGCGTTCACCGGGGTCGACGTGGCCTACTACCTGGTGCACTCGCTGGGGTCGGACGACTTCGAACAGCGCGACGCCCACGCCGCCCGTCACTTCGCCGAGGCGGCGGCCGCGGCCCGGGTGGAGCGGATCATCTATCTCGGCGGTCTCGGCGCGAACGACGACACCCTGTCGGCGCACCTGCGCTCCCGCCGGGAGGTCGAGAAGATCCTCAGATCAGGACCGGTACCGGTGACGGTGCTGCGGGCCGCGGTGGTCATCGGCCACGGCGGCATCTCCTGGGAGATGACCCGCCAGCTCGCCGATCGGTTGCCGGCGATGGTGACGCCACGCTGGGTGCGCACCCGGACCCAGCCGATCGCCCTGCGTGACGCTGTGCGGTACCTCGTCGGGGTGCTGGAGCCGGCCGAGGCGCGGGGCGCCACGTTCGAGATCGGCGGCCCGGAGGTGCTGAGCTACCTGGAGATGTTGCAGCGGGTGGCCAGGGTTCGCGGTCGTCGTCTGCCCAACGTGACGGTGCCGCTGCTGACGCCGCGGTTGTCGTCGGCGTGGTTGAAGTTCGTCACCGACGTCGACACGGCGACGGCCCGCAACCTCGTCGACTCGATGACCACCGAGGTGGTCGTGCGCGACGACGCCATCACCCGGGTCGTGCCCGGCGCACCGATCGGGTACGACGAGGCGGTGCGGATAGCGCTGGCCGACCGGGAACGGGCCGCCGCGGACGACCGGTCGAGGGCGGTGCGATGACGTCGCAGTGGTGGCGGCGGACGTTAGGGCCCTCACTCATCGACCGCGTCGAACGCGACCACCTCCAGACCGACGGAGAGTTCCGTCGGCGCCGCGTCGTGGTCGTCGTCACCCTGATCGCCGGCGCCGTTCTGCTGGGAGTCTCGTTGTCGGTGCGTCCCGGCGACGATGTCTTCTACCTGCTGACCGCGTCCGTCGCGCTCACCTGGATCGGCGGGGCGCTGCTGTCGGGCCCGCTGCACCTGGGCCACGTACCTTTTCGGGACCGGCTGCGGCGCCCGGTCGTCACTCCGATCGTGACCGGTCTCGTGCTGGCCGCCGTTTTCGTGGCCGGGTCGCTCGTCGTCCGTGAGCTGGAGCCGTTGCGTGATCTGGTCAACAGCGTGCTGGCCCACGCCCGGTACGGTGCCGTCGTGCCGATCGTGGCCGTCACGGTGCTCAACGGCGTCGCCGAGGAGGTGTTCTTCCGGGGCGCGCTGTTCGCGGCGATCGGCCGGCGTCACGCCGTCACCATCTCCACCGTCGTCTACGCGGCGGCGACACTCGCGACCGGCAACCTGATGCTGGTGTTCGCCGCGTTCCTGCTCGGGCTCGTCCTGGGCCTGCAACGACGGGCGTCCGGTGGTGTCCTGGCCCCGATCCTGACCCACATCACCTGGTCGACCACGATGCTGTTCGCGTTGCCCGCCCTGATCGGCCGGTGACACACGCCGGTGCCGGCGGCAGGCGCCGGCCGCGACACGGCAAACCGGTGCTCACTCCGCGGCCGCGGCGACCTCCCGGGCCCACTCCAGGTCGGCCTTGCCCGCCGGGCTGCGCCGTAGTTCCGGCAACACCACCACGCGCCGGGGCTGCTTGTGGTCGGCCAGGTGCCGCCCGACGAACGAGCGCACCTCGTCGGTGGTCACGCCCTCGTCGGCGGCGACCACCGCGACGATGCGATGCCCCCAGCGCTCGTCGGGCACCCCCACCACCATCGCGTCGCGGATCGCCGGATGCCGGCAGATGACCTGCTCGACCTCCTCGGCGAACACCTTCTCGCCGCCGGTGTTGATGATCCCGCTGCCGCGACCCTTGAAGACCAGTGCGCCGTCGGCCTCCAGGCTCGCGAGGTCGCCGGGAACCACGTACCGCTGGCCGTCGATGACCCGGAACGTGCGCGCGCTGGCGGCTTCGTTGCCCAGATAGTGGATGTGGTCGTCGGTCGGCGCGGCGAGCACACCGACCTGTCCGGAGCCGGGCGCCACGTCGCGGCCGTCGTCACCGATCAGCCGGGCCCGCGGGGCGAGGGTGAACCGCGCGGTGGTGACCGGGTCGCCCCGCCGGGTGACCGCCAGCGCGAACGGGCCACCCTCCGACGCGACGATGGAGTCGTAGCAGGCGAAGTCGCCGTGCGCCAGCAACCGCTCCTTGACCTCGGCGCTGAACGTGAGGCCTACGCTGCGCAGCCGGCGCAGGTGCGACAGGTCGTACGGACGGCCGGCGGCGGCCGCCGCGTCGAGTTCGTCGGCGAGCGGACGCGCGAACACGTCGCCGACGAGTCCGATGTCGGTGACCCGGTGCCGGTCGAGCAGCGTGGCCGCCTCGACCGGATCGTACGAGCGGCCGGCCATGTACACCACGGTTCCCGCGCCGAACAGGGTGGCCAGCGTGTTGTAGATGCCGGAACCGTGCATCAGCGGGGCGAACGGCAGGCAGACGAGTCGGTCGTCGCCGTCGCGGATGCGGCGGGTCACCGTGACGAGTTCGGTCAGTGTTTGCGGGACCGGTAGGCCGCGTACCGTGTAGCCGCTCTGCTCGCACACCCTGAACACCCACGAGTGCCGGGCGAGCACGCCCTTCGGCTGCCCCGTGGTGCCGCCGGTGTAGAGCAGCCACTCGTCGTCACCGCGGACGCGCCGCGGCAGCGGCGGGCCGGACACCGCTTCCGCGTACGCGGTGGCGGCCAGCGGATTGTCCACTGTAGACAGCTGTACGAACGTGTGCATCCCGTGCGCCGTCGCGGCGACACGGTGGGCCAGCATCGGGTCGAGAACCATCGCGCGCACGCCGGCGTCCTGGAACACATGCCGGAGTTCGGTCTCCTTGTACCGGTAGTTCACGTTCACCGGTACGGCGCGCAGCTTGAGGATCGCGAACAGGCTCTCGACGTACTCGATTCCGTTGAACAGCGAGATGGCGACCCGGTCGCCGGCCCGGACTCCGCGCCCGTCGAGGAATCCGGCCAGGCGCGCGGCGCGGTCGTCGAAGTCGTACCACGAACGGATACGGTCGCCGTGCACGAGCGCCGGACGGTCACCCAGCTCGTCGGAGACGGTCTCCAGAACGGTGGCGAGATTCTCCTTCACGACTGCCCGTCCAGGCCGAGCAGACGGATGGCGTTGCCTTTCAACAGGTCCGGGCGTACCTCGTCACGGATCCCGGCGGCCGGCAGGTCGGCCAGCCACCGGTCGGGTGTGATGACCGGGAAGTCCGAGCCGAACAGCACCTTGTTCCTCAGCAGCGTGTTGGCGTACCGCACCAGGTTCGGCGGGAAGTACTTCGGTGACCATCCGGACAGGTCGATGTAGACGTCCCTCTTGTGCATCGCCACCGCCAGCGCCTCGTCCTGCCACGGAAACGACGGATGCGCGAGAATGATCCTCATGGTCGGGAAGTCGACCGCGACGTCGTCCACGTGCATCGGGTTGCCGTACTTCAGCCGTACCCCGCCGCCGCCCCGCGTGCCGGCACCGACGCCCGTCTGTCCACTGTGGAACAAGGCGATCAGCCCGTGTTCCTCCATCACCTCGTAGAGCGGGTAGGCCACCCGGTCGTTCGGGAAGAACTCCTGGGTGTTGGGGTGGAACTTCACGCCCCGGATCCCGTGGTTCTCCGCGAGCCGGCGCAGCTCCCGCACACCGGCCCCGCCCCTGGCCGGGTCGATGCTGGCGAACGGGATCACCACGTCGGCGTGCCCGGCGGCAAGCTCGGCGACCTCTTCGTTCGAGGGGCCGGTGGCGCGCTTCACGGAGTCCACGGTGAACACCACGCAGGCCATCCGCCGCTGCCGGTAGTAGTCGGCGATCTCGGGCACGGAGTACCCGCGCACCGGACCCGACCGGAAGTACCCCGCCATCTCGCCGAGGCGTTCGTCGTCGCTCCCGACGGCCCGCGCGGACCTGTGGACGTGCACGTGGACGTCGATCGCCGTGATGCCTTCGAGATCGATCGTCACCGCTTCTCCAGGTGCGGCCGGATCCCGTCGGCGAACGCGTCGGCGATGGCCTCGGCGGTCCAGCCGCCTTCACGGTTGGCCGCGAACGCCTCGCGCGGATGGGCCCACACGCTGAGCCGGTCGCCGCCGGCACCGAGGTACTGGCCGGTGACGTCGGCCGCCGCGTCGGAGGCGAGGAACACCACGAGCGGCGCGACGTCGTCGACCGTTCCGAGCCCGCCACGGCGCATCGCCGCCGGGACCGCCTCACCGGCCTCCACCGCAGCGACGACCTCGGCCAGCCCCGGAATGGTCGCGGCCATCCGGGTCAGCGCCATCGGCACCACCGCGTTGACGGTGACGCCGAGCTTGGCGCACTCCACCGACCACACCCGTACCAGGGCGATGACGGCCGCCTTGGCCGCCGCGTACGCGGTCTGGCCGAAGGTGCCCCGCTGGCCGGCCGGCGACCCGACCAGGATGAGCCGCCCGCCGTCACCCTGCTCGCGGAACCGGGCGACGGCGGCCCGGCCGCACGTGAACGTGCCGCGCAGGTGGCTGTCGACCACGAGGTCGAAATCGTCGTCGGTCATCTTGCCGAGCGTGCGGTCGCGCAGCGCGCCGGCATTGGTGCACATGACGTCGAGCCGCCCGAACCCGGTGACCGCCGTTGTCACGAGGGCGTCCGCCACCTCGGCGGTGCCGACGGCACCGACCTGCACCGCGGCGCGGCCACCACCATCCACAATGGACTTCACCGCCTGCCTGGCCGCGTCGCCGTCGACATCGTTGACGACCACCGCCGCCCCGGCCGCGGCCAGCGCCCGCGCGTACGCCAGCCCGAGCCCCCGTCCGGCACCGGTGACCACGGCTACCTTCCCGTCCAGTCGCATGTGTGGTGATTTCCTTCCCGCATGTACCCACGGGGCCTCGTCGTCGCCACGTGCCGTGGATCGCCGTCGGGCCGGCCCCGACCACGATCGCGATGCTATCCCGCGTCGGGGTGCCCGAAAGTGAACGTCGTCGCTCCCCGGAAGCCGGTGGGGCGAACCCGAACCGCTCGACCGGCACAGTGCCGGTCGATATCCTGTTGCCTCATCGGCCCGGACGGTTCGGTTGCCGTCCACAGCGGCAGCGCATGGAGGATTGGCGATGGCGACCGGTGCCCGGGCTCCGACCGCGTCCACTGAGGAGGACCGCGCCAGGGCGATCTGCGCGATCGACCCGCAACTCCGGCGCATCCGCCCGTTGGAGACTGTCACCGCGGCGATCCGGAGGCCCGACCTGTCGCTGGCGGAGCTCCTCACCACCGTCATGGAGGCCTACGCCGACCGGCCCGCGGCCGGCGAGCGCGCCCGCGAGGTGGTCCGCGACCCCGTGACCGGCCGCCGTTCGGTGCGCCTGCTCCCGCGGTTCGACACGGTGACCTACGGCGACCTGTGGTCCCGGGTCCGCGCCCTCATGGCCGACCTGCACCACGACGGTGCCGCGCCGCTCGCCGCCGGCGGGTTCATGGCGATCCTCGGCTTCGGCAGCATCGATTTCATGACCGTCGACCTGGCGTGCATGGGTCTCGGAGCGGTGCTCGTACCGCTGTCCTCCGCCGCGTCGCCCGCCCAGCTCGCGCCCATCGTCGCCGAGACCGGCCCGCGGGTGCTGGCCACCGGCCTGGCGCAGCTCGACACGGCGGTGACGTGCGCGATGGACAGCGGGTCGGTACGCCGGGTGCTGGTGTTCGACTACGACGACCGGGTCGACGACCAGCGGGAGCGCCTGGACGCCGCCCGCGCGCGGCTGGCCGCCGCCGGCGCGCCGATCGCGCTCGCCCCGCTGTCGGAGCTGGTCGAGCACGGCCGCACCCTGCCGGAGGTACCGCTGTACTCCGCCGGGCCGGGCGGGAATCCGCTCCGGCTGCTCGTCTACACGTCCGGGAGCACCGGCACGCCCAAGGGGTCGATGCGCCTGGAGAGCACGGTCCGTGGCACGTTCGTCGGGCCGTCACCCACCCCCGCGTACCTGCCGCTGATCACCCTCAACTACCTGCCGTTGAGCCACGGGGCCGGGCGCATGGTTCTCCTGGGGACCCTGGGCGCCGGCGGCACCTGCCACTTCACCGCGCGCAGCGACCTGTCCACGTTCTTCGAGGACCTGGCACTGGTCCGCCCGACCGACCTGCTGCTGGTACCGCGTGTCTGCGACATGTTCTTCCAGCGGTACCACAGCGAGCTGGAGCGCCGGGTCGCGGCGGGCGCGGACCGGACCGCGGCCGACCTCGAGGTACGAAGGGGCATCCGCGACGACGTCCTCGGCGGCCGGTTGCTGCGGATCGCCGTGGGCTCCGCTCCGCTGTCGGCCGAGATGACCGCGTTCATCGAATCCTGCGCCGATCAGGCGCTGCGGAACATCTACGCCTCCACCGAGGCCGGCCTCATCACCGTCGACGGCCGGGTGGTGCGCCCACCGGTCGTCGACTACAGGCTGGTCGACGTGCCGGAGCTGGGCTACCACCGCACCGACGTGCCGCATCCCCGCGGCGAGCTGCTACTCAAGAGCCGGAGCGTCACCCCCGGGTACTACAAGCGGCCGGACGCCACCGCCGAGGTCTTCGACGCCGACGGCTACTACCGCACCGGTGACATCATGGCCGAGGTCGGTCCGGACCGGCTGGTTTTCGCCGACCGTCGCAACAACGTGCTGAAGCTGTCGCAGGGCGAGTTCGTCGCCGTCGCGCGGCTGGAGGCGGTGTACGCCACGAGCCCGCTGGTACACCAGATCTACGTCTACGGCAACAGCGAGCGGGCCTACCTGCTGGCGGTGGTGGTACCGACCGCCGACGCGCTGGCCCGGTTCACCGACCCCGCCGAGCTCACCGCGGCCGTCCTGACCTCGTTGCGTGACCTCGCCCGGGCCGCCGACCTCCACCCCTACGAGATCCCCCGCGACATCGTCGTGGAGACCGAACCGTTCAGCACCGTGAACGGGCTGCTGTCGGACATCCGCAAGCAACTGCGCCACCGGCTGAAAGAGAAGTACGGTCCGCGCCTGGAGCAGGTGTACGCGCGGCTGGCCGAGCGGGAGGCGGCGGAGCTGTCCGCGTTGCGGCACGGTGGGCACGACCGACCGGTGCTGGAGACGCTGCGCCGTGCGGCGCAGGCGCTGCTCGGCGGATCGTCCGCCGAGATCAGCGCGGAGGCACCGTTCACCGACCTGGGTGGGGACTCGCTGACGGCGCTGTCCTACGCCACCCTGCTGAGCGACATCTTCGGCGTCGAGATACCCGTCGGGACCGTCCTCGGCCCGGCCGGCAACCTGAGCGCACTGGCGTCCTATGTGGACTCCGCACTGGCCTCCGGCGTCCGGCGCCCCACGTTCGCCACCGTGCACGGCGCGCACGCCTCGGAGGTCCGGGCCGCCGACCTGACCCTGGACCGGTTCGTCGACGCCGGCGTCATCGCCGCGGCGGCGGCCCCGCCGCCTCCGACCGGGCCGCCGCGCACCGTGCTGCTCACCGGCGCCACCGGGTACCTCGGTCGCTTCCTGTGCCTGGAGCTGTTGCGGTCGCTGGACCGTACCGGAGGCACGCTGGTCTGCCTCGTCCGTGGCGCGAGCGCCGGGGCCGCCGCCGGGCGCCTCGCCGCGGCGTTCGACAGCGGCGATCCCGAGCTGCTCGAGACGTACGGGCAGCTGGCCGACCGCCGTCTGGAGGTGCTGCCGGGCGACGTCAGCGAGCCGAACCTGGGGCTTCCCGCGGAGACATGGGACCGGCTGGCGGAGACCGTCGACCTGATCGTGCACGCGGGCGCGCTGGTCAACCACGTGCTGCCCTACGAGCGGTTGTTCGCTCCGAACGTGGCGGGGACGGCAGAGCTGATCCGCCTGGCGCTGACCACCCGGCTCACGCCGTTCGCGTACGTCTCCAGCGTCGCGGTCCTCACGACGGCCACCGGTACCCGCGAGGACGACGACATCCGCGTCACCAACCCGGTGCGGTCCCTGCACGCCGGTGGGTACGCCACCAGCAAATGGGCCGGTGAGGTGCTGCTGCGAGAGGCGCACGACCGGTGCGGACTACCGGTGACCTGCTTCCGCTCGGACATGATCCTGGCGCACCGCCACTACACCGGGCAGCTCAACGTGCCGGACATGTTCACCCGCCTGCTCCTGAGCATCGCGACCACCGGCCTGGCGCCACGGTCGTTCTACCGTGCCGACGACACGGGCCGGCACCGCTCCGGGCACTACGACGGGCTACCGGTCGACTTCACAGCCGCGGCCATCGCCGCCCTGGCGACCGGCACCACCTCCGGATACCGGACGTTCAACGTGGTCAACCCGCACGACGACGGCGCGTCCCTGGACGCGTTCGTCGACTGGCTCATCGACGCCGGGCTGCGCGTACACCGCGTCGAGGACTTCGCCACCTGGCGCACCCAGCTCGACACCGCCCTCCGGGCGCTGCCCGACCGGCAGCGGCGACGCTCGCTGCTCCCGCTGAAGCACGCGTACGCCACGCCCGCCGAACCGGTCGCCGGCTCCGCCACGTCCGCCGACCGGTTCCGCGCCGCGGTGCGGGACGCGGGAATCGGCCCCGGGCGGGACATCCCGCACATCACCCCCGAACTCATCACCAAGTACGTCACGGACCTGCGGCATCTCGGCCTGCTCTGACGGTTCCTCCACGCGACGTACGCCGGCCGGCAGCGCGGCGCTCCGGCCCGATCGGACAAGAAGTCGGACACTCCCCGATCACCTTCATGGGCGGGCGACGGCGGGCGATGTAACGTGCCCGCAAGTTCCCCGACGTGCCGACGAACGGATGTCGTCGGCCTCGACAAGGATGTCGCGCCGGGAGACTTCGATCGAAGGTCACGAGCCAGGCCGGAGGGTCGACTTGGGACAGCATGCGGTTGTCGTCGGGGGTAGCGTCGCCGGCCTGTCGGCCGCGCAGGTGCTCGCCGGCCGGTTCTCCGATGTGACAGTGATCGAGCGCGACGCGCTGCCCGACGGGCCGGCGTACCGGCGCGGGGTCCCCCAGGCGGCGCACGTGCATTCACTGCTGACCGCCGGGCTGACGTCCCTGGACGAGCTGTTCCCCGGCCTGCCAGACGAGCTGGTCGCCAAGGGCGCCGTACCCATGGACGCCGGCCGCGACGTCCTGTTCCACCAGCTGGGTCACTACCGGCTGCCGTACGACAGCAGCACCCGACGGATCACGTTCAGCCGGCCGTTGCTGGAGACCGTCCTGCGCACGCGGGTGGAGCGCCACGCCAACGTCACGGTGCGGACGGCGGCGGCGGTCGACGGCCTGCGGATGGTCGACGGCCGGGTGACCGCCGTCGAGGTGAGCGGCGGCGAGGTCCTGCCGGCCGATCTGGTGGTCGACGCGTCGGGACGGAGCAGCCGGCGGTTCACCCGGTGGCTGGAGTCCTCTGGTTTCCCACCGCCACCCACCTCCACGGTCAAGGTCGGTGTCGGATACGCGAGCCGCATCCTTCGTCGGCGCCCCGACGACCTGCCGCACGGCAAGATGGTGATCCTGTCCGCGCGTGCGCCGGTGAGCAAGCGGTTCGGTGTGCTCTTCCCGATCGAGGGCGAGCAGTGGATGCTCACCCTCGGCGGCTTCCACCATGACCATCCACCCAACGACGACGAGGGGTTCGCCGCCTACGCCCGCAGCCTGGGGACGACGGTCATCGCAGATGTGGTCGACCGCGCCGAGCCACTCGCGCCGATCGTCACGCACCAGTTTCCGGCGAGCATCCGGCGGCACTTCGAGCGGCAGCGCCGGCTGCCGGCCGGCTACGTGGCCATCGGCGACGCGATCTGCAGCTTCAACCCCGTGTACGGGCAGGGTATGTCGGTGGCCGCGTTGGAGGCGCAGGCACTGGGCCGCTGCCTCGACCGCGTCGGTGCGCCGTCGGCGCGGATGGCCCGGGCGTACTACCGGGCCGCGGCGAGACCGGTGCGGCTCGCCTGGTGGCTGGCGGGCAGTGTCGACTTTCTCTTCCCCGAGACCAGCGGCCCGAAGCCTGTCGGCGCCGACCTGGTCAACCGGTACCTGCGCCAGGTCGTCCTCGCCTCGCATGTCAACGTCGACGTGCACCGCGTCCTGCTCGAGGTGTCCCATCTGGTGCGGCGGCCGGCCGCGCTCGCACGACCGTCCACTGTGGTCGCCACCTACCGGTGGGCCCGACGCTCACCGGTAGCGGCCGGCGCTCCCGTCCCGGCCGCATAGCGACCGGAACGCTGTCGCTGCGTACGGCGCTCGAGACGCTCGGCTTCGGACCGTGCTACCACATGATGGACGGTCGATGCCGGTCCGCTCACGGGAACACCAGGATCGTCACCCCCGACCTGCTCCTCATCACCGGGACGGCCACGCGCCCGACGCCGGGGTCAGCGCCGGGGCAGGACGAGCATCGTGATCGAGTTCGCCGGGTACGTCGCCTCGATCCTGCCGTGCCTCGCGGCGACGTCGGCGCCGCGCACGATCGAGGTCAGATCGGCCGGCCCGTACGTGTAGCGCTGCGCCGTGCCGTTGCGGTTGGCGCCGGCGATCGACAGGGACGAGGCGATGTCCCCGCCCGTCTTGTTGACGACCATCAGGGTCACCGCCCGGTCGGACGAGCGCTGTGCGGCGAACACCGACAGCTGCCCCTGGTCGCTGCTGGTCGCCGACACGCTGACGTCACCGAACCGGCTCCCCGCGCCGTCGTAGTTGCGGTACATCCGGAACGCGAAGGCGCCGGGCTGCTGCGGCCGGGGTTCGCCCCAGATGGTCGCGAGGTCGAGGCCCTCGCGTCCGAAGATGCCGAGGACCTCGGCCTGCGTCAGCGCGCCGTTGATGTGGTCCAGCGCGCCGAAGTTGTATTCGGTGATGGCGGTCTTCGTACCCGGGTAGTACTGGGCGATCCAGGCCTTCATCGTCCGGATGAACTGCAGCGGCGGGGCGTTGACGCCGCCGGGGCCGATCCACGACTCCTCGACGTACGTCGGGTCCCACAGCGACCGGGTGGCCCGCAGCCGCAACGCGTTGGCGTCCGGGTCCGTGCCCCCGCCGATCTGCGGGTAGTAGTGCTGGTCGAAGTAGTCCAGGAAGCGCCGGCCGCCGTGGGCGTCACCGAAGTCCTTCATGTTCTTCAGGTACCACTGGGACAGGTTCAGGCCGCCGTGAGCGGCCGCGTCGGCACCCGGCCCGCACCCGTCGACTCCCGAGGCGACCCACTCGCAGTAGCCCCAACCGGACGGACCGAGCACGGCGGCGGTCGGGTCGGCCCTCTTGATGGCCGCGGCCGTCGCCGTGCCCTTGCCGCCCAGCTCGTCGTAGCTCACCGGATCGGGATGCACGTCGCGGTGGGTGGAGGACCACAGCACCGGCTCGTTGTCGAGCTCGTAGATCTTCACGCCGCCCCGGGCCGCCGGGCCGAACCGGCCCACCAGATGCGACACCATCTCGCCGCCGAAGGACGCGCCGACCGGTATCGAGGTGTCCGTCGGGTCCGCCCCGGTCAGGTTGGCGCCGTTGAGCTGCCCGTTGCCGCAGTTGGGGTCCCACTGGTCGAAGCTGTCCTGCTGCGGGAACCGGGTCGCCGGGTAGCCGCAGGCGAACGGGTGGTCGCGTGGCGAGTCCTTGGCGACCCAGCCGATCATCGGCACGGTGACGATCTGCTTGGCCCCGAGGGCCCGGTTCCGTTCGACGAACGCCTCGACCGTGTTGTCCGGCCCGGCCACGATGTTCTCGAAGAACCAGTCGCTACCGGTGTTGTAGGTCTGGTTCCGGAAGTTGTAGCGGCTGCTGGCGTTGCCGCCCCACCGCGCCACCGGTAGGCCGATCTCGGCGGCGAAGGCCGGGTCGGCCCCGTTCATCCCGTAGATGTCCGGGCTGATCCGGTGACGGGCGGCCGACACGTCGACCGTCAGGGTGAGCGGGGCAGCGGCCGTGGCCGGCGTCGGGACCCCGAGGGTCGCGGCGACCGTCGCCACCAGGGTCAGCACGACGCCGGTGGCGACGGCCCGAGGCCGTTTCCGCTCCCGTCCCATGGATCCTCCCGGCGATCATTCATCGATAAACATCGAACAAAGCTTCGCCGGACGACACCTCGTAGTCAAGCGGACGGCACGGCCGGTTCAGCGACGACGGGCGCACACCTTCCGGGGCCCGGCAGGTGTTCGCCGGGTTCGGTCGACGGCAGGCGTCACGACCGGAACGCCGTGGCCACACTCGACAGGGTGGAGCCGAACGTCGGCGAAGACCGGTAGCGGCCGCAGCCGCCCGGGGTGAGCACGACGACCGGACCGTGAGGCAGGGGCAGGTCAGAACGGTGGTGCGTCCTCGCCCATCAACGCCAGCACGACGCCGCCCTTCCCACGCTTGAGGCTCTGGACCACGACCTTGCCGGTACTGCCGTCGGGCAGTTCCAGAGTGAAGGTCTTCCCGACCGGGTTCCGGGGGCCGTCGCCGGCGCTGTTGGCGGGTCGGAAGTCGCCCGCCCACGGCGAGGTCCCACCCTTGCGGGCGGGCTCGGCGAAGAGAGCGGCGGTGCCGGGGGTCCTGGTGCCGTCGGAGGCGAGAAGCACTGAGGCACTACGATAGGTAGCCATATACGGCAAGGCTATCCGGACCGCACTCACTCGCGCGACGGCAACGGCATTGTGAACATGATGCGAGGATTCCGGCACCCGGCACTATCCCGTGCCGGCGAGCCACGCGGTCTCCCCCCGGTGGAACGCGGCGAGCTCGGCCGGCCGGTCGTCGCCGAGCAGGTCCTGGCTCACCGTGACGCCACGGGTCGACTGGATCCAGGTGAGGAAACGGTAGGACGGCCGGAGCCCGGCGAGCCGGTCGGCGTCCACCGGCAGCCTTTCGCCGGCGTGGACGGGGCGCAGCTCGTCGCGTTCCAGCAGGACCTCGAAGCTCATCAGCCGCCACCGTCCGTCGTCCCTGACGGCGCGGGAGAAGAACCGGCAGTAGGCGTGGAAGTCGACCTCCACTCCCTCCACCGTGGTGCGGTTGAAGATCTTCGCCGGGCTCTCGACGGTGGCCCGGTCGCCCGCGACCCGCGCGTAGGCGGGGAAGACCCAGTGCTTGCTGTTCCCGGTTCTGGCCATCCACGTCTTCGTCGCCTCGACGTAGGCGTCGCCGCCGCGACCGTCGTACCACGTGGTGCGGACGTAGGCGTCGTCGTGGAAGCAGTCCCGCATCACGTCGAACAGCCGCTGGTCGCGGGCGAAGCGTTCGCGCCGCACCAGGTCGAAGAGCTCCTCGCGGTCCAGGAGGGCCGCCAGCCGGTCGGCGTTCACCACCCGATCACGGCCTTCACCTCGAGGTACTCCTCGAAGCCGAACCGCCCGAACTCCCGTCCGTTCCCGGACTGCTTGTAGCCCCCGAACGGCAGGCTGCGGTCGAACGGAGCGCCGTTGAGGTAGACGCGGCCCGCACGGATGCGGTTGGCGACCCCACGGGCGCGGTCGGGGTCCTTCGACTGCACGAAGCCCGCCAGTCCGAACGGCGTGTCGTTCGCGATCTCGACGGCCTCGTCCTCGGTGTCGTAGAGCAGGATCGACAGCACCGGGCCGAAGATCTCCTCGCGGGCGATCCGCATCCGCGGCGTGACGTCGCCGAACACGGTCGGGCGGACGTAGAACCCCTTGTCGAGCCCGTCGGGGCGTTCCGGGCCGCCGGCCACGAGCGTCGCGCCCTCGTCGATCCCCGACCGCACGAGCGCGGTGATCTTCTCCAGCTGGGCCTGGCTCACCACCGGTCCCATCGTGGTCGACGGATCGTTCGGATCCCCGAGGCGGACCTCCTCGACCGCCCGTCGCGCCGCGGCGTACGCCTCGTCGCGCTGAGATCGGTGGACCAGCATGCGCGTGGGCGACTGACAGTTCTGCCCGCCGTTGGTGTAGCACGCGTGCACCCCGGCGACGACCGCGGACTCCAGGTCGGCGTCGGGCAGGATGATGTTGGCCGACTTGCCGCCGAGTTCGAGCGCGACGCGCTTCACCGTGTCGGCCGCGAGCTTGGAGACCCTGATGCCGGCACCGGTCGAGCCGGTCAGCGAGACCATGTCGACATCGGGGTGCGCCGCGATGGCCTCACCGACTCCTGGACCGTCACCGTTGACGAGGTTGAACACGCCGGGCGGCAGCCCGGCGTCGTGGACGACCTCGGCGAGCACCATCGCGCTGAGCGGCGCCAGCTCGCTCGGCTTGAGCACCACGGTGCACCCCGTGGCCAGGGCCGGTGCCACCTTCGACGCGACCTGGTTCAGCGGCCAGTTCCACGGCGTGATGAGACCGCAGACGCCGATCGGCTCGCGCCGCACGATCCCCGGTCCCATCTCTTCTTCAAAGGGGTAGTCGGCGAGCACGCGGGCCGCCTCCTCGAAGTGGAACAGCGCCACGGTGGCCTGGCGTTGCGTCGAGAACGTGATCGGCGCACCCATCTCGCGCGTCATCGTCCGGGCGATCTCGGGCAGCCGGGCCCGGAAGCCGGCGATGATCCGTTCCAGGTACTCCAGCCGTTGCTCGACGCTGACCTGCGAGTAGGCGGCGAAGGCCACGCGTGCCGCCGCGACCGCGCGGTCGACGTCCTCGGCCGTACCGAGGCTGATCGTCGCGAACGTCTCCTCGGTCGCGGGGTCGAGGACGCCCAGGGTCCGCGGCGCGGCGGGCTCGACCCATGCGCCTCCGATGTAGAACTGGTTCCTAGCAGACATGTCGCTCCAGTGGGACGTCGATGCGCGAGCGGAGCTCGGAGAACGAGAGACCCCACGTCTCCCGGACGAGGACCCGGTCGCCTCCGATGATCTCGAACGTGGCGACGTCGGTGTAGACCCGGTTCACGCACCGCAGCGCGGTGAGCGGATACGTGCACTCCCTGACGAGCTTCGGCTCGCCGGTCCTGGTGAACAGCGGCATCAGCACGAAGACCTGCCTGGCGCCCACGGCGAGGTCCATCGCCCCGCCGACCGCCGGGATCGCGTCGGGCCCGCCGGTGTGCCAGTTGGCGAGGTCCCCCGACGCCGAGACCTGGTAGGCGCCGAGGACGCACAGGTCGAGGTGGCCGCCCCGCATCATGGCGAACGAGTCGGCGTGGTGGAAGTACGAGGCGCCGGGCAGCTCGGTTACCGGAACCTTGCCGGCGTTGATCAGGTCGGGATCGGCCGCGTCGCCCGTCGCCGCCGGACCCATGCCGAGCATGCCGTTCTCGGTGTGGAGGACGACCCCCGACGACGGGGGAAGGTGGTCGCCGACGGTCGTGGGCAGACCTATGCCCAGGTTGACGTACGCCCCGCGGGGGATGTCGCCGGCGAGGACCCGGGCCATCTCCTCCCGCGTGAGCGGGCCGCGATCGGTGTGCTCCGCGACGCTCATGACGCCACCCGCACGATCCGGTCGACGTAGATGCCCGGGGTGACCACGGCCTCGGGATCCAGCGCTCCCGGCTCGACGACGTGCCGCACCTGCACGACGGTGGTCGTCGCGGCCGTCGCCATGACGGGAGCGAAGTTGCGCGCCGTCTTCCGGTAGACGAGGTTTCCCAGGGTGTCCGCGGTGTGGGCGCTGATGAGCGCGACGTCGGCGGCGATGGGCAGCTCGAGGACGTACGTCCGCCCGTCGATCTCGCGGGTCTCCTTTCCCTCCGCGAGGAGGGTCCCGACCCCGGTGCGCGTGTAGAACCCGCCGATCCCGGCTCCGGCGGCCCGCATGCGCTCGGCCAGGGTCCCCTGCGGCACGAGTTCGAGCTCGACCTTCCCGCCGCGGTACAGCCCGTCGAAGACCCAGGAGTCCGTCTGCCGGGGGAACGAGCACACGACCTTGCTCACCTGCCCGGCCGCGAGCAGCGCCGCGAGCCCGGTGTCGGCGTTGCCCGCGTTGTTCGACACGACGGTCAGCCCCCGCGCCCCCTGCCGGACCAACGCGTCGATCAGCTCGAACGGCATGCCGGCCGTGCCGAAGCCGCCGACCAGCACCGTCGAGCCGTCGGCGATGCCGCTGACCGCCTCGTCGACGGAGCCGCACAGCAGCGTCATGTCACGTTCTCGAGCACGACGGCCAGACCCTGACCCACCCCGATGCAGATGGCCGCCACGCCCCAACGCTCACCGGACTCCACCAGCCGCGCCGCGAGGGTCCCGAGAATGCGCCCGCCGGAGGCACCCAGCGGGTGCCCGATGGCGATCGCCCCGCCCTTGGCGTTGACGACCTCGGCGCCCCGCAGCCCGAGCCCGAGCCAGGCGTCGACACAGGCGATCGACTGGACGGCGAACGCCTCGTTCAGCTCGACGGCGCCGACGTCCTCCCAGCCGACGCCCGTCCGCTCGAGCGCGCCGTTGGCGGCCTCGACCGGGGCGTAGCCGAACTGCTGCGGCTCCAGCGCCGACCAGCCGCGACCGGCGATCCGCGCGAGCGGGTCACGACCGATGGTCGCGGCCGCGTCGGCCGAGCCCAGCAGGACCGCGCTCGCGCCGTCGTTCAGCGGCGAGCAGTTGCCGGCGGTGATCGTCCCGTCGGGCCGGAACACCGGCTTCAGCGTGGCCAGCTTCCCGACCGAGGTGTCGGCCCGGATGCTCTCGTCGCGGACCAGGTCGGCGCCGGGGACGGGCACCACGAGGTCGTCGTAGAAGCCCTTGTCCCACGCCTCCGCCGCGAGGCGGTGCGAGCGGGCGCCGAACTCGTCCTGCCGCTCGCGCGGGATGGAGAACTTCTCCCGCAGCTGCTCGTTGCACTCGCCCAGCGAGGCCGTCCACTCGGCCGGCATCCGCTCGTTCACCAGGCGCCAGCCCAGCGTCGTGGAGACGGCCGTGACGTCGCCGGCCGGGAACCGGCGTGACGGCTTCGGCAGGACCCACGGCGCCCGCGTCATCGACTCCACGCCTCCGGCGATCGCGATCTCCGCGTCGCCGACCCCGATCATGCGGGAGGCCATCATCGCGGCGTCGAGCGACGAGCCGCAGAGCCGGTTCACCGTGGTGGCGGTCACCGAGACGGGCATGCCGGCCAGCAGCACGGCCATCCGGCCGACGTTGCGGTTATCCTCGCCGGCGCCGTTGGCGTTGCCCCAGAACACGTCGTCGACCAGGCCGGGATCCAGGCCCGGCGAGCGGTCGAGGAGTCCCTTCAACGCGGTCGCGGCCAGATCGTCGGTCCTGGTGTCGGCCAGTGCTCCGTTGAACCGGCCGAACGGGGTCCGGACCGATGCGTACACGAAGGCGTCGCTCATCGGAGCGTCTCCACATCTGTCGTCGTTGGCGAAGGAGTCGTCGTGTCGTGCCAGTGCGGGAGGACGTGCCGCGCGACGAGGTCGAGCGTGTGGCCGGCGACGTCCGGCGGCATTCCGGACGGGGCGACCCGCAGCTGGACGGACGTGACCCCGGCCCGGACGTACCGGGCGATCGTCGCGTCGATCTCGTCGGGCGTGCCCACCATGGGGAACTCGGGTTCGCCCGGGCCGTCCGCGCCCATCCACGAGCCCCGCCCGGTGTAGTAGCCGGTCGCGGCCTTCAGGTGACGCACGGCGAGGTCGCGGGCGGTGGCGGCGTCCTCGTGGACGACGCAGAACCTGGTGGTGGCAACCGTTCCGCCCGGTCGCCCGCCGCGGTAGGACCAGTAGGCGGCCGACTGCTCGACCAACAGGTCGTCGCGGTAGTTCGTCGCGCCGTAGAAGCCGTCGGCGAGCGTCGCGGCACGACGGGCCGAGGCGGCCACCTTGCCGCCCACCAGGATCCGCGGCCCGCCGCGCCGCACCGGGGACGGGACCGCCACCGGCGAACCGGTATCCACGTCGTCCGACCAGGCGGAGCGCAGCAGCGTCAGCGTGGCGTCGAAGGCCGCGCCGGCCGGACCCGATGCGGGCGGCCCGGCCCGCTCCGCGACCTCCGGGCCGCCGAGCCCGAGACCGAGGGTGAGCTTCCCGCCGCACAGCTGGTCGACCAGCGCGGCCTCGTAGGCCAGCTTCCGCGGGCTGTACGCGCGCAGGAGCAGCACCGCCGATCCCAGCGCCAGGGACGTCCGTCCGGCCAGGTGTCCCAGGACCACCAGCGCGGACGGGAGGTGGAACGGCTGAGGGGCCGCGTGATAGCTCTCCCCCACCCACGCGGAGTCGAACCCGTGCTGCTCCGCCCGGGCGAGCATCGTGACCGTGCGGTCCACCTGTGGGCGGACCGGCTCCTGGGAGCTCAGGTCGATGGCGACCCCCAGTCGCATTCAGCTGGCGCTCTCTGCTCGTTTTTTCACGTCGTCGTAGGAGAAGTCGTTGAACGCCGAGAACAGCTCGTCGGTGTAGATCTCCTTCGCCGGGAACTTCCTGGTCAGTCCGGCCGACGCCATGAAGTCGACCGCGCGGGTGGCCGCGGCCCCGTCGATCCGGCCGAGGGACTTGTCGTCGAACCCCTGTCCGGCCAGGCGGACCTCGAGGACCTTGACGCCGTCGGCCAGCGCCTTCTCCTCCGGATCGGACCCGCGGGTCTCCGGGTAGAGCTTCCACATGGCGCGGATCGCGGCCTCGGGGTTGGCCTTGGAGAAGACGAACGCCTTCGCCACCGCACGACCGAACCGTTCGAGGACGTCCTTCTTACCCTCGAGGTTCTTCCGGGTCGTCGCGAAGCCGCCGCCCCACGCGTCCTCCGTCTCCTTGACCGGGAGCGGCGTCAGGTTGATGCCGGCGTTCTTGACGAGCTGGTACTGGATGTCCCAGAGCGCCAACGCGTCGACCTGGCCGCTCTTGATGGCGTTGATCTGCTGGGCGCCGGCACCGATCGGCACCAGGCTGGCGGCGTCCTGGCTCATCCCGTTGAGCTCCATCGCGGTCCGGGCGAACGTCGAGCCGGAGCTCGCGACCGCGGAGACGCCGATCTTCCTGCCCTTCAGGTCGGCGATGCTCTTCACGCTCGAACCGTCCGGCACCTGCAGACTGTAGATCCACTTCGCCCAGTAGGAGCTGAAGTAGACCAGGTTCAGGTCCTTGTCGTGCCCGATGGCCACGGGCTCGACCGTCATGAGGCCGAGGTCGGCGCCGCCGGCCGCGACCTGCTGCGCCGCCTGGGTGGCCGACGGGAACAGGTTGGTCGTGACCTTCAGACCCTCCTCCTTGTAGAAGCCCTCGGCCTCCACGACGGCCATGACCGCGTAGCCGGCGTTCCAGCTCGGTGACGCCATCGCGAACGTCACCGGCGTCAGGTCGCCGGACCCGGCCGCGTCGTCGTCGGATCCGCACGCGCTCAGGGCCGCGGCCGCGCACAGGGCGGCGACCGCGCCACTTAAGACCTTCATCGCTCGTCTGGTCTTCACATCGGGAGCCTTCCTCTTACGGGGTGGGGAGCGGGTAGGTGTCTTCGTTGAGCACCCGACCGGGCGTCCGGGAGAAGTCCAGACGCGGCGGGCAGAAGATGTCGATCAGCTGGTTGGTGCCCGCGCCGACGGCCTCACTGGTGTGGATCATGGGCGGCGGGATCACGGCGACCGACGGGCTGCCGCACCGCAGGTGCCGGTCCTCGCGCCACTCGCTGCGCCGCTTCGACCACGGGGTCCGCAGGTGGTGGACGTATTCGCCCTCCACGGCGAGCGAGCACTGCTCGAAGTCGTCGTGGTCGTGCGGCGAGAGGCTGTCGGGATCGCGCGGACCGACCCTGGGCGCCAGGAAGTTGATCATGAAGGTGCTGCACCGCACGATCTGGCCCGGGCGGACGGCGTCCCGCGTCACCGCCAGGTCGGCCAGTCGGTAGGCCCGGATGCGGTAGCCCTCGGGCGGGTCCGGCCACGGCTCGAACGGCCTGGTGTTGGGGTGCGGCTCCGCGTAGGAGTCACGGTTGCGCGCCCGGTCCAGCAGATCGGTGGACCGGGAGCTGAACAGCCGCACGACGGTGCAGTCGTCGACGCCGACGATCGCGCTGGTGCCCGGTGGGACCATCACCACCGCCTTGCCCGAGACCGACGCGTTCTCCCGCGCCGCACGGACCTCGACGCGGCACTCCTCGTACGGGAGGATCGCGACGTACTCGTCCGGTTGGTCGTCCCGCTCCAGCACGTCGCCGGCGGCCAGCGTCGTGTAGGCGAGCACGAAGTTGTGTCCGCGGAAGTACCACGTCGACGATCCGCCGGGGGTCTTCTCGTCGGGATCGCCCGTACCGAGGTCGGAGAACTCCACGTCGGGCGGGGTGGCGAGGGTGGTCATCGCAGGTCCTTTCGCGTCAGTCGTCGAGGCCGAGCAGGAAGGCCGGGTTGTCGCAGAAGATCTGCCGCAGCGACCTCTCGTCCAGGCCGAGGTCCAGCAGCGCGGTCGCGACGCGGATGTAGGAGTCCACCGGCAGCGGCCGGTCCTTCTGACCGAGGTCGGAGGCCATCACGGTGTGCTCCGGGCCGATCCTCTCGATCCAGTCCAGGAGGAGCTTCGGATCCCACTTCTTGGTCCCCTCGGGGTCGTAGAAGCCGGTCTCGTGCTCGATGAACGCCCCGTAGCCGACAAGCTCACGGCACTTCGCCTCGTCGGCGCCGATGACGTAGTCGGGATGGTTGAGCAGCATCCGGGTGACGCCCCTGTCCCTGGCCGCGGCGAACAGCTGGGTGATCGACTCGGTCTCCATGTGGCCGCCGGTCACCATCGCGCCGCACTCCTTGACCAGGTCGAGCACCTCGTGGACCTCGGGGACGAGCTCACCGTCGTCCCCGTGGATGTCGACCCGGGACGACGGCACCTCGACGCTCGCGGTGGGGAAGCCGACGCCCTCGGGATGGCAGTCGATGTGCCGGCCGGCCGAGAACGTCGGGAACCACACGGCCCTGCCGCCCATGCGCAGACACATGGCCACCGCCTGCGGGTTGATGCCGCCGACCATGCTGTTCAGGGTTATGCCGCCGAAGACCGGGGTACGGATCGTCGCCAGCCGGTCGCTCATCGAGAGCAGATCCATGACGGTGTTGTGGTGGTGGGACTTCACCAGCACGCCCCGCATGTTGAGCCGCTCCCCGTCCTTGCCGGCCTCGGCATGGTCGATGCGTCGGGGGAACGGGTTCGGCCCTGAGTGGCAGTGCAGGTCGACGCAGCCGTTCAGCAGCTTGACGACGGCGGGTGAGTCGGTCATGGAGCCTCCAGGCGTCGGCAGTGTTCGCATCACAGACTCGGAGTTCGCTATCCGGTCTGTCAAGAGCGTGATTCAAAGAGCGCATCCGCGAAATACCAGGGAAACCTTGCAGCCGGACCCAGAGCGCGCCTAACCTCTGTCCGTACTGCGAACCAGGTGAACTCTTTGTGGACACTCAACGAGACGGGGTAACGCCGATGACGGAGCGTGAGGCCGACAAGCCGGCGGCTGCTCGCGAGCAGGACATCCAGGCGGTGAGCCGGGCCGCGCAGATCCTCGGGCTGTTCGCCCCGGAGACTCCGGAGCTCTCCGTCGCGGAGACCAGCCGCCGGCTCGGCCTGAACCGCACCACGGTGCACCGCTACTTCAGCTCGATGATCAGCTCCGGCCTGCTCGAGCGCGTGGAGGACTCCGCACTCGTCCGTCCCGGACGGGCGATCCTGCAGCTCGGCAGCTTCAGCCTGGGACGGCAACGCATCCTGCAGATGGCGCCGGCCTACATGCGCGAGCTCACGCTCGACATCAAGATCAGCACCGTGCTGTCGCTGTGGGGCACCTCGGGCCCGGTGGTCTCGCTGGTGGAGGACGCCGACCATCCCACCGTGGTGACGGTGCGCGTGGGTTCGCAGCTCGCCCTGAACTCCGCGCAGGCCAAGGTGTTCCTGGCCTTCCTCCCCGACCAGTTCCACGCCGAGCGGCTCACCGGCAGCCTCCCCGAGCCCCAGCGCACCGAGACCCGCCGTCGGATCGAGGCGATCCGGCAGGCCGGCATGAGCAGCGACGTCAACCACCGTGGCATCAGCGTGATCGCGGCGCCGGTGTTCGCCGCGAGAGGGATCTGCGCCACGATCGCGGCCGTCGGCACCGAGCGGATGCTGCCGGAGGCGCTGGACTCCCGGGAGGCCATGGCGTTGAAGGCCGTCTGCAAGCGACTGACCAAGGAGATGGGCGGCACGTGGCCCGAGGCGACCGAGGAGTGACAGACATGCCGACCGGCACCGACACCGACCACGCGATCCGCCTGGACTCGCTGTCCATGATCTACCCGACGAAGTCCGGCGGGACCGTCCAGGCGCTCGACGACGTCTCGCTGCGCGTCCGGTCCGGTGAGTTCATCTCCATCGTCGGCCCCAGCGGATGCGGCAAGAGCACGCTGCTGCGGATCATCATGGGCCTGTCGCACCAGACCTCCGGACGGGTCACGTTCGGGCCGTCGGACGACACCCACCGCAACCAGCTCGGGATGGTCTTCCAGCAGCCGCTGCTGCTGCCCTGGCGCACCGTGCGGAAGAACCTGCTGATGTCGCCGGACCTTCACCGCGCCAAAGACGCCGCGACCCGGGCGAAGGCCGACGAGCTGCTCGTGATGCTCGGTCTGGAGGAGTTCGGCGACCGGTACCCCAACGAGCTGTCCGGCGGGATGCAGCAGCGGGTCGGCATCGGCCGCGCCCTGATGCACGACCCGCGCATCCTGCTCATGGACGAGCCGTTCGGCGCCCTCGACGCGATGACCCGCGACCAGATGGGGCTGGACCTGCTGAGGATCTGGGAGCAGGACCGCAAGACCGTGCTGTTCGTGACGCACAGCATCCCCGAGGCGGTGCTCCTGGCCGACCGCGTCGTGGTCATGACACCGCGACCGGGCCGGTTGGCGGACGTCGTCGAGGTCGCGCTCCCCCGACCTCGACGGCTCGAGAACATCAACACGCCCGAGTTCGGCGAGATCGTCCTGAAGATCCGCAAGTTACTCGACTCCGAGCACAGCGCCCACTAGGAGACCTGATGTCCACCCACACCAAGGGCCACGCGGCCGGCCCGGTCCCGGACGCCGGGACCGGGCCGGTGAAGGCGCCCGCGAACCCGGACAACCCGGTCCGACGCCGCCGCCGACGGCTACCGGAGGTCACCTACAGCGTGCTGGTGTTCCTCGGGCTGTTGGTGCTCTGGCAGCTCGTCGTGACGGTGTTCGACGTCTCCACCGTGCTCGTCCCCGCGCCGTCGGCCGTCGCCGGCTCCCTGGTCGACGGCTTCCAGGACGGCAGCCTGATGACCCACGCGGTCGTCACCCTGAAGGAGATCCTGATCGGGTTCGGCATCGCGGTCGGCTCGGCGCTGGTCTCCGCGGTGCTCATCACCCAGTTCCGGACCGTGGAGCGCGTGCTCTTCCCGCTGCTCATCCTGACCCAGACCATCCCGAAGGTCGCCATGGCGCCGCTGCTGATCGTGTGGTTCGGCATCGGGGTCAGCTCGAAGGTGCTGACCGTGGCGCTGATCGCATTCTTCCCCCTCCTCATCAACGCCATCCTCGGCTTCCGGTCCGCCGCGCACGAGCAGGTCGAGATGCTCCGGTCGTTCGGCGCGTCCCGCGTACAGGTCATGCGGCACCTGCAGATCCCGTCGGCGCTTCCGCACATCTTCGCCGGGCTGGAGGTCGCCGTCATCCTGTCGGTGACCGGCGCCGTGGTCGCGGAGTTCGTGGGCAGCTCCGAAGGTCTGGGCTACCTGATCCAGGCGAGCAACTTCACCCTGGACGTGGCCAGGACCTTCGCGGTGATCGTCGTGCTGTCGGCCATCGGCATCGCGCTGCACGCGGTCGTCGTGCGGCTCGGCAGGTGGCTGGTCTTCTGGACCGCCGCACCCACCAACACCGCCAGCGAGATCTGAGCCGTGGCACGGGTACGCGACGGGATCAACGGCGGCACGCTCGGAACCTGGATCAAGCTGTCCAGCCCGGAGAGTGTCGAGATCATGGCCTTCGCGGGCTTCGACTTCGTGGTCGTCGACCTCGAGCACACGATGCTGGACCTGGGCGCCGCCTCGACCCACATCGCGACGGCCCGCGCCCTCGGGGTGGACCCGCTCGTGAGGGTGCCCGACCACGGCCACAGCGTGATCCAGCGGGTCCTGGACGCCGGCGCGGCCGGGGTGGTCGTGCCGCACGTCGACACGCCCCAGCAGGCCCGGGCGGTCGTGCGGGCCACCCGCTTCCCGCCGCGAGGCGACCGCGGGTCCGGTGGCACCAGCCGGGCGGGTCGCTGGGGACTGCTGCCCCGGGCCGACTACCTCGCGTACGACGCCCTGTGTGTCGTCCAGCTCGAGAGCGAGGCGGCGATCGGGAACGCGAAGGAGATCCTGGCTGTCGACGGCATCGGTGCCGCATTCGTCGGGACGGCCGACCTCTCGATGTCGATGGGCGTCGCGGCGGGAAGCCATGAGGTGGACCGGCTCGTCACGTCCGCGGTGGCGGCCGCCGCCGCGGCGGAGGTTCCCATCGGCACCGCGTGCGCCACGATCGACCAGGGCCGGGCAGCGCTGGCCCGGGGCTACGACTACGTGGTGGTCAGCAACGACACCTCGATCCTGGCCGGTGGGGGCCGCGCGATCGTGGACGCGCTGAGAGAGCGGGTCGCCCAATGAGGGCTCCCCGGGTCGCCATCGTGACGGGCTCGAGCTCCGGGATCGGGGAAGGGATCGCCCGGGCGCTCGCGGCCGACGGCTTCACCGTCGTGGTGAACTCGGCCGCCTCGGTCGACGCCGGCGAGCGGCTCGCGGCCGAACTTCCGGGCGCGAGCTACGTCCGGGCCGACGTCGCCGATCCCGCCGACGCCGTGCGCCTGGTGGAGACGGCCGTGGCGCGGCACGGCCGGCTCGACCTGCTGGTGAACAACGCCGGGGTGTCGCGACCCGTCCCCCACGCCGACCTGGACGCGGTGACCGCCGACGACTGGCACCGGATCCTCGGCGTCAACGTCGTCGGGACGTGGCAGGTCTCCGTCGCCGCGGTGAAGGCGATGGAGACCGGCGGCCAGATCATCAACATCACCTCGGTGGGCGGCTCCCGCCCGCTCGGCAGCTCGATCCCCTACTCCGTCAGCAAGGCCGCGGTCGACCACCTCACGAGGCTGCTGGCCAAGGCCGTGGGTCCGGACGTCCGGGTGAACGCGATCGCACCCGGGCCGGTCGAGACCCGGCTGACCTCGGTCAGCCTCGCCCAGCGCGCGGCGCACACCGGGGCGGTGACCCCGCTGGGCCGGCTCGGGCAACCGTCCGACGTCGCGGCGATGGTCCTGGCGCTCGTCAACGTCCCCTTCGTCACCGGTGAAGTGATCCATGTTGACGGCGGAATCAACCTCGTCACGCACGTCGACACCCCCCGCGGTGACGCGTGACCCGTCCCGGGCCGGCCCGGGACGGCGCACCCGGCCCGGGCCGGCCCGTCAGGGCGCGTCGGAGCCGGTGGTGTAGAGGTCCTCTTCGCTGAGGACCGGTGCGATGTCGTCCTCGGTACGACCGACCCGCGCGGCCGTGCCGAACATGCGTCCGCGGGCCGGTTGCACCGGCGCGAACGCCGCGAACCCGCGCCGCTGCGGGACGTCGTCGTAGACCGCCTCCATCCCGCCGCGTAGCAGGTAGGTCTCGTGCCAGAAACCGGTGCCGCCGCTGTCGCGCAGGAAGTCGCGCCACCAGCGCCGGTGCGGTTCGGAGCGGGCCCAGGACAACAGCGACGGAAGGTCACGCCAGTACTGGCGGATACCCACGTGCATGGGGAACAGCGACCACATCAACGACTCGTGGTGCAGCAGGCCCTCGGGCTTCCCGGTCACCGACCGGCCGATCTGCGGGCCGTAGCCCATCAACGTGCGCAGGCCGAAGAGCCGGTTGACCCGCATGCCGAGGTACACGACCACGAGGTCCGGGTACGGCGACAGGTCGACGGTCTGCCGGTTGACGCGGGTAATCATGACTGGCGCTCCTTCATGAACGGGTCCTGACGTGCTCGTCGACCCGACGCTAGGACCCGGTTGTGGACAGCGACTGAACGCGCCGCCCGGACCGTTGATCACTATTGATCGACTTCAATTGACATCGGGTGGTCGACTCGTGACAATCGGGGCCTTGGGAGCGCTCCCACCCCCGCTTGGAAGGACCTCTGTGAATCCACATCGACGGCGACGGGTCACCGCCTCGCTCGCGGCAGCCGCCACTGCCGCCCTCGCCCTGAACTTCCTGACGGCTGTGCCCGCCTCCGCCGAGCCGGTCCAGCACATCCCCAACGGCACCTTCAGCTCCGGCACCACCGGCTGGTGGTCCACCGACAACGCGCCCGTCTCGGTGGTCGACGGCCGGCTCTGCGCGCAGGTGCCCGGCGGCACCACCAACGCCTGGGACGTCAGCCTCGGTCACAACAGCGTGCCGCTGATCGACGGGGCGGCGTACTCCCTCAGCTTCCGCGCGTCGGCCAGCCGGGCGGTCAGCGTCCGGGCCAACGTGCAGCTCAACGAGGCGCCGTACACGACGGCGCTGTCGCGTACCGTCGCGCTCACCGCTGACGCGCAGACCTTCGCGTACGACTTCACCGGCGGCCTCGACTCGCCCAACGGCACCCTGACCTTCCAGCTCGGCGGCAGCGCCGAGGCGTTCACCTTCTGTCTCGACGACGTCAGCCTCACCAGCGACGAGGCCGCGCCCCCTGGCGGCCCGGAACAGATCGAGAACGGCACCTTCGACGAGGGGACGTCGGGCTGGTACTCCTACGGCACCACGTCCACCGGGGTCGAGGACGGGCGGCTGTGCTCGGCGGTGCCGGGCGGGCTGGCCAACCCCTGGGACGCCGGGATCGGGCAGAACGGCGTCCCGCTCGTCGCGGGCTCGTCGTACACGTTCGCGTTCGACGCGTCCGCCGCGCCGGGCACCACCGTCCGCGCGAACGTGCAGCTCGGCGCCGAGCCGTACACCTCGTTCCTGTCGCGTGACGTCGCGCTCACCGCGAGCCCGCAGCACTTCGAGTACACGTTCACCGCCACCGCCGACACCGAGGCGGGCCAGGTCGCCTTCCAGCTGGGCGGCAGCGCGGCGGCGTACACGGTCTGCCTCGACAACGTCTCGCTGGTCGGTGGGGAGGAGGAGCCGCCCTACGTTCCGGAGACCGGACCGCGGGTGCGGGTCAACCAGGTCGGCTACCTGCCCGGCGGGCCGAAGAACGCGACCCTGGTCACCGACGCCACCGCGGCGCTGCCCTGGCAGCTGAAGAACGCCGGCGGGACCGTGGTCGCCAGCGGCACCACCACGCCACGCGGGGTCGACGCCGCCTCCGGGCAGAACGTCCACAGCATCGACTTCGGCTCGTTCCGCACCGCCGGCACCGGCTACACGCTGGTCTCCGACGGGCAGACCAGCCACCCGTTCGACATCTCCGGCACCGTCTACCAGCAGCTGCGGTCCGACGCCCTGCAGTTCTTCTACATCCAGCGCAGCGGCATCGAGATCGACGGCGGGCTGGTCGGTGCGCAGTACGCGCGCCCCGCCGGTCACCTCGGCATTGCTCCCAACAAGGGCGACACCGACGTGCCGTGCCGGGCCAACAGCTGTGACTACCGGTTGGACGTGCGCGGCGGCTGGTACGACGCCGGCGACCACGGCAAGTACGTGGTCAACGGCGGCATCGCGGTGCAGCAGCTGATGAGCACCTTCGAGCGGACCAAGACGGCGGTCACCGCACGGCACGGCGCCGCCCTGGCGGACAGCACGCTGCGGGTCCCCGAGCGCGGCAACGCGGTGCCCGACATCCTCGACGAGGCCCGCTGGGAGCTGGAGTTCCTGATGCGGATGCAGGTGCCGACCGGCAAGCCGTTCGCGGGGATGGCCCACCACAAGATGCACGACGCCAACTGGACCGGCATCCCGATGCAACCCGAGGACGACCCCGAGCAGCGCGAGCTGCACCCGCCCTCGACCGCGGCCACACTCAACCTGGCGGCCACGGCCGCGCAGTGCGCACGGCTGTTCGCGCCCTACGACGCCGCGTTCTCCGCCCGGTGTCTGACCGCCGCCCGTACCGCGTACGCCGCGGCGAAAGCCAACCCGGCCAAGCTCGCCCAGGACCTGGGCGGCGGTGGCGGCGGCTACGGTGACAGCGACGTCAGCGACGAGTTCTACTGGGCCGCCGCCGAGCTGTACCTGAGCACCGCCGAGCAGACGTTCCTCACCGACGTGACGGCCAGCCCGCACCACACCGGCGACGTCTTCGCCGCCACCGGTTTCGGGTGGGGCAGCACCGCCGCGCTGGGCCGCCTGGATCTCGCCACGGTGCCCAACCTGCTTCCGCAGGCCGACCGGCAGCGCGTCCGGCAGTCGGTCGCCGACGCCGCCGACCGCTACCTGGCGACCCTGACGGCGCAGGCCTACGGGCTGCCCATGCCGGGCAACGCGGGCAGCTACTTCTGGGGCGCGAACAGCAACATCCTCAACAACGTCCAGGTGCTGGCGACCGCGTTCGACCTGACCGGCGACGCGAAGTACCGGGACGGCGCGCTGCAGGGCGTCGACTACATCTTCGGCCGCAACGCGCTGAACCAGTCGTACGTCACCGGCTGGGGCGAGAAGTCGTCGCAGAACCAGCACAGCCGGATCTTCGCCCACCAGGCGGACGCCAGCCTGCCGAACCCGCCCGCGGGATCGCTGGCCGGCGGCGCCAACGCGGGCCTCGACGACCCGTACGCCAAGGACCTGCTCGAGGGCTGCAAGCCGATGTTCTGCTATGTCGACCACATCGAGTCCTACGCGACGAACGAGGTGGCGATCAACTGGAACTCGGCGCTCGCCTGGGTGTCGTCGTTCCTCGCCGACCAGGGCACCGGTCAACCGGCGGCCGGTGTGTCGTGCGGCGCGACCTACACGAACTACGGCCCGTGGCAGGGCAACGGCGGCTTCACCGCCCAGGTCACGGTGACCAACACCGGCACCACGGTGATCGACGGGTGGACCACCCGGTTCGCCTTCCTCGGCGGCCAGCGCGTGCGCGAGGCCTGGTCGGCCACGGCCACCCAGTCCGGCGCGACGGTGACGGTCACGAACACCACCACCAACCGGAGGATCCAGCCGGGGCAGACGCTGTACTTCGGATTCAACGCCACGACTCCCGGCGGGCCGAACCCGTCGCCGGAGCTGATCACCCTCAACGGATCCGCCTGTCGTTGAGCTGAACACCCCGGCCCGGTCGGCATCCGCCGGCCGGGCCGGGTGCCACCGGTTCCCGGCGGACCCGATCGCTGTGTGCGACCGACCATCGGAGGTCCAACGTGAGCCGGATGCTCCACCGGGTCTGGTTAATCAGCGGCCATGCGGTTGGCCGGACGGTGAAGGCCGGTCAACGACCTCGCCTGCACCGAAAACTCCTCGTCCGACCGCGACCCGTACCGCAGCGAAGCCCCGAAGTTCATGTACAGCAGCACCTTCGAGAAGAACAGGTGCAGCTCGTCGATCCGGTCCCGTTGCTGGAGCCAGTCGTAGGTGCCGAGCCCGTCTCCGACCGGCGAGGTCTGGTCGGCGGCCTGCCTGACCAGACGCTCGGGCACCTCCTCCACAACGGCGAGCAACTCTGAATCGTCGTCGGTGACGAAGGCCCGCGCCAGCCCCGGCAGCAGCCCGTCGACACGCCTGCTCAGGTGCGGAGAGTCCACCTCCACCAGGAAGGAGTCCAGGAAGTTCTCGGGATCGATCGGCTGGCCGCACAGGATGGCCAGGGTGGTAAGCGGTAGGCGTAGCCTGCGGTGCCACTCCGGCAGCCACTGCTGCCCGTCGCGCGTGGACACCTCGATCGCGACGGACAGTTCGTGGCGGCCCGCCTGCGAGTTACCCTGCGCGAGCCGGTCGCCGGCCCAGTCCATCAGCGTCACCATCCCGCCGTCGGTTCGCGCGAGTCGCGCCGCGATGTGACGCCGGAGGACCGCCGAGCGTTCGGCAAGCATCGCCCTCAGTAGATCCGGGGCCGGGACCTCTCCCTGGTCCGCCGCCAGCGCCGCATAGCGAAGATGGGGATTGCGGTCGGCCAGGTCACGTCTACTGGCCCGTCCCGACTGCACGTAGCGCCAGGCGAGGCGGTCGAGGTCATCGAGAGACTGCGCCGGGCCGGCAAGCTCCCGTCGGGCGAGCCCACGGCCCCACCGCGTGCCGTTGCCGGCGATGAGCAGCGCCGCGAGGGTCATGAACACCAGGACTGCCACGGCGTACACGGCAGGCAGGGACGCCGCCGAACGCACCAGGCTGAGTGTGACACCCGAGCAACCGGCGACGAGCAGTGTCAGGCTAAAGAGCACACCGGCGGCGATCGCCGGAAGACGGACCATCCGCGCGTTCCATTCGCGTTCCGCGGCAGCGGTGAGCTTCTCCAGCTGGTCGAAGTCGCGTTGGGCCCTGTCGGCACGGGCCTGCCGACGTTCGTGCTCGATGCGCTGGCGCTCCACGGCCCACGCCGTCCGTAGGCCTTCCAGCTGCGTGGCGGCCTGCCGCCGGTCCATCTCCCGGGTGAACGTGGCGAGCTGGTCGCGAATCAGCGTGGCGTCGTCGCGTCGGGCCTCCTGGAGAGCCGCGAGCGTGGCCTCGATCCGCTCGACGGTCTCCGCATCGATCGAGCGGCCGGTCTCACCGGCCGGCGACGTCACCTGGCTGACCACCGCCCGCATCCGGTCGGCGAAGCTCTCGTCACGTGCCACCAGGAGTTCGTCGACCGCGTCGGCCAGCAGACGCTCCGCGCCCGACGACACGTAGCCGCACACGACCAGGACCGCCTTCGCGGACGGGGCCAGACGCCTGCTCTCCTTCACAAGCCGGACGCTGGTCAGCGCGGCCGCGACGTCGTCCGAGCCGAACACGGCGTCCATGACCTGGATGAACACCGTCGGCTTCCGGTCGGGGCCGAGCAGCCGGAACTCGACGGGTTTCTCCTGAACCACTGACGTGAGCTCGTACGGCACCGATGACGCGCGGAGCACCTCCTCGACGTCCGCCGCGACGCTCTCCCGGGTGTACTCGGCCACCTCACCGGGCAGGTGGAGGTCATGGGCCATCTCGCCGGTGATGAGCTCCTGCCGCGGGCACGCCTGGTCGAACAGGTACGCGCAGGTCTGGAGGAAGTGGCGGACGTTGCCGCCGCTCGACTGGAGTACCCACCGCACGGCTTCGTCGGTGAAGGGATGGATGGTGCCACCATGGTCGTGCTCTCCGGCCCACGGCGCGAGGTAGACCGCCAGGAGGTCCCGCGCACCCCGGTCCGACAATGCCTCGGACTCGAACACGGCCGGCCCGAAGCGCTGGTGGATGTCCGCCGGCAGCGCGTGCCACGCCTCCGCCGCGCAGCCCATGACGAACATTCCCCGCTCACGCGGCACCGCCTCCGCCACGGATCGGAGCGTTCCCGCGTTCTGTTTGTCGAGCTTGCCGTCCGGCCCGGTGAGAAACGCCTCGGCCTGGTCCAGCACGAGCAGCAACGGCGTGCCGGCCCGCCTCAGCATGACCGCGATGAGCTGCAGGCCGGTGCGGATCTGGCTCCTGGTCTGCAAGGGTGCCGAGACGCCCAGGCGCTCCAGGTCGCGGGGAAAGAGCGTGCCCGCGGTCAACCAGCGGAACGCGGCCTCGGCCAGGTCGCGTCGCGAGAGACCGGTGATGATGCGCTGAAAGTCCGTCTGCCGGTTGCCGAGGCTGTCGAGCTCCTCGATCTGCCGTTGCCGGACCGCGGTCTCCTCGATCTGGTACCGGTCGAAGTACTCCAGAAGAACAGACAGACTGCCCGTCGTCTCGAGCACGCTCGCGTCCGGTTGCTGATCCGGCTCCTCTCCACGCGAGCTCAGGATCTCTCCGGCCACCGAGATGAAGGCACGGTTGCACGCGTCGAGGAAATCAGCCATGTTGAGCTTGCTGGTGAAACGTCGGTACAGCTCCAACGGATCGGGTCCGTCCGCGCGGACGTAGACGACGAGAGGCCACGGCATGTCCGCCCGGCGGAGCTCGGCGAGCTCGTTCAGGACGTACCAGAAGGTATGTGTCTTTCCCGAGCCGTGCTCGCCGAACAGCGCCGCGGCCCGTCCGGACGCCATCTCGTCGGGAAGGCCCGTGACGAATCGGCGACAGACCTGGAGCATCCGCCTGACAGCCGGCCGCACCAGGGTCGGCACCGACCGTGCCGCCAGGTCGGATCCCTCCAGGGTGAACGTGGCCTGGGCCGAGAGCGGGTTGTAGGTGGGATAGGTCATCGCGACACCTCCCGCCACGTGACATCCGCCATCGGCAGGTTGTTTCGGATCGCGTCGCGGGTGAATGCCAGCGCGTCGTCGTCCGGCCAGACCGCGCCCGGGGCCACTTCTCCATGCCTGTAGACCAGCATCTGCGACAATAGGAAGAGAACCCGGGCGATGGGTCTCTGCATGGTCGAGAAGACCTCTTCGAGGCCGTCGAGATCGAAGGGGTTGCGCAGCGGCGAAACGGTCGTCCAGCGCCTGTCGATCAGTACACGGACGTCGGCGCCCGGTAACACGTTCAGCTCCAGCAGGCCGCCGAATCCGCTGTCCGCCAAATGCTGCTTGGCGGCCGCCCGCACCTCGGACGCCGTCGGGTTCACGTCGTCGACCGTGACGACCACGAGACCGGCCGTCTTCGCGAACGCGCGCTTGAGCTCCTCGAGCAAACGACCGGTGGGTGCGCGTTCGATGACGCAGGCGAAGCCCCAGTCCTTCGCCTTGAGATCGGTATCGACGTTGCGTAGCACACGCTCGAGCTTCGGACCGATGGTTCCCTTTCCCGGCAGGCTCTCCAGCGAGTCAATCAGCTTGCTGGTCGAGTCCGCCAGATGGATGCCGCTGCTCTCGATCTCGTTCCTCAGGTATAGAACCAGCTCCGTGAGGAACACCTCGACGTCGCTGTCGGGCATCGGTTCGCACCGGACGACGAGGTTCCTCCGCGTGACAAGTCCGCGCCACAGTTTGACGAGATAATGGGCGACTGTGGTGCGTCCGGTTCCACTGCCGCCCATGACGACCACGCACATAGGCTGCTCCGCCCGGGCACGCTCACGCATCGCCGGTTCGAGAGCGGTGATGCCGTGGCACCCGTCGACCTCGCGGACGAACAGCTTCTCGTCGTCGGGTCGCGCGAAGTCCAATGTCCGGTTCTGGAAGGGGTTCCGCACCAGGTTGTAGTAGGGCAGTTCCATGCGCTGCATCACTCCACGGGGACGACGACGAGCAGATCGGCACTCTCCGGGGTCCACACCCACGGTTGTCTGCAGTTCGGTGGCGCTCCGGGCACATCGGCGGTGTAGTCGAACACGAGGACCGGACGGGTATGGGTCCCGCCGATCGCGGTCGCCGTCGCACCGCTCTGGACGAGGGTGCAACGTCCGGGACCCGCGGCCCCTTCGGGCAGCGTCGCGGTCGGCGGGACAGGGTAGATCCGCACCTTCCGAGCCGTGGTGAACCCGGCGGGCGACGGCGGGGCGAGGGAGGCGGACCTCTTCCGATCGTCCTCGGCCCGCCGCTCGGTCTCGACGGCGCTCCGCGAGATGATCGCTGTGCTCAGCGCCGACAGCACCACGCCGGCGACAGCCGCCGCCCCGAGCGCGGTGATCCACCGCAGCTTCCCGTCGTACCTGTCGCGCACGTGGATGTACGCCGCGCATTCGATGGCGTCGGAGGCCGACTGCTGCAGCGCGGTGAGACGATCCTCGACCGACCGGAGGTCACTGTCCCGTTCGCGCGATCCGTCCGCGGCCCGACGCGCCGTGTCGACGGAAATGGCGGCCGCGTGCAACACATCGTCGAGCGGTCCCATGCCGCCGTGCACGGCCACGGACGGCGGTGCCAGCCGGTCGATCTTCGCGATGAGAACCCCGTCCGGGGACCCACCGCCGTACACGGGAAAGAGCGATCCCAGCTGTCTGTCCGGGTCGCTCATGACCCATTGGCCAATCGCCACGACAACGGCGGTGCAGATCAGCGGCGTGATGGCGAACGCAATCGGTACGTACCAGTGGTCCTGTTTCGACACCAGACTGACGTTCGCGATGGTCAGTCCGGAGAACAGCGTCGCACTCGCCCCGGTGAACGCGGCGATGACCCACTTGAGCTGATCGCGAAGTGTCGTCGCCTTCGCGGCGTACGGCCCGGCCTGGCTCACGGTCCCATCTCACCGGCAACCGCCGGCGCCGGCATCGGTATGTCGGCGAAGTCGGCCGAAACTCGCCGAGAAACAACACGGGGGCGCCGCGCCCCGGCCGATCGTCGGTAGCGCACGAATGATCGTCACGGGGACCCGTACCGACGGCGAAACGTGCGGTGCCGATTGAGCGAGCGATGGTGATCGGACGATCGGTGGACCCGGGACGTGACCGATGGCGTCGATCCCACCAGCCACCCGGACGGTCCACCCGCGTACAGGGCTGGACAGCCCAGTTCCCGTCCGTCAGGGACACCCGCAGCCACGAGCGGGTGATCGCGAGGTACCGGAACTTGAGCGGCGGACGAATGAGACCTCCCACGGAGATCGGCAAGGAGCTGGACGAGCTCGCCAGGTTGCCGGTATGCCGCAATCTCGCCGGCGCCCTCAAGCAGCTTGCGTCCGACCTCCGAGCGGGGCGTCTCGGGCGGTGGGCAGGCGTGGACCTGTTCCGCGTTCTCGACCCCGACGAGGTCGTCGCCGACCGGCGGGGCAGGGTCCGTCGCGGGCTGGACGTGCTCGACCTCGTTCGCACCGTGGCACTGTTCCTCCCGCTCCTGTTCACCTGGGGCGGGATATTTCTCGCCGTTCAGGCGTACCGCGAACTGCTGGACGCGCCGCCGGAGCAGCAGGCGGTGTTCCAGGACGCGTCGTTCCTGCAGATGTGGACCAAGGGGTTCGGTGGACGGACCTGGGTCACCCTGGACGTGGTCGCCCTCCTCGACTTCATCGCGATCACGGCGGTCGTCGTCCTGTTCAGCGTCGGTGGATGGCTGCAACGGCGGGCCGAGCATGGCAGCGACAGCGACCGGCGCACGGTGATGACGCGGCTGCGCGCCATCGCCACCGAGTCGACGCTGGCGATCGGTGAACACACGAGGACCCAGCCGGACCGTGTGACCCAGGAACTCCAGACCCTGGTGCCGGCCCTGCAGAAGACGTTGAAAGGTCTTGTCGCCGCTCAGATGGAGTTCGCGGCATCGATCGAGGCCGCGAAGTCCGGTGCCGCGGTCATGGCGAAGGTCACCGACGGGCTCACCACGTCGGCGGAGGCGGTCTCCGCCAGCGTCGACGGCCTGTCGACCAGCCTCACCTCGATCGGCGCGGCCACCGGGCGGTTCGACGACACGGCCCGCTCGCTGGTCGAGGCCACGACGAGCGTGGCGGGTCAGCTTCCGCTGATCGGCGCCCGACTGCAGGACCAGCTGCAGGCGACGGAGCAGTTCAGTAAGCGCCTCGACAGCCTGCAGGACAGGCACCTCCAGAGCATGAACGGCATCGTGCCAATGTACGAGCGGACGCTGCAGAACCTCCGCGACGCCCAGTCGGACATGACCGGGATCGTCACCCGCGCGAAGCAGAACGTCGGCGAGTTCGTCCGCGCGACCGGCGACCTGGCGGAGGTGGGCAACGCCGTGGCCGGAAGCGCGGACAGCCTCCGGTCCAACGTGGCGTCGTTCGCCACCGCGACGGGTGGGTTCGAAAGCACCGTCACGTCGCTCGTCTCCGGCGCCGAGGACCTCAACAACCGACTTCCGTCGATGAAGCAGGACCTGATCGAGGTCCTCACCTCCGTCCGCGGCGTCGGCTTCAAGCTGGACAACCTGTACGAACGACAGGAGACGATCGCGCAGGAGCTGGGCTTCATCGTGGACGTGCCGCTGGCGGCGGCGCAGGCGGCCAAGCGCACCGCCGAGGTCGCGGCCGCCACCGAGACCGCTCTGCTGCAGGCGTTGACGACGCTGCCCGGTGAGATGGAGAAGCTGCGCGAGGCGACCGTCGCGGCGTTGGACCGGGAGATCGCGGAACGTCGGGAGGCGGCGGCGGCCATCGACAACGCCTCCGACGCGGCCCGGCAGATGGCATCGTCGGCCGCGGCGGTGATGCGCGAGCAGGTCGAGCTGTCGAACCGGCTCACCCGCCGGGTCGAGCAGGAGCTCGAGGCCACCACGGCCCGGCTGGTGCGCTCCACGCAGCAGGCCGCGGTGGCGTTGACGCAGGCGGTCGACCGGCTGCGGGGCATGCCGACGACCGATCCGCCTGCCCGCCGCGGCTGGTTCTCGTCGCTGCTCCGTCCACGCCAGCCGAGCGAGTGACGGCGCATGTCCGCGGAACCTCACGACTCGCCGGGCGCACCCGGTGCGACCCGCCTCCTCGGCGTCATCGGCTGGATCTTCGCCGACATGCTGCTGGTTCTCGTCGTGGTCTTTCTGGCGACCCAGACGGGCGGCGCGGTCACGATCCCGCCGGCCGCGGTCGCCAGCGGTTCTCCCACGCCGACCCCGTCGAGCCCGTCGCCGGAAGCGACACCCGGGGTCGACAGCGACTTCGTCTGCCTGCGGGTCGACACCGACCCGGCGCTGCTGACCGGCGGTCCCTCCGCCGCACGCGACGCCCACCTCGCCGACATCGAACGGCAGGTGCGGGAGCGGGTCTCGCAGCCCGATCTCGCCGGCCGGAGGGCCGGCATCGTGCTGTCGTTCGGGATCGCCGACCTTCCCGACGACGGGACAAAGCGCGCGGCCGCGTTCAACAGGGAGATCCTGCCGCGGCTCCCGGCCGTGTTCCGTCGGGCCGACGGTGGACCGGTGGCGAACCGCCCCTTCTGGGGCGGCCGACCGCGCGGGGACCGGAGATCCGGCGCGATCGAGGTGAACATCTACCCGATCATCGACGCGACGCACGGTCCGCTCGCCCGCCCCGGCGCCGAGACCTGTTGACGACACGCAGCTATCGACCAGTCGATGCAACCAGCCCAGCGAAAGGAAACCCGAGATGTCAGACCTGCCCGGCGGAGCGATCTCCAGCAGACCGCTCCGCTTCTACTGGGTCCTGGACGTGTCCGGTTCGATGGCCGGCGAGAAGATCGGTGAGCTCAACCACGCCATCCGGGAGAGCCTGCCGGCGATGAAGGCGTCGGCCGACGAGAACCCGCACGCTGCGGTCGAGGTCCGTGCGATGACCTTCAGCACGGGCTTCCGGTGGGTGACGAAGACGCCGATTCCGCTGTCGAACTTCAGCTGGACCGACGTTCCGGTCTCCGGGATCACCGACATGGGCGCGGCGATGAAGGCGATGGCGTCGGAGCTGTCCGTCGCGAACATGCCCGAGCGTGGCCTTCCACCGGTCGTCGTGCTGGTGTCGGACGGTCAGCCGACCGACGACTTCGACACCGGGCTCAAGGCGCTGATGGCCGAGCCCTGGGGCAAGCGCGCCGTGCGCATGTCCATCGCGATCGGCAAGGACGCCGACCTCGACACGCTCCGGCGGTTCATCGGCCACCCCGAGATCGAGCCGCTGACGGCGCACAATCCCGGAGACCTGGTCAAGTTCATCAAGTACGTCTCGACCACCGTGCTCAGGTCCGCGTCCGCGCCCGCGAGCCAACCGGTGGGTACGCCGTTCGACGGAACGCCGCCGCCTCCACCGCCACCGCCCGCGCCGGACCCCGACGCCGACACCGTCTGGTGAACCGGCCCCGGGCGTACCAGTGGGGAGCACAGCGTTGAACACGCAGAGAACCGGGTGGTCGTGGCAGACCACCCACGTCTCGGTCGTCGGAGCGTCGCACCTGCGGAACACGGTCGAGTGCCAGGACCACAGCCGCGGCGAGAGCGACGACGCCGGTGCATGGGCGTCTCTCACCGTCGCCGATGGTCACGGATCCGAGGCGCACTTCCGGAGCCGGCGCGGCGCCGGGTTCGCCGTCGACGCCATGACGGAGGTGTTCGCCACCTTCCGCAGCTACCTCGACGAGCTGTCCATCAGCCCGGAGGTCGCCAATGCGAACACGCGGTGGAGCGAGGCGCCCAGGCTCCTCGTCGCGAACTGGCGCGCGCGGGTGCTGAAGGACCTGATCGCCGATCCGCCGCGCGTAAGCGACTCCGGCGACCGGGAACCTCGGATGAAACGGTTCTTCGACCACATCGCCGCGCGCCAGGGCCCCGCCGAGCGCGACCGGGCGCTCCAGCAGTTCCGCGAGTTCGAGTCCTACGCCGACACGGTCCGGTCGAGCGGATCCGATGATCCGCTGGCGTCCGGACCGGGCTCCGCCGACTGGGACGCCGAGCGCCTCGGCGGCTGGCAGCTACGGGCGTACGGCTCGACCGTCCTGGGAGTGCTGATCGGGCCGTCCGCCATCCACTGGCTCCAGCTCGGTGACGGCGCGATGATGAGGATCCTCGGTGGCCAGCCGGGCTACCTGTGCCCACCGCCGTCCGACGCGATCGCGAACGTCACCCCGTCGCTCTGCGACGACAACGCCGCGTACCGCATCAGCGTGGGAACGGAGCCGTTGCTTCCCGGGCACGTTCCGTCCGCGGTCATCCTGACGACCGACGGCGTGCCGAACTCGTTCGAGGACCCGGAAGGCTTCTTCAAGTTCTGCGTCGACATCGCCGACCGGGCGGTAGGCGCCGCGGACCTGTCCGCCGATCTGGCGCGATGGCTTCCGGAGATCTCGAAGCGCGGCAGTGGCGACGACATGTCGGTGTCGATGGCCTGGGCCACCGAGCGGGTGGTCCCACCCGGGCCGGCCGACGACCTCACACCACTCGACGCGTCGGAGGCCGCGCTGGAACGCGAGCCCCGCGCCGCCGGTGCCGGGATCACGGCCTCCGCACGAACGAACGCCGACGACGACCGGGAGCGTGACCCCACATGGTGAAGCCAGGCGACAAGCTCGACAGCACGTTCGGATCGTCCGTGGCGGTCGGGAAGCTGCTGGGCACCGGCGCGCAGGGCGAGGTCTACGAGGGACGCCTCGACGACGGCAGCACGGTAGCCGTCAAGTGGTTCCTGCCCTCCTACCAACGACGCGACCTACGGGACAGCATCACGGCGCTGGTCGTGGAGAAGGCTCCGTCCACACACTTCCTGTGGCCGGACGACGTGGTCACGAAGGGCACGGAGTTCGGCTACGTCATGCGGCTGCGACCGCCGAACTTCGTCAACCTCACCATGGTGCTGGGCCGTAAGGTGAACATCCGGTTCAGCGAGCTGGTCCGGGCCGCCAGCCAGACGGTGTCCGCGTTCAAGGCACTTCAGGCCAAAGGACTGTTCTACTGCGACATCTCCGACGCGAACCTGTTCGTCGACCCGGCCACGGGTGACGTCCTCATCTGCGACAACGACAACGTCGGGTCGTCACGGACCCGGCCGACGGTACTGGGGACCACACGGTTCATGGCGCCCGAGATCGTGCGTGGCGAGAAGCGGCCATCCGCGTTGACCGACAGCTTCTCGATGGCGGTTCTCCTCTTTCTCCTGTTGATGAACGACCATCCGCTGCAGGGCGAGCAGGAGGCACGCATCCACGTCTTCGACGCGGCCGCGATGCGACGGATCTACGGGACGAACCCGGTCTTCATCTTCGACCCGAAGGACACGTCGAACCGTCCGGTGCCCGGTGTGCATCTCAACGCGCCACTGTTCTGGAACCTGTATCCGCAGGTTCTGCGCGACGTTTTCATCCAGGTCTTCACCGACGGGGTCCGGGACTCCGGTCGGCGGCCGTCCTTCGGTGAGTGGCAGTCGGCACTGGCGGCCGTGGAGGACGCGGTGGTCGAGTGCACGTCCTGCCGGCGTCAGAACTTCCTGTGTCCGACGCGGGTCGACGTCATGTGCTGGAGCTGCCGGCGACGACTCGTTCTGCCGCCACGGCTCGTCATCGACGGCAAGCGGCTGATCGTTCTGAACCGCGAGACGCGGCTGTACGCGCGTCACCTGACGCGCAATGGCAATCCCGCCCCCGCCGGACAGGCGCACGCGGAAGTCGCCCGACATCCCACTCAGAACGTGCAGGGGCTGAAGAACCTCGGCCCGGTGCAGTGGTTCGTCCACGTACCGGGCCGGGCGCCCCAGACCGTCGAGCCCGGCCGGTCGGTGAGCCTCATCTCCGGCACCGACATCGACTTCGGCGATGTGACCGGCCGGATCGAGATCTAGCGGTCAGACGTCCCCGTGCCGGCCGAAGCGTTCGATCGCCCCTCCGGGCACTCCGCTGCCCCGGCACGGGGTCCACCGGCAGTGCCAGACCCGGACCGCACCGTCCCAACAGGTCAACCGTTGGCACGTACCGCATTGGACGAAGGAGGCCGCTTCACAGTGCGGGCACCCCGGAAACCCGTCGGCGAGAAGCAACGACGACCGGACGACCGTGTCGCCGTACCTCTCGCGTGTGGCCCTGCGCTGGTTCAGCGCGAAACCCCAAGTGGCATACCAGGCATCGGACCGCTCCTCGACCCGGATGCCGTACAGTCCCGACGGCTCGGATGCCTTCTCGCAGCGGGCAAGCAACACGTCTGCGTTCACCCGGTTCAGGGTACTCGATGAAGAGGCAAAACCACCGCTGTGTCGTATGTGGACGTTCGGTCGGTTTCCGTTGGCTGGTGGACCATTTCGGCGAAATTCTCTGCCACGGCTGTGGCGGCGGGCCGTCGTGCTGGAGCTGTGGTGCGGTCACCGGCGGCGCGGGAACGCGGAAACGGACGGTCCTAGCGGACGGTCGCATCCGCTGCCACCGGTGCTCCCGGAGCGCGGTCGACGTTCAGGCCGACGTCGGTACCGTGGTGCGACTCGTCCGGTCGCTCCTGCACTCCTACGGCATCCGCCTGCCGAACCGGGTCAGGGTGGAGGTCACGTCCCTGTCCCACCTGGCGACGGCGGCGCGTCGGACCGCACACGGGTTGACGATCACCCACTACCGGTCGGGGCACCGGGGAACGGTCGCGGCCATGCTGGTCGCCGAGGGCATGCCGGCCACCCAGTTCGGACAGGTGCTCGCGCACGAGATGGGGCACGCGTGGCTGGTCGGCTGTCCGGGCGGCGACCGTGGTGACGTCGAGGAGGAGGGACTCTGCGAGCTGGTCGCGAGCTGGTGGTTGACCCACCGGGGCGGGCCGCTGGCCCGGCACCTCCTGGACGGGATGTCCACCAACCCCGACCCGGTCTACGGCGAGGGCTTCCGATCGGCGTGGCGTCAGGCGGCGGGCCTGACGCCCTCCCAGATCGTGGCACGTGTCTCGCGGACCGGCTCGTTGACGCACGGCGATGGTTGACCGCCCCGCCCGGTCAGTCGACGTGGTACCCCCACCGGGGCGGCTCGCCGGTGTCCTCCGTCGACCGCGCGGACCGTGCTCCACCCGCCCGCTCCGGTGCCGGCCACGGCGTGCGCCGAGCAGCTTCGGAGCGGGCTCCCAACGCCGCCTGTGCCTCGATCCTGGACAGTTCCTTGTGGCGCCAGGTCTCGGTGTGCTGCTCGTACACCTCGCGTTCCGCGGCCATGCGGCGTTCCACCAGTCCCTGCACCGTCTCCTTCTCGATGTCGGTGCGGACCTGGAGTTCGCGTCGGGCCGCCCGGCGGCGGTGCGCCAGCGCCTCCTTCGTCGCGTCCCGGTGATGGGTCTCGACGTCGGCGAGGATCTGTTCGTAGAGCGTCGGACGGCCCAGACTCGTGAGAAACGTGACCAGTACCGGCAGGACCTCGATGGTCGTGATGAAGAGCAACAGGAGCAGGTAGGCCGTCCGCAGGGTCGGCGCGCGACTGGTGAGGTTGGACAGCGCGCCGAGGCGGGCCAGCAGTCCGTCGCTGTTGGCCAGGTCGGCGGCGTACTGGTCCTGCTCCGCCCGCTTCAGCCTGTTCAGCCGCTCCAGCGCAGCACGCCTGTCGGGAAGCTCCGCCTGGGCCGTGGCCCGGCTCGCCGCCGCGCTCGCACCCAGCCGGTTGGATGCCTGTGCCCGAGCCACGTCCAGCTGGGCACGCAGCTCGTCGAGACGCGCTCGCAGTTCGTCGGCGGCCGCCTGCTTCTGGCGGTAGGACGGACCGGCGCCTCTGCTCCCCGATCCGCAGCTACCGTCCAGCTCGCAGGCGGCATCCGCCTGTGCCCGTTGGTACTGCTTGTCGACCTCGGTGTACTCGGCGGCCAGCCGCCGCACGGTCGGGTCGGTCTCCAGATCCGGCGCGGCGGACCCGTCTGCGACCGCCTCCAGACGTGCGATCTCCGCCTGGAGACCGGGGATCGCCGAGAACCGGGGGTCATTCGCGAGCGCCTTCTCGTACCGGATGCTCTCCGCCTGCCGCAGCCGGTTCAGTTCGGCCTCGATCTCGGCGTTGAACACCGACAGGACCAGCGGCGTGGACACGACGGCGCCGATGATCAGCGCGAGCAGCACCCGTGGGAGCACCGTGGTCAGGTTCTGGTACCACCGCTCGCGTCGCCGCGTCGCGACGATCAGCCAGCGGTCCAGGTTCATGATCGCCAGACCCCACAACGCGGCGATCGGCACAATGACCACCCACGAGGCGTGCAACGCCATCCGGAGGGCGAAGATCGCGGACAGGGCCGCCATCCCCGCTGTCGTCAGGACGACGCCGCCGACGGCGGCGAACCGACGCGTCTCGCTCGGACACCGGGCGAGCGTCACCGGGTCGACCCCGGACAGCCAGATCATCACACCCGTCGGCCGCGGGGACACGTCGGGAACGCTGGTCCCGGTGACCTGGGTCAGTTCGGGTGCGGTGGTCATGGATGCCTCCGGACTTCGCATCGACCACCACACGAAGTGCTGGTGAGAGTCGGGAACGGGCGTCAACTCACGTACGGTAACGAGCGCCCTCACGACATGTCGCGGGACGATCGAACAGCTCGTGATGTCCTTTTGGACACCGTCCGACATACAACAGTCATCCGATCCGTCGCGGGGGCCGATTGTCGCGGTCGATCCCTTCAGCGTCGAATGTTCGACACAGTGCCGTGTCGTGTCCGTCAGTTCCTACTGTCCGGTCCGACCGTCCGGTCGCGCGTCTGGAAGGTGAAACAACGGTGAAGGCGGCATCGAGGTGGGCTGCGTGGCGGGCGCGCGGCACCGTTGCCGTCCGGCTGCTCGTCGCGGTGTCACCGATGCTGTCCACGCTGGTCCTTCCGGTCGGTCCGGCGGCGGCCGGGCCGGCGGTTCCCGTCGCGCCACGGACCCCGCAGGCGCCATCGGCACCGCGTGGACCCGATACGCCCGACGACATCGAGGAGGTCTACCGCAGGCTGGGCGTCGACGACGTCGGTGCGGCCTACGTCGTCCTCGTCGACGTGTCCGGGTCCATGCGGAACAACGGCCTGTACGAACGGATGCGGCGCAGCCTCGTGGAGTTCTTCGCCGCCATGGCACCCAACGACAGGGTCAGCCTCGTCGCGGTCGGCAGCGACGCCACGATGCTGTGGAACGGGCCGGTCGGTCGGTCCCCGGAGGCCATCCAGGCACGGCTGCCGGCCGAGCCGACGGACGCGCACACCGATCTCGGCGCCGGCATCGCGGCCGCCGTGCAGGTGCTCGAGCAGCGTCCGCCGGGCCAGGTCGCCGGCGTGATCCTGCTGACCGACGGCGGCCACGACCCACCGCCCGGCAGCCCGTTCCCGTTCGGGGCCGGATACGCCTGGCAGGAACTGGCGGAACGGGCCGGGAAGCTGCCGCGTCCGCTCGTCTCGTTCGCGGTGCAGCTGTACGGCTACAACGGCGCCGCCCAACTCACCACCGTCTTCCGTGACACCACCGTCGTGGACACCACCCAGATCGACGACCTGACCCGCACGCTCCGGCGCCCGAAGGAGGCCATGCGCGCCGCCGCGGCCCGGCACCGGCTCGCCAGGGAGCTCGACTCCGGGCTGAGGGTCGAGTGGCCGTCACGCCGCGTTCTGGGGGACGGCAACAACTCTCTCACCGTGAGGCTGCGTTCCGTCGGTCCGGTGCCGTTCCGGGTGTACGGGCTCGCCGCGAAACCCGGCGCGGACCACCTCCGGGTGGTGATTCCTCCCGGCCACATCGACGTCCGCCCCGGTGAGTCCGTCCAGGTTCCGATCACGGTCGAGTGGGACGCGGGGCCACGGTCGTGGCACCCGTGGCAGCGGGTGCGGGCCGACCTTCCGCTGAAGGTGGCACCCGTCGTCGGGTCGCCGTGGACCTCGCTACTGACCCGGGGCGGCTTCGACGACCCGGTGCTCGCCAGGCCGACCGAGGTGGTGAGCCCGGCCGAGGCCCAGCTGGGCCTTCCGTGGCTGTGGTTGCTCGGTGCCGTCCTCGCCATCGCGATCGTCGCGCTGTCGGTCCTGCCGGCCGGGCCCAGTCCCGGAGGTGCCCTCGTCGCCATACCGAGCAACGGCGCTATGCCCGGCGGTTCGGTTCCGCTGCAGCGGTACCGGAGCACGTTCAGCGGTCCTGAGCTGGGACTGGCCGACGCGGTGACGGTGACCGGACCGCGGCGGCTGCGCGGAGCAGCCGACCGCCTGTCGATCTCCTACGGCGGGCCGACGGCGCGGTGCACGGGACGGTGTTCGGCCAACGGCGCGGTCGACCTCGACGACGTCAGATTCGAGTGGCACCGATGAGCCTGACGCTGGCCGACCGCATCCGTATCGTCGACGGGCTGCTCGCCGTTCCCGACATGACGACGCCGGGCGTCCGCGACGCCATGTACTCGCTGCTGCCCGACGTGCTCGCTCAGCACCAGGCGCGCCACGCGACGGCACGTATGGAGGCCGACGCGCTGGTGACGGTCTGCGAGAACCACTCCGGGTCGCGTCCGTGGGTCGCAGTGCTCGCGGCGCTGTCCGTTCTGCGGCCCCGGGATCCGGCCGTCTCCGCACTCGCGAACGTCCTGTCCGGCCTCGGTCTGGTCGCTCCGGACGACAAGTGGGAGGTGCGGGCATGAGTGCCGACGAGCGTCCGCGGTCGCTGTCCCTGCGCCAGCGCAAACGGCTGGTCGACGCGTTGATCAGCATCACCGAGTTGCGGGACGAGACCGTCTATCTGCGTTTCGTCCAGCTGGTCGGTGCCGAGCTCGACGCGACGTTGTCGTCCCCGCCGACCGACGGCGGAGCACGGTACAGGCTGGACAGCCTCATCGTCGACTGCTACCGCCTGGCACCGGCCGACGTGCCGGTCGTCGATGTCCTCCTCCTGGTCGCCGAGCACCTGTTCGGCGCGACCCACGTCGGAGTCGTCCAGCTGCGGGAGGCCAACGGCGACCTGACGCAGACGCGGGACCAGAGCGTCCGCGCGTCGCTGGACGATGTCCTGGAACCGGAGGAACGGACGGCGCTGCGCCGCATCCTGTCCACGGTGAAGAAGTCGCTCGGCCCCGCCGACGTCGCGAGCGTTCTCGACGTCGCCTTCGCCTCCGTCGTACCGGTAACGGTCGCGCAGACGCACGACCTGCCGACGCTGACCCGTCGGCTGGAAGCAATGCCGTTCTCCCACGGTGCGCCACCGCTGCTCGTGTTCCTCGCGCACCTCACGCGGTACCTCGAGGACCCGGACCCGTTGCGGGAATGGCTCGTCGACGTGGCCGACCGGCTCGAGGTCGACCCGTCGCTGCTGGACCCGCCGTCGTCGTCGCAACCGCGGGACCGCGCCTACCTGATGGTGCGAGCGGACGAGGACGACTGCCGACCCGGCCGGTACCGGCTGGCGGCGTGGTGGCGCTGGGACGGCGGCGGCGTGACCCCGAAGCACGAGCTCGACAAGCTGTGCAGCGGGAAGGAGCTGCGGCTGGTCGGTCGGTCGCTCCTCGAACAGGCGGCGCCGATGCTCACCGACCCGCGCGGCGTCAAGCTGTCGGTCGAGTTCCTCCTGCCGTGGTCCCTGCTGGACCATCCCGTCGAGGGTTGGACGGTCGGCGCGCCCACCGGCAGCCCCGTCGGCTGGCTGCACCCGGTGGTCGTCCGGTCGTCCGACCGTCTCAGCGACCTGGAGACCCTGGCCCGGCCGAGCTGGCACCAGCGGTGGGCCATCGCCACAGGTGGTGGCACGAGCCGGCCGGCCGCGAACTGGATCGTGCGTGGGCAGCCGGCCGACGGATCCGCCGACCCCGAGGTCATCGTCGAGCCCGCGGACTGGCGGCAGCTGCTGGCCCAGCTGCTGCGGAGGAAGACCCTGGCCTGCGTCGGCCTGATGTACCCCTACGAGGCGCACCTGCCGGCCAGCGTGTCCGCGCTCCAGGCGACCGTCAAGGCGGGAATTCCGGTGGTGCTGTGGAGCCGCAACGGGCGGTACGTCGACACGTTGCGCGCGCTCGTGCGGACCGCGTGCGCGGACGGCAGGCTCACCGACCTTCCCGCCGCCGTTCACGATCTGCGGCTGGAGGCGGCCGAGGACGAGCCCGACGACAACCCGGTGGCGCTGTTGTGGGACGACCCCGACCGTCTGCCGGAGCATCCGTCTCCGTTGACAGCGCCCCAGAGCAGGAGAGGACCCGGCGGATGAGCCAGCAGTCGGCCACGGCATGGTGGGTGTACCGCGGTGACGGACGGCCGCACGACGGCATCGACCGGCTTCCGGCGGCCCCGCCATGGCGACGCTTCGTCGGCCGGGACGGAGCCGACGGCGCCACCGAACGGCACATCGGCACCCACTCCGAGGCGGCCACAACGCCCGACCGGGACACGATCGACCTCGTCAACGCGGCCATCTATCTACGCCGGCCGCTACTGGTGTCGGGCCAGCCGGGAACCGGGAAGTCGACGCTCGCCTACAGCATCGCCCACGAGCTCGGCCTCGGTCCGGTGCTCCACTGGCCCATCACCAGCCGGTCGACGCTCACCGACGGGCTCTACCACTACGACGCGATCGGTCGGCTCCAGCAGGTGAACACCAAGGGGGCGGAGCCGGGGATCGGGCGGTTCCTCAAGCTCGGGCCGCTCGGTACCGCGCTGCTCGCCCGGGAGCGGCCGCGCGTCCTGCTCATCGATGAGATCGACAAGAGCGACGTCGACCTGCCCAACGACCTCCTCAACGTCTTCGAGGAAGGCACCTTCACGATCCCCGAGCTGGAACGGGTCGACGACGAGACGAACGTCGAGGTGTTCACCGCCGACCCGGCGGGCCGCGCGACCGTGGAGGACGGACGGGTCCGCTGCAACGCGTTCCCGATCGTGGTGATGACGAGCAACAACGAGCGGGACTTCCCGCCGGCCTTCGTCCGTCGGTGTCTGCGGCTGCACCTGGAACCTCCGGACCGTGACCGGCTCGCCGCCATCGTCGCGGCGCATCTCGGCCGCATCGACGACACCGTCCTCGCACGAATCGACGCGTTCCTCAGGCTCCAGCTCGACGGCCGGGAACGCGCGATCGACCAGCTCTTGAACCAGGTGTTCCTGGCCGCGTCCGGCGTCACGAACGGCGGTGACCTGAACGCCGCGTTCCTCGCCAAGCTCGTGACCCCGCTCGACGGCGACGCGGAATGACCGGGCACCGGGCAGCGTCGATCGCCGCTCTTCCCATGGTCGACCGGTTCGCCGCCGACGACCTGGCCGATGTGCTGTGGCTGCTCGGACACACCGATCTCCCGGGTCCGGTCGCGGCCGGGCCCGGTTCCGGGTCCGCCACGACGGCGCTCGACGACCGGGCACGGTCGGACCCACCGGCGCTGCCGACGCCGCGACGGCCGGTGGAGGCCGGAGCCGAAGCGGCGGCCGACACCACCACCGACGTGCATCTGGTGCGGACCGGCGACGACCCGCGACCGTCGGCCGCGACGGAGCTTCCGCACGCCCGTCACCGTGAGATCCCCGAGCGCCTGGCGGTCCAACGGGCGCTCCGACCCCTGAAGCGCCTCGTCGACGACCGCCGCCGGACGCTGCTCGACGAGACGGCGACGGCCCATCGCAGCGCCCAGGCGATGACCGTCACCCCGGTCATGCGCCCGGCCCGGGAACGGTGGCTCGACGTGGCGCTGGTCGTCGACACCGGTGCGTCGATGGCGCTGTGGCAACGGCTCGCAGTCGAGCTGCGCGACCTGCTCGAGCGCCACGGCGCCTTCCGGGACGTCCGTGGGTACTGGCTCGACAGCGGGACCGGTCGCCTGCATTCCCACCGCCGCCGCGGTACCACGCCCGGTGCCGGTGGCCGACCACCCCGCGCGCTGGCCGACCCGACGGGACGACGACACGTGCTCGTCCTCACCGACGGGGTCGGCGAGGGCTGGACCGACGGAACGATGGACGCCGCCCTCGACGGCTGGGCACGCGCCGGTCCGGTGGCCATCCTCCACGCGTTGCCCCCGCGGCTGTGGCGACGTGCGAACATCGCCACCGAGCCGGTGTGGTGGCACGCCGTGCCGTCCCGGGCCGGCCGGACCGCGAGCAGGCCACGCCATCCCGCCTCCGGCGGAGGCGGCGCGCCCGGACGCCGGAGCATCCCCGTCCTGGGGGTCGACCCGACCTGGATCGGCGGATGGGCGGGCGTGCTGGCCGGCACCCGGGCCGGAGCCGTACCTGGTGTCGCGCTCCACCGCCCCATCGTGCCGCCGGCAGGCGCCGGCCCGGACCGGACGACCCACGGTCGCGACGATGCGGTGCGGACGGTGACGGCGTTCCGGACCGGCGCCTCCACCACGGCGGTCGCACTGGCCGGCCTGCTGACCGCCGCGCCCCTGTCGCTGCCCGTCATGCGGCTGGTCCAGCAGACCCTGCTGCCTCGGGCCGGCACCGAGCACCTGGCCGAGGTGTTCCTGTCCGGGCTGCTCGTCCGCGACGGCGTCCACCACACCGGCGAGGATCCCGACTCGGTCGTGTACGACTTCGTGCCGCACGTACGCGACCTGCTCCGCAACAGCGTCACCCGGCAGCACATCTTCGACGTCCTGACGGTTCTGCGGAACGCGTCGAGCGAGCTCAGCGCCCCGTTCGGCGGGTGCCTCGACTACCGGCTGCTGGTACCGGACTCTGAGGGCCGGCTGGCCCTGCCACCGGAAAGCCAGCCGTTCGCGGAGGTGGCCGTCGCGAACCTGCGCAGCCTCGGCGGGGAGTTCGCGCGGCTCGCCGACCGCGTCGCCGACCAGTTGGCACGGCTCGCGGCCGGGGACCCGGCCGACCCGCCGGCCAGCGGGGCCGCGGACGGGGTGGCCGGTCGGCATCCCGGTCCGCGGGCCGCGGACCCACTGGCACCGGCGCGGTCGACGTCGGTCGTCGCGCGACCGGGCCCCCGGACCGGCCCGTCGTTCCCTGGTTGGCTGCGGAGGTTGCTGCCGGGCAGAGGTGAGGAGTCCGGCCCCGCACTCCGCTTCGGCGGTGTGTGTCCCCTCTGCGGTGCGGCGCTGCGAACCACGCCGGACCGGGATCCCCGTACTGGACGGTTCGTCGAACCGCCCTCCCTCCGGCTCGAGATCGGCTCGCCGGACACACACGGCGAACGCCCGTGGCGGGTCTCGGTCGTCGGGGTCAACTTCCCACCCGCGATGTCGACGGCTCCCGGCTTCGTCGAGCCCGAGATCGAGCAGACCTACGTTCTCTGCGGCGACGGACACTTCTTCCCCGATCCGGAGGAGAGCCGGGTGCACGGGGAGTGGAGGATGGTCGCCGTCGTCGGTGCGCCCGCGAGCGGGAAGACGGCCGTCCTCTCCGCGACGCTGAACCAACGCCTCGACGACCACCGCTCCGGCGGCGCCGACTGGAACGGCGTGCGGCGGCGGTGGCCGGCCCCGCTGGAGGCCGAGGTCCCCCTGTCGGTGCCCACCGACGATCCGCGGTCACGTGACACGCGGGCCACGGTCACCCCGAGGGCCGCGCTCGCCGGACACGTGCCCGACGCGGTCGAGGCCATCACCGACATCCTGGCCCGTACCGTCGCCGGCGGCACCGGCCGGCGACGGTCCTGGGGACGGCGGATTCCGCAGCCGGTCCCGGTCCGGAGCATCGACCGGGGTCGGCCGTCGTGGACCGGGCTGGCGGAGGTACCGGCGGCCCGCCTGACGCGCGTCATCGACCGTTCGCCCGACGCCTACGACACGACGCTGTGGGTGGTCGACCCGACGCTGGACACCGGCGACACGTGGGAGACCGGTCACGACCTGTCGGCTGTCAACCGCGACCTGACGCGCGCGAACCGCGCGTTCACCCAGATCAGTCTCGGGCACCGGTTGGCCGCCGCCACCCCGCGGAACGACGCGGCGCCCCGGCCGTCGCTGCTGGTCGTCGTCGCCAAGTGCGACCTGGTGTTCGCCGCCCTGACCGCCGGCCGGCCGGGTCCCGGCCGAGACCGCGCGGCCGTGGTCCGCGGAACCGCCACGCACCTGACGAGGCTCGCGGCCGACATGCACGCGGGCCGCCACGTTGACGCCGCGACCGCCACGCTCCTGCACGCCCTGGGCGGCCCGTCGGCCGGCACCGACGTGGTGCGGCAGCACGCCAACCGCGTGGCGGAGGCCCTCGTCACCCACTACTCCTCGCCGACGGCGTTCTGGAACCTGGTGCACCACGGCGAACGCGACCACATCGGGGTCGCTCCCGGGCCGGGCCGGAGCGCCCGGCCGCTCGATGTCACGGTGCCGTCCCTCGACGAGCACCTGCACCACACGGCCCTGCCCGGATCCGCCGGCCGGCTGCTCTGCCGCGACGCCGTCATGTCCGCGGTCGCCTGCGGGCTCGCCTACGGAGCCGGGCTCGCCGAGCCCCTGTCGGCGGCACACGGCGAGGGGTACTGGGACCTCAGGTTCTCCCTCTGCTCGGCCCGCGCGGCCGCCTGGGGGGCCAACGGATCGTTCGGCCGCTCCGCGGGTCTCGCACAGCTCTTCTCGACGCTGTTCTCCGACAGGCCCGGGCCCGCGTAGGTCCACCCGGCGCGCGTCGGGTGGTCACAATGGGTCCCGATGTCGTTCCGGCCGCGGGTCCTCCCGGTCGACCACCGGTGGTGGATGGACGGGTGGGGATAGCATGTCGACGCTTGCGTCACGAGGGGTCTGTCGGGGGGACCGGGTCGTGCGGGGATCGGCGATACGGGAGTCGGTAGGTCGGTGGGGGTGGAGTTCGGCGTCCTCGGGCCGTTGATCGTGACGGTCGACGGCCGGCCGGTGCCTGTGCCGGCCGCCCAGCACCGGGTGCTGCTCGGCGCGCTGCTGATGCGCGCGAACCACGTGGTGCCGGTCCCGGTGCTCCTGGACCACCTGTGGGCGGAGGCGCCACCGGCGGGGGCCCGCGCCAGCCTGCAGACCTACGTGTACCGGCTGCGCCGCAGGTTCGACCGGCCCGACCTGATCGTCACGCACGGCGACGGGTACCTGATCAGCACGGCGCCGGGGTCGATCGACCTGGACCGGTTCCGGGGCCTGCTGGACCTGGCGGACAAGGCCGCCCTGGACGGCGACGCCGCGGCCGAGGCGATCCACCTGAGCGCCGCGCTCGCCCTGTGGCGCGGGCGGGCGCTCGCCGACGTGGCGTCCGGGCCGCTGCAGGCGCTCGCTTTGGCGCTGGACGAGGAGCGGCTGCGGGTCACCGAACGCCGCGTCGACGCGGACCTCGCCACGGGCCGCCACGCCGACCTCATCCCGGAGCTGCGCGGCCTGACCGGGGAGCACCCGTTGCGGGAACGCTTCTGGCAGCAGCTCATGCTGGCGCTGCACGGCAGCGGCCGGCAGGCGGAGGCGCTGGAGACGTTCCGCGTCATCGACCGGAAGCTGCGCGCGGACCTCGGCATCGAGCCCGGCGCGGACCTGCGCGCGCTGCACCGGGCCATGCTCACGGGCGAGGTCGTGGTCCCGTCCGCGCCGCCGGCCGTCGTGCCGCGCACCCCGCTGCCCGACACCGGTGAAGCCGACGGCGGGTGGGTCGCCTGCCGCCAGCTACCGGCGGACATCCGCGGGTTCGTCGGTCGCGGCGCGGCACTGGACGCCATGGACGAGGTGCTCGGCGACGCGACCCCGGCGGTCACGGTGATCGACGGCCCGGCCGGGGTCGGCAAGACGACCCTGGCGGTGCACTGGGCGCACCGGGTCGCCGACCGGTTCCCCGACGGGCAGCTGTACGCGAACCTGCGCGGGTTCGACCCCGGCGGCGTGCCGCGCTCCCCCACCGAGGTGCTGCGGGGGTTTCTCGGCGCGATGCGGGTTCCACCGCACCGGATCCCGTCGGAGGTCGACGCCCAGGCGGCGCTGTACCGCAGCCTCCTGTCGGGCCGGCGGGTGCTCGTCGTGCTCGACAACGCGCGCGACGCCGAACAGGTCCGCCCGCTGCTGCCCGGGTCGCCGGGCACCCTCGTCGTCGTGACCGGCCGCCACCGGCTCACCAGCCTGATCGCCCTCGACGGCGCGCACCCGGTCGTCCTCGATGTACTGTCCACAGTGGACGCCCGGCACCTGCTGAACGGCCGCCTCGGGGCCCGGCGCGTCGACGTCGACCCCGCGGCGACCGACGAGGTCATCGACCGGTGCGCCGCGCTGCCGCTGGCCCTGACCGTCGTCGCGGCGCGCGCCGCGCTCCAGCCGGACTTCTCCCTCGGGGCACTGGCCGCCCAGCTGCGGGGCGCGCAGGCCGACCTGAGCGTCTTCCACGATCCGGACCCGGCGGCCGACCTGCGGGCGGTGTTCTCCTGGTCGTTCCAGACGGTCAGCCCGGCGGCGGCACGGCTGTTCCGGCTGCTCGGCCTGCACCCCGGGCCGGACATCGGTGAGCACGCCGCGGCCAGCCTCGCCGGCCTGCCCGTCACCGGCGTGCGGCCGCTGCTCGCCGAGCTGGCGCGGGCGAACGTGATCGCGGAGTCCGCGTCCCGTCGGTACTCCTTCCACGACCTCCTGCGGGCGTTCGCGATCGAGCAGGCCGACCGGCACGAGACCGCAACGGTCCGCCGCGACGCGGTCCGCCGCATGCTCGACCACTACCTCCACAGTGGACACACGGCGACGATGCTACTGAACGCGCAGCGCGAACCGATCACGCTGGCACCGCACGGGCCCGACGTCGTACCGGAACGGCCCGACGACCACCACGACTCGCTGCGGTGGCACACCGCGGAGCACGCCGTGCTGCTGGCCATGGTCCCGACGGCGGCCGCACAGGGCTTCGACGAACACGCGTGGCGATTGGCGTGGGTCTGCACCGAGGCGCTCGACCGGCGCGGCTACTGGCACGAGATCATCGACCTCCAGCTCGTCGCGATCGCGTCGGCCGACCGGCTGGCCGACCGGCGGGCCGGCGCGCAGTCCCGCCGCAACCTGGCGCGGGCGTACGGCCTGCTCAGCCGGTACGACGAGGCGCACACGGCGCTCCGGGAGGCCCTCGACCTGTACGGCGAGGACGGCAGCGCCATCGGTCGGGCCTACACCCATCGCTCCACCAGCTGGATCCTCGGCCGGCAGGACCGCGTGAGCGAAGCGATCGTGCACGTCCGGCAGGCCATGCTGCTGTTCCGCGCGGCCGGCCACCGCTCCGGCGAGGGCAAGGCGCTCAACTCGCTCGGCTGGATGCACTCGAGGCTGGGCAGCCACGAGCAGGCGGTGGCCTACACCGAACGGTCCCTGCGGCTACAGGCCGAGGCGGGCGACGTCCACAGCGCGGCCGTCGGTGCCGCCTGGGACACGCTGGGCTTCGCCCGGTACCACCTCGGCCAGCACGACGAGGCCATCGTCTGCCTGCAACGCGCCGTCGACATCCTCGGCGACGTCGGTGCGCGCTACCAGCAGGCCAACGCGCTGGCCCACCTCGCCGACGCCCACCTCGCCGGCGGTCACGCCGCCGAGGGGCGCGCGGCGCTGCAGCGGGCCGTCGACATCCTGCGCGACGTCGGGCACGCCGACGCCGCGCGCGTCCAGGGTCAGTTGACCGCTCTCACCCGGCCGTGAAGTGCGGGTCGCGGCCGAGGTACCGCAGCAGCGCGGCGGCCGCGTCGTCATCTTCCTGTTCGGGTAGGGCGGGAGCGTAGGCGAAGCCGCGCAACGGTTCCGCGGTCGCGCGGGCGGCCGGCATCAGCTGCCCGGCCAGCTCGGCGGTCAGCGGTGAGGGCTGCCCGGTCGCGACCGCGACGTCCCAGGCGTGCACGGCCGCGTCGAGCGCGCACGCGGCGGCCGCCAACGACGCTGGCAGCTCAGGGACGGGCGGCAGCGGTGTGCGCACCAGGGGCCCGGCCGGGTCGACACCGGACCAGGCGCCGACGGCCGCCTCGACCGCCTTCGCGACCGTGGCCTCGACACCGCCGTCGAGCTCGCGCGGCGGGTCGAACGGGTTGTAGGACGGCAACGAGCCGGACCCGACGGTCGACGCCCAGGCGTGCTGGTCGCCGGCCGCGTGGAACAGCACCTGCGCGACCGTCCACTCCGTGCACGGGGTCGGGTCGTCGAGCCGCCCGGTGCGGACGGCCACCGTGGTCACCCGGCGGAGCGCGTCGAGAGCGGTGGTCAGAACGGTGAAGGTCACGGAGAGATCCTTTCGTCAGGCGAGCGCGGCGAAGAACCGGCGGATGTCGTCCACCAGCAGGTCGGGTGCGTCGTGGGCAGCCCAGTGGCCGCCACGGTCGTAGGTGTTCCAGGACAGGATGTTGCGGTGGTCGCGGTCGGCGAACCGGCGGACCGCCTGGAAGTCGTGGGCGAACGCGGCGACGCCGATCGGCACCGACGTGGGTCCGGACTCCTCCGCGTCCCGGTGGTTCTCGTAGTAGAACCGGGCGGCCGACGCGGCGGTGTTGGTGAACCAGTACAGCGCCGCGTTGGTCAGGATGTCGTCGGGGCTCAGCGCGGTGCCGAACAGCTGCCCGCTCCAGGCCAGCTGCCCGGCGGGAGAGTCCGCGAGGGCGTGCGCCAGGGTCTGCGGCTGGGCCTGCTGGGACCGGTCGTGGATCGCGTGCCCGGCGAACGCCTGCCCGAACCGCAGCTTCCCGAAGTCCTCGCCGGTCAGCCCGTCGAACTCGCCGTCGTCGCCGCGCGGGAAGGAGAAGATCTGGGTGACGTGGACACCGACGACGTGCCCGCGGTCGAGCTCGCCCAGGATCGGGGAGACGATGGCGCCGGCGTCGTTGCCGTGCACGCCGTACCGGTCGTAGCCGAGCCGGCGCATCAGCTCCGCCCACGCCCGGGCGGTCCGCCGGGCGCTCCATCCGTGCTCGCGGGTCGGCCCGGAGAACGTGAACCCGGGCAGTGACGGGATGACCACGTGGAAGGCAGGCAGGTCGGCCGACCCGGGCGCGGTCAGCGGCCCGACCAGCCCGAGGTACTCGACGAAACTGTTGGGCCACCCGTGCGTCAGGACCAGCGGCACGGCGTCCGGCCGGGCGGAGCGCACGTGCGCGAAGTGGATCCGCTGCCCGTCGATCACGGTGGTGAACTGGGGGTACGAGTTCAGCTCCGCCTCCCGGGCCCGCCAGTCGAACGACGTGCGCCACCGTTCGACCAGGTCGCGCACGTAGGACAGCGGGACCCCGTACTCCCACCCCGGCGGCGCCGGCGCGCCGGCGCCGCCGGCGACGACCTCCTTCTCGGGCAGCTCGTCCGCCCACCGGGTGGCGGCCAGCCGGCGCGCCAGGTCGTCGAGGTCCACCTGCGGGACGGCCACGCGGAACGGGGTGATGCGGTCATCGGGCACGCGTGCCACCTCCCGGGAACGGACCCCGGCGGTCCGACCCGCGCAGCGTATGGGCGCCCGCTGGCGCGCCACTGACGCCCTGCTCACGCCGCACCGGGCGGTCCACCCGCCCGGGAGGCCTCACACGAGGGACATGAACCAGGGGACCAGGGCCAGCAGCGCCAGCGCGGCCGAGACGACGATGCCCAGCCAGGCGAGCACCCTCCGGCGTGGGCGGACGACGGGCCGCTGCGGCGGCGGGTGGTACGTGGGCCGGACCGGGTCGACGATGTCGGCCGGCGTCGGCTCGACGTGGTCCGCCTGGACGTAGGGCCGGCGCGGCGGCGGCCGCCGCGGCGCGGGCGGCGGACGGGCCGGCCCGGCGGTCGACGACCCGACGCCGCTCTCCCACCGGAACGGGTCAGCGGTGTCCCCGGACTCCGGCGGTCGCCGGGCGGCGGGCCGGCGGACCATCGGCCCGGGAGCGGGCCTGCGGATCTTCTGCTCGTACTCCCGGAGGCGGATCGGATCGAGGAGGATGTCTCGGGCGAGGTTGAGCATGACCTGGTCGCGGTGGGTGCCGCCGGCGTCGGGATGGGTCCGGCGCAGCCGCCGCCGGAACCGCCGGTTGATCTCGGCCCGGTCGGCGCCGGGCGCCACGCCGACGACGTCGTGCGGGTCGCGCCCGCCGAGGTCCTCGAAGTCCCGGTTCACCGGCGCGCGACCTCGGCCATGCGGACGATCAGCTGCCAGGTCGCGGCGTACGGCGGCACGCCGTCGGGCGCGTCGCGGTACCCGGCCAGGAACGTCACGGTCCGCCGGCCGGCCAGGTAGCACCAGACGTCGAGTCTCCGCTCACCGGTGCGCGTGTAGTACCAGTCGCGGTCCTCGACCGGGTCGCCGGACAGGAACGGGGTCTGCAGCCGGGCCTGGGCCTCGGCCGGCAGGTTGCCGAGAAACCCGCGCACGTCCGCGTCGAGGCCGAGGGCCGGGTCGGTGGCGGTCGCGGCACTGCCACCGGCGGCTGCCGGTGGACGGGCGGCGGGCCGCTGGGTCACCACCGCGTGCCGGATCGACCCCGGCACGAACCGCCGCACGTTCAGCAGGTGCGCGGGGCGGCCCGCGTCGTTGGTGGTCGGCGTCGTCACGGCCAGGCCGCCCGTACCGAAGACGACCGCGTAGGGACGGTCCTTGTGGACCTGGTGGCAGTAGGCCCACCACTCGACGGCGGGGCCCACCTTCTCGGCGATGCGCCGTTGCACGGCCGGGCCCAGCAGCGCCCACCAGTGCTCGCGGCCGGGGTTGTCGACGAAGTCGAGCGTGCGGGCGGAGTGGATCGGCGGCCCCGCCGGACGCCGCTCCGGCACGGTTCCCTGCCGCTGTGCCGGCGCCGCTCCCGGCCGCTGTGCGGGTCGGTGTCCGCCCAGCGGCTCCGGCAGGTTGCTCTGACGGGACACCCGGCCTCCCCCGGTCGCGACTGTGCGGTCGAGGGTACCGAGGTGCGGTCAGGGGCGGTTGCCCGTGGGGATCGTGATGAGGGTGGTCGATCCCGAGGCACCCTTGTTGAGGAACAGCATCGCGATGAACGCGGGCCACGCGGTGCGCACCAGGGCCCGCGCGACGGGGTCGGCCCAGGAGGGCAGCTTGTTGACCCGTTGCAGCCAGGCGGTGAGGTCGGCCGGGAACGCGGCGGGCAGCGGGTCGCGGTTGTCCACCCACGACCGCATCGCGGTGTTCACCGCCGGCACCTCGCCGTTGTCGAGGAGGCCCGCCACCAGGCGGTCCACCTCGTCGTCCCAGACCCACCACGGGTCGGCCGCCGCCGTGGTCGGTGCCGCGGAGACCGGCGCGGAGCCCACCGCGGTCACCGGACCGAGCGCGGCACCGAGCGTGAGGGCCTTTCTTCGACTGAGATCGCTCATTAACTTACTCCGCTTCCCTGGCAGGAGTAGACGCAGATCATGCAGTTCAGCCGCGCTTGGCTTGCTAGAACCACATTCGTCGATATGAGATTTGTCGTTGACATAATCGACACGGTGGACCGCCGGCAAGGGGCAGCGGGCGCGACGCCGCCGGGGGAGCCTGGAGAGTCCAGTCACCGTTGTGAATGATGAGGTGATGTCAGCGCTGGTTCGGCCCCGGTCGGTGACGGTCGCCCACCGGCGGTCGCCGTACCGGCTGGCGCCGCTCGACACCGCCGCGGTGCCGCTGGCGATCGAGGACGCGCGCGGCCGGCCCGGTCGCCTGCTGCTCGCCGGGCACGAGGTCGTGCCGTTCGTCGGGCGCGAGGCCGACCTCGCCGACCTCGAGAGCTGGATGGCGTCGCCCGACCGGATGGCGGTGCGGCTCGTGCGGGCCGACGGCGGGCAGGGCAAGACGCGGATCGCCCGCCACCTCGCGGCACGGTCCGCCGGTCGCGGGTGGACGGTGCGGCGGGCCGTCGCGGCGGCCGACCGGCCGGACGACGGCCTGCCCGACTCCGCGGGGCTGCTCGTGGTGGTGGACCACGCGGAGCGGTCTCCGCTCGCCGACCTCCTGGTCGACCTCCGCACCCTCGGTCTGCGCCACGACCTCCCGGTTCGGGTGCTGCTGCTGTCGCGGTCGGCCGGGTCGTGGTTCGGGGCGTCGACCGGCGACACGTCGCGCAGCACCCAGGAACTGCGGCCGCCCGGCGACCGGGTCGCGCTCTTCCGGCTCGCCGCCACGCACTTCGCCGAGCGGCTGGGTATCGACGCCGGTCCCCCACCGGTGCCCGCGTTCCTCGACTCCGACGCGTTCGGCAACGTCCTCGCGGTCGCGATGGCCGCGCTGGTCGGTGTCGACGCGCGCAGCCGGGGCGTCGACCCGCCGCTCGCGCCGGACGACCTGTCGAGGTGGCTCCTCGACCGGGAGCGGGGCACCTGGGCCGCGGCACGGTCCGCCGGCCGGATCTCCGTCACCGACGACACCATGCGCCGCGCCGTGTACGTCGCCACGCTCACCGGCCCGGTCCGCCGGGACGAGGCGCACGCCGTCCTCGGCCGGGCCGGTCTCGGCGACGCCGCGGTGATCGACGACCACCGGTTCTGCTACCCGCCGGAGGACGCGACCGGCACCGTGCTGGGCGCGCTGCGACCCGACCGGCTCGGTGAGGATCTCATCGGGTCCACCCACACCGACGCGGACGCCGGCACCGCCCGCCGGCTGCTCGACCCGGGTGGCGGCCCGGTGCGGCCCTGGATGGCGCACGGCCTCGCGGTGCTGGTCGAGACCGCGCACCGGTGGCCCCGCGTCCGCGACGAGATCGTCGCCCCGCTCGTGCGTGACCATCCCGCGCTGGCGTTCGCGGCCCTGGCCCGCCTCGTCGAACTGCCCGGTCTGGACACCGCGACGCTGGAGGCGGTCGACGCCGCGCTGCCCGCCGACCGGCGGGTCGAGCTGGCCGCCCTCAGCGACGCGCTCACCGCGGGGCGCCTCGCGGCGACCGACGACCCGGCCGAGCGGGCCCGCGTCCTCGGTGCGCACGCGGGCCGGCTCGGGTCGGCGGGCCGCACCGCGGAGGCGTTGGGACCCGCGACGGCCGCCGTCGGGCTCTACCGGACGCTCGCCGCCCGGGACCCGGCAACCTACCGCCAGCCGCTCGCCAAGGCGCTGGTCAGCGCCTCGCTGATCCTGGTGCGGCTCGGCACGCCCCGGCCGGCGCTGCCGTACGCGACCGAGGCGACCGCGCTGCTGCGCAGCCCCGACGGCCGGTACTCGCTGACCGGGGCCCAGTACGTCACCACGGCTCTGATCCACGAGGGCTCGGTGCACACCGAGCTCGGCGACGTCACCGCGGGACTCGCCGTCACCGACGAGGCGATCCGGCTGCTGCGCCAGGTCCGGCAGGCGCATCCGGAGACGCCGCCGGAGAACCTCGCCCGCGCGTTGCAGCACAGCGGGCACCAGCTGTGGACGCTCGGCCGCCGCTCGGAGGCACTGGCGCGCACCGAGGAGGCGGTCGCCCTGCGGCGGACCCTCGCCACCGCGCGCCCGTCGACGCACGCGGCCGGCCTGGCCGCCCTGTTGACCGAGCTCGCCGGTCAGCTCGACGGGGTCGGACGGCGGGTCGAGGCCCTCGCGGTCACCGAAGAGGCGGTGGCCGTGCGCCGCTGGGCGGCCGGGACCGGCCCGGACGCCGACCTCGCCGCGGCCCTGACCCGGCAGGCCTCCGCCCTGGCCGCGCTCGACCGGGCGGCCGACTCGCTCCCGGTGGGCGAGGAGGCGGTGGCCCTGTTCCGCGACCTCGCCGCCCGGGACCTGGGAGCGCACGGCCGCGGGCTGGCCCTCGCGCTGAAGGACGCCAGCCTGGTCAAGGCCCGGCTGGGCCGGGTCCCCGAGGCCGCCGCCGCGGCGGAGGAGGCGGTGGCCCTGCTGCGCGTGCTCGACCGGGACCGGCCGACCGGGTCGCTGGCGTCGGCGCTGGTCGTTCTCGGCGCGCACTACGCGGCCCTCGACCGCGCGGAGGACGCTTTAGCCGTGACCGCGGAGGGAATCACGCTGCTGCGCGGGCGGAACAGCGACGCCGCCGAGCTGGTGCCCGCGCTCACGGCGCTGAGCGACCGGCAGGCCGCCGCCGGCCTCCACGCCGAGGCGCTGGCCACCGCGCGGGAGGCGGTCCGGCTGGTGCGCCGGCACACCGCCCGGGAGACCGGCGCGTTCGAGCCCGCGCTGGCACAGGCGCTGACCGCCCTCACCGACCGCCTCGCCTCGACGATCACCGCGTCGCCGGCACCGTCGCCGGCACGGTCGCCGGCACCGTCACCCGCGCCGTCGACCGCCCCGTCACCCGCGCCGTCGACCGCGCCGTCGCCGCCCCCGGAGCCGCCCCCGAGGCCGTCCCCTCGGAAGGTGACGACCACCCCGGCCGCCGCGCCCCCGGTCACCCCGCGGGTCGCCCCGGCCGCCGTGCGCCTGGGCTTCCTGCGCGACGCGGAGCTGGGCGGCGGCGAGGTCCGCACCCGCGACGGCCGGCGCGGACGGCGGTACAGCCCCACGGTGGAGGCCGTGCCCGTCGTCCGGCTGGAGTGCCGGACCGGTACCGAGCGCGCGATCGACCGCGGATTCCGCCAGTGGGGCGGCCTGGTCCGCGACCTGACCCACCTGACCGGCTGGACACTGACGCCCACGGCCAGCGGCCTCGCGGTCGTCGACCCGACCGGCGTGGTGGTCGCGGAGGGCGACACGCCCCTGCCGGACGGGTGGGTCGACGAGGTGACCAGGCAGCAGCGCGCCCTGGTTCTCATCGGCCCGCGGCTCGGGGTCGGGCTCCACCCGGAGGAGCGCGGTCCCGCACAGCGCTGGCGGGAGCTGCGCGACGCCCAGCGCAACGGCCTCGTCGCGGCCGGCCTCGTCCCGTGGCGGGGCGTCAGCTCCCGGGCCGGCGGGTCCTAGGTCCGCGGGTCACAGGTCCGCCAGCTCGTCGTCGAAGAGCCGGGCGGGGTCGAAGGCCATGCCCGTGAAGTGCCCGGCCAGCTCCAGCGACAGGATGCCGTGCAGGCGCGTCCAGAAGGCCAGGGCCCGGCGCAGCGTCGCGACCGGCACCGACGGGTCGCCGGCCCAGTCGCGGTGGTGGTCCAGGTGTGACTCGAACGGACGGCCCGTGGACGGGACGTCGACCGAGCGGTAGACGTCGAGGAGCGTCGTCATGATCTCGCGGGAGATCGCGGTGGTGTCCTCGGGGGCGTGGTAGCCGGGCACGGGGGTGCCGTAGATCAGCAGGTAGCGCTGGGGATCGGCCAGCGCCCACGCCCGTACCGCCCGGGCCAGCCCGGCGACGTCGGTGCCGGCGTCGTACGCGGAGCGCATGGTGTCGGCCAGGCTGCGGTAGGCGTCGCGGATCAGGGCGGTGACCAGTTCGTCCCGGCTGGCGAAGTAGCGGTAGAGCGCCGGGCCGCTCATACCCAGCTGCTGCGCGATCGCCTTGAGGGACAGGGCCGACACCCCGGTCGTGGCGAGCTGCTCCCAGGCGCGTTGCTTGATCTCGGCCTGCACCTGGGCCCGGTACCGCTCGCGGGGGCTCGCCACGTCGGCGCCCATGGCCGTCCCCTCTCTGCTGTCGCGGGAGTTACAGGCTATCACGATTGCTATTGACGGCAGCTCATTGATGGTTATAGCCTCTAACTCACGAGACAGGCAGTAGCAGACCTGACAGAGGAGAAATATCATGAGCCCCAACGACAGTGGGCCCGTGGTGACCTGCGACGGCCAGGGGGTCGACCCGGCGGCCCGCATCCGGTACCGCGGCGAGACGGTGGTCCGGGCGTCCCTGCGGACCGTCTGGACCCTGCAGACCGACGTGGAGCGCTGGCCGACCTGGCACGCGCCGGTCACCAGCGTCGAGCGGCTCGACACCGGCGACCTGCGCGCCGGATCGGCCTTCCGGTGGACGACGCCGGTTCCGGAGACCCCCGCCTCCCCGGCCACCACGCTGGTCATCACCTCGACCGTCGAGCAGCTGACCCCGCACCGGTGCATCCGCTGGTCCGGGCCCGGCACCGGCGACGGCCTGCGCATCGACAGGGGCGTCCACGTGTGGACCTTCGCCGAGGTGCCGGGCGGCGTGCTCGTCCGCACCGAGGAGACCTGGACCGGCGACCAGGTGGAGGCCGACGTGCAGACCTCCACCGCCTACCTCGGATACGGCCTCGACGCGTGGCTGGCCGACCTGACGACCGCGGCGGAGAAGGCGGAGAACCGGTGACCGCGGCCACCGACACCCGGCCACGGTCGTTGCCCGTGGTGATCAGCGCCTGGTCCGCCGCCGTCCTCGTCGCCGGGCAGTTCGCCATGGTGGCCGTCGTTCCGGTGACGATCGTGCTGGTCGCCGTGTTCCGCAACGCCCACCTGCGTGCGCTGCGCTGGTGGGCGGCCGCCCTCGGGGCGGCCTACGCCGCGGGTCTGGCGCTGTGGGCGATCGGCCCCGACCGCGCCCCGAGCCTGTCGAAGAACCTCCACCCGGCGCACGAGGTGGTCATCGTCGTGCTGGCGGTGGCGGTCGCGGTGGCGTACCACGTCATCCGCCGACGCTCCCGGCCCTAGCGCACGACAGGCGCGTCCCCGCCGCCACTCCGACCCCCCTCTCCGCC
>NZ_BOPH01000139.1 GCF_016863655.1 Virgisporangium ochraceum
GTGCAAGATCGGCGCACGCCTAGACGACGGCGGACGCCTCGGCGACGGGCGCACGCCACCCCGGTGCTCGCCGCCCGGACGATGCCACCGTGAGTGACCCGTCGCGGCCCGGCTCCGGCGATCGTCCGGCCGGCACAGATCTCATCGGCAGATGTGCGATGACGGACAGTGGCGGCGGGGACACTAGCTGACGGGAGGCGGCAGGCGGGTCCAGGAACGCAACCGGTCCAGGACCGGTCCGGTGGCCCGCCGGCAGGCCTCGCCGTGAGCGGCCTGGAGAACGTCGGCGACGCGCACGTGCCGGCGTTCCCGGGCCGACTCCACCGCCGCGTGCACCATCGCCAGCGTCATCAGGTTGTCGTGGCACTCCCCGGTCGGCGTCGCGCCGGTCCGCAGCGCGGCCAGGAACTCGGCGAGAGCACCCCGGATGCCGGGCTCGCCGGGTTCCCGGTCCGGGGGGACCGCGTACGGGTCGCCGGCCGGCGGCCCGTCGCCGTCCCACAGCACCGAGCCGGCGGCGCCGCTGGCCCGCCACTCGCCGTTCCACGAGGTCTCGTGGCCGTCGCTGCACCAGCTGCCGTTGTAGAGGAACCGGGCGCCGCCGGTCATCTCGAACACGGCCGACGCCGCGGCGGCACCCCGGTACCAGCTCCAGTCCGGGTTGAACTCCTCGCAGTAGACGCCGACCGGGTCGGCGTCCAGGAACCACCGGGCCGCGTCGAACGCGTGGACCGACATGTCCAGCAGCAGCGGGTGGTCCATCTCGTCGCGGAAGCCGCCGAAGCGCGGGCCGCGGTACATCGCCGCGGTGAGGATGCCCACCGGGCCCACCCCGGCGGCGAGGGCGCGGAAGGACGCGGCGTACGGCTCGTACCGGCGACTCTGGCTCACCATGAACAGCCGGCCGTGGACCTCGGCCGCCGCGACCAGCTCCAGTGCCTCGGCCAGCGTCGCGGCGAGCGGCTTCTCACCCAGGACCGGAAGGCCCAGCGACAGGGCGCTCATCGTCACCGGGTAATGGGCGGCCGGTGCCGTGACGTCGACCACACAATCGGGACGCGCACCGTCCACAAGGGACCCGATCGTCGCGCCGACCGGAACCGCGGTCAGCCCATGGTGGTCGAGCGCGGCACGGGCGGCGGACCCGTCGAGGTCGACGAGGCCCACCACCTCCACGTCGTCACGGTCGACGAGGGCCCGCAGCCACTCCCGTCCCATCGGACCCGCACCTACCAGGAGCACCCGCACGCCACCACTCTGCCAGGTGAGCGGTCTGCGAGGATCGGGGCGATGCCTGTTCAGGAGCGGGAGGCCGACCCGCGCAGCGACCGGCCCCGCCGGTGGCGGTGGGCGCGGGTGCTCGTCGTGGTCGCCGGTGTGGTCGCGCTGGCCGTCTTCGGCCTGCGGGGGCGCCTGCCGGCACCCGGGGACGTGCTCGACGCGACGGTCGCGCTCGCGGTCCCGTGGGCTCTGCTCGCCGCCGCACTGCAGGCGGCCTCGATCGGCGCGTTCACGCTGCAGCAGCAGCGCCTGTTCGTCGGCCTCGGTGTGCGGATCCGGCTGCCCCGCACGGCGGCCGTGGTGCTGTCCGGCACCGCGTTGGCCAACACGATGCCGGCCGGAGCGGCGGTCGCCACCGCGTACACCGTGCGGGAGTTCGGGCGGGCCGGTGCCACCCACGAGGTCGCGGTGGCCTCGGCGGTCGTGTCGGGCCTCGCCTCGATCGGCGGGCTCACGGCGCTGTACGCCGGTGGGGGCCTCGCCGTGGTCACCAGCGGACCGCGGTGGCAGCCGTTGCTGGTGGTGCTGGTGCTCACCGCGGTGACGGCGGTGGTGATCGTCGCCGGGCGCCGCTTCGCCTCTCCCCGGCCGACCGACGAGACGCCCGCCGGCGAGGGCCGCGTCGCGCGGTTCCTGCGGGTCGCGGCCCGCTCGGGACGGGAGGCGTGGCGGGCCGGCGCCGGCCTGCGGACCCGGGACTGGGTGACGGTGCTCGTGTACGCCACGGCCAAATGGCTGGCCGACCTGTTGTGCCTGGCCGCCGTCGTGCGGGCGTTCGGCCTGCCGGTCGCGGTCACCACGCTCGCCGGGATCTACCTCAGTGTCCAGGTCGTCCGGCAGATCCCGCTCACCCCGGGCGGCATCGGGGTCATCGAGACGGCGTTCGTCACCGGTCTCACCGCCGCCGGCGCGACCGCCGCCCCGGCGGCCGCGGCCGTCCTGATCTACCGGCTGCTGTCGTGCTGGCTGCTCATCCCGGTCGGCGGCGCGGCCGCGGTCATGCTGCGGCGGGCCCGTCCGGTACCGACCGCGCGACCAGCTTCGCGATCGCGGTGACCAGCGTGCGCGGCCGCCGCGGGGTGAGGTGCGCGTTGAGGGCGTTGCCGAGCCCGGGGACGACGTAGGCACGGTCGCGGTCGAGCCCCCGCAGCGCGGCCCGCACCACGACGTCGGCGTCCATCTTCTGCCCGATCGCGGCGCGCTCCCCCGCGGTGGCGAAGAACTCGGTGCGGGTCGGGCCGGGGCACAACGCGAGCACCCTGATGCCGCGGCCGCGGTACTCCGAGCGCAGCGCCAGGCTGAAGTTCAGCACGAACGCCTTGCCGGCGCCGTAGGTGGCGAAGTACGGCGTGGGCTGCAGTCCCGCCGTCGACGACACGTTGACCACCGCGCCCCGGCCCCGCGCCAGCATGCCCCCGACGACGGCCCGGGTGAGGCCGACGAGCGCAACGAGGTTGACCATGAGCTGCTCCTGGTCGCGGCCGTCGGCGATGTCCTCGAAGCGGCCCGAGGTGCCGAACCCGGCGTTGTTCACCAGAAGATCGATGGGACGCGCGGCCAGCCGCGCCGCGACCGCGCGGGCCGCGTCGCGCTCGGTGAGGTCCTGGACGATCACGTCGACGGACACCCCGTACCGGGTGCGGAGGTCGGCGGCGAGCCGTTCGAGGCGGTCGGCCGAGCGGGCGACCAGCACGAGGTCGTGGCCGCGCGCGGCGAGCTGGACGGCGAACTCGGCGCCGAGTCCGGTGGAGGCGCCGGTGATCAATGCGGTGTCATTCATGAACAGAACTGTATCTGTTTTCGCCATAACTGCAACACCTCTGTCTTAGTTTTTTCTACAGCCGTGACGGTAGGGTTGCGGGTATGACGAGATCGTTGCGGTCCGACGCCGAGCGGAGCGTCCGGTCGATCCTGGAGGCGGCCGAACGCGTACTCGCCGACAACCCCGCCGCGTCGCTGGAGCAGGTCGCCGAGGCCGCCGGCGTCGCGCGCACCACCGTGCACCGCCGGTTCGCGAACCGGCAGGCGCTGGTCGACGCGCTCGCGGTCACCGCCGCCCGCCACCTGCGCGAGGCCGTCGACGCCGCGCACCCCGACACGGCGCCGCCGCTGGTCGCGCTGCACCAGATCACCGCGAACGTGATCCGTACCAAGGGCAGCTGGCAGTTCGCGCTCGCGGCGGCCGACCTGCCCGGCTCCGCCGCCGAGGCCGACCAGCGCGACCTCGCCCGCCGCTGCGTCGAGCTGTTCGGCCGCGCCCGTGACCAGGGTGTGCTCCCCCCGGACGCCGACCTCGAGTGGACCCGGCGGGTCTACTACGCGCTCATCGGCGAGACCGTGCACGGCACCCCGGAATCCGCCGATCCCGATACGCTGGCCGCCCGCGTCGTGCACACGCTCCTGAACGGAGTGGGCCGCGCCAGCTGAGGAACGGGGAGCCGGTGGAGCTGCATCGCAGGCACAGATGGACCTGGCTCGGTGCGGCGATGCTGGCCGGCGGCATCGTCATGATCGCGATGATCGTCCGCGACCGCGACCAGCCGGAGCTGATCCTCGACTGGAAGTTGCTGCTCGTCGCGCCCGGCAGCGTGCGGTCGGGCTCCTGTTCCTCTACCCGGGGCTCAAGCCGTTCCGGTTCCGGATCGACGGGCACGGCCTCACCCTCCGGCTGCCCGACGAGTCGGCGCTCGCCCGCTCGGTCGGCTGGGGGTCGGTCGAGGCGATCATGCTGGAGCCGCGCCCGGACGGTCCCCCGCGGCTGGTGCTCGTGCCGGCGGCGGGCGTCGACCTGGGCGTGCCGGCCGAGTACCGCAACTCCGTCGACGGCCGCGCGTCCATCATCCTGCTCAGCACCTCCGACGTGCGCGAGACCCCCGACCGGATCGACGCGGCGCTGCGGCGCTACGCCGGCGACCGGTACCCGCTGGCCGGCTGACGCCCGGTTACCGGCTGACGCCCGGTTACCGGCGCAGCCAGGCGCCGGCCGCCGCGGTGAGGGCGTCGATTCCGGTGGGCACGGCCAGCCGCGCGTGCGGGGCGAACCGGGGTGAGTGGTTGCCGGGGATCTGCCGGCGGTCGCCGGTGGTGGCGTGCCACTCGTCGGGGCCGATGGTGCCGAGCATCCAGTAGCCGGTGGGTACGCCGTCGGCGGCGAACGCCGGGAAGTCGTCGGCGGCGAGCGACGGCGGCCAGCCGCTCACCCGGGCGGCACCGAACGCGTCGGCGTGCGCCGAGCGGACGCGGTCCGTCACCGCCGGGTCGGGACGGTTCGTCGGCGACTCCGCGACCACCCGGATGCGGGGTCCGCCGGGCGCGCCGGCCGCGGCGCACGCCGCGCGGGCGATCCGTTCGACGGCCGCCCGCATCCGGTCCAGCGTCGCGGTCGAGTAGGCCCGCATGGTGACGCCGATCGTCGCGCTCTCGGCGACCACGTTGGCCCGGGTGCCCGCCGACAGCCGCCCGACGGTGAGCACCGCCGGTTCGGACGGGTCGACCTGCTGGGCCCGCACGGTCTGCAGCTGCGTCACGATGAGCGCGGCGGTGACGACCGGATCGACGCCCAGGTACGGCATCGCGGTGTGCGCGCCCCGGCCGTCGATGGTGATGTCGAGGGTGACGCACGCGGCGGTCATCAGGTCGCCGTGCGCCACCATCCCGGCCGGCAGCGGCGCGCAGTGCTGCGCCAGCGCCACATCCGGGCGCCCCCAGCGGTGGTAGAGACCGTCGTCGATCATTGCGGTGGCGCCCCGCAGCGTCTCCTCCGCGGGCTGTCCGACGGCGAGCAGCGTGCCCCGCCATCCCGTGCGGTCGGCCGCGAACACCTCGGCCGCACCGGCGAGCGCGGCCAGGTGCAGGTCGTGCCCGCACGCGTGCATCACCGGCGTCGGCGCGCCGTCGGCGGCGGCGTCGGCGGCGACCGCGTCGCTCGCGTACCGCAGGCCGGTGCGTTCGGCGACCGGCAACGCGTCGAGCTCGGCGCGCAGCAGCACCGTGGGACCGTCTCCGTTGGCGAGCCGGCCCACGACGCCGTGCCCGCCGATCCCCGTGGCGACGTCGAAGCCCGCGCCACGCAGCTTCTCCGCGAACGCACCGGCGGTGCGCTCCTCCGCGCCGGACAGCTCGGGGTTGGCGTGCAGGAACAGGTACAGCGCCAGGGCGTCCCGGACGATTCGACCCTCCATCCCGCGCACCCTTTCGCGGTCCGCTCACAGATCGCTGACATCCCGCTGTCAGCCGGCGCCGCCGTCGTGAGGTCGATGCGTGATGGCCGCGCGGTGGACTGTGGTCAGGACCGGACAGCCTGGCCGGGTGAACACTAAGGGGCACTTCCATGAACGACCGCACCGAGCTCGACCTCATCGCCGACGAGATCCTCGCCCTGGAGACGGAGACGTTCGCCATCTCCGACTACACCGACGTCACCGAGGCGATCCTGGCCTCGACGTCGAGCTCCGCGACCACGTCGACGACGAGCAGCACCACGTCGAGCACGAGCACCGCCTCGTCGACGTCCTGCTGCGGCTGACACCGGAGGAACACGACGATGAACGACCGCACCGACCTCGACCTCATCACCGCCGAGATCGCCGCCCTCGAGACGGAGACCTTCGCGATCGCCGACTACACCGACGTCACCGAGGCCGTTCTCGCCTCGACCTCGAGCTCCGCGACGACGTCGACCACCAGCAGCACCACCTCCTGCACCAGCACGAACTCCTCGACGTCCTGCTGCGGCTGAGCCCCCCGATCCGCGTCTGACGTCGAGTCGAAGGCGGCCGCCACCGGTCCGGTGGCGGTCGTCTTCGCATGGTGTCCACATGCGACGCGCCGCGTCGAGTAGACGTTTCTACGTACTTGACCGGCAATCCACGTCGGTTGCGAAGATGATCCGCATGGATCTATCGATCCCATTCGGTCCAGTGTCCACATCGGACAGTCAAACTCGGTTACCGGGCTGTCGCCCATGATTTTCCGCGTGCTCGGCCCGCTGGCGCTCGCCCGGGGCGACGACTCGGTGGTGCTGCCACCGTCCAGGGTGGCGAGTCTGCTCGCCGCGTTGCTGGTCCGGCCCAACGAGGTCGTGCCGGTCGGCGCCCTCCAGGAGGCCATCTGGGGCGACGACCAGCCGGCGGCCGCCAGGGCGGCGCTGCAGACGTGCGCGATGCGGTTGCGCCAGCTGTTCGTGCGGCACGCGATCGGCGCGTCGTCGATCGAGACGGTGCCCGGCGGGTACCGCTTCAACGCGTCCGCGGAGACGGCCGACCTGGTGCGGTTCCGGGAACTGGCCGGTGCCGCCGACGCGCGGTCACGACCCGACCAGCAGCTCGTACGCCTGGAGGGCGCGCTGGCGCTCTGGCGCGGTCCGCTGCTGGCCAACGTGCCCTCCGAGAGCCTGCACCGCGACGTCGTGCCCCGGCTCACCGAGGAGCGGCTGCGGGTGCTGGAACGGTTGTGCGACCTGAAGATCCGGCTCGGTCTCGCCGCGTCGGCGCTCGTGCAGCTGTGGGAGGCGACGCGGACGCACCTCGGCGACGAGCGGCTGGCGGAGCTGCACATCGAAGCGTTGTACCGCACCGGGCGGCAGGCCGACGCGCTCGCCGAGTACCGGCGGGTGAAGGGTTTCCTCGCCGAGGAGCTCGGCGTGGATCCCGGTCCGCGGCTGCGCCGGCTGGAGCTGCGCATCCTCACCGGCGAGAGCACCGTCGAGGAGCCGGAAACCGTGGTGGTGGCCGGGGAGAGCCCCGGGATCGAGCCACCGCGGGGATTCGTGGGGCGGTCCGCGCTCGTCGGGTCCGTCGGGGCGCGGCTGCGCGCCGGGGCGGGCGTGGTCGTGCTGACCGGTCTCCCCGGCGTCGGCAAGACCGCGCTCGCCCGCCGGGTGGCGTCGGTGGTGCGTGACGAGTTTCCGGCCGGCCAGTTCCTGCTCGCCATGCACGGCGCCGACGGCGCACCGGCCGGCGTCGACGAACTGGCCGGGCAGCTGGCCCGGTGGTCCCGCCCCGGCTCTGCGGGTCGCGGCCTGCTGGTGCTCGACGACGTCGCCGACGTGCGGCAGGCGCTCGCCGTCGCACCACTGTGGACACCGGGCGACGCCGTGCTGCTGACGAGCCGGTTCGGGCTCGCCGGTGTGGTCGCGCGGTTCGGCGGGACGATCGAGCGGGTCGGCCGGTTCGAGCCGGCGGAGTCGGTCACCCTGCTGAACGCCCTCGTCGGCGACGACCGCGCCGCGGCCGAACCCGACGCCGTGTCGGCGCTCGCCGACCTGTGCGACCACCTGCCGCTGGCGCTGCGCATCGCCGCGGCCCGGCTGCTGACCAGGACGGCGGACCTCGCCGCCTCGGTCGCCTGGCTGCGGGAGAACCCGATGGGCCGGCTGGCGCTGCCCGGCGACCCCGACATGACGGTGCAGGGCCGGTTCGACGAGGCCGTGCACCGGTTGGCCCCGGCTCTGGTCTCCGCGTTCCTGCGCATCGGCACGCACGACGGCGACGCGCTCGATCTGTCCACAGTGGCCGATCGCCTGCAGGCGACGCCCGACGCCGCCGAGGCGGTGCTCGACCAGCTCGTCGACGCGAGCCTCGTCGACGAGCACGCCGGGCTCTTCCGCGTTCCCGGTCTCCTGACGTCCTATGCCAGCAGTTCCACCCTCACCCCAGTCTGAACGGAGACCCGATGAGCACCGCATTCGAGTCGGTCGCTGCCACCAGGCCCCGGATCCGCCGCGACGTCCTGTTCACCGCCGCCTACGACGGTGTGCTGTTCCACAACTCCTCCGGCGGGTTCAAAATCACCTCACCGAGCGCGTACCGGCTCGCCACCCTGCTGGTCCCGTTCCTCGACGGGCGCCGCACGGTCGCCGAGCTCTGCGCGAAGCTGCCCGACCCGCAGCGCGCCATGGTCGGCGAGCTGGTGGGCGCGTTGATGGCGCGCGGCTTCACCCGCGACATCCCCGCCGACGAGGCCGACCCGGCCACCGTGCTCGGCGCCGACGTCGCCAAGCGGTTCGCCAGCCAGATCGGCTACATCGACCACTACACCGACCGCGCGCCGCACCGGTTCGCCGCGTTCCGCGACAGCACGGCCGCCGTCCTCGGCAGCGGACCGGTCGCGCACGCCTGCGCGCTGAGCCTGGTACGCAACGGCATGGCCCGCGTGGCGGTTGTCGGCACCACCGACGGCGCCGCGGCCGCCGAGGCGGCACAGCTCGGCGTCCCGTCCACTGTGGACGAGTGGAGCACCGCCGGCGCCGAGCCCACCTGGGACGACCTGGCCGGCGCCGACGTCGTACTCGTCGCCGGCGGCCCCGACGCCGCCCGGCTGACGCACCGCCTGCTCGCCGCCGGCGTCCCGGCGGGCACGACGCTGGTTCCGGCGTGGACGTTCGGCGGCCACGCGGTCGTGGGACCCGCGACCGGCGCCGACCGCCGCGGCTGCTGGTACTGCGCCATGCTGCGCCTGCACGCCAACGACGGCGGCGGCGCGGCCGCGGAGGTGTGGCGCACGGTCGCGGTCGGCGTACCGTCCACAGTGGATGGACCGACCGGACCGCTCGCGGCGATGATCGGCAACCTCCTCGCGTTCGAGGTGTTCCGGCTCACCACCGGTGCCCTGCCGGCGGAGACCGACGGCGCGGTGATCGTCCAGGACCTGGAGTCGCTCGACGTGGTCAGCGAGCGGCTGGCGCCGCACCCGTCGTGCGTCTACTGCCCGCCCACGCCGGTGCCGCTGGACGCGGTCACGCTCGACCCGCCGCCGGGCGGGGAGGACACCGACGCCGCGGCGGCCGCGCTCGCCGCCCGCGACGTGCTGGTACAGCCGCACACGGGGGTCTTCCGCCGCTACGACGACGAGAGCCGGGACCAGTCCCCGGTGAAGGTCGCGACGCTGGTCTTCACCGACCCGGCCGGCACACCGCGGCGGATCAGCGCGTTCGACGTCCACCACCTCGTCGGGGCACGCACCCGCGTCCTGGCCCACGCGGCCGTGGCCTACGCCGACCGGCTCGGTGTGGCCGCGGGCGCCGTCGTGGGGCGGTCGCTCGTCGACGGGCGCCCGGTCGACCTGCCGCGGGCCGAGGTCGAGCCGTTCGGCGCCGCCAACGCCGACCGCGCCGTCGAGCCGTCCCGGGCCGGCGCCGGTGCCGGCTTCGACCCGGCCGCCGCCGTCCGCGACGCGTTGGCCTCGGCCCTGGCGTCCGCCGCGCTCCGTGCCGCCATCGCGGGCGCGCCGGTGACCGCGGTGCACCTGGACACCCTCGGCGACGACCCGGAACTGCGGTTCCTGATCCGCGCCGCCGCGAACCTCGGCACCACCGTCGACCTGCTCGACCTCGCTGCCGCCGCACCGGGCGGCGCGCACGTCCTGCTGGCCCGGCACCGCGACGACCCGCTGTGGGCGGTCGCCGCCGATCCCTCCTGGCGCGCCGCGGCCGTACGGGCGCTGTGCGACCTCGTCGGCCTGGTCCAGCTCCGCCAGCAGTGCGGCGACCCGGACGCCATGGACGGGCGCGACCCGTTCCTCATGGACCTCGACCCGCACACCCTGGCGGCGACCGGCACCACGGGGCACCGGATCGACGCCGCCGGCACCTGGCGGGGCGTGCTCGACGCGGTGGCGGCGGCCGGATCCGACGCCGTGGCGGTGCCCGTCGGTGGCGCCGACCTGCCGGCGTACGGCCTCCACACGGTGCGCGTCGTGCTCACCGGACGCGCCGAGCGCACCGGGTCCGCCGTCGGCACCGGGCGCGCCGTGCGCACGGACCGGGGCTGAGGATGGGGGTACCGGCCATCGACCCGGGGCACCGGGTCACCGGGGCGATGATTGCGCTGCTGACCACCGAGGATCCCGCCGACACCGTGCACGCGCTCGGCGTCCGGGACGAGCGGGCGGCCACCGCCGACACCGTCCCCGGGCGGGTGCAGGTGTACGGGCGGCACGCGATGCTGGTCGCCGGCACGGGTTGCGGCCGCTGCCTCGCCCGGCGGTGGCAGGCGGTCCGCCCGCCGGACCTGCGCGACGCGCTGGAGCTCGGCGGCGACACGACCGCCGCCGGCGAGTGGCCGTACGCGACCCCGTTCGTCGCCGACGCGCTGCGGGCGCTGTGGGACGCGGCCGCCGGGTCCGACGGCGTGCTCGACCTCGACCTGGAGACGTTGCGCGTCGGACGGGTCCCACTGGTCCCCGACCCGGAGTGCCCGCGGTGCGGCCGTCAGGTGCCCGACGCGCCGGCCCGACCGGACCTCACGGCCGGCCCCAAGCGCACGCCGACCTCGTTCCGCGCCCGCGACGCGGCGGACTATCCGGTCGAGCCGACCGCGTGGGTCAACCCGGTGTGCGGTCCGCTCGGCGCCGTGCCCTGGCCCGACCTGACCTCGACGTCCACCGCTCCGGTGACCGGGGTGTTCCACCCGCGCTCGGACCGCTACCTGCGCGAGATGCTCTGGGGCGGCCACGCCACCGGCTACGGGCGCAGCCTGCGGCTGGGCATCCTCGAAGGGCTGGAACGGGCGGCGGGGCTGCGCCCGACCGGCCGGCGCACGGCGGTCGTCGCCGCGCTCGACGACCTCGGCGACGACGCGCTCGACCCGCGCGCCTGCGGCCGGTACACCGACGGGTTCCACGAACGCAACCCGCACGTACGGCCGTTCGCGCCGGACCGGCCGATTCCGTGGGTGTGGGGCTGGTCGCTGCGCGACGACCGGCCGGTCCTGGTGCCCGAGGTGCTGGCCTACTACCACTGCGCGCCGGTGGCCGAGCGCTTCGTCCAGGAGAACTCCAGCGGCTGCGCCTCGGGCGGCAGTCTCGCGGAGGCCGTCTACCACGGGCTGATGGAGGCGGTCGAGCGCGACGCCTTCATGCTCGCCTGGTACGGCCGGCGCGGCCTTCCGGAGCTCGACCCGCATACGAGCTCGCGCGTCGAGACCCGGCTCATGGTCGACCGGTTGGCGATGTACGGCTACCGGGCCCGGTTCTTCGACACGCGGTGCACGTTCGACATCCCGGTCGTCACGGCCGTGGCGGAGCGGGTCGACGGCGGCTTCGGCACGTTGGCCTTCGGCGGCGGAGCGAGCCTCGACCCGGAGACCGCGATCGCCGCGGCGCTGTGCGAGATCGCGTCCGACGCGGTGATGGTCGGTGTGCGGGCCGGCGCCGACGAGCCGCGGCTGCGGGCGATGGTCGACGACTACACGCGGGTGTGGGGCCTGCACGACCACCCGCTGCTGTACGGGCTTCCGGAGATGCGGCGGCACGCGTCGTTCCTCCTCGACCACGGGGAACGGCCGCACCCGGTCGCGGAGGCCTACGCGCGGCTCGCGCCACCGCATCCCGACGACCTCGGCGCCGACCTCGACCGGTGCGTCCGCGCGGTGACCGACGCCGGCCTCGACGTGGTCGTCGTCGACCAGACGACGCCGGAGCAGCGCGACCTCGGGCTGCACACGGCCGGGGTCACCGTGCCGGGCCTGCTGCCGATCGACTTCGGGTGGGACCGGCAACGCGCGCTCACCATGCCCCGCCTGCGGACCGCCGCGCACCGGGCCGGCCTCGCCGACCACGACCTGCGCGACGGGGACCTGCATCTCGTTCCACACCCCTACCCGTGAGGTGACGCGTTGACATCCACCACCTACGCACACGAGTACGCGTCGATGATCCTGCGACGCAACCGCGTACCGATGCCGCACGCCGACTTCGTGCCGAACTGGGCGGACAAGCCGAGGCCGACCAAGCACTACCCCGGTGCGCTGACGTTCCCGCTTCCCGACGCAGCACCGGAGAGCGACGGTCCACAGGGGACGTTCACCCTGCCGGTGCTGGCCTCCATGCTCCGCGACTCCTACGGGCTCACCGGCCGGCGCCTGGCGATCCAGGCGAACACCGACGTGCACGGCTACCCCTGGTACGCCCGGGCGAACTGGAGCCGCGGCACCGCGTCCGGCGGTGGGCTCTACCCGTGCAGCATCTACTGGGTCGCCGGCCCCGGCGCCCGCGGAGGCGGGCGCATCGAGCAGAGCCCCGACGCCGGGGTCTGCCCCGGCGTGTACCACTACTCGATCCGCCGGCACGCGATGCAGCGGCTGCTGGCCGGCGACGTGACGCGGCAGGTGCGCGACGCCCTCACCGTGCCGGTCGACGCCAGCCAGTTCCTCGTCGTCGGCGTGAAGTACTGGGCGAACGCGTTCAAGTACAACACCTTCTCCTACCACGCCGTCTCGATGGACGTCGGCACCGTGCTGCAGACCTGGCGGCAGCTCTGCGGTGACCGGCGGCCCGTCGAGCCGCACTTCTGGTTCGACCAGGAGGCGCTCGGACGCCTGCTCGGCCTCCCCGCCGACGAGGAGGGACTGTTCGCCGTGGTGCCGCTGCCGTGGTCCACGCGGGTCGCCACGGAGACGGGGCCGGCCCCCGACGGTGTCGCCGTGCGGCGCCGCGACGAGGAGAGGTCGCGGGTCGTGCTGACGTTCGACCCGGTCCGGCGGATCCACCGCACCACGGCGCGGGCGGCCACCGACCGGCCGGTGCCCGGCGCGCTGGCGGCTGCAGCGGCCACGGCGCCGCCCGCGGGCGGTGACCGCGTCGCGCTGCCGCCCGCGCCACCGCCGACCATGCCGGTCCGCGACGCGCTGGCCCGGCGCCGCAGCAGCTTCGGCCGCTTCGACGCGAGCCGTGCCCTGTCGACCGGCGACCTCGCCGCCCTGCTCGTGGCGGCGCACGTCGCGCACCTGCCCACCGAGGTCGCCGCGCCGGGCGACGGGCACCTCGCGAAGCTCTACGTCTTCGTCAACCACGTGCGCGGGGTCGCGCCCGGCAGCTACGCGTACGACCCGGCGCGGCACGACCTGCGCCCGATCCGGCCGGGGCCGCCGGGCATGTTCCTGCAACGCAACTACTTCCTGCCCAACTACAACCTGGAGCAGGCCGCGGTCGTGGTGGTGCCGGCGGTCCGGGTCGGCGACGTGCTCGACGCGGTCGGGCCGCGCGGCTACAACGTGGTCAACGCGACCATCGGCGCGGTGGCGCAGAGCTTCTACACCGCCGCGGCCGCGCTGGACCTCGGATGCGGCGTCGCGCTCGGGTTCGACGGCGTCTCCTACATCGAGGAGCTCGATCTGGACGGCACCGGCGAGACCCCGTTGCTCATCATGCTGGCCGGCCACGAACGCGCGCTGCCCAGCGACTACCGGTACGACCTGCGGTGACGACGATGACCGCGCAGAAGCAGCTGGGCCGGTACTTCGCCGCCCGCGTCGGCGGCCTGCCCTACGACACCGTCGCCGCGCTGCGGTGTCCACATGCGACGGACCGCGCCGACGAGATCCTCGACCTCGAGAGCGACCTCGCCGCCGCGGCGGGCCCGCTCGGCGACCTCCTCCACGACCTGGTCGGCGCCAACGACGACAGCGGCTCCCGGCGCCGCCTGCTGGCGCTGCGCCGGCAGATCTTCCAGGGGAAGCTGCCCGCCGACCCGGAGGCCGCGATCGCCGCGGTGGCCGCGGTCGCGCCGCACGCGGTCACCCCGCTGCGGAACTGGGTGACCGGCCGGCAGCGGATCGCGGACCGGCACCGCGACCTGGCCGCCCTCCTCGACACCGACCTCGCGCGCAGCCGCGCCGAGCTGTGGCGGCTGGCGAACGATCCGCGGCTGCGGGCCGGTCTGCAGGTCGCCTCGCCCGCGCTCGACGAGGAGCTCGGCCGGCACGACGGCACTCCCGCGTCGGCGAAGAAGCTGCGCAGGGTCGAGCGGTCGGTGCTGTCGTACCTGTACCGCACCGCGTGCAAGACCAGCCCCTTCAGCTGGTTCACCGGGATCGGGGTCGGCGGGTTCACGGCCGGCGCCACCACGGAACCGGCGCCGGAGTGGCGGGGCAACGTCCGGCTCAACGTCGTGGTACTGACCCGGATCGTCGACGCGATCCGCGCCGACACCGACCGCCGCGGTGACCTGCCGGTGGTGCTCAGCCCCGGGCTGCGCCAGGATCCCGAGCGCGTCCGGTACGTGCGGCGGTGGGTCACCGCCGGCGACGACAGCGCGCCCGTCAGCTTCGACTCGATCCAGGACGGCCTGTTCTACCTGCGCCGCAGCGGGCTGCTCGACGGGCTCACCGGTCTGCTGCGCGGCGGTGCCGCCATGCGCTGCGCCGACCTCACCGCGTGGCTGCGGGAGCGGACCGGCGCGGCCCGGCAACGGTGCGACGAGTACCTGTCGATCCTGCTGCGGCTGGGCATCCTGCAGATCGACGGGTTCGCCGTCGACGTGCACACGCCCGACCCGTTGCGGTACCTCCGCGACTTCCTCGCCGCCCTGGGCCGGCCCTGGGCCACCGACCTGGCGCGGCGCCTGGACGGGCCGCTCACGCTCGTCGACCGGTTCCGCGCGGGCGACCTCGACGAGCGCCGCGCGGCGATGCGGCACCTACGGGTGGCGCTGCGCGACCTCCTGACAGACCTCGGCGCGGAGGCCGTGTCGCTGCCGCGGGCGCTGGTGTACGAGGACTGCCGGCTCGACGGCGAGCTGTCCATGGAGGACGGTCCGTGGCGGCGGCTGGCCCGGACGGACCTCGCCGCCGTGGAGGCCGTGCTGCCCGCCTTCGACCTGACCCTGCCGCACCGCGTGATGTTCCACGGTTTCTTCCTCGCCCGGTACGGCGCCGGCGGCCGCTGCGACGACCTGCTGCGCCTGGTCGAGGACTTCCACGAGGATCTGTACGACCAGTACCTCGTCAGCACCGCCGACCGGCGGCCCTTCGGCGACGACGGCTCCTACCACCCGGAGGAGAACTGGCTCGGCCGGCCCGAGCTGTCCACACTGGACAAGGTCCGGCAGGATCTCGCCCAGTACGTGCGGGACGTCAGCGACGCGGCGCCCGGCGCCACCGAGATCCACCTGGACCCCGCCGAGCTGCACGCGATCGGCGGCGGCCTGCACGACCTCTTCGGCGGGTTCCGTCCGCAGAGCCACCTCGTGCAGGTGGCCGGTCCTCTCGTCGTGCTCAACCAGTCGCTGGGCGGGCTGTCGTTCCCGTTCAGCCGCTTCACGCACTGCTTCGGCGACGACCTCGCGGAGCGGCTGCGCGCCCAGGCGGCCGCCGTCGCGCCGCCGGGCTCGGTGTTCGCCGAGGTGACCGGCGGACCGGTGACCACGAACCTGAACCTGCACGCGCGCCTCACCGACCACGTCGTCGTCTGCCCCGGCGAGACCAGCCTCGCTCCGCCGGAGTGCCAGCTCCCGCTCGGCGACCTGTACCTGCGCCACGACGTCGACACCGACCGGGTGGTGCTGCGCTCCACGCGGCTCGACCGCGAGGTCGTTCCGGTCTACCTCGGCTACCTGGTGCCGATGGCACTGCCGCAGCTGCACCGCACGCTGCTCCTGCTCTCCCCCACGTCGCTGGCCACGGTCGACGTGTGGCGCGGCGTGCCCCGGCCCGAGGGGGTACTCGCCCGTCCCCGGGTGCGGGTCGGCGACGTGGTGGTCAGCCGGCGCAGCTGGTCGACGACCGCCGCCGCGCTCCCGCGCCGCGCCGGCGGCGACAGCGACGCCGTCTGGTTCCTCGGTTGGCAACGGTTCCGGCGCGAACACGGGCTGCCCGATCGGTTCTTCGCGACCGTCCACAGTGGATCCGGTCGGCCGAAGCCGCAGTACGTCGACTGCGGCAGCTACCTGTCCCTGCTGGCGCTGGAGGCGCTGTCCACCGGCGACGACGACCGCGTCGTCCTCCGGGAGATGCTGCCGGACGGCGGCGATCTGAGCGGTGGGCGGCACGTCACCGAGTACGTCATCGAGACCTTTCCCGGGAGCGGTCATGAGTGAGTGGATCGGCATCCACGTCTTCTACGGGGCCAACGCCCGGCCGATGGTGGTCGAGTGCATCCGGCCGCTCGTCGACGACCTGACCGCGCGCGGGCTGCTGGACTCCTACTTCTACCTGAACTACTGGATGGAGGGTCCGCACGTCCGGCTGCGGCTCAAGCCGCGCACCGCCGCCGACGCCCCCGCGGTGCGCGCGGCCGCGGAGGAGGCCATCCGCCGGTTCCTCACCACCCGCCCGGCGCTGTACGAGATGGACGCCGGCTTCCGCGGCGAGCTGCACGAGATGCTGTTCCGGCTGGAGTATCCGCAGGGCGGACCCGACGAGCTGCTGAACCCCGACGGAACACCGTCGATGCAGCCGAACAACTCCTTCCGCTACCGCGACTACGAGCCGGAGTACGGCAAGTACGGCGGCGCGCGCGGCGTCGAGGTCGCCGAGTGGCACTTCCGGCACTCCAGCGACCTGGTCATCGACACGGCCGCCACGATGAACCTGCACCTGCGGCCGGTGGTGCTGGGCCTGGCGAGCCAGCTGATGCTGGTGATGGCGCGCACGTTCCTGCCCGACCGGGCCGACCTGGTGCGCTTCTTCGACTCCTACCACCGGTTCTGGCACCACGCGTTCGGCGGCGCCGGATTCGTCGACAACATCGACTACGACGGCATGTACGACCGGATGGCCGCCGACCTCGACCGGCGGTTCCGGCCGATCCTCGCCGCCCTCGACGAGGGCGCGGCGCACCGGCTCCCGGTACCGCTCAAGGGCTGGGCCGAGCACGGCGCCGAGCTGCGGGACCGGGTGGCCGGCCTCGCCCGGGAGGGCGCGCTGACGTTCGCGTTCCCGGAGGGCGCCGAGCCGGTGACGGTCACCGACCCGGAGCAGGCGCTGATCCGGGTGCTGTCGCCGTACCTGCACATGACCAACAACCGGATGTACGTCACGTTGCGGGACGAGGCGTACCTGGCGTACCTGATCTGCCGCGCGCTGCGCGAGACGGTGCCGGCATGACCGACCTCCTGACCGCGCGGCCACAGGTGCGGCCGGACCTCCTGCTGTCGCCGGAGCTGTCGCGCGGCCCCGACCGCATCCATCTGCTGAAGGTCCGCGGTGGGCGGGTGTTCGAGGTCCCGTCGAAGGAGCACTTCCTCATCCGGCGGCTCGACGGGACCCGCTCGCTGGAGGACATCGGCGCGGAGTACTCGGCGCGGTTCGGCCGGCGGCTCGGGCCGGCGCAGTGGTCGCAGCTGCTGTGGCTGCTGCACCAGCGGGACCTGCTGCACACGGGTGCCGCCGCGCCGGCGATCTCCCCCGCGCCGGGGTTGCGGCGGCTGGCCCGCGCCAGCGGCTGGGCCTTCTCGCGACCGGCCGGCATCGTCGTCGCCGTGGCGTTCGCGGCCATGTACGCGCTCGTCGCGGTGCGGGCGCCGCAGCTGTGGCACGACGCCCGGCCCGCGTTCGGCGACTGGCGGACGGTCGCGGCCGTCGTGGTCGTCTGCTACGTCAGCGCGATGCTGCACGAGCTGGCGCACGCGGTGGCGGCCACCCGCCACGGCTGCCCGGTGGTGCGGATCAACCTGTTGACGTTGAGCTGCGCGGTGGAGGACTACCAGTACCTGCCCTCGCGCGGGCGCCGCGTCGTCATCGCGGCGGTGGGCGGGGTGCTCAACAGCGTCGTCACCGCGCCGTTCGTGGTCGGCTGGCTGCTGACCGGCAACGGCCTCGCGGCGGCGGTGGCGCTGGTCGGCACGGCGCAGAGCCTCGTCAACTACGTGCCCGTCGCGCCGCTCGACGGTTACAAGATGCTCAGCCACCTGCTCGGGGTGGTCGCGCTCGGTCCGGAGAGCCGCCGCTACCTGTGGTCGCGGCCGCGTTCC
>NZ_BOPH01000140.1 GCF_016863655.1 Virgisporangium ochraceum
ACCGGACGCGGGCCGCGCTATCCCGCGCGTGCGCGCCTCACGCTCGGCCTCTACGGCGTCGCGTGGCACGTGGTGGCGACGACGGCTGGCGTCGGCATCGCCTACACCGTCGGCCGGTTGCTCGAACCGGCCCTCGGCCGAGCCGCCTACGCCGCCTCCGCCGCGGCCGTGGTTCTGACAGTCAGCCTGTGGCTCGCCAGCCGGCCGGGATCCCGCGGCCGGCGTACGCAACCCTGAGAGGGAGACAGTGAAGACAGCTATCGAGGTCGACCGGCTCGGCAAATCCTACGGCGACGTCCGCGCGGTGGACGACGTGAGCCTTTCCGTGCCGCGCGGCGAGTTCATCGGGCTGCTCGGGCCCAACGGCGCGGGCAAGACCACGCTCATCGAGATCATCGAAGGGCTGCGGGTACCCGACTCAGGCACCGTGACAGTGCTCGGCCACCGCCCGCATCCGCGCAACCTCGCGCTGCTGCCGCTCATCGGCGTGCAGACGCAGAAGTCGGCGTTCTTCCCGCACCTCACCGCGGTCGAGCACCTGGAGACGGTCGCCGCGTTCTACGGGCTCGACCGCGCGGCCGCACGACGGGCCCTCGCGCAGGTCGGACTGACCGACTCCGCCACCGCGCGGGTGTCACAGGTCTCCGGCGGCCAGCGGCAGCGGCTCGCGATCGCCACCGCGCTCGTGCACGACCCCGAGGTCATCTTCCTCGACGAGCCGACCGGCTCGCTGGACCCGCAGGCCCGCCGCGACCTGTGGGCCGTGCTGCGTCAGCTCAAGGGCGCCGGGCGGACCATCGTGTACACCACCCACCACCTCGACGAGGCCGAGGCGCTGTGCGACCGCGTCGCGATCCTCCACAAGGGACGGACGGTCGCGCTGGAGACGCCGCGCGAGCTCATCGGCCGGTCGGCGCTGGGCACGCAGGTGCTGCTCCCCGCCGGTCACCTCTCCGCGGAGCAGGCGCTGCGGATCGACGGCGTCGACACGGCGACCGTCGCGAACGGGACCCTGACGCTGCACACCCGGCAGCTGAGCCGCGTGCTCGCCGCGCTGGGCGAGAGCGGCGGCCTCGACGGCGTGCAGACCCGGTCGGCCACGCTCGAGGACGCCTACCTGGAACTGATCGGAGCACAGTCGTGACCGCGTTCTCGGCCCTGACCCGCGCCTCCTACAAGGCGAACACCCGCGACACCGTCACCATCTTCTTCACGTTCGCGTTCCCGCTGATCTTCCTCGTCATCTTCGGGCTCATCTTCCGCGGGCAGCGGGTCGAGGAGACCGGCAACGGGTACATCGACTTCATCGCGCCCGGAGTGCTGGCATGGGGGCTGGCCAACGCGGCGGCGTTCGGGGTCGCGTTCTCGCTGATGCAGTGGCGCCGGGACGACCTGCTGCGCCTGATCCGGCTCACCCCCGCGCGGCTGTCGGAGGTCGTGCTCGCCCGGCTCATCATCGCCGCGTGCATCGGGATCTCCCAGTGCGTGCTGTTCATCGGCGTCGCGACGATCCCGTTGTTCGGCATGCGCGTGTCGGCCCGCTGGCCGCTGGCGCTGCCGGTCATGCTGCTGGGCATCGCCACGTTCCTCGGCGTCGGGCTCATCATCGGCGCGGTGTCGAAGACGCCCGAGGCGGTGAGCGCGATCGGCAACTGTGTCGTGATCCCCATGGCGTTCCTGTCCGGCGCGTTCATCCCCGTCGAGCTCATGCCCGACTGGCTGGTCACGGTCTCGTACTTCATGCCGCTGCGCTACGTGCTCGACGGCCTGGTCTACGCGCTGGCCGGCGCCGGCGACGCCGGCGACTACTGGATCTCGTGCGGCGCGCTCGTCGCCTTCGCCACCGTCTTCACGGCGATCGGGCTGCGCCTGTTCAGGTGGGACGACGAGGGGTGACACTCCCACTCGCCGCCGCGGTGGCACGGCTGCAGGTCGCGCTCGACGAGCGCCGGTCGACCGGTCCGTCCACTGTAGACAAGCCGGCCGTCGTGGGGCTGGGCGCGGCCGACGTCACCGGCGACCCCGACCCGGTCCGCCGCACCGCGAACGTCCACCTGACCGGTGGCGCGGTCTTCGTCGGCCCGTGGGGCGACGGCCCCGGCGCCTGCGGGCACTGCTTCGGGGTCCGGTGGCAGCGGCTGCGCGGCCGCACCGAACGCGACGCGCTGGAGACCGGCGACGGCCCCACCGCGGTCGGCGACTGGCCCGACCTCCCCGGGTACGTCGTCGACGCCGTGTGGGCCGTGTTCCGCGCGGCACCGCCGTCCTCCGGCAGCTTCCTCGACCCGCACAGCCGCGCGCTGCGCCGGGTGACCGCGGTCGACCTCGCCAGCCTGCGCTCGCGGACCGTGCCGGTGCTGCGCGAACCGTTGTGCCCCAGCTGTTCCACGGCCGGGGAGCCGGCGCCGTGGGAGGGCCTCGCCAGCCGCCCCACGCCGGCGCCGGGGCGGTACCGGCTGCACGGCGTGCACGACTACCGGCTGCCGGTGGGCGCGCTGGTCAACCCGGTCAGCGGGGTCATCGGCGCCGGAGCGTTGATGAACCCGGCGGTGCCGACCACCGCACCGGTGACCGGCGGCGTGTTCGTCCGCGGCTACGCCGGCCTGCTCGACGTCGCCTGGAGCGGGCACGCGAACAGCTACGCCGACAGCCTCCGGCTGGCCTACCTCGAAGGGCTGGAGCGGTACGCCGGAACCCACCACCGGCGGGCCGGCCGGCCGCTGGTCGCCGCCTACGCCGACGTCGCCGACCGGGCCCTCGACCCGACCGCCTGCGGCGTCTACCCCGACGCGACCTACGACGCCGACCCGCTGGTGGACCGCTTCGACCCCGACCGGCCGATCCCGTGGGCGCGGGGCCACCGGGTGCGCACCGGCGAGCCGGTGCTGGTGCCGCGCCGGCTGTGCTTCTACAGCACCGGCGCGCCCGGCGACAACTTCGTGCTCGGCTCGTCCAACGGCTGCGCCACCGGCGGCTGCCTGGAGGAGGCTGTCCTGTACGGCCTGCTGGAGCTGATCGAACGCGACGCGTTCCTGCTCGCCTGGTACTCCCGGCGGGAACTGCGCCGCATCGACCTCGACTCGTGCGGCAGCACCGCGATCCGCGCGATGGTCGACCGGAGCACGCTCGCCGGCTACGACGTGCGCGCCTTCGACAACCGCACCGACCTGTCGGTGCCCGTGGTCACCACGCTCGCGGTGCGCCACGACGGCGGCCCGGGGCTGCTGGCGTTCGCCGCCGGCGCGCACCCCGACCCGGAGCGGGCCGTTGCCGCGGCCCTGTCGGAGACGCTGTCCTACATCCCCCTGAAGGCGCGGACGACGCGGCACCGCTGGCACCGCCTCCACGCGATGGCCGACGACTACGCGCTCGTGCAGACCGTGCACGACCACGCCGACCTGTTCGGCCTGCCGCGGATGCGCGGACACGCCGCGGAGTACCTGGCCGACCGGCCCCTCGAGGCGGTGGCGGACCTGTACCCCGCGCGGCCGCCGACCCGCGACCTCCTGCACGACCTGCGGGCGGTCCTGGATGAGCTGCACGGCAAGGGCTTCGACGTCGTCGTGGTCGACCAGACCACGCCCGAACAGCTCGCGATGGGGCTGCGGACCGTCTGCACGATCGTGCCCGGCCTGCTGCCCATCGACTTCGGCTGGCTGCGTCAGCGCGCGCTCACCATGCCGCGCCTCCTCGACCGCGTGGGCCCGGACGGTCCACGCCCCGTCCCGCACCCGTTCCCGTAGGCGCATTCCGGTTGACTCGGACGGTGTGGTACCGGCACCCTTGCGGACGTGCTGCCGACCCGGATCTCCATCACGACCGACACTCAGCGCGTCCTGGTGCGGCACCACCTCGTGGCGACGCCCGCGCCGGGTGACGCGGCCACGACCCCGGCGGCCACGACCCCGGCGGCGCTGGCCACGGTGACCGCGAACATCGCCTACTACGGCTACGCCCTGGCCGCGCCGGCCTACGCGGCGGTCGCCCGCGCCGGCGACGACGCGCTGGCGTCGTGGTGGTCCGCGCTCGAACCGGTGCTGGCCCAGCTCACCGGCGACGACAAGGGCATGGACCGGTTCGTCGTCTACAAGAACTTCCCCGCCGAGGTCCTCGCGATGGACGAGGTGACCTACTGGAGCCGGCAGATCCTCATGTACTGGGGCCTGCCGAGCGGGTACCTCGCCGACGAGGAGCGCGAACGCCCGCCGCTGGAGCTGGATCGTCGCCGAGAGAGGCGACTGGCCGACGCACCGGCGCCCCGCGTGCTGCACGAGGCCACTGTCGCCTCCCTGGCCGACGTGTTCGCGTCGCTGTGCGCGGTTCCCGCCCGCTGGACCGACGACCAGTGGGCCGACGTCCAGTACCTCGTCGACCCGCCGGTCGATCTCGCCGCCGTGCCGTTCGTGGAGAACCGGATCCGGCTCGCCGCGCTGCTGTGCGCCCGTGGACTGCCGGCCACCGTCGACACCGCCACCGACGTGCTACGGCTGGCCGTCGCGCTGTCCGACGGCGACGTGAGCCTGCGCCGGCCGGGTCGGCTACGCCGGTTCACGCGGCGCGAGCGCCGGTCCCTGCTCGGCATGCTCGAGAGCGCGACGCACCTCGACGACGACGTGGCGCGCCGGCGCGAGCGGTTCAAGCGGCTGCTGCGCGAGCTGCGGCCCGGCGACTACCGCGACGCGTACCCGCGCGTCGTCGCCGCGTACGACCGGCTCTACCGCGCCGTCCCCGCCGGTGGCTTCAACACCGACGTGGAGCGGATGCTCGCCGCGCGCGACCCCGCGGTGCTCACCCTGCTCGCGACCCGGCCCGGCGAGTACGTGCGCCGGCTGCGGGTGCTGGTGCTCGCGTTCGGCGCACCGGCGGTCGAGGTGTTCCACACCCTCGTCGGCCGGCTCAGCGTCATCCAGCTGCTCAAGCTGCGCGGCTATCTGTCCACAGTGGACCGGCGCCGGTGGCGGATGTTCCCACCGCGCGGCAACTGGAGCCGCGTGCAGGTGGTGGCTGCCGACAAGCTCGTCCGGCTGCCGGTCGGCCACCGGCACGAGCTGCTGGAGGCGATCGGCGCGGAGCTCACGGCACGGCTGGAGAAGACGCCGGCGGTGGCGCTGTCGTCGGCTGTCGAGCGCGTCAAGCTGCCCACCAACGACGCCGAGCTGGCGCCGTACGGGCGCGGCACCGTGTTCCCGATCCCCGACGGCATGACGTTCCTGCGCACCGCGTCGTACTGGAGCTTCGGGGCGGGTGCGTCGACCGGGTGGTACGACAACGGCTGGAACTTCTTCGACGCCGACTGGAAGCCGGTCGGTACGTGCTGCTGGAACGTGCCCCAGTTCGGCGGTACGCCGACGACCCGTTCGGCGAAGAGCCGGCGCGACGCCGGGGCGATCTTCTCCGGCGACCCGGTGAGCGGCAACGAGAAGAAGGGTCGCGCCACCCAGCTCATCGACCTGTACCTCGACCGCCTGCCCGACCTGCACGCCCGGTACGCGGTGTGGAGCATCCTCTGCTACTCGCGCAAGATGTTCTCCGAGGCGCAGGACGTGTTCGCCGCGCTGCAGTGGGGCGAGCACCCGGAAGCCGGCAAGCTGTTCGAGCCCAGCCGGTGCCAGCTCGCGTTCCCGCTCACCGGCGACGCGTACACGAAGTTCGTCGCGTACCTCGACGTCGAGCGCCGCGAGGTGGTCTACCTCGACGCCAACCTGCCGGTGCACGTCTCGTCGGCGTCGGCGAACGGCGAACGGCTGTCGGTCAGCATGCCCGCGTTCGTCGAGTACCTGGCGAGCCTGCCGAGCGTGCACGACCTCTACCGGCACGCTCCCGCGAGCGACGACGGCATGCCGGTCGTGTACGACGACACCGACCTCAGCATCACCGGTGGGCCGGCATACGTGTTCCGCCCCAGCAACCCGGCGAACACGTTCGAGGCGGTCGATCCGGCGTCACTGCTATGATGTCCGCGCGGGAGGCCATGGCGGTCCTTCCTTCTCCTCTCTAGGGCTTCGGCCCAAGCCAAACAGGGCCGCCGCTTTCCTCCCGTGTCGAGCGCCGAAGGATCACGCAGACGGGCCGGGCAGCCGTTCCCGGCCCAGCGCGTCCTCGCGGATCCGTTCGCTGTACTGGCCGCGGTGGCGGATCGGCCGACCCACCTCTGCGTACTTCTGCTTCGCCCGCTCCAGGTGCGTACGCACCGTTCCGGCGGCGATGCCGAGCTGCCGGCCCACCGCGTCGACGGTCATCCCGCGCCCGTAGGCCACCAGCACCTCGTGTTCGCGCGGCGTGAGCTCGGGCCGGTCGGGCCGGTCGTCGCGGCCCAGCCAGAACGCGTGCTCGGTGGTCAGGGGCGAGTCGCCCCGTGCCACCGCGCGGATCACGTCGGCCAGCGCCGTGAGGTTGGCCGTCTTGGCCACGTACGCCGCCGCGCCGGCCTCGGTGGTCGCCAGGATGTACGACAGGTCCGGCACCACCGTGATGACGATGACCGTGAAGCCGGCCGCGACCAGGCTCGTGACGTTGTCGACGGGGTCGGAGAAGTCCTCCAGGTTCAGGTCGAGCAGCACGATCCGGGCCGACACGGTCTGGCTGAGGAAGTCGTCGACCGACGAGGCGGTGGTGGCCAGCCGGATGTCGGGCACCGCCGCGATCCAGGTCGCCATCCCCTCCAGCAGCATCCGGTCGTTGTCGATCGCGGCGATCTCGATCATTGTTTCCACAGCACCTCCACGACCGTGCCGTGCCCCGGACTGGATGTGACGTCCACCTTGCCCCCCGACTCGATGACCCGGTGCCGCAGCTCGCGCATCAGCCCGCGTCCGCACGGCGTCACGGCCGGGTCGAAGCCGTCGCCGCGGTCGACGACCGTGAGCCGCACGCCGCCGTCCTCGCCGACCGCGGTCAGCCACGCCTCGTCGACGCCGGCGTGCTTGGCCACGTTCGACAGCGCCTCCCGCGCCGCGCCGAGCAGCATGGCCGCGCTCGCCTGCGGCAGCCGCGACGGAAGAGCGTGGAACTGCGAGTGGACCCGCAGCCCCAGCGCCTGCTTGTCGCGCACGACACCGGCCAGCGCGCCGACGAAGTCACCGGGACCGATGTCGTCGGCGCCGGTGATTAGCCCACGCAGGAAGTCGGCGTCGCGGGCGCACAGCGCCCGGACCTCCTCGGTGCGGTGGTCCAGCCCGCCCCGGGCGATCTTGCTGAGTGTGCTGAGCACCGTGTGGTGCAGCACGTCGTACTGGCGCGTCCGCTCGTCGTAGCGGGCGCGGGCGGACGCCTCCCGGTCACGCGCCTCGATCGCGTCGGCCGTGGCGCGGTCGACCTTGCGGGCGGCGCCGCGCAGCAGCCGCGAGCACACCCAGCCCAGCAGCGCGAATCCGATCATGAAGAACACGTTGACGGCGACCGTGCCGGTCCAGTCGGCGGTCATCCCGTCGGCGGCCATGTGCTTCCAGATGCCGGTGACGTACGCGGCCGTCACCACCACCGTGCCCAGCACGGCGACGCCGCGCCGCACGAACATCGTCGCCAGGATCAGCGCGCCCATCGACTGCGGCACCACCCACAGCTGCCACCCGGCCGCGCACGACGTGACGCACAACTGCGGCACGGTCACCAGCCACAGCGCCGCGAGCGCGAGGTCGACGACGACCCAGCCCAGCGGCACCTCCCGCCGCCGCAGCATCACCGTGAACAGCAGCACCGCCCACACCACGGCGGTCAGGTGCGTGCCGACGACGGTGGTCGTCGAGCGGAAGTCGTCGAGCCCGCCGGCCAGCAGCACCGGCAGGCCCACCGACAGCTGGAGCGCCCGCAGCACGGCGCACACCTGCAGCAGCACCAGCTCGGCGCGCGCCGCTGCTCCGTCGACCGTCGACGCTGGTGGATGCACCCGGCCAACCTCGCATACGAAGATCGCCGACGGTAGTCCGTAGAAGCGTGTACCGCCCGTTCAGCGGGGTAGGTGGGCCCGGGAACAGGAACATCGAGGGGATCGGCGATGAGCGACCAGCAGGAGACCTGGCGGGAGTTCCGGGACGCGGTGAACATGGCGCCCGCGAAGCTCGAGAAGTGGCTCCGCACCGACGAGTCACGGGCGGTGGGTGCCAGGTCCGGCGGCGAGTCGGTCGGGCACCGGTCCGGGCGGCGGATCGTGTCGATCCTCCGCACGAAGAAGGCCGACCTCACCGCCGACGACTACGCACACATGCGCAAGGTGGTCGGCTACGTACGCCGTCACCTCGCCCAGCGCCCCTCGGGCGACGTCACGGACTCCCGCTGGCGCTACTCGCTCATGAACTGGGGTCACGATCCGGTGTGAGCCACCGGGTGAGGTTGAGCATGTTGCCGTCGGGGTCGTGCACGTGCGCGACCCGCTGGCCCCACGGCATGTCGTTGGGCTGCGACGGCGCGCTGCCGCCGGCGGCCTCCACCACCGGCAGCAACGCGTCGACGTCATCGACCTCGGCACTGAGGATGACCCGCACCGGCTCGCCGACCTCGGTGTCGGCGTTGTGCACGATGCCGAACGCGGTGTCGCCGACCCGCAGGTGAACGAAGAACTCGGGACCCTCGTCGGGCACCCGCAGCGTCTGGGTCGCGCCGAGCACCGCCTCGTAGAAGGCCCGCAGGCGGGGCAGGTCGGGTGTGCTCACGATGGGCTGGATGGAAGTCATGCGTCGTCCTCCTCAAAAGGGTTCTCAGGAGGTGAAACGACGCGGGCGCGCGGAACTCATCGGTCCTCACGCCTTCAGCGGGTTGGCGACCTCCAGCTGCCCGTGGTCGATCAGCCAGCGCACCGACTCCAGCACCGCGTCCTCGGGCTCGTAGGCCGGGGCGTACCCGATGAGCGTGCGGGCCTTGTCGATGCTGAAGTAGTGGCTGCGCATCAGGTGCTCCCAGCTGGCCCCGGCGGCTTCCGCGTCGGTGCCCCGACGGAACTCCTCCCACGTCACCGGCCGCAGGTCGGCCTCCTGGCCGAACCACGACGCGGCCATCCGCGCGTAGCCGCGCACGGTCAGCGCCGACGGCGCGACCACGCTGAAGTCCTCGCCGGCCGCGGCGTCGCGGTGGTCGACGGCGGCCTGGAAGGCCTGTGCCACATCGTCGGCGTGCACGTGGTGCATGAGCTCCGCCCCGATACCGGGCACGTCGAGCGGCTCGCCGGCCGACAGCGTGCGCCACACGCCGGGGTCGAGGTTGCCGAGGGGACCGATGGGGTGCCAGCCGGGCCCGACGATGTGACCCGGGTGCAGCGACGTCGTGACCAGCCCGCCCGCCGCGGTCTCCTCCTTGAGCAGCCGCGCGATCGCGTCCTTCGCGATGCCGTACTCCCCCACCGGCGGCGTTCCGGTGTCCTCGGTGACCGGCACCTTCACGCTGGGGCCGCAGCGCCAGATCGACCCGCAGTGCAGCAGGTGCCCGGTCTCCCCGCGCAGCCGCCCGACGAGCGCCGACGCCGACTCCGGCGTGAAGCAGATGAGGTCGACCACCGCGTCGGCGCCGAGACCGGCGACCAGGTCGGGGAACGTGTCGTCGTCGCGGTCGGCGACGACGTGCCGCACCTGCTGCCAGGCCGGATCGTCGACGTAGCTGCGGCGCTGCCCGCGGCTGACGGTGACCACCTCGTGGCCGGCGCGGACCAGCCTGGGTACCAGAAACGTTCCGATGTGACCGCTCGCACCGATGACCACGATTCTCATGACTCGCTCCTACGGCACGCCGCCGACGATGACAACCCTCTGGCGATGGGTGTACCCGCAGTACATCCCACCCGGGCACGTCGCGCCGTACCGTCGGGGAGGTGGACAACCGGGCGGAAGTCCACGAGTTCCCCACCTCGCGCCGCGCGAAGATCACCCCGGAGCTGGCCGGCCTGCCCAGCGTCGGTGTGCGCCGCGTGCCCGGGCTGCGCCGGGCCGAGGTCGCCACGCTCGCAGGGATGAGCGTCGAGTACCACTCCACGCTCGAGCGGTTCGCTGGAGCTGCGCGCCGAGCCCGACCTCCACCTGACCATCTACGCGGCCGAGCCCGGCTCGCCGACCGCGCACGCGCTCGCCCTGCTCGCCTCGTGGGCCGCCACCCCGGCGCCGCGCCCATAATGTGACGGTGAACGATGCCCACGGCACGGGCGGGGCGTCGTCGGGCCACACCGGTGCGGCCCCCGGCGACGGCCTCGCCGCGCGGCTCAGCGACCTCGCCCGTCAGCTGCAGGGCGAGCAGAACGTCCAGGACACCCTCGACGCGATCGTCGCGGGTGCGGTCGACACGGTTCCGGGCGCCGAGCTCGCCGGACTGATGGTGGTCGAGCGGCGCCGGAACATCGACACCCGGGCCGTCACCGACGACCTGGCCCGCCACGTCGACCAGGTCCAGTACGACACCGGTCAGGGGCCGTGCCTCGACGCGATCCACCGGCAGCGCACCGTGCGGATCATCGACCTGGCCGCCGAGACCCGCTGGCCCGAGTTCGCCCTCCGGGCGGTCGAGCTGGGCATCCGCAGCATGCTGTCGTTCCAGCTGTACGTCCGGCACGGCAACCTCGGCGCCCTCAACCTCTACGCCCGCGAGGCGGACGCCTTCGACGACGAGTCCGAGCACACCGGTCTGCTGTTCGCCGCACACGCCGCGGTCGCCATGTCGGACGCGCGACAGGTCGACCAGCTCAACCGGGCCGTGGTCGTCCGCGACCTCATCGGCCAGGCCAAGGGGATCCTCATGGAGCGTCACCGGCTCACCGCCGACCAGGCGTTCGTGCTGCTCGTGCGGGCGAGCCAGGCCACCAACACCAAGCTCCTGGACGTGGCCCGGCACCTCACCGAGACGGGCGAGCTCTGACGGTCAGTCCGCCTCGAGGGACATCTCCAGGCGCACCGTCGTACCCTCCGGCGCGCTGCGGACGTCGAGTGGTCGACGAGGCTGCTGGCGAGCCACAGCCCCCGGCCGCCGGCCGCGGTCGGCGGCGGCAGCGTGATCGTCACCGAGTACGGCATCCCGGGGCCGGCGTCGTGCACGTCTGCGATCAGCCGCCGCTGGTCGTCGCGGACCACGGCGAGCTGCCCGCCGCCACCGGCGTGCTTCACCGCGTTGGTGACCGCCTCGTAGACGGCCAGCACGAAGTCCTGCGCGCGCTCCTCCGGCAGGCCGGCGCGGCGGGCCAGCCCGAGCACGTGCCCGCGCAGCTCGGCCAGGTTCGCCACCGTCACCGGCTCGTCCAGCAGGGTCTCCTCGTCGTCACCGTCGCCAGCCACGGCGCGGTCATACCCACTGTCACGCGATCGAACCACTCCGTAAGGGTCACGGACCCCCACACCATCCCCCGGGTGGGGGCCGAGCCTGCCCGAACAGCGGGGTGCCGGGCCGATCGCGTCCGAATACCGTGGCCAGTGTCCATCAGCTACTGGCTGATTCCGGTAACCCGCAGCTCGCCGGCGGGGTCGGCCGTTCGCGGGCGATCTGGGTAAGGTCGCAGGCTGAACACGCGTGGGAGGCACCGCTGTGACACACCAGGTCGGTCCGATGGTCCAGCGCCAGCGGCTGCGCACCGACCTGCAGCAGGTCCGGCTCCGGCTGGGCCTCACCCAACGGCAGGTCGCCGCCGACCTCGGCTGGTCGGTGTCGAAGCTGCTCCGCGTCGAGAACGGCAAGGTCGGCGTCTCCCGCACCGACCTGAAGGCCCTGCTGCAGTGCTACGGGATCACCGACCCGGAGGTCGTCGACGGCTACGTGACGATGGCCGCGCAGGGGCGCAAGCAGCGGTGGAGCGCCTACCGCGACGTCCTCAACCCGCAGTTCTTCAAGTACCTCGAGTACGAGGGGTCCGCGTCGTCGATCCGGCAGTTCCAGCCGCACGTCATTCCCGGCCTGCTGCAGACCGAGGCGTACGCCCGGTACCTCGGCCGGGTGGCCTCGGGTACGCCCGTCGACGTCCTCGACCGCCAGATGGAGGTGCGCACCGCCCGCCAGGACCGCCTCGACGAGGTCCGGCTCGACGTCGTGCTCGACGAGGCGGTGATCCGGCGCTGCCTCGGCGCGGAACCGTCGGTCGCCGCGGAGCAGGTCGCGCACCTGCGCGAGCTCGCCGCCCGGCCGGCAGTGTCGGTGCGGGTCGTCCCGTTCGCGCGGGGTCCCTACCGCGGCAGCTCGACGCCGTTCATCCTGCTCGGCTTCCCCGACCCCGGCGACGGTGACCTGCTGTTCCGGGAGAACGGCACCGACAGCGTGGCCACGCGCGGCGACCCCCGGAGGACCACGCGGTTCGCCGAGCTGTTCGACGAGCTCGACGCGGCGGCGGTGCCCGTCGTCGACCTCCTGCCGCCGTCAGTGCCATGAATGCGACGGCCGCACCATGTCGCGCCGCACCATGTCGCGCCGCACCGCGTCGACGAAACCGCGCCACGCCTCGGCGCTGACCCGCAGCACCGGGCCCTCCGGGTCCTTCGAGTCCCGGATCAGAACCGCGTCACCGTCGACCCGCACCTCGACGCAGTCGTTGTCGCTGGCTTCGCTGTAGCTACTCTTCCGCCATTCGAGATCACCACAAACCATGGCGCCAACGTAGGTGGGGAACCTACCGCGCAGGTTCGCTGAACCGTCTCAGCGTCATTCGCTGAACCGTCTCAGCGTCATTCGCTGAACCGTCTCAGCGCCAGTGGTTGTCGATCGCCGCCGCCAACGCGTCGAGCCCGGGAGACCCTTCACCCGAGGCGGTCCGCACCGCGTCGAGCAGCGCCCGCGCACCGTCGGGGAAGCGCTGGCAGGTCCGCACCAATGCCACGACGTGCAGCCGGGCGGTCGGATGGTCGGGCACCTGCGTGCTGATCGACCGCGGGAGCAGATCGAGCACGACGCGCCGCTGCTGCCCGTCCTGAATCACCGGAAGATCCAACAGCGCGGACACGACGGCATCGAGCCCGGCGAGGGTGGTGTCCTTGCGGGTCACCGGTCCCCGTACCACGACCGGTGGAGGCGGCGGCGGACCGGCCGGCGCGGCCAGGTCGGCCGCGAGCCGGTCGAGCAGGGCGAAGAGCACCTCGGCGGACGCCCGCGCGGCGAAGTGCTTGTACCTGTCGTCCTTGTGCGCGTCGGCGTGGTCCATCACGCCCTTCGCCACCAGCCACGGGATCCTCCGCTCGTGGGCGATGGTGGCGATCGTCGCGCCCTCCATCTCGACCGCGGCGATCTTCCGCACACCCATCGACCCGAGCCGCTTCCAGATGCGCCCGTCGGCCATGACCGCACTGCCCGAGGCCATCGGCGCCACGTGCACCGCGAACGGCAGCCGCTGCGGCCCGTCGACGTCGTCGTACAGGCGCCGCTGCACGAGCTCCGCGCCCGCGTCGGTCAACCGGGGCGCGCCGTTGCGGTCGCGCGTGATCCACCCGTCGGTCTGCCACCGGTCGAGCCGGGTGGCCCAGGTGCCGGAGGGGAAGTACCGGCCACGCGCCGGCTCGGTGCGCGGGTCGTGGTCGCGGTGCAGGCGTTCGAGCAGCCACAGCAGCGACTCCTCCTCGCTCGCCGCGCCGAAGCTCGGGAGCGCGGACGGGTCGAGATCCTGCGCCACCCGCACCCACCGCGGCTGCATCCGGTACTGCCGTTGGTCGGCCGCCAACCCGGAACTCGACACCTTGCCCTCGTCCCACTCGTACACGGGCTCGGCCACGACGACGTCACCGAGCGCCGTGTCGTGCGGGTTGCCGGCACACACGCCACACATCACCACACACGCCGGGCGCAGTCGATCGACGAGACCGGTGACGTACGGAGCGGTCGCGCGTCCGCCCATGTGCACCGGACGGGCCAACGCGACCGACAGGCTCCCTCCGCCCGAGGTCCGGTACTCGCCCCGGAGGTACGGCATGTCCCCGTCGGCCCGGCGCTCCTCCCAGTCGGACACGCCCGGGCCGCCCTGCCTTCCGCCGAGCGCGGTGACCCGGGCGGCTTCCAGTTCCTCCCGGAGTGCCGCCACGACCAGCACGGTGGACCCGTCACCCATGCCACTCCCCCAGCACGTCGATCACCGCGAAACCCGATGCCTGATGGTACGGCGCGTACCGGGAAGGCTTTGACCGAAATACTTTCACGATCGTCCGGTCCCGCCGCGCTCTGTGCTCATTCCGCGGACGAACCGAATGATCCGGACGCGCCATCCGCCACATACGGCGGTACGCGCTCGCCAGCGACCTGTACGCCCTGGGCGGGCGCGAAGCCGCCCACGGACTCGACGCGAGTCCCGCACACGCGACGTCGACCCGCTGGAGGCGTACACCATCGACGGGGCCTGCGGCGTTCGGCCGTCGACCCGCGACCGGCTCGCTACCATCCACCGATGGCCAAGCTCATCTCCACCCTGTTCATCTCCGCCGACGGTGTGGCCGAGATCGACCCCGACTGGCACTTCCCGTACTTCGACGGGAACATGGGCCGCGCCGTCACCGAGGACTACGCGACCTCCGACGTGCTGCTCATCGGGCGGGTGACCTACGACAGCTTCGCCGGGGCGTGGCCGGAGCGCGAGGCGGCGGGCGAAGACGACGCGCCGATGGCCAAGCAGCTCGGCGACCTGCGCAAGGTGGTCGTCTCGCGCCAGCCGCTGGAGTTCACGTGGCGCAACTCCGAGCTGCTCGACGGCGAGCTCGTCGGTGCCGTCACCGCGCTCAAGGCCGACCCGGGCGTCACGGGTGTGCTGGTGCCCGGGTCGATCTCCGTGGTGCGGCAGCTGCTCGCCGCGGGCCTGGTCGACGAGCTGCGCCTCCTGGTCCACCCGGTGGCGGCCCGCAGGGGACGGCGCCTCTTCGACGACGGCGACGTCCACTACCACCTGAAGGTGCTGGCCACGGAGGTCTTCCCGACCGGCGTCATCCGGGTGATCTACGCGCCCGCGGAGGCGCCGGCGCAGGTCACCTTTGCGGACGTGAAAGGCGAGACGGGCTGACGATAGCGGCGACGGCGCCGATCGGTAAGGTGATCGGCGACCGTCGTTCCGCGATCCGGCGAGGGGTGCCCCGTGACCGACAGCGCGTTGACCACAAGCCAGTCCAGCAGCTTCGACACCAACATTCCGCACTCGGCCCGGTTGTGGAACTACTGGCTCGGCGGCAAGGACCACTTCGCCGCCGACCGGCAGGTCGCGGACGCGATCCTCGCCATGGTGCCGGAGATGGTCACCTCGGCCCGCGCCGACCGTGAGTACCTCGGCCGCGTGGTGCGCCACCTCGTCGGCACCGAGGGCATCCGCCAGTTCCTCGACATCGGCACCGGCCTGCCGACGGCCGAGAACACGCACGAGGTCGCGCAGCGGATCGCGCCGTCGACCCGCATCGTGTACGTCGACAACGACCCGCTGGTGCTCGCGCACGCCCGCGCGCTGCTCACCAGCCATCCCGAGGGCGCCACCGACTACCTCGACGCCGACCTGCGCGACACCGACAAGGTTCTCGAGGCCGCCGCGCGCACGCTCGACTTCGACAGGCCCATCGCGGTGATGCTGCTCGGCGTCCTCAACTTCGTGCCCGACAACGACGACGCGATCGCGCTGGTCAAGCGGCTTGTCGACGCGGTGCCGTCGGGCAGCTTCGTCGCTATCTCGCACCCCACCACGGAGATCAACGGCGAGGTCATGACCGAGGCGCTGCGGCTGTGGAACGAGGGCCCGGCGGCCAAGATGGTGCTGCGCACCCAGGCCGAGGTCGCCACGTTCTTCCCGGGCCTGGAGATGCTCGAGCCCGGCGTCGTGACCTGCTCGCGCTGGCATCCCGACCCGGAGCACGACAAGGTGACCGTCGAGGTGCCGCACTACGGCGGGGTGGGTCGCAAACCCTGACGTCTATCGACGACACGACACGCGTGAACCCACCGGCTGCGATAAGTTCGACGGACATCGCTGGGACCCCAGCGACGAACCGATTCAGCAGACATCGGGGGGAACGTGCGAAAACTTGTCATTCCGGTCGCGGCAGCGTTGCTCGTGGCCGTGGCGGCGACGCCGGCCCAGGCCGTCGACGACGTCAACTCCAAGAAGCTCCGCGACGCGGTGACCGTCAACGGGATCCTGGCCCACGAGCGGGTGCTGCAGCGCATCGCCAACCAGAACGGCGGCAACCGCGCCTCGGGCCTGCCGGGGTACGCGGCGTCGGCGGCGTACGTGAAGCAGGTGCTGCGGCAGGCCGGCTACCAGGTACGGGAGCAGACGTTCGAGTTCCCGTGGTTCCAGGAGCTGGCGCCGGCGCAGTTCGCCCAGGTCTCACCGACGCCGACGACGTACGAGACCGTCACGTACGAGTTCTCGGCCACCGGTGACGTCACCGGTGTCGTGGTGCCCACCAACGACATCCAGGTTCCGCCCTCGCCGACGCCGAGCTCCACGTCTGGCTGCGAGGCCAGCGACTTCACGCCGGCACCGGCCGGCCTGTCGATCGCGCTGATCCAGCGCGGCACCTGCTTCTTCGAGGTGAAGGCGGCCAACGCGCAGGCGGCCGGCTACGACGCGGTCGTCTTCATGAACGAGGGCCAGCCGGGCCGTGAGGAGCCCTTCGAGGGATCGCTCAACCGCCCGTTCACGATTCCGGCGGTCGGGGTGAGCTTCGCCGACGGCGCGGCGATCTGGCAGCAGGTCCAGGCTGGTCAGACTGTCACCGCGCGCGTGGTGACCTCCACCGACAACACCCCGCGGCCGTCGACCAACATCCTGGCCGACTCGCCGGGCGGCGACCCGAACAAGGTCGTCGTGGTGGGTGCGCACCTCGACTCCGTGCAGGACGGCGAGGGCATCAACGACAACGGCTCCGGCACGGCGACGATCCTGGAGATCGCCGAGCAGATCAAGGCGCTGAAGATCAAGCCGCGGCAGAAGCTGCGGTTCGCGTTCTGGGGCGCCGAGGAGTCCGGGCTGATCGGGTCCGAGCACTACGTCAGCACCCTGCCCGACGCGCAGCTGGCGAAGATCTACGCCAACCTCAACTTCGACATGCTCGGATCGCCGAACTACGTGCGGTTCGTCTACGACGGAGACGGGTCCGACACCGGTACGGTCGGCCCGGCCGGTTCGGAGCAGATCGAGGCGATCTTCAACAACTACTTCGCCGGACAGGGGCTCGAGACCGACCCGACCGCGTTCGACGGCCGGTCGGACTACGGTCCGTTCATCGCCGTCGGCATCCCGGCGGGTGGCCTGTTCAGCGGTGCCGAGGGCATCAAGACGCCGGAGCAGGCGGCCGTGTACGGCGGTACCGCGGGCGTGGCCTACGACCCGTGCTACCACCAGGAGTGCGACGACATCAACAACCTCAGCACCAAGGCACTGGCCGAGCTCGGCGACGGCGCCGCACACGCCGTCCTGACCCTGGCCATGACGAAGACCGGGTTCTTCCCGGACGGTAGCCGCGCGGCGGCCCGCTCGGCCCAGAAGTACTCGTTCGACCACAAGGGCGGCCAGGCCGTCCGCTAGCAACCGCACCGAAGGGCCCGGGGTGCCACCCCGGGCCCTTTGTGCGCTCCTAATCTCACCCATCTCAGTCGGAAAAGTGGACAAGGTGGGGATTGCGCCGACACACTTCCCCGGTGGACGTCGTTCTCGCGCTCGCCGGCTTCGGCGTCGGCACCGTCGTCGGGCTGACCGGGATGGGCGGCGGCGCCCTCATGACCCCGGTTCTCGTGCTGTTCTTCGGCGTACCGCCGCTGGCCGCGGTGTCCAGCGACCTCGTGGTCAGCGCCGTGATGAAGCCGTTCGGCGGGGTCGTGCACGCCCGGCGCGGCACGGTGAACTGGCAGCTGGTCGCCTGGCTGTGCGCCGGAAGCGTGCCGAGCGCGTTCTGCGGCGCCCTGCTCGCCCGCGCCGCCGGTGGCGACGACGTCCAGGAGGTCGTGCGGCTGTGCCTCGGCGTGGCGCTGCTGCTGGCCGTGGCCGGCCTGCTCGGCAAGGCCTACCTGGCCCGGTCGCGGCGGTCGGTGCCGGCCACCGGGATCCGGGTGCGCCCGGTGCCGACCGTGCTGCTGGGCGCGCTGGGCGGCCTCGTGGTCGGCATGACCTCGGTCGGCTCCGGCTCGCTGATCATCGTGATCCTGCTGATGCTCTACCCGATGCTGCGGGCCAACGACCTGGTCGGCACCGACCTCGTGCAGGCGGTGCCACTGGTCGCGGCCGCGGCGCTCGGTCACCTGCTCTTCGGCGACCTGCACCTCGACGTCGCCGGCGCGCTGCTCGTCGGGTCGATCCCGGGCGTGCTGCTGGGTGCGCATCTGTCGACGCGGGCGCCGGCCGGGTTCGTCCGGTCGGCGCTCGCCGTGGTGCTGGTCGCGAGCGGGCTCAAGCTTCTGCGCGCGCCCGACCCGGCGGTCGCCGTCGCGGCGGTCACCCTCGCGTCGTTTTTCGTGGTGACGCACGTGCGCGCCCGCCGGCGCACGTCGCGCGCATCTGCCGCCACCGCCCACGCACAGACCCCCACACCCGTCGGCACCCCCGACTAACCCGCACACCACCCCGCAAGGCCACCCCGACGCCCACCCCGACGCCCGCCACCGCACGCCCGCCCGGCGCGCCCACCCCGACGCCCGCCACCGCACGCCCGCCCGGCGCGCCCACCCCGACGCCC